>JBEIGD010000009.1:0-108673 GCA_040382075.1 Opitutaceae bacterium
CGCCGGCCTCGTGCGCGGATCGTGCGCGGCGCGGTCGCGGGCGCGGCCGCAGCCGCGCGAAGTCGGTCCGCCCGCACCACGCACACGCAGTCGCTGCCGTCCTCTGACGGCAGCCAGAGCAGGTCCAGGTGGCCGAACTCCTGCTCCATTGCGGCCTGCAGCCCGCCGACCTCGATCGCGACGATGCCGCGGGGAGCGAGCCGGGGCGTGGCCTCACGCAGGAGACGGCGAATGATGTCGAGCCCGTCACGGCCCCCGTCCAGCGCGAGCCGGGGTTCGCGCCGGAACTCCTCGGGGAGCCGATCGCAGACCGCGCTCGGCTCGTAGGGCGGATTGCTGAGGATCAGGTCGTAGCCACCGGCGGGAGCCGGGACGGAGGCGAAGACGTCGCTTTGATGCAGGCGTACCCGCCGGGTGAGTCCGTGCGCGCGCACGTTGACGGCGGCGACGGCGAGTGCGTCGGGCGAGAGGTCGATGGCGTCCACCTGCGTCCGCGGGAAATGCTTCGCCAGGAGGATCGCGAGACAACCAGAGCCGGTGCAGACGTCGACCACGCGCCGCACGGCGGAGGCCGCGCCGATGAGGAGATCGAGTTGGCCCGATTGCAGGTGTTCGACGAAGTAGCTGCGCGGGATGATGACGCGCTCATCGATCTGGAAACGCAGCCCGCCGAGCCATGCCTCGCCGACGATGTAGGCCGCGGGCACACGGTCGCGCACGCGCCGCTCCAGGCCCTGCCTCAGCCGAATGCGCTGCGCCGGGTCCAGCCGGCGATCGAGCACCGATTCATCGCTGTCGAGCGGCCAGTCGAGCAACCGCAGCAGGAGGAAGAGCGCCTCATCGTGCGCCGTCGCCGCCACCTGCCCGAGAGCCAGACCCGCATCCGCGTAGGCCCGCTCGGCGAACGCGAGCCACGCCCGTAAAGTCGCCAGTTGCGTCGTTGGCGCGAGGCCGGTGGACGCCGGGGCAGCGGGAGCCTTCGCTCGCGGGGATGCGTGCGCCATCGCCGCCGGTCGTGCCGCCGGCGCGTCGGGCGGGAGCGCCGTGGACCTTGCCTTGGCCCTTGCGCGCGGCCGGAGAGCGGAGGTCGGGGACGCCGACGCGGACCCCGCGGGCCGGGCAGATCGAGGCTTAGGACTTTTTCGCGTCGCCATCGGTCAGCACGTGTTCGTGGTTACGGATGTGCTCCGGGCAGTAGCACTGGTCGCCGGCGCACTTGGAGCAGTAGCGGAAATCGAGCTGCGGGTGGCTGAGATCCGTCTTGCCGCAGACGTAGCACCGATGCCGGACCTGCGGTCCCTCGCGCCGTTCCGCACCCGCGCGGGCGCGGCGCACGCCCTGCCGCAGGGAGAGCCACAGGTCGTGACCCATGAAGAGGAAGTAGTTCGCGAGCGCTGCCGCGATCGACAGCCGCGTCGCCAGATCACCCGTCGCGAAAATCCAGCCATACCCCAGCCACGCGATCAGCGCGAGCCAGCGGATCTGAATCGGCAGCACGAGGAACACGTACATCGTGAACGTCGGATTGAGCTGCGCGAAGGCCAGGAAGATCGATCCGCCGATGAAGAGATTGCTCGCTGGGGCATACGGGGTCACGAACGCCGTCCCCACCACCAGGAGGTAGCCCACGAGGAGAAACAGGTTGTAGCGCACCGTGCCCCATTGCTCCTCCAGCGCCGAACCGCTCAGGTACAAGAAGTAGAGCGCGAAGGCCAGGAACAGCCAGTGCGCCGCCGGCGGATCCGCCACAAAGGTCAACAGGCGCCACCACTCCCCCGCCATCACGGCCGCCGGGACCAGCATCACTCGAGAGGGATCCAACAGACCCAGAAGGGCTGTCAAATACACAAACGCCTGCGCCACAACCAAATATAGGGTGAGGTGCGGGAGAGCAACAGGACCTAGCCAGCGTTCCAGTCGATGCAGCCACGACATGCTCGGTCAAAGTAGTCCCTCCCTCGCGTGGGACGCTACCCGAAAAGCACTTTCCTGCCCACGCGGCCTCAATCCGATCGGTCCCTGAGTCGATGTTTCCTTTCGGTGTCACGCCCGTTGCCCTTCCCGCGTTCCTCCATGCTCCTCCGCCTCACGTCCCGCTTCCCCCTCCCTTCGCTTCGGCGCCCGGCGTTGGCCGTGCTGGCCACGCTCACGCTGTTCGGCAGCGCCGCCCTCGCCCAGGTCATCCAGCCCCGCCCACTGGCCACGCCCGCGGCCGAGTACCCGGCGGCTCTCCGCAAGTCCCTGCGCGCAGGCCAGGCCGTGCTCCAGGTCACCGTTTCCAAGACCGGCGTCGTGGTTGCCGCGGAGGTGAAATCCGCCGACGATCCCGCCTTCGGCGAGGCCGCGCTGGCCGCGGTGCAGCAGTGGACGTTCACGCCCGCCACGCGCGACGGCGTCCCGTCCGCGTCGTCCATCGACGTGCCCTTCGTCTTCACCGTGCCGATCGAGGAACAGGTCAACGCAAGCGTCGGGCGAGAGGTGTTCAAGGAGTTCGACCAACCCATCATCGAATCCTCTCTCCTGCGGGTGCGACCCACGCCGAACAAGCCCGTGGTTCCGGTGTACCCGAAGGAGTTGATCGGCTCCGGCAAGTCAGCGGAGTACAAGATCAACTTCATCGTCACCCGCGAGGGCCAGGTCATCAACCCGTCCATCCCGCCCGAGGGTCCCGACGCCCTGCGCGTCGCCGCCCTCGTCGCGATCGCCCGGGCCGAGTTCACGCCCGTCTTCCATCAGGGACTAGCGGTCAACTGCCGCACCTCCGCCGTGGTGCGACTGCGCGAACCCAAGGTCACGCCGCCGCCGAAGCGCACCCAGCCGGCGCCGGTGTCCGAGCGGGTCAAGCGCGACGACACCTGAGGTCGCTCACGCGCGTGGACCGACGCATCGGCCTGCCAGGCGCTGCGCAACCCTGATTCGACGCCAGCGCCGCACCCGCCGCCGTCCCGCGCGGGGGAAGCCCCGACTCGTGGGCGAGGTGGCAGTCGTCCGCGGACGCCGCCTACTCGGGCTCGGCGGTACCCTCGACGACCCAGTCGCGGGCCTCGGGCACCTGCGCGAGGAATTCCCGAAGCGCAGCGCTGAGGTGCTCCGCGTAGCGGAAGTGTGCGCCCATGCCGGTCCGCAGTTCCGCCTCGTAGATGAACTTGTCCGCGTGAGTGCTGTGCTCGAAAGGCGTCTGCGCCCCGAGCAGCAGCGAATACGCGTAGGCGGGCGAGCCACGCCGTAGCAACTCGGCCGTCAAGGCCGCCTGCTCCGCCAGCAGCTCCGCATGCGCGCTGCGGGCGATCTCCGGCGGGAGGTAGAAACCGGCCTGGATCAGCGGCGTGAAGCGATGGCCGGTGCGGTGGCGGTTGAGGTCGCGCAGTTCCGCGAGCGCGAGGTTGTTCCACGCAAAGGTCACCCGCATCCGCCGCGTCGCCAGACCCTGATAACCGTAGCGGTTGCTGCGGTGACGCAGCGCCTCGGGCACGCCCTGCTCCTCGGCGAGGAAAGGCGGCGCGGCCCGGTCGACCTGCACCCAGACCTCATCCGCGAGGCCCTCCGTCGAGAGGCGTGCCAGACCCATCCGGCACGAAAGGGCGAGCTCCTGACGCGCCTGCTCTTCGAACGACGCCTCCGCCCGACTGTGGCGCATCAGGCGGGGGGACTGCTTCAGAAGTTCGTCGCGGATCAACGTCGCGGCGGCGCGGGCCTCCGGCTGTGGCAACGAGTCGAGATGCTTCACCGTCTGCGCCCACATGCGCGAGGTCTGGACCAGACCGACGTTGGTCCGGGTCGCGAGCGGGATGAAGTAGCGCGCGCGGTCGAGGGCATAGTTCTTGCGCAGCCGCGTGACGACGGCCGGCTTCGCGTCGGCGGGGAGCCGCACGCGCTCCGGCTCGGCGGTCGCCAGCGCGTCGAGCCGGGCGTACTCGGCGTGGTAGGCGGCGAAGCTGCGCGCGATCACGCTCCGCCAGCGATCCGCGAGGTCCTCCGGCACGCCGAGCTCCTCCGCTGAGGGCACCTGAGACGCGTCCATCGTGATGTAGCGCGTCGACGACTCCTGTCCGTCGGCCATCTGCGCGATCTCAAAGAGCTTGTACGCGAGCCACATCGACACGCCGTCGAGCGCCACCGCCAGCCCGCCGGTGAGACCGCCGATGGACGCATGCCCGTAGTCGACGAACTTCAGGATGCGATCGATCGAGGCATCCGGATCGCGAAGATCGACCTTCGCGAGGATGGCCTCGAGTCCGTCGTTGCTGCGCGAATACCGGGCGAGGACCGACGCCAACAATTCCGGGGTGACCTGAGGCAGGTCGGCCGCGCTGGGCGGGGGAACGAGGGCGAGGCCGGTGATGCGCATGGCGGGGCGGAGCGGTGGGGTAAAGGGATCGGAGGCGCGGCGGTGAGGGGTGGCGGCGTCCTCCGATTGACCCGCCTCAACGCGCGAGCAGCCAGCCGATCAGCGGGCCCTGCCAGAAGCCGAGGACCACGGAGGCCACGGCGAGGGTGCCGAGCGTGATCCGGGCCGGCCACGCCACGGGGGTCCGGGGCAGGCCGGGAGTCGCCTCGCCCGCCGGGGGGGACAGGCGCCAGGCGGAGAAGCACGCCGCCTTGATCCAGCCGAAGTAGTAGTAGATCGAAATCACGACGCCCAGCACGGCGATGCCGAGCAGCCAGTAGAGCCCGGCCGAAAACGCGGCGAGGAAGATCATCAGCTTGCCGATGAAGCCCGCCAGCGGCGGGATGCCGGCCAGCGAACCGAGCCCGATCACCAGCACGAGCGCGAGGAACGGATGCGTCCGCGCGAGGTCGGCGTAGTGCTCCAGCTCCTGATCCGCCTCGTTTTCCCCGCTGACATGCGTCATGACGCCGAACACGGCGAACGAGGCCACGAGGTAGGCGATGAGGTAGAAGTAGACCCCGCTCAGCGCCGCCGGATCGTAGTACGCGGCAATCACGCCGATGAGGAGGTAGCCGGCATGCGACACGCCGGAGAGCGCGATCAGCCGCTTCACATTGTACTGGGTGAGGGCCGCGAGATTGCCGAAGAGGATCGTCGCGCCCGCCATCACGGACAGCACCGGGATGACCAGCGCCTTGTATGGAGCGAACACGCCGGCGAGCACGATCAGCGCGCCGAAACCAGCCGCTTTGGAGCCCACCGCAAGGAAGGCCGTCACCGGCGTCGGCGCCCCCTGATAGACATCGGGCACCCAGATCTGGAACGGGACTGCCCCGATCTTGAAGGCCACGCCGGAAAGCACGAGGACGATGCCGACTTGGGCGAGGAAGTTGTCGGGATGCGCCACGAGGAATTGCCGCACGGAGGCGAAGTCCATTGCCCCGGCCGCGAGGCCGGACGGCGCGAGCGCCGGGTTGCCGACCGCGCCGTAGAGCAGCACGATGCCGAAGAGCAGCATCGCCGAACTGAGCGCGCCCATCACGAGGTACTTCAGGCCGGCCTCGAGCGAGAGCGGGTTCGTCCGGAAGTAGCTCACGAGGATGTAGAACCCAACCGTGACCGTCTCTAGGGCGACGAAGAACATCACGAAGTGGTGGCTCTGCACCAGCAGCATCATCGCCGCCGCCACGATCATCACGATGTGGAAGAATTCGACCCGCGGCATCCGCTGCCGTGCGAGACTGACCACGCCCAGCACGCTGACGAGCAGCGACGTGACGAGGAAGAGCACCCGGAAGAACTGCCCCATGGGCGAGTGCCGGATCAAGCCGTTGAACGTCAGCTGCTCGGTCATCCCGCCGCGCAGATTCACCAGCAGCGCCACCAGCAGGGCGAGCTGGCCCAGAATGGCGACGACCGGGATGGACCGATGCTGCCGCTTCGGGAGCACGATCTCGAGCACGAGGAGGAACAGCGCCAGCAACGCCAGCGGCAGCTCGGGGAACAGGGCCGCCCAACGATTGTCGGCGGCGGCGGACTGAAGAAGGGAGAGATTCATCGCGACAGGCGGCGGTTAGGGACGCGGATCGGCGGCCGCCTTGACGGCCAGCGCCGGGGCCAGGGAACCGAGGGCGGAGTTGAGCGGCGCGGAGAGGGACCGCGGCCAGAAACCGATGAAGAGCAGCAGCCCGAGGAGCAGCAGAGCCGGGACCCGCTCGGACCAGCGCAAGTCGACGGGCGTGACGTGGGCGACGACCCGCGAGAACGCGTCGGTCGGCGGACCGAAGAAGACCTTCGCGACCGCGCGGAGCGCGTAGATCGCGGTGATGACGACGCCCGCGACGGCACCGGCCGCCACCCACGGCGAGAACTTCCAGATCGCCACGAAGAGCGCCAGCTCACCCCAGAAGTTGGCGAAGCCCGGCAGGCCGATCGACGCCATCGTGGCGGCGACGAAGAAGGCCGCCAGGACGGGCGCGTGCCGCGCCAGCCCGCCCATCTCCGTGAGATCGAAGGTGTGCGTGCGGTGGTAGATGCAGGTCGAAAGGAGGAAGAGCAGCGCGACAGACAGCCCGTGCGCGACCATCATGAGGACGGCACCCCCGACCCCGACGACGGACATCGCGGCGATGCCGAGGAACGCGTAGCCCATGTGCATGACCGAGCCGTAACCGATCACCTGCTTCAGATCGCGCTGCGCAAGGGCGATGATGCCGACGATCAGGATATTGCCCAAGGCCAGAACAGTGAGGACCCCGGACCAGTGCGCCGCGCCGACCGGGGCCAGCGGCAGAGCCACCTGGAGGAGACCGTAGAGACCGAACTTCTTCAGCACGCCCGCGTGCAGCATCGCCGCGGAGCTCGGAGCTGCACCGTAACCCAAGGGCGCCCACGTGTGGAACGGCCAGAGGGAAACGAGAATGCCGAAGCCGAAGAGCAGTAGGCCGAAACCGTATTTCTGCGCGGTGACCGACAGCGGATGCGCCATCGCCTCGGCCCGCAGCGTGATCAAGTCGAACGTCTGCGCGCCGCTCTGGTGGTAGATCAGGATCAGCCCCGCGAGCGACAGCATCGCTCCCACCGTGAGGTAGATCGTGAGCTTCATCGCCGCGTAGCCGCGATCGCGACCGCCCCAGATCCCGACCATGATGAAGCTCGGGATGAGCGCGAGTTCATGGAAGAAATAGAAGAAGAAGACATCCACGCTCGCGAACACCCCCATCAGACCGCCCTGCATGACGAGCAGGAGCGCGAGGTAGATCTTGAGCCGCTCCGCGCCGGATTGGATCGCGTACAGGCCCGCGGCGAGCCCCACCACCCCGGCGAGGACGAACAGCGGGAGCGAAATGCCGTTGAGCCCGAGGGTGAGCTTGATCCCGAGCAGCGACAGCCCGAGGTCGCGGCTCGACATGAACTGGTAGGCCTCGCCGGCATTGGCCGGGAAGCGGCTCCAGAGCCACAGGGCGATGGCGGCCGGAGCGCCGAAGCCGAGGTAGGCCAGGCGCACGGAGTAGCGCTTGGGCAGCCCGGCGAAGATCGCGGCTGCCACCGCCAGCGGCACCGCGATGGCGAGGAGGAGAGGGTCGAATTGCATGGTCAGCGCTGGTTCGGGGAAAACGAATTAGAATGCGCCGGCCACGAACGCCCAGAGAAGCGCTGCGCCGAGGAGGAACCAGTACACATAAACATGGAGGCTGCCGACGTGCAGCGCGCGGACGCCGATGCCGACGAGGCCAACGAGGCCGGCGGCGCCACGGATGATCAGGCCGGCGAGCACGATCTGCTCGAGGAAGTTGAGCAGCATCGCGAAGCGTTGCTGCACCTTGGCCACGTAGAAGGAGTAAGCGGCGTCGAATGAGCCATTGAGCAGCTGGAGCCCGGCGTAGGCGCCGGGGACCCGCTTCGCCAGCGCATCCTCGCCAGCGGCCGGGTAGAAGGCCCACGCCGCGCCGGCGCCGATCGCGAGGACCGCGATGCTGGTGACCAGCACCGTGATGTGGTCGGTGCCATGCGCGTGCGGCACGAGGTGGGCGAAGGTGCCCGCCAGCTTGCCGTAGACGCCGCCGTAACCGGCGACCACCGCCAGCACCGCGAGGACGATCAGCGGCACGGTCATGCTCGCCCCACCCTCATGCGCATGCGAGGCCGACTCACTGCGCGGCGCGCCGAAGAAGACGAGCTTCCACATCCGCACCATGTAGAACGACGTCAGCACCGCGGTGAGGGCGAGCACGCCGAACACCACCGGGGAATTCGCCAGCGCGAGGTACAGGATGGCATCCTTGGAGAAGAAACCCGCCAGGCCGGGCGTCCCGATGATCGCCAGCACGCCGAGGGTGAAGGTCGCAAACGTCACCGGCAGCCGTCGGAGCCCGCCCATTCGCAGAATGTCCTGCTCATGGTGGCAGGCGTGGATGACCGCACCGGAACCGAGGAAGAGCAGCGCCTTGAAGAACGCATGCGTCGTGAGGTGGAACATCGCCGCCCCCGCCCCCGCCGCGATCACGATCTCGTGGGCCGCCGCGCCGTCGCCGTGACGCAGCCGCAGCGCGCCGAGGCCAAAGGCGGCCACCATGTAGCCGAGCTGAGACAGCGTCGAGTAAGCCAGGACCTTCTTGATGTCGTTCTGGACGATCGCGCAAAGCGCCGCATACAGGGCGGTCACCGTGCCGACCCACAGGACGACATCGAGCGCGACCGGCGCCGCCGCGAAGAGCGGCTCGATCCGGCACAGCATGTAGATGCCCGCCGCCACCATGGTCGCCGCGTGGATCAGCGCCGACACCGGGGTCGGGCCTTCCATCGCGTCCGGCAACCAGACGTGCAGCGGCATCTGGGCCGACTTGCCAAGGGCACCGCAGAAGAGCAGGAGCGGGATGCCCGCCGAGACCACCTGGCCGCCACCCACGGCGGCCGCGATCTCGGTCAGGTTCACCGTGCCGAACGAGGCTTGGCACCAGAGGATGCCGAGGAGGAAGCCGAAGTCGCCGACGCGATTCACGATGAACGCCTTCTTGGCCGCATCGGCCGCCGAGGCCTTCTCGTGGTAATGGTTGATCAGGAGGTAGGAGCTGAAGCCCACCAGTTCCCAGAACACGAAAATCATCAGCAGGTTGTCCGCGAGCACGATGCCGAGCATCGAGAACATGAAGATCGACAGCCCGCCAAAGTACCGTGCCCGCGCCCCGTCGTCGTGCATGTAGCCGAGCGAGAACACGTGCACCGCGAGACCGACGATCCCGACGATCGCCAGCATGAGGGCGGCGAGGTCATCGAACTTGAAGCCGAGCGAGAGCGTGAAGCTTCCCAGCTGCAGCCACGGCATCGACGCCGCGAAGCGCTCACCGCCCAGGGCGAGCGCGAGGCCGGCGCCGGCCACAGCCACGGCCGCCGTTACGGACACCAGCGAGGCCAGCCCGCCACGCCGGCGGAGGAAGAGCGCGATCACCGCGGCCGAGGCCAGCGGCGCGAGCAGGACGAGAAGGGCGAGAGAAAGGGGGGCCATGGAATCGGAAGGAAGTTCAGCCAGTCGAGGCGGGCGCTCAGTCGCGCAGGGCGTTCAGTTCGTCAACCTGCACCGTCTGCCGGCGCCGGAAGAGCGCCACGATGATCGCGAGGCCCACCGCGACCTCCGCAGCGGCCACGGTCAGGATGAAGAACACGAAGACGTTCCCATCGAGCATCCCGTGGAAGCGCGAAAAGGCGACCAGCGCGAGCGTCGAGGCGACGAGCATGAGCTCGAGGCACATGTAGATCACGAGGGTGTTCTTGCGGAGCAGCACCCCGAGGAACCCGAGCGCGAAGAGGATCACGCTCAGCGTGATGTAGGCATTGAGTCCGATGGTCATTTGATGTCCTCCAACCCCTCGAAGCGCTTGCTCAGCACGATCACCCCCAGCATCGCGATCAGCAGGAGGAAGCCCACCACCTGCACCGGAAGGAGATACGTGGTGAAAAGCTGGGCGGCGTAGCTCTTGAGCGTCGCCCCGACGACCGGCAGGTCCGGCGAGACCGGCGCGGCGCTCAGCTGCGCGCGCTTGACGAAACTCAGCACGCCCACGGTCAGGAGGCCCGTCGCCGCGACGGCCGCGGCGATCGTTGCCCGCGTGAACGGCGGGCGCACGCCGCCCTGCATGTCGAGCAGCATGATGATGAAGAGGAACAGCGCGACGACCGCGCCCGCGTAGACGAGCACGAGGAGCACCGCGAGGAGGTAGGCGTCGAGCAGCACGAAGAGCCCCGCCGTCGCCAGCAGGCTCAGGAGGAAGAACATCGCGGAGTTCACCGCGTTGCGGCTCAGCACCGTGAGCGCGGCGGTGCCGAGCGTCACGCCGCCGAGGACGTAGAAGAGCAGGTCAGCCATGGCCGGGGGGAATCGCGGGGGATTGCGGGGCGGTTCGGTTCAATGATGGCCGCCGTGCGCCGCCGCGTCCTCCGCGGCCTTTTTCTTGTCCCACTTCAGGTGGTCATCCGGGAGCGTGCCGCCCAGTTCGTAGAGGCGGTCCTTGTGGTTGACCATCTCCTCGCGGGTGTAGCCGGTCATCGAGTACTGCGTCTGCAGCCAGATCGCCTCCTCCGGGCAGACCTCCTGGCACAGGCCGCAGTAGATGCAGCGGAGCATGTCGATGTCGAAGGCCTGCGGCGCGCGCTCGACGTGCGCCTGCGGGGAGTCCGGAGCGATCTCGCCCGGCGTGATGCGGATTGCCTTCGGCGGGCAGACGAATTCGCAGAGCTGGCAGGAAACGCACTTCTCGCGGCCGTTGGGGTCGCGGACGAGCGTCGGGACGCCCCGGTAGCCGCCCGGGATCTCCGGACGCTGCTCCGGGTACTCCAGCGTCACGTTCGGCGCCACGAGGTGCCGGAACGTCGTCTTCAGCCCGTGGACGATCTGCGGGAGGTAGGTGCGCTCGGCGAGGGTGAGCGGTTTGCGTTCGACGGGAATGACGGCCATGGGAGGAGCGAAAGAGGCGGAGGGAGCGGGAGGATCACGGGCGCTCGATGAGCGCGATGGCGATGGCGTAAATGATGAGATTGGCGATCGAGAGCGGCAGCAGCTTCTGCCAGCCGAGCTTCATCACCTGGTCGTAGCGGAAGCGCGGCAGCGTCCACCGGACCCACATGAAGAAGAAGATGAAGGCGACGACCTTTCCGAGGAAGACGAGGGTCGCGAGCACGCCGGTGAGCACCGGGCTGCCGGCGATGTGCAGCCAGCCGGCCAGCGTCTCCAGCGGGATCCAGGGGAGCGGGTTCCAGCCGCCGAGGAAGAGGAGGACGAAGACGCCGGAGCCCACGATCATATGGCAGTACTCGGCGACGAAGAAGAGGGACCACTTGAACGCCCCGTACTCGGTGTGGAAGCCGCCGACGAGGTCGGCCTCGGATTCCGGCATGTCGAAGGGCTGGCGGTTCGTCTCGGCGAAGAGGGCGACGAGGAAGATGAAGGCCGAGATCGGCATCAGCACGCCGTACCACATGCCGCCCCAGAAGCCGGGCTGGCTCTGACTCTGCACGACGTCGAAGAGGCTCAGGGTGCCCGAGCCGCCGGGGGCGTTGACCCAGAGGAACACGGGCAGCACCGACAGGGTCATCGACAACTCATACGAGATCAGCTGCGCGGAGGCGCGGACGCCGCCGAGGAACGGGTACTTCGAGTTCGAGGCCCAGCCGGCGAGGATCAAGGCGTAGACGCCGAGGGACCCGACGGCGAAGACGGCGAGGATGCCGACGTCGACATTGGCGAGAACGAGCGGGACCGCGCGGCCGGCGGAGTCGAGGTACGCGCCGAAGGGGACGACCGCGATCGTGGTCAGCGCCGGGATCATCGCGAGGATCGGCGCGAGCACGAAGTAGACCTTGTTCACGTGCCCGGGGATCGGATCTTCCTTGAAGACGAACTTGCCGCCGTCGGCCGCGAGTTGGAACAGACCCAGCTTCTGCAGCACCGGGGCGACCACTGGAATCCACCGCAGGAACGGCGGAATCGTGCGGTTCGGGCCGGGGCGGCCCTGGATCCACGCGGAGATCTTGCGCTCGGCCATCGAGCAGGCCGCCGCGAGGGGGAAGAGCACGGCGATCACCGCCACGCCTTGGAGCGTGACGCGGACCCAGATCGGAAGGTCGAAGTAAAGGGAAGCGTCCATGATGGGGTCCCTCGGGTTCAGACGTTGGCCACCGCGCGGGCGGGGCGATGGTGGAGCGACTCACCCTCGGCGAAGGGCAGTGCGGCCCACGGGGAAGAATCGAGCACGACGCCGGTTTCGGGCACCGCCGCGTACGACACGCCGCGGAGCGCGGGGACCTCGGTCGCCAGACGACCCCACACCCCCGCGAGATCGGAAGGCTCAGCAGAGCCGCCGGCCGCCGTGATCAGCCGCGCCAGCACCTCGAGGTCGTCAAACGCGCCCACCGGGCCGGCCACCGCCTTGGCGAAGCGCTGCAGGCGGAACTGCTGGTTGACCATCGTACCGGCCTTCTCGAAGACCGTGAGCGTCGGGATCACCACCGCCGCCGCCACGCTCGAGGCGCAGACCTGCGTGCCGAGATGGATGATCGAGACCTTGGCCAACTGGGTCGCCGAAAGACCGGCGGCCATGAGGTCCTCGCCCACCGACACCACGGTGCGCACCTCCCCGCGGTCGATCGCCTCACCGAGATCGTCAAGGTAGGACTGCGGAAGCGTATCGATCAGCCCGGTCACCAGCGCCCCGCGCACGTTCGGATTGCGGTCCGCGGAAACGAGGATGCCGTCACCGGCAGCGGTCCGGGAAACCAAGTGCGCCGGCGCGTGGAGCGCGCGTGCCAGCTGACGCGTGAGGAACTGTTCCTCGACGCTGCTCTGACCGGAGCCCACCACGGCGGCGAGGCCCGGCGAGAGCCGGAGGATCGTCTCGGCCCGCGCGAGCAGGGCGGCGAGGGAATCCTTGGCGGTGAGCCGCGACTCGGCGCGGACCGCCTTGTAGAGGAGACGGCCGCTGTCGGCCATCCACGTGTCGTTCACCTCGTCATTGCGGCGCGGCGTGATCCGGTAGATGACGCCCTCGCGGGACCAGACGACGGTGTTGGCGCCGACGGAGGATTCGGTGTCGAGGCTGTTCGTCTGCTTGAGGAACCAGACGCGCATCTTGAACCGGAAGTCGGTCGAGGTCAGCGCGCCGACCGGGCAGATGTCGACGGTGTTGAGCGAGTAGTTGTTCTCGAGCTTGCGGCCCGGGTAGCAGGTGAGCGTCGAGTAGCTGCCGCGATCGATGAAGCCGAGGACATCGTCCTTGGCGATTTCCTTGGAGAAGCGGATGCAGCGGGAGCAGAGGATGCAGCGCTCGTCGTCGAGCGTGACGCGCGGCCCGAGCTGGGTGCGCTTCGGCTTGACGTTCTTCTGTTCGACGAAGCGGGAGTAGCCGCGGCCGTAGCCGGTGGACTGTTCCTGGAGCTTGCACTCGCCGGCCTGGTCGCAGATCGGGCAGTCCAGCGGGTGATTGATGAGGAGGAACTCCATCACGCCCTCGCGGCAGTCGCGGATCTGCGGCGTCTGCGTGCGGATGTGGAGGCCTGGGGAGGCGTTGGTCGCGCAGCCGATCTGCGGGCGCGGGATCCAGTTGATCTTCTGGCGGCCGGTGGCCGGATCCATCACGGGCGCCTTGGTCGCCGGATCGACGGCGGGCATGCCCATTTCGACGAGGCACATGCGGCAGTTGCCGACCACGCTCAGCTTCGGGTGGTAGCAGTAGTGCGGCACGTCCACCCCGACCAGCCGGGCGGCTTCGATCACGTTCGTGCCCTTGGGCACGGCGATCTCCTTGCCGTCGATGTTGACGGTGACGAGCTCGGTCTTGGCGGGCGAAGTCATTGCGCGAGGAAAGAGGGAACGGACACTCAGGCGAGAGGGACGGCCGGGGCGGTGGCGGACTTCCGGGATTCCGGGTACGCCTTGAATTCGTCGCCGAACTTGGCGAGGAAGCTCTGAGTCGGCCATGAGCAGGCCTCGCCGAAGGCGCAGATCGTGCGCCCGGCGATCTGGTCGGCGACGCTCTTGAGCAGCGCGCCGTCCTCGGTGCGGGCCTCGCCATGCACCATGCGGGCGGAGATCTTCTTCATCCACAGCGAACCCTCGCGACAGGGCGTGCACTGGCCGCAGCTCTCGTGGGCGTAGAATTCGTTGATGTTGGCGAGCGCGGCGACGATGTCGACGGAGTCATCCATCACGATCACGCCGCCGGAGCCGCCCATCGAGCCGATCATGGCGAGGCAGTCGAAATCCATCGGGACGTCCTCGACGCCCCAATCGTAGTCGACGAGGTCATTGCCGATCTTGCGCTTGCCCTTGAAGCGCTCGCCGAAGCGGAGGACCTTGGCGGAGGAGCCGCCGGGGATGACGGCCTTGAAGCTCCGGCCCGGGAGTGGGCCGCCGCAGACCTCGTTGAGCAGCTCGCCGAGGGTGACCTTGCCGACCTCGAATTCGTAGTAGCCGGGGCGTTGGACGTGGCCGGAGACGCAGAGGATGCGGGTGCCGGTGTTGTTCGGCGTGCCGATCTTGGCGTAGGCCTCGCCACCGACCTCGACGATCTTCTTCACGTGGCAGAGCGTCTCGACGTTGTTGACGATCGTCGGGCACTGATAGAGGCCGAGGACTGCGGGGAAGTACGGCGGCTTGATGCGCGGGTACGGGCGCTTGCCCTCGAGGGACTCGATCAGGCCGGTTTCCTCGCCGCAGATGTAGGCGCCGGCGCCGCGATGGACGTAGATCTCGCAGCCGTAGCCGGTGCCGAGGACATTGGGCCCGGCGAAGCCGCCGGCGCGGGCCTCGGCGATCGCCTTCTCGAGGATGCGAGCGCCCTCGGGGAATTCGCCGCGGATGTAGATGTAGGCCTGCTTCACGTTGTTCGCGAAGCAAGTGATCATGATCCCCTCGATCAGCTGGTGCGGATCCTGGTGAATGATGTAGCGATCCTTGAACGTACCCGGCTCGGACTCGTCGGCGTTGACGACGAGGTAGATCGGCTTGCCGCTCTTGCGGTCGACGAGGCCCCACTTCACGCCGCACGGAAAACCCGCGCCGCCGCGGCCGCGCAGGCCGGACTTCTTCACCTCGTCGATCAGCTCCTCCGGCTTGCGGGTGACCGCCTTGCGCAGGCTCTCGTAGCCACCATGCCGCAGGTAGCAGGCGAGATCGTTGGTGTAGCCGGGCTCGTCGATGTGCTGGAAGATGATGCGACGTTGTGCGGGCGCGGGCATGGCGAAAGGAATGGGCGAAGGAGGGACGGGACGAAGGGCGGAACGGGGCGGGCGGGGTGAGCGGAGCGACTCAGGAGCGCGCGGCGGCCTCGCGGCGAATCTGGGCGGACAGTTCCTGGGCGCGGGCGACGTCCACCTTCTCGTGCAGCGCATCGTCGATCATCACCACCGGGGCGGTGCCGCAACTCGCCAGGCACTCCACGAAATCGACCGTGACCTCGCCATCGGCGGAGACCTCGCCACGGCGGACGCCGAACTCGCGCTCGAACGCCTCGCACGTGCGGTAGGCGCCGAGCAGCGCGCACGACAGCGTGCGGCAGACCTTGATGTGCCGCCGGCCGATCGGCTTCTGGCGGAACATCGGGTAGAACGTCACGACCTCGTAGACATTGATTGGCTGCAGCTCGAGCCGCGCCGCGACCCATTCGATCGCCTCCTGCGGGATGTAGCCGACATCCTCTTGGATGAGATGCAGGAGCGGCAGCGTGGCGCTGCGCTTCGACGGGTAATGCGGGATCACCTCGTCGATGCGCGCCAGGGTTTCGGGCTTGAGATTCATCGAGCGAAAAGGGGCAGGTTCAGCGGTCGCACTCGCCCATCACGAAGTCGAGCGAGCCGAGGATCGAGACCACGTCGGACACCATCGTGCCGGCGCAGATCTTCGGGAGAATGGAGAGATTGCAGAAGGACGGGGCGCGGATCTTCAGGCGCCACGGCACGCCGCCGCCGCGCGAGACGACGTAGAAGCCGAGCGCACCCTTCGGGTTTTCCGCCTCGAAGTAGACCTCGCCGGCCGGCATCTGCGGGCCCTCGGTCACGAGCATGAAGTTCTGGATCAGCTCCTCCATCGAGGTCAGCACCTTGTCCTTTGCCGGACTCACGATCCGGCGCGCATCGGTCGCCTGCCACGGGCCCTTCGGGAAATTCGCGAGGACCTGCTTCACGATGCGGACCGACTGCTTCATCTCCTCGCCGCGGACGAGGTAGCGGTCGTAGCAATCGCCCTTCGTGCCGACCGGCACATCGAACTGGTAGCGCTCGTAGCCCGAGTACGGACGATCCTTGCGGAGGTCGAGGCCGACGCCCGAGCCGCGCAGGTTCGGACCGGTGAGACCGTAGGCGATTGCGTCCTCGCGGGCGATCACGCCGACGCCGACGGTGCGGTCCATGAAGATCTTGTTCCGCGTGAGCAGCGCGAGGATCTCGTCGAGGATCGGCAGGAACTGGTCGCAGAACGCATTGACGCGGTCCGTCCAGCCCTCGGGCACGTCACGCGCCACGCCGCCGATGCGGGTGTAGCTCGTGGTGAAGCGGGCGCCGGTCAGCTCCTCGAAGAGCTTGTAGAGCTTCTCGCGCTCGGCGAACGAATAGAGGAAAACGGACCACGCGCCGACATCGATGCCGTAGGCGCCGAGGCCGAGCAGATGCGAGGAGATGCGGGCGAGTTCGCAGGAAAGGACGCGGATGGCCTGGCAGCGCTCCGGGACCTCGAGCTTCGCGAGGCGCTCGACGGCGATGGCGTAGGCGACGTTGTTGGCGAGAGGGGCGAGGTAGTCCAACCGGTCCGTGTAGGGCACGAACTGGTTGTAGGTCATGTTCTCGGCGATCTTCTCGTCGCCACGGTGCAGGTAGCCGATGATCGGCTCGCACTTCGTCACGACCTCGCCATCGAGCTCCAGCTGCAGGCGCAGCACGCCGTGGGTCGAGGGATGCGACGGTCCCATCGAGAGGGACATCTTCTCGGTCTGGAACTCCGGCGCAGCCGCCGCGGTCTTCGCGCCGGCATCGGGAAAGGCAAATTCGGTGGCCATCGAAAGGAGGGGTCGGGTCGTTGCAGCGCGGCTTACTCGGGCTTCACGTTGCTCTCGTTCCAGCTCTCGTCCTTGGCCCGCGGCTCGGCTTCCGTCAGGTTCATCTCACCGGACGAAGCGACGAAGGGACCGCCCACCATCGGCGCCGGCAGGACCTTGGTGCCCGTCTCCGCGGCAACCTCAAGATCGGGGAGCTGAGTCTCGACACCCGCGAGAGGGAACTCCTTCCGCAGCGGATGGTGCGGGTAACCGTCCCACATCAGGATGCGCCGCAGGTCCGGATGGCCCTGGAAGCGGATGCCGAACATGTCGAACGCCTCGCGCTCGTGCCAATCGGCCGCCGGCCACAGGGAGGTGACGCTCGGGGCGACCGGGGCTGCGCCACCGCGGCAATCCGTCGCCACGCGCACGTAGGCCGAGGAGGCCGTCGAGAAAAGATGGTAGACCACCGTGAAGCGATCGGCGACGCCCTCGCCCTGATCGATGGCGGTCAGGTCGACGAGGAAATCGTAGCCCGCGCGGTCGCGCAGCTGGCGGAGCGCCTCGACCACGGCCTCGGCCGGGACGTTGATCGCCGGGTGATCCAGCGACGCGCGCTCGGTCGCCTGAGGAATGAGCTCTTTGATCGCGGCAAGGGGATCGACGGAGGCGGACATCACGAAGGATTCAGAAGGTCGGGTCGGGCGGGACGGTGGCGGGAGAGCGAAGCCGCAGGATCAGGCGGTGAGCAGCGTGCGGGCCGAGGCCTCGCGACCCATCTTGGCCTGCAGCTTGATCAAGGCATCGAGGAGCGCCTCGGGCCGCGGCGGGCAACCGCTGATGTAAACGTCGACCGGCACGATGCGGTCCACGCCCTGCAACGTGGCGTAGCTGCGGTACATGCCGCCCGAGCTGGCGCATGCGCCCATCGCAATGACCCACTTGGGCGACGCCATCTGGTCGTAGATGCGGCGCAGATGCGGCGCCATCTTGTACGTCACGGTGCCGGCGACGATCATGCAATCGGCCTGGCGCGGGGAGAAGCGGAAGACCTCGGCGCCGAAACGCGCGATGTCGAAGCGGCTCGAAGCGGTCGCCATCAGCTCGATGGCGCAGCAGGCCAGCCCCATGGGCATCGGCCAGACGGAGTTGGCCCGGATCCAATTGATCACGGCATCCGCCCGGGTGACGATGACGTCACCCTCGATCTTGGTATTGTAGGCGAGCTCGTTGTTTGACGTGACCATGGTGATGGCGGTGGCGGAAAAGGCGTGCGGACGATGAAGGAAAAAACCCCTGCAGGGTTACCTCCCGGGTAGCCCCGTGCAAGTGGCTTTTTTCCGAATCACGCGACCCTCCCGTTCAGTCGGCAAAACGTAACCCGCGAATCCTTCGAATCTTGGCGTGCGAGTCACGGTAAATCCGGGATTTCCCGGGACTTTGCCGAGCTCCCAGCCGCATCCGCCCCCCTGCCCGTGGAAGCCTTTACGGAGCAGGCATTGTGTGCTTTATTCCCCCGTCGTGAACCCCGCCAGTCGCCTTGCGTGCCTGCTCAGCTTCGCCGCCGGCCTCCTTGCCGGTTGCTCGAGCCCGCAATTCAGCCGGATCGAGAACAGCCGCGAAGCCTACGAATCTTGGCCGCTGGAAATGCGGCAAGCCGTCTTGGACGGCCGAATCGAGCCCGGCATGACCCCTGAAATGGTCGAGGTGGCGTGGGGTAAGCCCGATGAAGTCATCGCGCGTCGCAATGGCCCGCACGAGGATGAAATCTGGATCTACCGCAAGACCTCCGGAGGAGATTATGTCTATCCCACGACCCCGATGGGAGGCTACCCAGGCGTTTACCCAGGCGGCTACCCGGTCGGCGGCGGCGGCCGCTCCACGGGTATCAGTGTGGGCGTAGGGACGGGCGGCGCGACGGGAGTGAGCGTGGGGACCGGCGGCATTGGAGTCGGTACCGGCGGGATCGGCATGGGCGGGGGAATGGCCGGCGGCCCGATCATGGTCCGGCCGCCCGTGACGACCGAGCGCGAAGTAGTGATCCGGGACGGGGTCGTGATCCGCGCCGATCAAGCGGACGACGAAGAAGCGCCCGAGAGGCCCTGACCCGACTCGGTCGGCCAGCGCTGCCTAGGCGCGGGCCGGCACGTCCGCGGCAAGCGCCACCCGGTGGGGTCCGCTCCCGGGGGATGCCACGGACCGCGCGGCTACTCCGCCGGCGGTGGACGGGACTCGACCGGTCGGTGGAACCGACTTCGGAATCGATTGGAGCAGGTGGGCCACGATGACCGGGAAAAGATCCATTCCCTCGAGGGGTGGGAAGTAGTGGGCACCATCGGTTTCCTCCCCGACTCCGATCTTCGCCACGACCAGCGACGGCGTCAGCCGCCGCAACTGAGCAATCAATTCCTCGACCTCGAAGGGAGCGCTGCGCCCGGCGAGCATCGCGACGGACGGCCGCCGCGGGGACAGGACCGATTGCGCCAGAGCCTGCAGCCCATCCGCGGCGATCCGCGCATCGACACCCAGCGCCGCCAACTGAGCCTCCGCGGCATGCCGGAGCTGTGGATCAGCCGAGACGAAAAGAACGACTGGCGACCGATCCCGACCCTCGCCCAAGGACAACGGCGACGCTGGCGCACCGGCGAGGGAAAACAGCAGCGGGCCGCCCGGCTCCACCGCGAGTGAAAATTCCTCGACGCCGACGCCGAGCGCGTGGGCGGCCTCGATCGAACTCCCGCTCACGCGCAAAGCCCGCTCCAGGTGCTCGCGCTGCGCCTTGCCAAGTGCCTCCGCCAAGGTGGCCAGCCGCGCACGGTGAAAGCGTTCGGGCAGGTTCGCCAAGGTGACGCGGGGGGACCGCATCTGCGTCAAAGTCCACACCGCCACCCCCCGCAACTCGGCCAGATTGTCCTTCCACGGATGCGCCTTCAACGCGGTCAACGCCACCGGCTCGATCGTCACGTCCGTCCCGCCAAAGGGATACCCGGGCGCGAGGCGCAAGGCGTCGATGAACAGCGCGTCCAAGTGTTCGCTGAGGTCCGCCAAGGGTGGAATCGGCACCGTGAGGCTCGACAGGCGGAAATACAGCGCCTCGTCCAACCGCCCCTCCTCGAGCAACACGTCCGGATCCCGCCGCACGGTCACGATCAACCGCGTGGGAGGAAGCCGGCGCGACGACGCCAGCAACTGCACCTGTTCCACCACGGGCACCGCTTCCAAGTTTTGCACCACCCACGTGCCCCCGCGGGCGAGGTCGTCGGAGTCGATCAGCCCCCGCACCGCCTCGGGAGTCTCGACCGCATCCACGATCTTCCACACGGCGTTGGGCTGCGGCGAACCCGCCCTCCAGAGATCAAAGAAATCCGGCGTGAGGACACCGCGTGGCGCCACGAGCAATGCGTACCCCGGGTGCGCGATCGCGCGGGTCAGACTGGCTCGGGTGGTCATATAACCCTGCCCCGGGAACAAGGGCGCCAAGCGTTCATTCAGCGGCGAAAGCGTCGCGACCGGCGTCCGGACATCCGCCGCGACGGCTGAGCGCGCCACCGTCGCCTGCATGGCCAGCGCCTCCTCCGCCCGGGCGAGCACGCGCCGCACCTCTTCGATGCGGAAAGGCTTGTGCACCACGTCGAACGGTTTGTGCGGCTGCTGCTCGATCCGCACGTGCAGATCGGAACACGCCGAGGCCAGCACCACCAAAATACGCGGGAACTCCACGCGCGCCCCCTTCAGGAAACCAAAGCCGTCCATTGGCACCATCTGGACATCCGAAATCACCAAGTCGCTGGGCGCCGCCCGCAGTTGCTTCAGACCCTCCGTGCCATCCAAGGCATGGACCACGGTATGACCCGACGAGGTCAAGAGCAGCCCGAGGAGCTGCGCCGTCGCCCGATCGTCTTCGAGAATGAGAATGCGCATGATCGTCGTCCGTGCTCCGCTCAGCCCGCCACCCGCGCGGCCATCAACGCCAACAACTCATCCGTCGGCGCGTCGAGCGCCGGCAGATCCACCGCCACCGGTCCCGGCACAAACGCGTAGCGACAGGCTCGCAACGAAGCGGCCCGAAGCAGCGCCGCTTCGCCCGGCGCCGTGTCCGAGGACTGCGCGCCGACCAACTGCCCGTCGGCCAGCGCCAGCGACACCCGGATGCCACCGGGCGCATCGAGCTGCAAATGCCCGGACTTCCCGGTCAGCGTCATCGCTCGTACAATCTCCAGTAAAACTTTGGGCGTGCACGGCCCGCTCAACACCGCACCGTCCGTGCGCTCTCCCTCGGTCCCCTGCGCCAAGGCCTTGGCCCGCTGCGCCGCGCGGGTGGCCTCCTTAATCCAGCCCGCTTCCGCGTAGCCCGACGCGAGCTTCAGATAACCATGCGCATCAGGATTCTCGGCGAGTTGTCGCTCGCGCGCGCTGAGCTCACACAGGAGGTCCAAGGAGGGAGAGGTGTCGGCCATGGCGGGTCAGTGCGCGGTCCACTCCACCGCCGGGCAGGCACGCCGAAGAAGGAAGCGCTTCCATCCTTGGTGCACTCAGCCGGGCCGCAGAAGACCGTGCCCGTCGTTGATCGTCACCGACGGATCGAGTCTTGAGCCGGAATTCTGGTTCCTCCGCGCGCCGTCGCCGCCCGCAGAAAGCGGTGGTTGATCGGACGCCGCTGCTCCGGACTGAGGGGCGGCAACTCCGGCAGGCTTTCGATGCGTAAGTCGTTCACATACGCGCGCGCCATCGCCCGGAGCGTATCCCAACGCTCCGCCAGAAAAAGCCCCGGCGCATCCGTCTTCTCCCCATGAAACACAATCGGGGCCGCGGCCGCGATCTGCCGCAGCAGGGACCGCCACTCCGTCATCAGGCGGTCGATGTCCCCCCGCCCCGCCGTCTCCTGGGCCTCCGCCAACACCCGGAGCCGCTCCCCTTCAACGCGCGCCTTGACCACCTCCGCCGCGCCGTAGCCGTACTGTGGGGGGATGCCATTGACCAAGTATCCGTCGATCGAAAAGCGGTGGAACGCCTTCTCGCACACCGCCGAAAGTCGCCCGAGGATCCGCGGGTTCGTCCCCGCAAAGCGCTCTCCGGAAAAGAGATTCGCAAGATCGAAGATCAGCGTATCCAGCGGATAGCGACGGTCTTCCAGGCCCACGGCGATCGCCAGACCCTCGGGTCCGAGGAAGGAGGCGACGATCTGCCCGCGGGGCGTGAGGCGGAGTTCCCGATCCAGCACTCCGGTCCGCTGCAGTTGCCAGAGGAGCGTGGGCTGCGGGGAGAGCGCGAGGCACTCGGCGCGGCGGGCGCAGGCCGAGCAGGCTGGGAAGGGGTTCTTTTCCCGCCGGACCAAACGCGCCCGGCCGGTGTCCGTGCGCTGTTCACACGGCAGCGTTCCCGGCGCCAACGCGCTGGTCTGCTCCACGCCGAGAATCAGGGGTTCGTCCGTGAAGAACCGCTGCCGCAGGTCCGCCGCCAGGCCCACCGCCGTCTCGCCCGCCCGCAGTTGGCGCAGGAAGAAGGCCCACGGCAGGGGCGCCCCGCGCTTGAGACGCATCTGCGCCGCCCGCCGCAGCCGGGGGGTCGAGCTGCTCACGAGCACATAGCCAATCTCGTCCAAACCGCGTCGGCCAGCGCGGCCGGCCATCTGCAGCAGCTCATGCGGCTCGATTTCGTGGTCCTGCTGTCCGTGATGGTACGAACCAGCCGTGATCATTACGGAACGCAGCGAGAAGTTGATGCCCGCGCTCAGGCCCAAGGTCGCGACCACCGCCCGCAGCTGGCCCGCCTTGGCCAGCGGCTCGATCACCCCCGCACGTTGGGCATAGGTCAGGCCGCTGTGATGATAGGCCACCCGCGCCTTGATCAACTTCGCCAGCGAAGGGCCGCAGAGATCCTCCTGCTCCTGAGTCAGGGTCAAGGGCTCCGGCAAGGGCATCTCCCGCGCGAACTGCCGCGCCAGCCGCTCCGCGTCCTGCCGGTGCGGCGCGAAGACCAGCACCGGACCCAGTCCCTCGCGCAGCGCCCCGGCGACGCGCCGCGACCAAAACCCTTCAATCGTGCGGGGCAGGCCGTGCACGAGGTCGTCCGCTTCGACTTCCTCCAAGGGCACCGGCCGGAGCTTGGTCTGCACCACCACCACGTCCCGGCCCAGTCGACGCAGCCACGCCGCCACGTCCTCCGGGTTGCCGACCGCCCCGGAAAGCAGCAGGAGCTGCGTTTCCCGGGCCACCGACATGATCACGCCTTCGTAATGCGATCCGCGGTGAGAGTCCGCGAGCCACTGGTACTCATCGACCACGAGGAGCCGGAACTCCGGCCCAGACTCCCGCCCACCAGTCACGCGGTGCTGCACCGCCTCCAGGGTGGCCACCACCAAGGGCGCCGCGGGGTCAACGGTCACGTCTCCGGTCGTGATCCCGGCCCGCCACCCGCGGGCCCGCCATTCCGCGAACTTGTCATTCGCCAGCGCCCGGGTGGGCACCGTGAAAAGCGATCGGCGCGAAAAGTTGGTCTGCTCCGCCCAGCGCTCGAAAACGTAGGTCTTCCCCGCGCCGGTGGGCGCGTCCACGATCACGTCCTTCCCGGAGCGCAGGGCCTGGATCGCCTCCGCCTGCCACCGATCGGGAAGGACCAGCTGCTGCAGACTGGATAACTCCTCAAGACGCACCCCGTGACCGTAGGTCTCCCCGCGCCGAGGTCAACCGGGGGCTCCGGTTCCGCACCGCTTTCGTCTTCCGTCGGCGAACCGTTCCGCTATCTCTCTGTCCCCCACCGACCTCCCACTCCCGACCGTCCATGCCCCCCGTCCTTCTCGTCACCGGCTCCTCCGGTCTCATCGGCTCCGAGGTCTGCACCTATTTTTCGCGGGAACTTGGCTACGCCGTCCATGGGGTCGACAACAACCAGCGCGCGGTGTTCTTCGGACCGCAGGGGGACACGCGTTGGAACCAAGCCCGCCTCGCGCGCGAGTTGACCGGCTTCACCCACCACGAGCTCGACATCCGCGACCGCGCCGGGGTGCTCGCTCTCGTGCGCGCACTCCGCCCCACCGTCATCGTCCACACCGCCGCCCAGCCGTCGCACGACCGCGCAGCCGCGATCCCGTTCGACGACTTCGACACCAATGCCGGCGGCACGCTCAACCTGCTCGAGGCCGCCCGCCAGGCCTGCCCGGAGTCGCCGTTCATCCACCTGAGCACGAACAAGGTCTACGGCGACGCGCCCAACCGGATCGCGCTGCGCGAGCTCGACACGCGCTGGGACTTCGCCGACCCGGCTTTCGCCGAGGGCATCCCCGAGACCTTCACGATCGACCAGTCGAAGCATTCGCTCTTCGGCGCCTCGAAGGCCGCCGCGGACCTGATGGTGCAGGAGTACGGCCGGTACTTCGGCCTGCCGACCTGCTGCCTGCGCGGCGGCTGCCTCACTGGACCGCGCCACAGCGGCGTCGAACTGCACGGCTTCCTTTCCTTCCTGGTCAAGTGCAACCTCGAGGGCAAACCGTATACGATTTACGGATACAAGGGGAAGCAGGTCCGCGACAACATCCACGCGCTCGATGTCGCCCGCTTCATGGCGGCCTTCGTGGGGAGTCCGCGATCGGGCGAGGTCTACAATCTCGGGGGCGGCAAGGCGAACAGCACGTCCATCCTCGAGGCGTTCGCGCTCGTGGAGCGGTTCTCCGGCAGGCGGCAGGTCTGCACGTACTCCGACCAGAACCGGAGCGGGGACCACATCTGCTACTATTCCGATCTGCGGAAGATCAAGGCGCACTTCCCCGGCTGGGACATCACGCAGTCGCTGGAGGAGACAGTGCGCCAGATCGTCGAGGCGTGGCAAACGCGCCAGGCCTGAGTTTTCCGCCGCCCGCCCGCCTTGAGCTCCCGCCCCACGATGTCCGCGCCGCTCCAGTTGTTTTCGGTGGTGATCCCCGCTCGCGACGAGGAGGAGTCCCTGCCGGGGACGCTGCGGGAGTTGTTCACCGTTTTCTCGGCGGCAGGGGTGCCGCATGAGATCGTGGTCGTCGACGATGGCTCGCGCGACCGCACCTGGGCCGTGCTGCAGGAACTGCAGGCCGGGCCCGTGCCCACGCTGCGAGCGGTGCAAAACCTGGGCGCACACGGCTTTGGCCGCGCGGTGGTGCACGGGCTCAACCACAGCCGCGGCGACGCCGTGGTGATCATGATGGCCGATGCGTCGGACTCGCCGGACGATGCGGTGGGCTACTGGCGGCGGCTGAACGAAGGATTCGATTGCGTCTTTGGCAGCCGCTTTGTCCGCGGCGGCCGCGTGGAGGACTACCCGCGCGTGAAGCTGCTGCTCAACCGGATCGCGAATGCCTTCATTCGCGCGATATTCGCAATTCCGCTCAACGACACCACCAACGCCTTCAAGGCGTACCGCCGCACCGCCATCGATGGCTGCCGCCCCTTCCTCTCGCCCCACTTCAATCTCACGGTCGAGATTCCGCTCAAGGCGATCGTGCGGGGGTATTCCTGGACGACGATGCCGATCTCCTGGCGCAACCGGCGCCACGGCGTGGCCAAGCTGAAGATCAAGGAAATGGGCAGCCGCTACTTCTTCATCTGCATGTACGTGTGGCTGGAGAAGTACTTCAGTCGCGGCGACTACCGGAAGTCGGCCGACTGATCGTCTAGCCGTTCCCGCAGGCCGGCGGCCCACGCCGGCGTCGCGGGCGGAGGAACGCGGCTTCACCGCGCCCCGCGTGGAACGCGCCGCGATCCGGGCGCGGCCCCGCCACGACCACCCGCCGCCTGGCTAGACGCTCACGGCGCCAGCCACGGCCGCACGAGTGGAGCCCAGAGCTCGTAGCCCTTTCGATTCATGTGGAGCTTGTCCGCCACGAAGATGTCCGGCTTCGGCAGGCCGTCCGCGCCGAGCATCACGGAATTCACGTCGAGAAACTGGTTCCGCCGATCCTGCTCGAGGTACGCGCGCACCTTGGCGTTGGCCTCGAGCATCAGATCGCGCTTGGCCCACCGCGCCGGGTTCAACGCGAGCGACAGAAAGAGCACCCGGGCTTCGGGCAGTTCGCGGTTGATCCGATCCACGACCTGGCGGACGTCCGCCACCACCTCATCGACGGGGACGCCACCGTTGATGTCGTTGGTGCCGGAGTAGATCACCACCTGCCGCGGACGGTATTGCAGGATGACGCGATCGAAGTGGCGCACGAGGTCCTTGACCCTCGAGCCGCCGAAGCCGCGGTTCATGACGCGCAGGCCCGGGTAGTCGGTGCCCAGATCCTTCCAGAGCCGGATCGAGGAACTGCCCGTGAACACGATCGGGCGCTCGGGCGGCGGATGCGCCGCATCCTCCGCCGCGAACGCGAGCATCTCCTTGGCCCAACGGTCATCCGCCGCCAGCGCCGGCAGCACGATCGACGTGGTCGGGGCCGCCGCGGAGGAAATCGCGACCGGATTCGTCGTCGCCGCACGCGCGACTCCGGTCAACAGCAGGACCAGCAGGGCGACGAGGGTCGGGTTCATTCGGGGAAGGAAAGGAAGACGACGCATGCGGACACGCTGACGCGGAGCGCGCGGCAAGTCGAGCCCGCCGCGCCCGCCCGCACGCTGGTCCACTAGCGGGACCGCGGCGGGAGGACGGAGGCTCGATCGACCTCACGCCACGCCCCGGGCTTGAGCTCAAGCCCCGCGAGCGTGAGTCCGCCGATGCGCGCCCGCACGAGCCTCAGCGTCGGATGCCCCACCGCCGCCGTCATGCGCCGCACCTGCCGGTTCTTGCCCTCCGTGAGTTCGAGCGCGATCCATGCATCCGGAACGGTCTGGCGCTGCCGAATGGGCGGATCGCGCGGGGGCAGCATCGGCGCTGGATCCAATCGCCACGCCCGGCCCGGCCGGGTGCGATGGCCCGACAGGTCCAAGCCTCCGCGCGCCAAGCGCTCGAGGGACGCATCGGTCGGCACGCGTTCGACCTGCACCCAGTATTCACGCGGGTGGCCTTTTTCCGGTTCCAGCAGGCGCCCCACCAGATCCGCCTCGTCCGAAAGTAAGAGGAGACCCTCGGAGTCCGCATCCAGCCGACCCACCGGATAGATGCGCGCAGGGAGGCCGAAGTCCGCAAGCGTCCGCCACCGCGAGCCAGGCTCGGGCGTGAACTGCGAGAGGACGCCATACGGCTTGTTGAATGCCACCACCACGCTGCCTGCGAGTAGGCGGAATCCCTTGCCCGCCGCAATCCTGCTCACCGCGATGATTGCCTCCCGCCGTCTCCTTCGTCACTCGTCAGGCATGCGCGCCGTCCAGTTCACCGCCCTGAACCACCTGTCCCTCGCGACCCTCCCGTCACCGGTGCCGGGCCCGGGCGAGGTCCGCGTGCGGCTCCGCGCCGCCGCCCTCAACCACCGCGATCTCTGGATCAAGCTCGGCCAGTACGCTGGCATCACGTACCCGTGCACGCCCGGTTCCGACGGCGCCGGTGTCGTCGAGGCGGTCGGGCCCGACGTCGACCGCAACTGGCTCGGTCGCGAGGTGATCATCAATCCCAGCCTGGACTGGGGTGACCGCGAGGAGGCGCAAGGTCCGAACTTCTCCATCCTCGGCCTGCCCCGCCCAGGGACGCTGGCGGAGGAGATCGCGGTGCCGGTCGCGCAGCTTTCCCCCCGGCCCGCCCACCTGAGTTGGGTCGAGGCTGCGGCGCTGCCGCTGGCAGGTCTCACGGCGTATCGCGCGCTCTTTTCGCGCGCGCGCCTCGAGCGGGGAGATCGGGTGCTCATCACCGGCATCGGCGGCGGCGTGGCGCTCGCCGCGCTGCAGTTCGCCGTCTCGCTCGGCGCCGAGGTCTGGGTGACATCGGGTTCGGCCGATAAACTGGCCCGAGCCTTCGCGCTCGGGGCGCGGAACGGCTTCGACTACCGCGATCCCGCGTGGCCGCAGGCCGCGGTCCGCGCCGCGGGCGGGCCCTTCTCGGTCATCGTCGACAGCGCCGGCGGTCCCGGCTTCGAGTCGCTCGTCGATGTCGCCGCTCCCGGTGCCCGGATCGTTTTCTTCGGGGCCACGGCCGGCAATCCGCCGACCCTGCCCTCGCGCAAGGTGTTCTGGCGCCAGCTCTCGCTGCTCGGTTCCACCATGGGCAGCCCGAAGGACTGGTCCGCGATGCTCCGCTTCGTCGCGGAGGAGCGGATCGCGCCCATCGTGAGCGAGGTCTTCCCGCTCGCCGAAGCCGGCGCGGCGTTCGATCATCTCGCGGCCGCCGGGCAGTTCGGGAAGATCGTCTTGAAGATGGAGTGATCCACCTCTCGACCGCCCCCGCCCCCGCCCTCGTCCGTCCACCCTGCTTCTTGCCCAGACCCTCCCGCCGCTGACTTCCCCGTGTCCGCTCCCACGCTTGAAGCCTCCCTCTACCGGCTCGCCGCCCTCGCCACGGAGGTCGACGATCCCGCGATCGCGCTCCGGCGCATCCTCGAGGTGCTGATCGGGCATTTTCGAGCTGACTCGGGATCCATCGCACTGCTCAACCCCGATACCGGCCGCCTCGAGATCGAGGCCCAGCAGGGACTCCCCGACGACTACCGCGAGGTCACGCTGCGCCTCGGCCAAGGCATCACCGGCTGGGTGGCCTTCCACGGCAGGCCGCAGTTCGTGCCCGACGTCCGCCGCGACGCCCGCTACGTCCGCCTGCGCCCGAGCGTGCACTGCGAGATCGCCGCGCCGATGGAGGAGCACGGTCAGGTGCTCGGGGTGGTGAACCTCGACAGCGACCGGCCCGATGGTTTCACGCGGGACGACCTCGACACGCTGATCCGCCTGACGGCGCAGGCGACGGCGGTGCTGCAGCGCCTTTGGCAACTGCAGCAGCTCCGCGGCAAGGCGCGCCAGTTCGAGTCGCTCATCGGCATCGGTCAGGCCCTGGTCGCCAAGGTCGAGGAGCGCGACCTGTTCGAGACCGTCACCCGCGATGCGCGGCTGATCATGCAGGCGCGCGCCTGCGGACTCTACCTGCACGACCCCACGCGCGGTGCTCTGCGGCTCGTCGCGCTGTCCAATCCCGACTCGACGCTCGTCACGCGGCCCGGCCCCGCGGATGACTTGCCCCTCGAAACGAGCGCGATCGGTGCGGTGATTCAGACCCGCCGCGCTTTGGAGTTCGCGAACATCCAGTCGCCGGAATACATCGACGTCGTCGACCTGCCGGTGGATCCGCGGCTACGCTCCCTGCTCGCGACGCCACTGGTCTTTGAAGGGGAGGTACTCGGCGTGCTGGCGATCTTCACCGAGCAGATCCACCGCTTCAACAACGACGAAAAGCGGCTCGGCGCGACGCTCGCCTCCCTGGCCGCCGTCGCGCTCCAGAATGCGCGGCTCTACGCCCGCGTGTTCCGCAGCGAGGATTCGCTGCGCAAGAACGAGCAGCTCACGACACTCGGTCTGCTCGCCGCGGAGATCGCGCACGAGATCCGCAATCCCCTCACGGTCATCAAGCTGCTCTTCGGCTATCTGAACCTTGAGTTTCCGACCGACGACCCGCGGCGCACGGACGTGCGCGTGATCGGGGAGAAGCTCGATCAACTGGAGGCCATCGTTTCCCGCGTGCTGCAGTTCGGCAAGGCGCCCGCGAGCCTGCACGCCCCGTGGGTCCTCGCGGATCTCGTCGAGGACACCGCGCTCCTGATCCGCCTGAAGCTCGCCCAAGGAAAAATCGCGCTCCGGGTCGCTCCGATCCCTCGCTCCCTCGTTGTCGAGGTACACAAAGGGCAGATCCAGCAAGTCCTGCTCAACCTGCTCTTCAATTCCACGCAGGCGATGCCCAACGGGGGTACGATCACGCTGCAGACCACGACCGAGGAGCGCGCGGGCGGAGGGCGCATCGTCCACATCGACGTCGCCGACACGGGTTCCGGCATCCCGGAGCGGCTCCGCGCCCACATCTTCGACAACTTCCTCTCCGGTCGCCCCGATGGCACCGGGCTCGGGCTGGGCATCGCCAAGCGCATCCTCCTCTCCCACTCGGGCGACATCCAGCTGCTCGACACCAGTGCCGCCGGCACGACGCTGCGGCTGACGTTGCCGCTGGCCTCACCGTCCTGAAGAGACCCCGCGCCCGGCGGCCTCCCCGACCCTTTTCACCCATGCCCACTCCTCCGTCCGCGTTTGAACGCAAACGCTCGTTGCTCAAAATCGTGGCCATCGCCCTCGTCGCCAGCGCGGTGCTGGTACTCGTGCTTCCCCTGCCTCTGCCCTGGTCGCTGCGAGCGGTGGTCGCGGGTACGGATCTGCTCGCCGCCGTCGTCGTCGCCGTGTTGCTCCGGCAATCCGGCCGTCGCTGAGCCCCGGAGGCCGGCGGTCCAGCCACGGGTGCCGGGGAACGCGCCAATCCACCCCTCCCGCCGCTTGACCCACCGCGGCTTGTTCCGGAGCATCGCAGCCCGACCATGCTCATTCTCCGCGGCTCTCCGGCGCTCTCCTCCTCGCGCAGCCAAAAGCTCCTTCACGAGCTGACGGCCGAAGGCTTCCCGCTCCGCGGCCTGACGGCGCACTTCGTCCATCTCGTCGCTCTCTCGGCGCCGCTGTCGACCGAGGAGCACGCCGTACTCGAGCGCTTGCTCACGTACGGTCCGCAGGTCGAGTCCGTTTCGCTCACCGGCGAGCGCCGCACCCGCGTCGTTGCTCCGCGCCCCGGTACACTTTCCCCGTGGTCATCCAAGGCCTCCGACATCGCTCGCATCTGCGGGCTGACCGCGATCCGCCGCATCGAGCGGGTCATCGCCTACGAACTGGCCCTGGACGCCGGCACCCCCGACGCCGTCGTCGATCGGGCGATGGGCCGGCTGCACGACCGCATGACGCAGGCCGTGTTCGGCACGGTTGAGGACTGCCACGTCCTGTTCCGTCACGAGAGCCCGCGCCCGCTCGCGTCGGTGCCGGTGCTGGCCCGGGGACGCGAGGCGCTCGTCGCCGCGAACGCCAGCCTCGGTCTCGCGCTCGCCGAGGACGAGATCGACTACCTCGTCAATGCCTTCCACACGCTCGGCCGCGATCCGCACGACGTGGAACTGATGATGTTCGCGCAGGCGAATTCCGAGCACTGCCGGCACAAGATCTTCAACGCGTCCTGGGAGATCGACGGCGAGGCGCGCGAGCGGTCGCTGTTCCAGATGATCCGGAACACCCATCAGCTGCACAGCGAGGGCATCCTTTCCGCCTACAAGGATAACGCCGCGGTGCTCGTCGGCTCGCCCGGTGGCCGCTTCTTCGCGGATCCCGTCTCCGGCGAGTATGCCGCGCATTCCGAGGACATCCACCTGCTCTGCAAGGTCGAGACGCACAATCATCCCACGGCCATTTCGCCCTACCCGGGTGCCGCCACCGGCGCGGGCGGGGAGATCCGCGATGAAGGAGCCACCGGGCGCGGGGCCAAGCCGAAGGCCGGCCTCACCGGCTTCACGGTCTCACACCTGCGCATCCCGGGCGCGGTGCAGCCATGGGAGAAAGATCACGGCAAGCCGGGCCGCATCGCCTCGGCGCTCGACATCATGATCGAGGGTCCGCTCGGAGGCGCGGCGTTCAACAACGAGTTTGGGCGCCCCGCCCTCACCGGCTACTTTCGCAGCTTCGAGGCGGAGATCCCCGCCGCCCCGGGCACGCCTGCCAGCGAGGGGGCCACCGAACTCCGCGGTTACCACAAGCCGATCATGCTCGCCGGCGGCCTCGGCAACATCCGCGCCGACCACGTCCAGAAAGGCGTGATCGAGCCGGGCGCCCGGCTCGTCGTCCTCGGCGGTCCCGCGATGCTGATTGGTCTCGGCGGCGGCGCGGCCAGCTCGGTTGCGACCGGCTCCGGGCAGGAGGACCTCGACTTCGCCAGCGTCCAGCGGGACAACGCGGAGATCCAGCGGCGCTGCCAGGAGGTCATCGACCGCTGCTGGGCACTGGGCGCAGAGAATCCGATCGCCTTCATCCACGACGTCGGCGCCGGCGGCATCTCCAACGCACTGCCGGAACTGGTGAACGACGGCGGCCGCGGCGGCCGTTTCGAATTGCGCGAGGTGCCCAGTGACGAGCCGGGCATGAGTCCGCTCGAGCTCTGGTGCAACGAGTCCCAGGAGCGCTACGTCCTCGCCATCCCGGCCGCGCACATGGCCACGTTCGCGGCACTCTGCGCGCGCGAGCGCTGCCCGTACGCCGTGGTCGGTGAAGCCACCACCGAACGCCAGCTCGTGCTCACGGATCGCCACTTCCGCAACACGCCCATCGACCTGCCGCTCGATGTGCTCCTCGGCAAGCCGCCCCGGATGCACCGCCGCGACACCACCGTCACCCGCGCGCTCCCGCGCCTCGATCTCGGCGGCCTCGAATTTCCCGAAGCCGTGCGCCGCGTGCTCAGTCACCCCAGCGTGGCCGACAAGTCCTTCCTCATCACGATCGGCGACCGCTCCGTCACCGGACTCGTGGTCCGCGACCAGATGGTCGGCCCATGGCAGGTGCCGGTGGCCGACTGCGCGGTGACGGCGGCCGCGTTCGACGTCCACAGCGGCGAGGCCATGGCGGTCGGTGAGCGCACGCCCACCGCGATCCACGACGCCGCCGCCTCCGCGCGCCTCGCGGTCGGCGAAGCGCTGACCAACCTCGCGGCGGCCTTCATCCCCGATCTCGGTCGCGTCAACCTCTCCGCCAATTGGATGGCGGCCCCAGCCCTTCCGGGTGAGGGTGCCGCGCTCTACGCGGCGGTCCGCGCCGTGGGCCTTGAGCTATGTCCGGCGCTCGGCATCACCATCCCGGTCGGCAAGGACTCGATGAGCATGAGCACGGTCTGGCGCGAGGGCGACCGCACCCGCCGCATGTCGGCGCCGGTGTCGCTGATCGTTTCCGCGTTCGCTGCCTGCGCCGATGTCCGCCGCTCGCTTACGCCACAGCTGCGCACCGACGCCGGCGAGACCGCGCTGCTCCTGATCGACCTTGGCCGAGGCCGCAACCGCCTCGGTGGCTCCATCCTCGCCCAGGTGATGGGGCAGACCGGCCGCACCGCGCCCGACCTCGATCATCCGGGCGACCTGAAGTCGTTCTGGGCCGCCATCCAGCAGCTGAATCAGGAGGATCGCCTCCTCGCGTATCACGACCGCTCCGACGGCGGGCTGCTCGCGACGCTGGTCGAGATGGCCTTCGCCGGGCGGGCCGGCATGGACCTGCTCCTTCCCGCCCCGCTGCTGCTCAGCGGAGCGGACGGCGACGGCTCACCGCGCGCCTCAGCTCTGGCGGCCCTGTTCGCCGAGGAACTGGGCGCGGTGATCCAGATCCGGACCGCCCACATTCCCGCCGTCACCTCCATCCTCCGCCGCGGCGGTCTCGGCGCCTGCACCCACGTCCTCGGTACCCTCAACCGTGATCACCGTCTTCGTATCCGTACACTGGAGCACGTCTTGCTGGACGATGACGTCTTTGTCCTGAGGAACCTCTGGTCGGACGTGACCCGCCGCATCGCGGGTCTCCGCGACAACCCAGTCTGCGCGGAATCGGAGCACGCGGTGCGTCTGGACCGGGCGGACCCCGGGATCACGCCCAAGCTCACCTTCACGCCCTCCGCGCCGGCGGTGGTGCGGTCCGGCACACGTCCCGCGATCGCGATCCTGCGCGAGCAGGGCGTGAACGGGGAGGTGGAGATGGCGGCGGCGTTCGACCGGGCCGGCTTCCGGGCGCTTGATGTGCACATGACGGACATCCTCGCGGGCCGCTTCTCGCTGGAGAGTGTCCGCGGGCTCGTGGCCTGCGGTGGCTTCAGCTACGGCGACGTACTCGGCGCGGGGGAAGGCTGGGCCAAGAGCATCCTCTTCAACGCGCGAGCCCGGGAGGCCTTTCAGGCCTTCTTCACGCGGCCTGATTCCTTCGCGCTGGGCGTGTGCAACGGGTGCCAGATGATGAGCAACCTCCGGAGCATCATTCCCGGGGCGGCCCACTGGCCCCGCTTCGTCCAGAATCAGTCCGAGCGCTTCGAGGCGCGGTTTTCTTCGCTGCGCATCGAGTCGAGCCCCAGCGTCTTCTTCGCCGGCATGGCTGGATCGGTGATCCCGGTGGCCCTCGCTCACGGCGAGGGCCGGGCCGAGTTTTCCGACGCTGCGGCCATGGCGGCCTGCGACGCCTCGGGCCTCGTAGCCGCCCGGTTCGTCGATCACCATCACGATGCGACCGAGCGGTATCCACTCAACCCCAACGGGTCGCCCCGAGGCATCACCGCGCTGACCACGGAAAGTGGGCGCGTGACCATCCTCATGCCGCACCCCGAGCGCGTCCACCGCACGGTCTCCCTGAGCTGGCGGCCGCCGACCTGGACCGCTGAGGAGAGCCCCTGGATGGAGCTCTTCCACAACGCCCGCCGCTGGCTGGGCTGAGGGCCGCATCATCGGGCTGGCTCTCGGGCGCGGAGCCTGCCACGCTCCCGGTGTTCCCGCAGGGGTGCTCCTCCGTACCTCTCCCGCCATGCCCGCCGCCGCCCCGACGCCCCCGGAAACCGCCCCCGCCGGCCCGGGCGGCCAGCCGACGCCGGTCTTCGTGGCGCGCGGGGTCACCCGCGTGTTCCGATCCGGAGCGACCGAGGTTCACGCCCTGCGCGGGATCGATCTTGAGCTCTTTGCCGGGGAATTCGTCGTCCTGCTCGGCCCATCCGGCAGCGGAAAATCGACGCTCCTCAACATCCTCGGCGGTCTCGACGTTCCCACCTCGGGGAGCGTGCGCTTCCGCGATCACGATCTGAGCGCGTGGGACGACGCGGCCCTCACCCGCTACCGGCGCGAGCATGTCGGGTTCGTCTTCCAGTTCTACAACCTGATGCCGACCCTGACCGCGCGGGAGAACGTGGCGGTGGTGACCGACATCGCCCGCGACCCGATGCCGCCGGAGGAGGCGCTGCGGCTCGTGGGCCTCGGGGACCGCCTCGACAGCTTTCCAGCGCAGCTCTCGGGCGGAGAGCAGCAGCGCGTCGCGATCGCCCGCTCGATCGCGAAGCGGCCGGACGTGCTCCTCTGCGACGAGCCGACCGGGGCGCTCGACGTGAAGACCGGGATCACCGTGCTGGAGGTGATCGAACGGATCAACCGCGAGCTCGGCACCACGACCGTGATCATCACCCACAACGCCGTGATCGCAGCGATGGCGGACCGCGTCGTGGCGCTCTCGGACGGCCGGATCGCGAGCCTGCACCGCAACCCGGCGCGGGCGCCGGCGGCTTCGCTCGTCTGGTAGACGGCGGGGCGCATCCCTCCCGATGAAGGCCCTCCAGCGAAAACTCCTGCGCGACCTGCGGGTGCTGTGGACCCAGGCGGTGGCGATCAGCCTCGTGGTGGCCTGCGGCGTGGCGACCTTCGTGATGTCGGTGAGCGTGCTACAGTCGCTGGAGCGGATGGCGGCCCGCTACTACGACGAGGCGCGGCTGCCGCACCTCTTTGCGCACCTGCAGCGGGCCCCGGTCTCGCTCGCGCGCCGCCTCGCGGAAATTCCCGGCGTCGCGGCCGTGCAGACCCGGGTGGTGGCGGAGGTGACGCTCGACCTCCCCGGCGTCGTGGAGCCGGCGGTCGGCCGCCTTGTTTCGCTCCCGGACCGTGGCGAACCGGTGCTGGGCCGACTCCACCTGCGCCGCGGTCGCTGGCCGGAGGCGGAGCGCCGCGGGGAGGTCCTGGCGAACGAGGCCTTCGCCAGCGCGCACGGCCTGCAGCCGGGCGACACGCTCCGCGCCGTGATCAACGGCCGGCGGGAGCAGCTCACCGTCGTGGGGATCGCGCTTTCGCCGGAGTACGTCTACCAGATCCGGGGCGGCGACATGGTGCCGGACGACCGCCGGTTCGGTGTGCTCTGGATGCGGGACCGCCCGCTCGCGGCCGCGTTCGACCTCGCCAAGGCGTTCAATGACCTCGCGGTCGCGGTCACCCCGGGCGCCTCCCTCCCCGAGGTCAAGGCCGGCATCGACGCCCTGCTGGCACCGTACGGCGGGCGCGGTGCGTACGGGCGCGAGGAGCAGGTCTCGCACCGGACGGTCGCGAACGAGCTTTCCCAGCTGCGGGCAATGGCGCTGGTGGCGCCGGTGATCTTCCTGCTGGTGGCCGCGTTCATCCTCAACGTCGTCCTCAACCGGATGATCGCGACGCAGCGCGAGCAAATCGCGACGCTCAAGGCATTTGGGTACACGCGCTGGGAAATCGGCGCGCACTACCTCACATTCGCCCTCCTGATCGTCTTCGCGGGCACCGCCCTCGGCACCGCGGTCGGCGGCTGGCTCGGCTCGGGGCTGGCCGATCTCTACGTGCGGTTCTTCCGCTTCCCGGACCAGCATTACAAGGTGGGCGCCGGCGTGCTGGCGAGCGCGGTCGGCATCAGCGCCCTCGCCGGGGTGCTCAGCGTGGCGATGGCGATCCTGCGCGTCGTCCGTCTCGCGCCCGCCGAGGCCATGCGGCCCGAGGCGCCGGCGCAGTTCCACCTCGGCTTTCTCGCCCGTCCCGGGCACCGCCATCCCCTGCCTCCCCTCGCGCAGCTCACCCTCCGGCAGATCGCCCGGCATCCGGTGCGGGCCGCACTGTCCGCTCTCGGGATCGCCCTCGGCATCGCGGTGATGATCCTCGGCTCGTTCAGCTCCGATCTCGTCGACCGCCTGATGCAGGACCAGTTCGAGGCCACCCAGCGCTTCGACTACAGCATCGCCTTCGTCGAGCCGTCCTCACGCGAGATCCTGCACGGCACCGCCCGACTGCCCGGCGTCCTGCGGACCGAGGGATTCCGTTCGGTGCCAGTCCGGCTGCGCCACGGTCCGCGCTCCCGTCTCACCTCGCTGCTCGGGCTGGAGCCCGACACCACCCTCCTGCGCCCGATCGATCTCCAAGGACGGCCCGCGCGGCTTCCCGCGCGAGGACTGCTGCTGTCCGAGAAGCTGGCACAGTTGCTCGCGGTGAATCCGGGCGACCTGCTCGACGTGGAGGTGCTCGAGGGCGCGCGCCCCGTGCGCTCCATCGCGGTCGCGGGCACCGTGCGGGACTTCTCCGGCCAGGCCGCTTACCTCTCGCGCGAGGAGCTCAACGCCTTCCTGCGCGAGGGCGCCGTCTTCTCCGGTGCTTTCCTGCTCGCCGACGCCCGTGAGGAGCCCGCCTTCTACGCCCAAATCAAGCAGACGCCGCGGATCGCGGGGGTCACGTCCACGCAGTCCCTGATCGCGAGCTTCCGAAAACTGATGTCGGAGAACCTGCTGCGGATGCGCCTGTTCAACGTGATCTTCGCGTCGATCATCGCCTTCGGCGTGGTCTACAATGCGGCCCGGGTCACCCTCTCCGAGCGGGCGTGGGAGTTGGCCACGCTCCGGGTCATCGGCCTCACCCGCCGCGAGGTGTCCTCGACGCTGCTCGGCGAGATCGGCGTCCTCACGCTGCTCGCCGTGCCCACCGGCCTCGTGCTCGGCAACCTCCTCGCCCGCCTCACGGTGCGGGCCCTCGAGACCGAGACGCAGCACTTTCCACTCGTGATCGAACCGGCCACCTACGCGAAGGCCGTGATCACCGTGCTCGCCGCCACCCTCATCTCCAGCCTCATCGTCCGGCGCCGAATTGACCGCCTCGATCTCATCGCCGTGCTCAAGTCGCGCGACTAGGCCGCCGCCGTCCAACCGCTCTCCCATGAAATCCAAGACGTTCTCGCTCTGGCTCGCCCTCGCCGCCGTGGCCGCAGTCGGCACGCTCGGATGGGCGCTCCGCCCCCGCGCCACCCCCGTCGACTTCGCCACGGTCATCCGCGGACCCCTCACGCTGGCGGTCGTCGAGGAGGGCCGCACCCGGATCCGCCAGCGGCACGTCATCTCGGCCCCCCTCTCCGGTCGGTTGCTCCGCGTGACGCTGCGTCCTGGCGACGCGGTGGAAGCCGGGCGGACCGTCATCGCCACGCTCGAACCAGCAGACCCCGCGCTGCTCGATCCGCGGGCGCGCGCACAGGCCGAGGCCCGCGTCAAGGCGGCGGAAGCGGAGCAGTCCCGCACGGTTCCGCTCCTGCAGGGTGCCCAGTCGGACCACGCCTACGCCAGAACCGACCTTGAGCGCGCCCGCGGCCTGCACGCGCAGTCCAGCCTGTCCCACCAGGAACTCGACGCCGCGGAGCGCCGCGAGGCCGAGGCCGCCGCCGCCGTGCGCTCCGCCGAGTTCGCGCAGCGGATCGCCGACTACGAGGTCGAGGTCGCCCGCGCGGCCCTCGTCACCCCGGACGGCAAGGGCTCCGCCGCGGAGGCACGCCGCGTCATCCGCGCTCCGATCTCCGGTCGGGTCCTTCGCGTCTTCGAGGAGAGCGCAACCGTGGTGGCCGCGGGGGCGCGCCTCGTGGAGGTCGGCGATCCAACGGACCTCGAAGTGGTGATCGAGGCCCTGTCGACCGACGCGGTGCGGATTCCGGCCGGCGCCCGGGTCCGCATCGAGCAATGGGGCGGCGCCGCCCCGCTTTCGGCGCGCGTGCGCGTCGTCGAGCCCTCCGGCTTCACGAAGGTCTCCGCCCTCGGGGTCGAGGAGCAGCGGGTGAACGTGCTGGCCGACCTGACCAGCCCGGTGGACGTGCGCCGCAGCCTCGGCGACGGCTTCCGCGTGGAAGCCCACATCGTGACCGAGGACGTGATGTCGACGCTCAAGGTGCCGGTCGGAGCCCTCTTCCGGCAGGGCGACCGCTGGGCCGTCTTCGCCGCCGCCGACGGACGGGCCCGTCTGCGCGAAGTGACCATCGGACGACGCAACGACGCCGAGGCCGAAGTCACCGGCGGGCTGGCCGCCGGTGACACCGTCGTGCTCCACCCCGGCGACACCGTCCACGAAGGCATCCGTCTGCGCTCGCGCTGACGCGCCGTTCGGGCCGCCTCCTCCCCCGAGACGCCGAACACTCCCAGGGCCGCGGACCGGCGGCGTCAGGATGCCCTGATGCCACACCGATCGACCGCGTTCGGCGGTCGGGTCGTCACCCGCGGGAACGCGATCACGACCAGATGATCTCTTAAGTATTTCTAAATCAAATACTAGACTAATCGCTGCGAATGCTGGTCGCCCCGGCCTCCGCGCGGCGAAGCGTGGTTTCGATTAATCAACAGTAATCAGATCAATTTAGTTGACTATTGAGTCATGACCTCCCAAGGTTGGAACCGAATTCTTCGCCTCGTGGCGTGAATTCCGGCCTGAGGAGACCAACCGACCACGGCGTCTCTCCTTGCCGCGTCGGATTGTCGGAGCTTCCGGACGACCGGACTGCCCTCCGCTTGCCCTTAGCCTCCGCTGGCGGCCCGGCCTGACCCGGTCCACGCGCCGAGGCCTCCGACCGACTGCGTCGGCCGGATTCCGTCCGCCGCCTGCCGTTCCACCTCGATTCCCGGCTTCTCCATGTCTTCGCCCCAGAACCTCCTTATCCTTTCCCTCCTGCTCTCCGGCGTGCCCGCGGCGCTGGCGCAAGTGCCGTCCAAGAACGACGGACCGCCCCCGCCGTTGCCGAGCGGCGCAAGCGTACCGACCGATGGCCCCCGCCCCCCCGCGCCGCCAGCCGCCAAGACGGCGGTTCTCTTGTCGGAGTTCACGGTGACCGCCCGTCGCCGCGCCGAGGCGGCGCAGGACGTTCCGATCCCGATCTCGGTGGTGGGAGGAAGCGAGTTGGATTCGACCCAGTCCTTCAACGTGAACCGGCTCAAGGAGTTGGTTCCCTCGGTGCAGTTCTACTCCTCGAATCCCCGCAACACGGCGATCAACATCCGCGGCCAGGGCACGACCTTCGGCCTGACCAACGACGGCATCGACGCCAGCGTCGGTTTCTACGTCGACGGCGTCTTCCTCGCGCGGCCGGCGGCGACGACGCTGGACTTCATCGATGTCGAGCGGATCGAAGTGCTGCGCGGGCCCCAAGGGACGCTCTTTGGGAAGAACACGAGCGCCGGCGCGTTCAACATCACCTCCCGCAAGCCCAGCTTCACGCATCGGGGCACGTTCGAGACCAGCTACGGCAACGTCGGGTTCATCCAGACCAAGGCGTCACTGACCGGTCCGCTGGGAGGCCACTTCGCCGGCCGCGTTTCCGTCTCCAGCACCCGCCGCGACGGCCTGCTGCTCAACACGCTGACCCGGCAGAAGGTGAACGAACTCGATAACCTCGGAGTCCGCGGCCAGCTGCTCTACAGCGTGGACGGACGGGTGGACGTGTTGCTGTCCGCCGACCTGACCCGTCAGCACCCGGTCGGCTACGCGCAAGTCCTGGCGGGCATCGTCCCCACCCGTCGACCGGCCTACCGGCAGTTTGCTGCGATCGTCGCGGACCTCGGCTATGCCGCGCCCAACCCGGAACCGTTCGCCCGCCGGATCGACCACGATTCGGAGTGGCGCTCTGGCAACGACTACGGCGGCGTGGCGTTGAATGTGGATCTCGAACTGCCCGCCGGCACGGTCACCTCCACGACGGCGTGGCGGTTCTGGGATTGGGATCCCTCGAACGACCGGGATTTCACCGCGCTTCCCGCCCTCACCCTCTCGCAGGCCACATCGACCCACCAGCAAACCTCCCAGGAGATCCGCTGGGCCGGCCGGCTGGCCTCGCGCCTCACGGGCGTGATGGGCGTGTATGCGCTCGCGCAGACGCTGCGACCCGATCCCGTGCATTCCGAGCAGGCGGGGAGCGCGCAGTGGCGCTTCGCGCAAAGCAGCACCAGTCCCCTGTGGCGCACGCCCGGCCTGCTGGAGGGGTACGGCATCAAGTCCTATCCGAAGCTCGATTCCTTCAGCGGGGCGACGTTCGGACAAGTCGAATGGTCACTCACCCCCCAGGTCGACCTCCTACTCGGGCTGCGCGCCAACTACGACGACAAGCAGGTCGACTTCCGCCGCGAGACCTACGGCGGCCTGCAGACCTCGGATCCCGCGCTGCTCGCGCTCAAGCGCTCGGTGTACTCCGATCAGGCATTCAAGGCCCGGGTCGACGACACGGTGGTGTCCGGGCAATTGACCGCCAACGTGAAGGTCAGCGAACGCACGCGGGTCTTCGCCACTTACGCGACCGGTCACAAGCCCGTCGGGCTCAACCTCGGCGGCCTGCCCACCGAAGGCACCCGCGTGATGACCGAACTTGCCGTCGTGAAACCGGAGTCCGTGGGACACCTCGAGGCGGGGGTGAAGGCGACCCCGACCTCCAACGCGGTGATCAACCTCAGCGTCTTCCACACCGACGTCGACGATTTCCAGACGCTGGTGCAGGCGCCGGATCTCGCGCTCAACCGCGGCTACCTCGCCAACGCGGAGAAGGTGCGCGTCCGCGGGGCGGAGCTCGACGCCCTTCTTCGGCTCCGCGGCGTTTCCCTGCGGGGGGCGCTGGCCTACAGCGACGGTAAGTACGTGCGCTTCACCAACGCGCCGCCGCCGCTGGAGGAGACGGGTGGCCCCACGTTCAAGGACATCTCCGGAGGGCGGCTCCCGGGGTTGTCGCGGTGGGCGGCCTCCGCTGGTGCGGAGTTCACCCGGCCACTGAAACTCATCGGCGACCGCGGCGAAGTGATCTTCGGCATCGATGCATTTTACCGCAGTTCCTTCTCGTCCAGTCCTTCGCCCTCGCGCTTCCTCAACATCGACGCCCACACCGTGGCCAACGCCCGCATCGGCCTCCGCACGGGCCGCGGACTTGAACTCTCCCTTTGGGTGCGCAACGCCCTGAACCGGGACTACTTCGAACAACTCCTCCCCGCCGGAGGCAATGCCGGACACTACGCCGCCGTCCTCGGCGACCCCCGGACCTTCGGGGTCACGTTGAACTACTCATACTAAGCCGCCGGGCGGGAGCGCCCCTCCAGCAAAAGGAGCGACTCGGCTCCCGCCACGCGGCCGAGCGCCCTGACGGTTCGACACGGTCCTCACCGGGGAACGCGCCCATCCAGCCGCCAAGGGCGCGGACTCCGGGACGCCTGCCATGATTCTGGTCTTCTCTACCGCCTCGGAGTCCGTCACGCTCTTCCCCTAGTCCCGATCCCGGGATCGTCTTCGCCTTCACCTCCGAAGAGACCTTGACCACCATGCACCACACCACCTCCCTCGCCCTCCGGCGCTGGCTCGCCACCGCGCTCGCGGCCGGCGCCGCCGTCTTCGCCCAGGGACAGCCCGCGGCCAGCACCGCGACCACGGCCCCCGCCAAGACCGTGACGTCCACGCCCCTCCAATTGCAGGAGGTCGAGGTCCTCGGCAGCCGCATCCGGCAGACCGAGGCGGTCGGTCCCTCGCCCGTGAGCGCCTATGACCGCGACTACATCCGGTCCACGGGCGCCATGACGCTGGCCGACTTCCTGAATTACCTCCCGCAAAACTATTCCGGCATCTCCTCCGGCCGCGGCAGCGCGCCGAACGAGTACAATCCCGAATTCGGCCAGCGCACGGAGACGACCACCCCGCCCTTCAACTTCGTGACCGGCAGCGCGTCCGCGCCGCCCGCCCAGAGCGGTGTGTCCGGCGTCTCGCTCCGCGGCCTTGGCTCCGGTTCGACCCTCGTCCTCGTCGACGGACGTCGCGTGGCACAGTCCGGCGCGGGCAACCGCTCCACCGACTCCCGCCAAGGCTTCGTCGATCTCAATACCATCCCGCTTGGCATGATCGAGCGCGTCGAGGTCATCACCGACGGCGCCTCCGCCCTCTACGGCGCGGATGCGGTCGCCGGCGTGATCAACATCGTCCTCAAGAAGAACTACGTCGGCAACGAGCTGACCACGACCTACAAAGGCACGTGGCACGGCGGCGCCCGCGAGCGCGGCGCGACGGTGACCTCCGGCTTCGCCGAGGGCCGCCTCCGCGGCACGGTGACGCTCGATTACTACGACCGCTCCGACCTCAAGGCCAGCCAGCGGGCATTCTCCAAGAACCAGGACCACCGCGGCTTCACCAAGGGCTTCAACAACAACACCAACACCCCGGTCAGCGGCGTCGACCTGCGTCTCAACTGGGGCTACCCCGCCCTCGTCCAGGCCCGCACCGGCACGCTGACGGGCATGTCGGTCGGCGGTCTCAACACCCCGCTGGCCCTGGTGCCGGCGGGCGCCGCGCAGACGCCGGCCCTGGGGAGCTTCATCGCCGTCGGTCCGACCAGCTACAACGCGACCACCGGTGCTCCAGTCTTCACCGCCTCGGGCGTGCGCCGCGGCAACACCGCGAGCTTCCTCGACCTCGTTTCTCCGTCCGAGCGCAAGGGCGTGAACGCCAACTTCTCCTACGAGTTCGCCTCGGGCGTTGAAGCCTACCTGCGCATCGGCAAGACCGACACGCAGGGCCTGTACTCGACGCAGCCTCCGGTCTCCACGGCGGCGGCTTCCACGGGTTTCGGCAACGTCGCGACGATCGTCCCGGCGGCCTTCAACCCGTTCGGCCAGGACGTGCTCGTCGGCATGATTCACTACGAGTTCGGCTCCGTCACGCAGGCGACGCACACGATCGCGGAGAACGCGCTGTTCGGCGTCCGCGGCCGCCTCGGCGGCACGTGGCGCTGGGATCTCGGCGTCGGCTGGCAGAACCAAGACTTCTCCCAGCGCACGCGTGACTTCAACACGTTCGCCATCACCGCTGCCCTCGCCAATCCCGACCCGGCGCTGCGCCTGAATCCGTTCATTGACGCCCGCGCCTCCAGCAGCAGCCAGGCCACAATCTACGAGCGCATGGCGAACTACAACACGCTCGACACCACGTCGGAGCTCACGTCGTTCGATCTGACCTTCGATGGCGATGTCGCCGACTGGTGGGGCGGCACGATCAAGATGGCCACGGGCGTTTCCAGCGACCGGGCCAAGAACTCCAGCCTCGGTGTTACCTTCAACCAGGCCGTCACGCCGGTCGCGACGACCGTCCAGGCGACGGGCGCGCGCACCAGCCTCGCGGGCTTCGCCGAGGTTTCGGTGCCGATCTTCGGCCGCAAGAATGCGCAGCCGCTGCTCCAGCGCCTCGAGCTCCAGCTCGCCGGTCGCCACGAGGACCGCGATGCCGCCGGCAGCGCCAGCATCCCGAAGATCGGCCTGTCCTGGGTGCCCGTCCTCCCGGTCCTGATCCGCGGCAGCTACTCCGAGGGCTTCCGCGCCCCGGGTCTGACCGAGTACCAGGTGACCGGCACGCCGTTCACCTCGACGCTGACCGATCCGCGCCGCACGCCGACATCGACGACGGGCGTGAGTGTGACCCGCGGCGCCAATGCTGGCATCCAGCCGGAAACGTCGACCAATGAGTTCTACGGCCTCGTCTTCGAGCCGCCGTTCGCCAAGGGCCTGAACTTCTCGGTCAACTACTACCGCACGATCCAGAAAAACGTCATCCAGGTCGTGAGCGCACAAAACATCGTGAACAACGAGGCCGCCTTCCCGGGTCGCGTGGTCCGCGCGACTCCAGATCCGGTCGTCGACGTGCCGCTCGGGCAGCCGGGCCGCTTGGTATCCGTCGACACGACCCTCGTGAACTTCGGTGAGGTGCGCAACGAGAGCATCGACTACTCCGTCGAGTACCGCATCCCCTCCGACCGCCTTGGCCGCTTCACGGTCAACGCCACCGCGTCGAACACGCTCGCCGCCATCCGCAACGTGCGGCCCGGCCTGCCGGAGCTGGACGATGCGGGCGATACGTTCTCGCCACCGAAGTGGAAGCTCAACACGTCCATCTTCTGGCAGAAGGGTCCGTACTCGGCCTCGGTGTTTGCGACCTTCCTCGACAAGTTCGGATCGAACCGATCGGGCAACAACCTGACTTACACCTCGGCCGCCGGCTTCGTCTACTACGGCATCCCGTCGCAGACCAAGGTCGACGTTCGCGGTGGCTACGAGTTCCGCAACGGCGTCTTCCGCGGTCTCGGCAAGGGCCTGCGCATCAGCGGCGGCATCGGCAACGTCTTCGACGAGGATCCTCCGTTCTCCGACACCATCTTCGGCTTCAACGGCGCCCTGCACAGCTCGCTCGGCCGGACCTACGAGATTTCGATGTCCCTGCCGTTCTAATCGAGCTCGGAGGCGAGCCCTGCGGCTCCGCTCCAATCCCAAGCCCCCTCGCCACCGAGGGGGCTTTTTTTCGCCACCCGACAACGGGGCGCGCGGGGACAAGCCGGCCCCGAACGTCAGCGGCACCCGACTTGTGGGGCCCTCGAAGGATCTCGCCGGCGTCGCAGGACGACAGAGCCAGCCGGCCAATGCGGTCCCGAGGGCGCCGGCGGCGCGGGAGCCAGTGCGGGATCAAGCCGCCCGCTGAAGACAACTCATCCAGCCCGGCCGCCAGCGGCGGCAGCGCTGACGGCCGCAGATCCATTGCCCCAGGGCGCATCACGGAGGTGCCGTGTCACCCCGCCCCACCCCGCCAAAAACGTTGCCCCGAAACGAGCGCGTGACTTGATCGCGGCATGCGCTCCGTCCTTTCCTTCGTCGCCGGGGCAGTCGCCTGCGCCGGCCTGTTCCTGCCCTCGCTGCCAGCCCAGGACTTCACCCGCCAACTCTCGCCCGAGGAACAGGCCGCGATCGGCCTGGCCAAGCTCAGCGCCGAGGAACGGGCGGCCCTCATTGCCGTCGTGGAACGTTACCGGGAACAATCGACCCCGTCTGGCAACCGCGATGCCGGAACGGCCGGGATCAGTCAGGCGGGGTCGCCCTCGCCCGCGACGCCTGACGCGTCCGCGGCAACCGCCGCCGCGGCTGCAGGCAATGCGAGCCAAACAACCTCGGCCCCCGCTCCGTCGGCTGCCGCGGCGGCGAATCGTTCGGTACGCTCTTGGATTCCCTTCCTGAAGGACAAGGGCGAAGAGCCCACAAAGCCCAAGGCGGCGCCGGCTGCGGCGTCGGATGAGGTGGCGACCCGATTGAAGGGCGATCTCCGCTCCTTCAACGGCCGACGTTCCTTCGTGCTCGAAAACGGCGAGGTCTGGGAAATGGACGAAGCCGGTAGCTACAGCGGCCCCGTGCTCACCTCGCCAGAAGTGATTCTGCGACCGGGCATTCTGGGGACTCACGTCCTGAAGATCCCCGAGGCGGCCCTGCGCGTGCGGGTCCGCCGCGCTGGATCACGCTGAGACGGAGAGGCTGAGAGCCCGGCGAACGGGTCTCAGCCATGAAGTCCCACCCGCCCTCGGCCCCTCGGGAAATCGGTCCCGCGTCGGACCAAGAGCGAAGCGCACGGCGGAGTCCTGCGGCTCTCGTACCCGGCCGTTCAGGCGGATCACTCCGCGGGAAAGTACTTGGTCAGGAAGCGTTCGACGGCGCCGTAGTAGCCGAACGCCGTTTCCTCCTTCTCGAAGCCGTGACCCTCGGCGTCCTCGATGAGCGAGGCGTATTCCTTGCCGTGCTTCTTGAGCTCGCGTTCCAGGACCTCCCAGTGATCGAACTCCACGCGGGGGTCGTTGCGACCGTAAGCGTGCATCGTCGGAATCCGGATGCGGGCCACGTGCTCGACCGGCGAACGCGCCGCCAGCACGGCGGGGTCGTTGCCCACCGCCCGTTGCAGCCAGGCGCCGGCGACGCTGTTCCCGATCAGGTCGTAGCGCGTGATCAGACGCAGGTCGGAGACGCCGACGTAGTTGACGGCCACGCGGTAGAGCTCCGGGGTGAAGGTGGCTCCGGCCAGCGCGGCGTAACCGCCGTAGCTGGCGCCAATGATCCCCACCGTGTTGGCCGAGGTGTGTCCCTCGGCGATCGCCCACTTGACCGAGTCCGTGAGGTCATCCTGCATCTTCGCCCCCCACTCGCCGAATCCGGAACGCTGGAAGTCCCAGCCGTAGCCCCCGGACCCGCGGAAATTCGGCTGCAGCACGGCGTAACCGCGACTGGCGAAGAACTGGACCTCCGGATTGAATCCCCACGTGTCGCGGATTCCGAAGGGGCCGCCGTGGGGCATCACGAGAAGCGGCACCCGCTCCTTCTCGCGCCCGAGCGGCTTGGTCAGGTAGCCGTGGATCTTCATGCCATCCCGCGCCGTGTAGACAATCGGCATCATCGATGACATCTGCTCCGGCTTGATCGCCGGACGCGCCGCGGTCACAGCCTGCAGGCGTAGACCCGCCGCGCTCATTTCCACCAAGTAGTACTGCCCCGGATCCCGGTCCGAGAACGCCCAGATAATGAAGCGCTTCTCATCATCGGCCATCGAGGTCACGAGCAGCAGATGGCGCGGGAACTGGCCTTGGATGGAGTTCATGATCGCCGCCCACTGCGGATCGATCCAGTGCGTGCGCAGCAGTACATCCTCGTAGACGACGCCGAGCAGGCGATCGCGCTTCGGCGACATCACGGCCCGGCGGATCATGCCGGCGGGCGGAGTGAACACATCGGCGGCGAACTCGCCCTTGGTTACGTCGAATGCCCGGAGGACGCCGCGGTCCTCGGTCGTCTGGTCGATGATGTAGGCGGTATCACCGGAGTCGAGGAGCCCGGCGACTTCCCAGCGTTCGTCGGCGGCGGGGAAGGACTTGACCGTGCGCCACGGCTGGTCGTTGCGCTGCCGGATGCGGAACAGTCGCGTCGCTCCCTCCAGTTCGGTGGTCATCCGCTGCACGGCGTTGCGGTCGAAGAAGCCCGCGCTGACGCCGCGGTCGAGGCCGACGACCGGCGAGCGGCGGCCGGTCTTGACGTTGACGCGGTAGATGCTGGGCGTGGGGTTGCGCGGGGCGCTCGGGTTGATACGGCGCGCATCGCTCTCCTCGGTGAAGCCGGAGATGAGGATGTGATCATCGCTCGCTGGGAAGCGGTCGACGAGGTTGCCGAAGAACAGCGAGAAATCGTCCTTCGTGCGGCGCGGTTCGAGGATGCGCTTCAGGCCGCGCCCCTGCAGGTCGACGGACGCGAGCAACGGCACCTCGTGGCCCGCGATGGCGGACGTGAAGAGGAGGCGATCCGAGCCCTTCCAGAACACGCTGCGGATATTCTCGTCCGAGAAGTGCACCGGTACCGTGACGTTCCCGGTCGCAAGGTCCTTGACCGCGATGCTGTAGCGGCCCTGGTTCGGCGCGATCATGGCGACCTTCGAGCCATCCGGCGAGATCACGACGCTCTCGATCGACTGCTGATCGAAGAAGACATTCATCGGCAGCAGTTCGCGGGCGCGAACTTCGACCTCGGGAAGCGGCACGCGCGTCTCGGCGGGGGCGGGGAGGAGGAGGAGGAGCGCTGACGCCGCCGCGGCGAGGAGCCAGCGGTGGGCGGACGAAGCGCTGGCGAGGGGATGGAAGAGCTTCATGCCCCAACGGTGTGAGGTGGACGCGATTTTGCAGCACGAAAAAGGCCGGGTCCCGAAGGACCCGGCCTTTTTCAGTCACCCGCCGCGATGCGGCGGATGCATGCTCAGGCTGCCTTAGAACTTGTAGCGCGCATCCATGAAGAAGAAGCGGCCAACCGGGTCGTAGGCGTTGATGTCGCGGCTCTGGTTGCCTTCGGAGGCGATGAACGGCGGATCGACGTTGAGGACGTTGTTCGCACCGACGTTGACGGACAGGCCTTCCAGCCAGCGGTTCTTGGAACCGGAGAAGCTGTAACCCGCCTGCAGATCGATGGTGCGGTAAGCCTTGACGGACGGCTCATTCGGGGTGGCGACGTCGGTCACGCTCGGGATCGCGACCAGATTCACACCGGCGTTCCAGCTCTTGTAGCGCCAGCTGACCTGCGCGTAGGCGCGCCAGCGGGCATAGAGACTGGTGCCGGAGTAGGAATCGGCGTAGTCAAACGGAGCCTGCGTCGGGAGACTCTGAATATTGTAGTCATTCAGGTACACCGCCGAGACGCGTCCCGTGAGGACGCCCCAGGACTGCGTGTCGTGGGTATAGGAGACCTTAACGTCGGCACCGGACTGCCAGACACCGGCGATATTCACCAACTGGTTGGTGATCCACACGGTGTCGGACGGGCGGCTGGACATCTGGCCGGGGCTCGTGATCGGGGCGCCCGTGCCGAAGTAGGTTTCGCCTGCGGCGCTCTCGCCGAGACGGACCAGCGAGGCGTAGGGGGAGGCCGGACCGAACTGCTCGACCGAGCTCACGATGAGCGAGGACGCGATGGTCGAAACGAGATCGCGCTCGTCGATGTTGAACCAGTCGATCGAGACCTCGAGACCCTTCAGCTTCTTCATCGGCGACCAGACGACACCGGCGGTCCAGTTACGTGACTGCGACGGGTTCAGGTTGGCGTTCGCGCCGGAGGACGAACGGTACTGGCGGGAGCCCGTGGTGGTGCCCAGCGCCTGGCCGCTCGTGCTGTAACGGAAGATATTGACGCCGGCCGTGAAGCCCTGCGAAACCGGACCCGTGAGGTCGAACAGCGTCGGAGCGCTGAAGGACTCGGAGTAGGTGCCGCGGACGGCGAACTCGTCGTTGAAGGGCAGCCAGCGGAGGCTGTACTTCGGCACGAACGGGTCAGACGTCAGGCTGTAGAGCTCCTTGCGCGCGGCGACCGAAAGATCGAGCACGTTGAAGCCCGCGCGGGAGTTGGCCTTGTCGAAGATCGGAACGCGCACCTCGGCGAAGAAACCGTCGGTATTCGAATTCGCAGAGTACGGCTGGCGCGGGGTGGCTTGGAGCCAGCCGCCCGTGCGGTCGTAGCGATCATTCGTGAAGGACAGCGCCTCGCGGCGGGTGTCGGCACCGATGGCCGCGGAAACCGGGCCGCCGGGAATGTCGAAGAGCTCGCCGGTGACGCGAGCGTCGAAGCCGATGAGTTCGCTCTCGTAGTCACGGAAGCTGGTGCCGACGAAGCCGGCGACGACGCCAGGAGCCTGATTGCGCGCGAACGGATTGTAGGTTCCGTTGAGGACGGCAGCGGTGTAGGCGGCCGCGTCGATGAGGTTATCGTTGCGGAAGTTGCTCACCGTGCGGTTGAAGTTGGCCGCCGCCTCGTAGTTCCAGGTGCCGAAAAGCGGACCCTTGAAGCCGACCACGCCACGGGTCGCGACCGTCTCGTTCTTGTAGATACGCGGATTGGTCACGAAACGATTGCGGGCGGTGACGGTGACGTTGAACGGATTGGAGGGCGTGGCGCCCGTGACGTTGCCCGAGACGGGCTGGGCGTTCAGCACGGACTCCGAGCCGGTCGCCGAGTAGATGAAGTCGGCGAAGAGCGTCGTCTTTTCGGTGAGGCGGTGGTCGATCGCGGCGACCACGCTGCGGCGCTGGGCCTCGATCAGCATCGTCGGGTAGGCCGCGAGATCGAAGAACTGCTGCGCACCCGTCTGGTCGAGCGGACCGCGGTAGATCCCCTGCGCCACGGCCTGTTCAGGCGTGAGGTCGAGGTTCTGCGGCGGAGCGTTCAGGCTCGGGTTGAGATAGTACCAGACGGTACCGATGTTCACGACACCGGCGTACGTCGGGGAACGGAAGATACCCTTGGCCCAGGGACGCTCGTTTTGGATGAGCGGATCACTCTTCTTCCACTCGGTGGAGATGGTGACCTGGGTCTTGTCCGTGCCGGCACCGAACACGCCGAAATAGCTGCGCTCGGAATAGTTGCCGTCATTCGGGCTGAAGCCGTAGCGGCCGCCGACTTCGGCGCCGCGATAGTTGGTCTTCAGGATGACGTTCACCACGCCCGACACGGCGTCAGAGCCGTACGTCGCGGACGCACCGTCGGAGAGAATCTCGAGGCGCTCAACGGCGGAGATCGGGATGAGGCTGACGTCGACGAAGTTCGCACCGCCGCTCGCCGTCACCGGCGAGACCGCAGCACGACGACCGTTGATCAGCACCAGCGTCGCGCGATTGCGCAGCGAGACCGCCGAGCCACCGTTCGAGGAACCGGAGGAAATGTTTCCGTTGTCGGAACCAATGTTGTTCGCGCCGTAGAAGAACGGTTCGGTCTTCTTCAGGACCTGCAGGAGGTCATTGGAGACGCCGGAGTTCTTGATGTCGACGGACGTGATGACGGATACCGGGATCGCCGGGGTGTCGGCCGCCATCGGAATGAGCGAACCGGTGACGACGAACTTCTCGAGCTTCACCTCTTCGTCTTCTTTTTTGGAAGAGGAATTGGCCGACGTGGTTTGAGCGTACGCGCTCGTCGAAGCCAGCACTCCCAACCCTAGGGCAAGGGTGAAGGAGGTACGAGCCTTCGTGCGGAGACGATGGATCATGGTGGTGTGGTTGTGGTTTGGGTGTGTGTGCGTGACCGAGTAGTCACTCGTGACACGCAAGTGTTGAACACTCGCCACCAAACCGTAGCTCGCCCCTCGCCGCGAGCGAAATCCCTGATGATAAAAACTAATCAGTAGCTATTGCTACTCTATATCTTTAGGTAGACCGAGGTACTGATCGACGATCCACTTCGTCTTTTCCAAGACAACGTGGTTCGAGCCCTCATTCCACGCAAAGAACGTCTCGTACACGAACGAAGGTGTCAGGTACACGAGCACGAGGGTGACGAAGGCGACGCGCCCGCTCCGGCTCGGCAAGGCCGAGGTCAGGGCGACCACCGCAAAGGGCATGAGCAGAGTCACTGGAATCGTGGTCTTCAGTCCCCACGGGTTGAGGTGACCTAAGTAGACGAAACTCATGCTCAGCAACAAGATAAGGAAACAAATTGCCGCCCACCACGTGAGGCGACCGCGCCACGCCAGACCGGCAAGCACGACCGCGATGAGGACGTACTCCCGGCCCACCGAGATGGCAAAATTGGCGATGTTGTTGTTGACCGAGAGGATGTTGGACAATCGGTCCTGCAGTGTCTTGCCGGCGAAGAAGGCGAGGGCCTGCAGGCCGACGACGGTGGCGAGGCCGAGTTGCAGGGCGAAGGGGAGGCCTTCCGAGCGCAGCCGGGACCAGCGGTAGCGCTCCTGAAATTGGAGCACCGCGAGAAAGGCCACCGCACCCAAGCCAAAGAGCGCAAACGGGACACCCCCCATCAAGAGCGCCACCAACAGCGCCCACGGAGCGCGGTCCACCGCCCGAACAAAGGGCAGAAACAACGCCAAGCCCACCGCCGCGGCCGCGAGTTGGGAAGGGACCCAATTCCACAGGCTCACCGCGTTCTGCACCTGAAACGGAAAGAACGAATAGAACACGCCATCGTAGTGCGGCCCGATCCTCGGGATCTCGCCGCGCCGAATCCACTCGAGAAAGAACTCGCCGCCTCCCCACATCGGAAGAAGCAGGAGCGTCAGGCTGGCCGCCCGCTCCGAAAGCAGCCGCGGCGCTCCGCGCCACAGTTGCGGCACCGCTCCCAGCATCAGCACCACCGCCCACAGGAGCAGCAGGAGACTGCTGACGCTCACCAAGCCCGCCAAGACCTGCGCGGTCGCATCCGGCGCGTAATCCGGAAAGAAGTAGCGCAGCGGCGTCGCCGCCACCACCGCCGGCAGATACGGGAGGTAGTAATAGTTGAGCCGGTACAGGGCCGGGATCGGCGCATCCGGCTCACGCTCATCAAAGAGAAAACCTGTCGCACGCGGTTCCCAAGGATCTTGATAGAGGGACAACAACACCGAGCGGTGCTTCGCCCAATCGCCGAGAAACGCCTCTCCGTGGTAAAGGCGCGAGTGCGAGAGAGCCAAAAACAAGACCAGCGCCAGCACCGCCCAGCCGTTCACCACCACCGGAGCAAACACCCCCGCTTCCCGCATCGCCGGCACGCGTCGCATGGCCGTCCATAAACCCGCGGCCAAGGCCACGAGCCCACCGACCTTCCACGCCACGCTCACCGGCAAGGTCACCATGTACAGGGCCACCAGCCCCGCCACCACGCCGAGCAGCCATTGGTAAAGGCGAAGCAGATGCTCCGACGTCAGCTCCAACCTGAACGTCATCGCTTCTCGAAGACGCCGACGATCCACGCGCCACCGACCCGCAGGCCGCCGCGCACGCGCCGAAACGACGCAAAGAGGCGCGCCAGATCCCGACCGGTCTTGAAGCGGTCCGGATGCGAATCAATATCCGACGCCGAGCGCCCGCTGAGAATCTTCTTCAGCCAGGGATGCCAAATCGGATGCCAGGGACAGGGAACCGCGACGATCGCATGCCCCCCTTTCCGCAGAACGCGACTCGCCTCCGCCACGAGCGCCTCTTCCTCCACGCAATGTTCCAGGAGGTCGATCATCAGGACGCAGTCGAGAGAGCCGTCCGCGAACTCCAACCGGTTCGCATTGCCCAGCATCAGCGTCGCCGGATCCAAGCCCGCCTCCCGGAGGTACTCGCGCCCTTTCTTCACCAACTCCGGATTCAGATCCACGCCGCAAACCCGATACCCGCGCGCGCCCAAGTGCAGGAGCAGCGGCCCCGAGTTGGTCCCAATGTCCAACAGGGTATCCCGTCCTGGAGCCACCCCCGCGGAACGCAAAAGTCCCACCAGCGCCCGTTTCCGCAGGCGATGCCACACCCGCTCGGAAAGCGTCCCAAATCGCTCCGCTTGAACAAGATCGTACGTGAACGTAACCTCGGGATGAGCTGCGATCGTCCCCGGCGCTCCGGCGGCTTGGTCCGGCGTCGGGGACACCGCCGGGATCGCAGCGGGGTCAAGCGCGGGAATGGGCTGGAGGGTAGACACGCACTCCTCACATCGTCCCCCCCGGCCCGAACCTGAGCAAGCAATTGCCCGTCAACGGCCCGAGCCCAACGCCGCCCGGACCACCGGGAGCATGCGTTCCGCCAAGCGCGCCTGACCCGAGGGGTTGGGATGGCACTGGTCCGTGGTCCACGCGCCGATGTCCTCCCCGGCCCCCTCCGCGCCACTCCAGTCGCCAAAGTGATCCACCAGCGGCACCCGCCGCTCCGCCGCGACGTCCCGGCAATGCTCCACGAAGGGCTCCAGGCGGACGTTCGGATTCTCCCCCACCCCGTTGAGCTTCGCCGCCCGTCCCCATCGCGGCGCCGTCATCAGGACCGGCGTCACTCCCGCCGCGCGCAGGCGGTCAATGAGCTGCTCAAGGTTCGCTCGGTAGGCGTCCGCCGTGATCCGCGACGCCGTCTTGCCGGGGTCCACGTAGCTGTCGTTCGTGCCGTACATGATCGTGACGAGGTGCGGGCGATGCGCGAGGACGTCGCGCTCGAGGCGCAGGAGGGCCTGATCCGTGCGTTCCCCGCCAATGCCGACGTTGCGCACGGTGGCGTCCACACCGCCGCGCCGCAGCGCCCGCTCCAGGCGCACCGCGAAGGTCTCGTCCGCCCCCACGCCGGGTCGCACCGCCTTGGTGATCGAGTCGCCAAGGGTCACAATGCGCAGAGGCTCCGCCGGCAGTTCCGCGCGATCCGGTCGCGACCAGTGGATGCGCGCCACGAAGGTCGACCCATCCGCCCCGCGCGACCGCGAGTCTTTGGTGAAGAGTCCTTCCGAAACCGTCACCCAGGCCTCCGACTCGGTGGCGGCGTTGGCACCGAAGTTGCCCAGCTCCGCTCCCCGCTCCGGCACGACGATTCGCTCCGTCGCCCGCAGGACACGCAAGGCCACGGGATCCACGCGGGCCATGAAGAGAGGAGCACGGTGCCGAATGATGTGATCGTTGCCGGCTCCTCGTCGCGTGTAGACGAGGAAGAGTCCTCCACGATGCGTGATCCAGTGCGCCTGGGTGTTGTAGCTGCCCAGTTCCTCACCGTCATCGAACCGCCAGACTTGCGGGTCGCCATACGCCAGTCCGTCGTCACCGCTCGCCACATACGCCCGCAGGTCGTTGCGAAGGGTCAGGAAATACTTCCCGCCGAATTTCGCCAGCGAGGGTTCATGGAGGCCGCGCTTGATCGGCAGCCGCAGCAGGGGACCAACGCGGACCACGCGGAGGGTGGTGCCATCAAACCGACACTCCGCCACCGCCACGCTGAAGGGCTCCTTCGCATTGCGTCCCACGTAGAGCGGCACCAGCAATGTCCCGTCCGGCCGCACCAGCCATTGCGAGCAGGCATTGCGGGCGAAATTGAACTCGTCACCGGGAGGCATCTCGAGAACCCGCCAGCGCGTCCAGGTTCCCGAGCGCGGATCGAGGACCGCGTAGACGGTCTGATGCGCGCGCGGCACGTCCTCCAGTTGGGCGCCCTTGGGGCTGTACCGCACCTGCGCACCGAGCGCGATGACGCGGCCGGTCGCCGCATGCCAGCCAGGCGTCACGTCTGCTACGCTCAGCGTCACGCCACCGGGTGCCTCCCGCCAACCCAACTCGGGCGGCGCGACGGGCCCGGCCCAGGGTCCCCGGGGCGAGGGCGCCGAAAGCACGTGTAGGCCGGAGTAGTAATCCGAGACCTGCAGATGCTGCTGCAGCGTGATCACCATTGCGGGGGATGCCGGGTCTTCCCCGGGCACCGCCACCGCCCGGGGATGGTACCACAGGAACCGACCGTCGTCGTGCCGCAGCGCGGTTTCCAACTCCACCTGAAACTCCACCGGAGCATCCGCCGCCGGTTCGCCGGTGGCCCGGCTTGGAAGGCTCCACACGCTGGCGAGGCTGAACAAAACGAGGAGGAATCGCGGGAGAGACATCGATGGAGGCTCGGAGTGGCGCGCATCCCGACGGCCACGGACACGGACACGGCGGTGCGGGCAGGACAGCCCCGGCCAGCATGCCTCGGCGCGCCCCGATGGCGATGCGATTGTCATCGGCGCGAACCTCCCGGAGGCCACACCGAGGGGCCCGCAGGCGCGTTCGCGCTCCGCTCGCGAGGGGCGTCGGTGGAAAGGCCCCGGACGCGGTCCGCCATGCCGAGTCCGTTGCCGGTCGTCCGACGCCCGTGGCCCGTGGTTCGTGGTCCATCGGGCATCGCCCGTTGTCCGTGGTCCGTGGTGCGGCACACCTCGTCCGCCCTCCGCCGTCTGTGGTCTGCCTTCCGCGTTCCGCCCATCGCGATCGACCGTGCGCCCTCCGCCCTCCCTCGTCTGCCCCGGCCTTCCGTCGTCTGCGGCCCGCTCCCCGCGATCCTCGTCTTGAGGGGTCAGGCGAGGTGACCACGACTTCCCCATTGTGTCGCTCGCGCAGACGCCGCAGCGTGAGGTGCTCCCGCACCATGTCACGCGTCTACGAGGAAACCTTTGATCGCGGTCCAGGCGGCTGGTGGGGCTTCGCCGGCAATCACCTCGGGCTCCAGCCGCTGGCCTGGCGCCGCGGCGTGGTCACCACCCGGAGTCCGTGGTGGATCGACTACAACCACGCCCCGCCGGGCGCGGGCTACCTGCACATGCTGGCCTGCCTGAACGTCCGCGGGCCGTTTTCGGATCACCACCGTGAGGTCGCCGGGACGAATGCCTTCGCTGAGGGCGGGTATCCACTGGATTTCCGCGATGCCCGCCTGAGGGTCCGTCTGCGCGGCGAGGTCCGGCTCCGTGGCGCCCAACTCGCCCTGCTCCTGCAGGGCCGGCGCGGCGCCATCATCTCCGGGTGGCTGCTCACGGGGCAGCCGATCCACGTCACGCCCCGGTGGTCGGAGCAGGAGATCGCCCTGCCGAGGGATCCGGCGCAGTGGACCTGCCTGGGCGCGCGGCATGATCGCGCCGACTACTACGGGCACCTCCCGCTCGAGGAGGTGCTCCGCGACGTCAACGTGAACCTCATGTTCGTGCTTTTCCCGCTGACCGTGACCCCGATGGGCCGGCTCCGCGGTGATCCGCACCGGTTGCGCGCCGGCCGGGATTATCCCGTGTGGACCTCGGATCTTCCCGAAGGCTACGTGGAGTTCGACACGGTCGAGCTCGCCTTCCGCGGCGACGACCCGCCCCGGGCGCGGGCCGACCGGAGCCGGCGCCGCGTCGACGGCCGGGCCTGAGGCTTCGCGCTACGGCCAAGCCGCGCGCACGTTGGCAAGCCACCCACCCGCTGCACCGCAGGGCGCAGCGCAGCGCGGCTCAGCCCCCGCCGCCTAGCGCCCGAGCGCCTCGATCACCAGCTTCGCCGTGGCGAGACCGGAATCGACCTGCTGCCCCGTGATCAGCCGTCCATCGCGCACCGCGAAGGGGGTGAAGGCATTGTGCGTGATGAAGTTGGTGCCGGGAATCGCGCGGGCCTCGGTTTCGATGCGGAACGGATGGATGGTGCGGCCCACCGCCTTCTCCGCGAAGTCCTCCTCGCTGTTGGCAAACCCGGTCCACGTCTTGCCCTCGACCAGCAGCCGTCCGTCGCTCAGGCGCGCCCCGAGCAGCAGGCAGGTCCCGTGGCAGAGCACCGCCACGACCTTGTCCGCCTCGTAGGCACGCACGACGAAGGACTGCAGCACCTCATGGTTGCGGAACGTGAGCATCGGGGACTGCCCGCCGCAGACGAACACCGCGTCGAAATCATCCGGCGTGAACTCCCCGATGCTGGGGGTGTCTTCCAGCAGGGCGACCAGCTTCGGCGACGTCAGGAAACCGAGGCTGACCACGTCATGGGTGGAGAAACCGTCCGGATCGCGCGGATCGCTGTAGCCATCGACCGCAACGCGTCCGCCGTCCGGGCTGGCGAGCCGGACCGAATAGCCCGCGCGCATGAATTCGACCCAGGGATGGGCGAGTTCGGCGGCCCAGAAACCGACCTCCCAGCCGGTGACTGGCGAGATCGCGGGATTGGCCACGATCATGAGGATGCGTTTGGCGGACCCAAGGGCGCTGGAGGAGGAGGACATAAAGAGTGGGGAAATCCCGAAGGACTCCCACGGTCATACTACGCCACGGCCGGAACTCCGCTTAAGGGCGGACGCGGAGGGCATCCCTTGGGGCGATGGCTCACGCGTTCCCCGGGGGATCCGGCCGTCTTGACGCCCCTGCCGTCGAATCGTCACCCGCTCTTCACCGACCGGGGTTGTTGACGCCTGCCGCGGACCTCACGTTCGCGGGATGAGCGCGAAAGTCGTAATTCTGGAGGACGAACCTGACATCAACGAAGCCTTGTCCCACAGCTTGGCCAAAGACGGCTTCAAGGTGTGGTCCGAGACGGACGGGGAACGCGGGCTTGAGCTGGTCCGTGAAAAAGGGCCAGACCTGGTCGTGCTTGACCTGATGTTACCCGGCATGGAAGGGACCGAGGTATGCCGGCGGATCAAGGGCGATCCCGTCCTGCGCGGCAGTTGCATCATCATGCTGACCGCGAAAGGGGACGAGAGCGACGTGCTCGTTGGCTTGGAGCTGGGTGCGGATGACTACATCACCAAGCCCTTCAAGACCCGGGAACTTCTGGCGCGGATTCGGGCCGTCCTCCGCCGTGGCGACTTGAGGGGGGAATCCGAGCGCGACGTTCTTCGCCGGGGAGGTTTGGTAATCGACGCCCTGCGCCATGAGGTGAGGTACGAAGGGGAGTTGATCGTCCTGACCGCGACGGAATTTCGCCTGCTCCGTTTTCTGGCGGCAAATCCCGGGCGGGTGTTCACACGGGATCAGTTGCTCAACCAAGTCATCGGTGAAAAAGCGGTCGTGATCGACCGCAACATCGACGTCCACGTGCGCTCGGTGCGCCGGAAGCTTGGGGCCGCCCACGACTTCCTCGAAACGGTGCGTGGCGTGGGCTACCGGTTTGCGAGTGGTGTCGGCGCTTGATCCGTCAGCCATGATCGCTCTGATCCGACACTCCTTCTTTTGGAAGGTGTTCGTCGGCTACGCCGCTCTGGTCGCGATTTCCACGGCGGTCATCGCAGGGATCCTGCTCGGCGCCTGGCGCCGGGAGACGCTGCGGACCCTGGATTCGACCTTGCTTGGAACGGCTCGCTTGATCGCCGCGATGGAGGCGGCGAACCCCGAGCACCTTTGGTCAACGAGCCTCCCGCAGCACATCCGTGAAGTGAGCGAGCAGACGGGGTTCATCCTGACCATTGTCTTCGCCAACGGCGAGGTCGCCGCTTCCTCCGCCCCGTTGGGCGAACCGGAAAGTGGCGCGTCGCTCCTGCGCCTGCCCGAGTTCATCGCGGCGCGGGACATCGGACGAGGCGAGGCCAGCCGCGCGCTTCTTTCCCAAGGCGATCTGCACCGCCTGCTGGTGACACCGATCGTCCTCGACTACGAAATCATTGGCTATGTCCGGGCTGGACTCCCGCTCGCACAGGTCGAGAACCAACTCGCCGCGCTCCAAGGCAGGGTCCTGACGGGCGCGGTGCTCAATGCCCTGCTGGCCCTCGGCCTCGGCTTCGGCTTCGCGCGCCACACCACCCGACCCTTGGTCTCGATCCGGGACGCCTGCCAACGGATTGCCGAAGGCGATTTCGCCCGACGCATCACGCTGCAGCGACGGGATGAGATCGGGGTGGTCGCAACGACCATCAATCGCATGCTCGATGATGTCGAGCGGCGCATCCGCGGGGAGATTCGGGAGCGGCAGCGCCTCTCCACGCTGCTCGCCAGCATGTCGGACGGGGTCGTCGCCGTGACGGCCAAGGGAGTGATCGCGTATCACAATGAAGTGGCGACGCGGCTGCTGGGTTTCGAGTCCACGCGCGCCGAAGGCAAGACCGTGGAGTCGCAACTCACGCTGCGTCCCGCGCTCGACCTCTATCGGCAGGCGATCGAGGGGACGCAGCGCGTGATCCAGGAATTGCGCATCCACGGACACCCCAGCGATCTCGTGCTCCGCGTGGCCGCGACCCCGCTTCGCGACGAGGCGAACGCCCCCTTCGGAGTCCTCCTGGTGCTACACGATCTCTCCGAGCTCAGGCGTCTGGAGGAACTGCGACGCACCTTCACCGCCAACGTGTCCCACGAACTCAAGACGCCGCTGACGGCGATCGGGGCCTTGCTGGACATCCTGCAGGGACCGGATCCCGTGGATACGCCCACGCAGCGTCGCTTCCTCCAGAAGATTCGACTCCAAAGCGAACGTCTCGTCGACCTCGTCAGCGAACTCCTCATCCTCTCGCAACTGGAGTCCGACCCGAACCCACCGGTGCTGCAGCCCGTGGACGCTTCCACGGTTGTCCACGGTTGCATCCAGACCTTTTCGGAGGTCGCGGCGCGGAGAGGAGTCGATCTGGTCGCAGTCCACGACACCAAACCTCTAATCCTTCGCTCGCACGAGGAGTCGCTCCGTCTGATTCTGAACAACCTCATTCACAACGCCATCACTCACACCCCGGCCAGCGGACGGGTGACGGTCAGCGTGTTGGCGACAGCCGAGAGTGCGGCCTTCATCGTCTCCGACACCGGCGCTGGCATTGAGGAGGAGCATCTCGAGCGGATTTTCGAGCGGTTTTACCGGACGGATCGTTCCCGCGACCGGGCGGCCGGCGGAAATGGCCTTGGTCTCAGCATCGTCAAGCACCTCACCCAGGCTCTGGGCGGGAAGATCCTCGTCGAGAGCCGGGTCGGACAGGGCTCGACCTTCACGGTGCACCTGCCCGTACGGGAGGGCCGCGAAGCCCCGCCCCTCTCGGCCGACTCCCTAGCTTAGGTCCGAGAGCGCGAACTGCTGGTAGAGCGAGCGATAAAGGCCCGGCCGGGCGAGCAACTCAAGGTGTGAGCCCCGGTCCACGATGGCACCGCGATCCAGCACGAGGATGAGGTCGGCACGACGGATGGTGCTGAGCCGGTGCGCGACGACGAAGCTGGTCCGCGATTCCAGAAGCCGCTCCAGCGCGCGCTGGAGCCGAGCCTCGGTGATGGTATCCACCGAACTGGTGGCCTCGTCGAGGATGAGCAGACGAGGCTCGGCCAACAGGGCCCGCAGAAAGCACACCAACTGTCGCTGGCCAAGCGAAAGGGCGCCTCCCCTCTCTCCCACTTCGGTGAGGAAGCCCTGAGGCATCGCTTCAACGAGATCGAGGCAGTCGAGTCGCCGGGCCGCCGCGCGGATCTCCTCGTCGCTGGCGGACGGACACCCGAAACGGACGTTGTCCATCACGGTGCCGGAGAACAGGAAGTTGGCCTGAGGCACGATACCCATCTGGGCACGGATCGATGATCCCGTGAGGCCCGCGATGTCATGGCCATCGATCTCGATGCGCCCGGACGAAACGGGATACAGCTTCGCAAGAAGGCTGACCAGCGTCGTCTTCCCACTGCCGGTCGGACCGACCAAGGCGACCGTCTGACCCGGCTCAACCGAGAACGAAACGTCGCAAAGCACCGGCCGCGCGGGCCCATAGCCGAAGGACACGTTCCGGAAAACCACCCGCGCACCCGATCTCGCGGCCGAGTGTACGGCACCAGTCTGCGGCAGGGCGACGGCCTCGGGCGCATCCTTCCAGACGGGTTGCTCGTCAATCAGTTGGAAGACCCTCTCAGCTCCCGCCACCGACGCGATCGCCTGAGTGGAAAGGGTGGCGAGATGCTGCAGCGACTGGAAAAACAGATTCGGCAGGAACAGAAATGCCACGAGGCTCCCCACGTCGAGACCGGCAATGCCGTGAAGGGCACCGTATCCGCCGACGACCAGCATCGCCGCCGTGAAGAGCTGGCTGTTCAGATCGAGCAGTGGAACGTAGAGGGCTGAATCTCCCGCGAGACGAAGATTGTTGCCGGCATGGCGCTCGACCAGGGTTCCATAGCGTTCGTCTCCCTGATCCTGACGGGAGCAGGCTTGGATCAATCGCATTCCCTTCACCGACTCGGCCACCATTCCGGTGAGCCGGCTCTGGCTCTCGGCAGTCGCTCGGGAGAGGCCCACCAGCCTCGGATGGAAATGCCGGCTGGTCCACCAAACCGGCGGCCCCACGAGGAGGAGGGTGGCGAAGAGCCACGGGCTGTAGTGCCACATCAGCACGGCGGCGCCGATCATTTGCCCAACCAGCAGCAGGCTGAAGAAGAACACATTCTGGACGCCGCGGCGCACGGCTTCGATGTCCGTGATCACGCGGCTCAGCACATGTCCCTGCCGCGTCCGGTTGAAAAAGTCCATCGGCTGGCGCTGCAACTGACGGTAGACGGCGTCGCGGAGATCGTGCACGACGGACTCGCCAAGTTCCAGGGCGAGTCGCTGGCGGAAGTGGAAGGTGAGCTCCGTGAAGACCGCGAGGGCGAGGAAGCCTGCGGCTCCCCACGCCGTGCCGCGCGCGTCCCCCGCGAGGATCGGCCCGTTGATTACGGCGGCCAACGCCCATGCCATCGCCGGCTTCTGCACGGCCCGCACGAGGGTCAGTGCGAAGACCACGTTGCGCTTCACCGCGTAGGGACGGGTGTAGGAGAGAATGCGGCGCAGCACCGCCCACTCCATTGCGCCGCCCGGGACGGCGTCACGTCCATCCCCGACGTCCCTCGGCCCTGCGAGACCGGCCGCCGCCCGGAGACTCATGGCGCGAGTGCTCCGGCGGCCCGGCCCGCCGCCTCAGTGAAGTCCCGCTCCAACAGCCGTCGACTCTCGTCGTCAACCATCTGGTGAAGGGCCGCCGCGCGGTACGGTCCGTCCTGCCGGACCAACTCCCGGTGCGGGCCAACCTGCACGATCCGGCCGCGCTCCAGAACCACGATCCGGTCGGCGCGGCGGAGGGTGCTGAGCCGGTGCGCGACAATGAACGTGGTCCGCCCAGCGATCGCCTCCTCGATCGCGGCGAGAATCTCGTGCTCTGTCTCCGGATCGATCGCCGCTGTGGGATCGTCCAGCAACAGGACCACGGGCTGGCCGAGCAGTGCGCGGGCGATCGCAAGCCTCTGCCGCTGCCCGCCGGAGAGATCCACCCCGCCTTCCCCAAGCACGGTTTCATAGCCGTTCGGCAGCGCCATGATGAAATCGTGGGCGCGGGCCGCACGCGCCGCCGCCTCCATCTCGGACTGCGAGGCGGACGGAGCGGCGAACCGGAGGTTGGCGGCGACGGTGTCGCTGAAGAGGACGCTTTCCTGGAAGACCATGCCCACCCGCCGCCGGAGCAACGCCAGATCGAGGCTTCGCACATCGATGCCATCAATGCGGACGGAACCCTCCACGGGATCGTAGAACCGCGGGATCAGGCTCAGGAGCGCGGTCTTGCCCGCGCCCGTCTCGCCCACCACCGCCACGCACTCGCCCGGCGCCACCCGGAGGCTGACCTCCTGCAGGGCGGAACGACCGCCAGCGAAGGCGAAGGTGACCGACTCGAAGGTGATCTCACCGCGCGGAGAGCGCCACGCGCGCGCAGACGCCGGCGGCGCCACCTCCTCGGGCGCATCGAGGATCTCAAACACCCGCTGCGCTCCGGCCAGGCTCTCCTGGACCCCGTTGGCGATCTGCGCGATCATCGCGACCTGATTCGAGAACTGCTGCAGCAGGCCCGCGAAGACGATAAGTCCCGTCCCCAGAGCGAGCTGATCCGAGATCACCAGCCAGCCTCCGTAAAGCAGCAGGACGGCAAGATTGACCTGCGTGAGCAGGTCGATCGCCGGCGAGAAGGTGCTGACCCGCCAGAAAATCGCCCGCTGATGGTCGCGCACCCGCTGGTTTTGAGCCGCGAACGAAGCCTGCATGGTTTCCTCGCGGGAAAAGCCCTTGATCACGGCGACGCCCTGCAGGCTCTCAGCGAGCAGCAGGATCAAACGGTCGAACAGGTTGCGACCCTCCCGATAAAGGGGATGGACGACGCGGGAGAACCACACACAGGCGATCCAGAGCAGCGGCATGGTGGCGAGGCACGCCAGCGTCAGGCGCGCATGGATCACCACCATGGTGGCGAGACAGATCGCCAGCGAGATGACCATGGTGAGGGTCTGGAGAAGCACCGACTCCACGAAGGTCCGCACCGCCTGCACGTCCCCCGTCGCGCGGTTGATCAGGGCCCCGCTACCATGGCGGTCGAAGAACGCGAAGCCCAAGCGCTGCAGCTTGGCAAAGACCTGCCGCTGGAGCGGCGCGAGCAACCGAATGTGGACGAGTCGCGCGAGGAGCACCCCCGCCCACCAACTCGCCACCCCGCGGAAGAGCGCCGCCAGCAGCACCGCCAGGGCCAACGCCAGCACCACCGTGAACGGGTCGAGACCGGCCGGCGGTTGCCAGTCCAGCGGCCAGCGGAGGGTCGACGAGCCCGGGAAGACCGTGACGCGGAGGAAGTCGATGCCCAGGCCCGCGAGTCCGACCCCCGCCATGCTCAGCCCGGTCGCTCCGACCTGCAGCGCAAGCACGCCGAGGCAGGCCGAGCGATGCCGCCAGCACAGGCGCAGCAGGCGCGAGAGCACCGCTCCGGGCGGAAGGGTCGACGAGAGGGAGTCCGGGGAGGCCACGGCCGCTCAGTAGCCTCCCCGCGCCCTCTGCGATCAAACGCTTTCCGGCGGCTAACGAGAGCTTCACCCCGCCTTTCCCCGATCTTTACGAACGAGAAGCGAAGCACGGCTTGCGGGCGGCGATTCATCGCAGCTTCACCGCCGATTTATTCAACCTTAACCGCGGACCCGCATCATCCTCGTCATGCAGGCGAATTCACCCGACACCGACAGGGTCCTCTGCGAGTGCGACCTCGCGGCACTCCAAGCCTTGGTCGAATCCCTTGAGACGAGGCACCAGATCATCGTCACTCGCCTGCCCGGCGTCTGCCTCACCATGATCCGTGCGGAGGACTCCCTCGAGAAGCAGGAGTTCTTTCTCGGGGAGGCCCTCACCTCCGAGTGCGATGTGACCGTCGATGGTGCGGTCGGCCACGGCCTCTGCCTCGGCGACGAACCGGTCCGCGCGTACTGCATCGCCGTCTGCGACGCGCTGCTGCACGCGGGTCGGGAGCAATCGCCGGAAGTGAGCGCTTTCCTCGAGACGCACCGGTCCCACCTCGCCGCCGAGGAACAACGCGAGTTCAACCACATCCTCCGCTCGCAGGTGGACTTCAAGCTGATGGAGCAGGACTAGCCGCACTACCCATGATCCGCGAAACCACCTACCACGAGATCCTCGATTCGCAGCGTCACTTCCGGACCCTGCTCGATACCATGGCCCGTCCGGGAAAGATCGACCGCTTCGCCACGGTCGCCATCACTCCGCCCCCGCCGCTGACGAATGCCGCCGCCTGCACGGCCCTCGCCCTGCTGGACTCCGACAGCACCTTCGATGCTGCGCCTCTCGGACCGGACGCGATCCGCTACGTTCAGGTCAACACGGGCGCACGGGCCGTCCCCGTTGCGGAGGCCGACTTTGTCTTCCTCGACGGAGGCGACGTCGCTTCCGCCGAACGCATCGCGGTGGCCCGCGCGGGCATTCCGACGTATCCGGAGACGGGAGCAACCATCGTACTTCAGGTCAGCCGGATAAGTCGCTCCTCGGGCGCGGGCGGTCTCGAACTCACGCTCTCCGGACCCGGCATCGAGACCACCACCCATGTCGTGATCAACGGCCTGCATGCCCGGAACCTCGAGGCGCTCGGCCGTCGGAACCGGGAATTTCCCCTCGGGTTGGATGCGATCGTGACCGCGGACGATGGCGGGATCATCTGCCTTCCCCGCACCACCCGCGTGTCGTGGGCCACCGTCTGAGCCGATCGCCATGGGCTACGTCGCCATCAAGGGAGGTGAGGACGCGATCGCGCAGTCGATCCGACTCGTCGAGTACTACCGCGTACGCGGTCGCACCTCGCCCGTCTCGATCGGGCAGATTCAGGGACAGTTCCGCCTCCTCCTCGACAAGATCATGGGGGAGGCCTCCCTCTATGCGCCGGAGCATGCCGCCCTTGTCCTGAAGCAGAACGAAGGCGACGTCTTTGAGTCGGCGTTCATGCTGCGGGCGTACCGCGCCACGCTCCAGCGCCGCTATACATCGGAGACGCTGGCGACGCGGGAAATGTTCATCCGGCGGCGCCTCTCCTCGGCCTTCCGGGAGATCCCCGGTGGACAGATCCTCGGACCGACCCGCGACTATTCCCAGAGGCTTCTCGACGGGCGGCTGGCCACGGAGACGCTTGGTCACATCGAGGATTTCCTCGCCCAGTTTGAGGCCGCCGCTCCGGACCGGCCCGCCGTGCCGGTGACCACACTGCCGAAGGTGATCGATCTGCTGCAGGCGCAGGGACTCCTGCGCGAGGTTGACGACGGCGCCTCGCGCCGCGTGGTTGACGTGACCCGCGAGGCGGTGAAGTTTCCCGCCCCGCGGTCGGCCGCGCTGCAGATGCTGGCCCGCGCTGAAACCGGCGGCCTGATGGCCCTCGCCTACAGCGCGCAGCGCGGTTTCGGATCGACGCACGCGACCGTGGGGGAACTGCGCGTGGGCGAAGTTCCCGTCCGGGTGCGGGACGCCCGCGGCCGCATTCGCGTGCTGGGCCGGATCCGGCTCACCGAGGCGGAGATGATTTCGCGACTCCGCGTCCAGCGGCGGGACGAGTCTCCGGCCCTGTCGCTCGGCTACGGGCTTTGCTTTGGACAGAACGAGACCAAGGCCATCGCGATGGGCATCCTCGACCGCGCGATGCGCAGCGGCGGGGACGCGCCCTGCCAGAGCCAGGAGTTCGTGCTCTACCACACCGAGGGAATCGAGAGCTACGGGTTCACCAACCACCTCAAACTGCCCCACTACGTCACCTTTCAATCCAGTCTTTCCAACCTGCGCCAAGCCATCGAACGCAAGGACCGCAAGCGCGGCCAACTCGGGTTCGGGGCCGCCGCGGTCACCACGACTCCCTCCCCTTCATGATCGCCGCCCGCAAATTCGAGCACACCTACAACTTCGCGTTCATCGACGAACGCACAAAGCGGGAGATCCGCCGGAAGATTCTCAAGGCCATCGCCATCCCCGGGTACCAAGTTCCCTACTCCTCACCCGAGATGCCGATCGCCCGCGGCTGGGGCACCGGGGGGCTCCACGCCAGCCTGTCGATCATTGGACCGGATGACGTGTTCAAGATCATCGACCAAGGCAGCGACGCCTCGGTGAACGCCTGCAACCTCCGCGACTTCGTCCGGCGCATGACCAACTGCCGCACGACCTTCGACACCGCTGAGGCCACCCTCATCCAGACGCGCCACCGCAAGCCGGAGGAGATTCTGACCGAGCGCCAGATCATTGTCTTCCAAGTGCCGCAGCCGGAGCCCCTGCGCAGCGTGGAGCGGTACGAGTTCAAGACGCGCGTCATGCACGCCGAGGCCGACTACGCGAAGATGTGGGTCGCCCTCTACGAGAGTTACGTGAAGTTCGGGGCGATCATGAACGGCGCCGGCTATCCGGTGCGGGTCAACGGGCGCTACATCATGACGCCCTCGCCGATCCCGCGGTGGGACGTGCCCAACCTCTCGATGGCTCCGTGTCTGCACGTGTTCTCAGCGGGTCGCGAGAAGCGGCTGCACTGCGTTCCTCCCTTCACGCGCGTCGAACCCCTGGAGTTCGAGGACGTGAAGTTCCGCGTGGAGGAATTCCGCGAGATCGTCTGTGCCGCCTCGGGAGGCGACCGTGCGTTCATGGACGAGATCTATGAGTCCGAGTCCACCCGAAAGTTCGTGATCAACGACTCCGACTTCCTCGACAAGGTGCGCCTCGGGCAACGTCCGCCGCAGCGGCTCTTCCAAAACCCCCTTTGATTCCCCGCATGAACTGCCAAGATTCCGACACCGGCTGGCTCCTGCGAGTCCGCAACCTGACCAAGATCTACGGCGAGCCCATCGCGACCTCGGTGCAGTACACCGGGCCGCGCTTCAACTCCAACATTTGCCCCGAGACCGACGCCATCGTCGCCTGCGCGGAGATCAACTTCGACCTCTATCCTGGTGAGGTACTCGGCATCGTGGGCGAATCGGGCTCGGGCAAGAGCACGCTGATCCAGTTGCTCTACTTCGACCAGGTCGCCACCGCGGGCGAGGTCTACCTGAGCGCCCTCGACGAAGCCCAGACCAACCTGCTCACGCTCTCGAACCAGCGCAAGCGGCACGCCCGGAACACCCTCATGGGGATGGTGTACCAGAATCCGCGCGACGGCCTGAACTTCGGATTCTCCGCCGGCGGCAACATCGCTGAGAAGCTCCTCATGGCCGGCAGCTTCCACGTCGGCCGGATCCGCGAGCGCGCCGCCTACCTTCTCGGCAAGACGGAGGTCCCGGTCGCCCGCATGGACCACACTCCGTCCACGTTCTCCGGAGGCATGCAGCAGCGAGTGCAGATCTCCAAGGCCATCGCGAACAATCCTCCCCTCCTGTTCCTTGACGAGGTCACGAGCGGTCTCGACGTGTCCGTGCAGGCTCGGGTCCTCGACCTGATCCGCCAGTTGCAGCGTGAGCTGGGCGTCTCGATGATCGTGGTCTCCCACGATCTGGCCGTGATCCGGATGCTGACGGACCGAACGATGGTGATGAAGAACGGCCGGATCGTCGAATCAGGCCTGACCGACCAGATCCTGCAGGATCCCCAGCACGCCTACACCCAATTACTGGTCAGCTCCCTCCTTTGAGGCCCTTCGCCATGAATCCGATCCTCGACGTCCGGAACGTCTCCAAGCACTTCCACCTGCACATCCAGAACCAGAAGCACATCGCGGCGCTCACCGACGTCTCCTTCCAAATGGCCGAGGGCGAGATCCTCGGCCTCACCGGAAAGTCGGGGTCCGGGAAGAGCTCGCTGATGAAGTGCCTCTACCGCACCTATCTCGCGTCCTCCGGGGAGATGCACTTCCGCACCGCGGCCGGCCCCGTGGTCGATCTGGTTGCGGCACGCGAACACGACATCATCCGCCTGCGGCAGACCGAGATGGTCTACTGCTCGCAGTTCCTTTCGGTCATTCCCCGCGTGCCAGCGGCCGACGTCGTCGCCGAGGCCCTGCTGCGTCGGGGCGGGGATCGGGCCGAGGCCCTCGATCGGGCCCGGGAACTGCTCGACCAACTTGGGCTTCCGCGCGAGTTGTGGGACGCCTTTCCCGCCACGTTTTCCGGAGGCGAGCAGCAGCGCGTCAACGTTGCCCGCGCAATCATCGCGGCTCCCCGTTTCCTCCTCGTCGACGAGCCGACGGCTTCGTTGGACCTGAAGACAAAGGACATCGTCATCGACCTCTTCCTTGCCCAGAAGGCCCACGGCTCGTCGATCGTTCTGATCACGCACGACGCCCACACGCTTGCCCGCATGTGCGACCGACGGCTCCATCTGGAGTTCGGCCGCGTGACGGAGTCGGTAACCGCCTGAGGATCCTCTCCGCGATGCGAGCGGCGTTCCTTTCCCTCATGGTGCTCGGCCTCGGTCTCGCCGTCGCTGGCTGCTCCCGTCCGGGTGCGGCCGACCAGCCCGCCGCGCGGCCCAGCTCCCTGCGCATCGGCTGGGTGCCCAACGATGAGGACGTCGAGCGGCGGGCGCGCTGGGACGGCGTGCGCGCCTACCTTGAACGTACGCTGCGAATGCCCGTGGAACTCGTCCAGACCGGCACCTACTCTCCCGCGATCGAAGCCATGCGCGCCGGAAAGCTCGACGTGTGCGGCCTCGCCCCGTTCGCCTACCTCATCGCCAGCGCCCATGGGGTCGCCGAGCCCCTGGTTGCACCGGGCTTCAACGATGGCCAGCCCAACCGCTACCGCTCCGGATTCATCGTCCCCGCCGCGAGCGCCCTGCGCAGCATGGACGACGTCAAGGCAAAGGCTGGCTCGCTCACCCTCGCCTGGGCCGATCCCGCCTCAGCCTCCGGGCATCTGGTGCCCCGCGCCTATCTTGAATCGCTCGGCCTCAACCCCGAGCGCGACTTCAAGCAGACCATGTTCTCGATGAGCCACACCTCGTCGATCATGACGGCCAAGGCCGGGAAGGTCGACCTCGCCGCGATCACCACGACCTCGCTCCACAACATGATCGAAAAGGGCCGGATCGCCGAAGGCGACGTCCGCGTGCTCTGGGAATCAGAGCCGATCATGGCCTCGATCATCGCCGTCCGCCGGGATCTGCCGGCGGACTTCAAGTCGGAGCTCCTCGCCGCCTACCTTGCCTTTCCCTCCGCCGATCCCGCCGCGTGGGCGCTCATCGAGCCGCTCTACCTCTCGCCGGGCATACGGTGGGTGGCGGCAAGCGACCGCGACTTTGACTCCCTCCGGGCTCTCGCCCGGGGCGTGAAGCATCTGGATCTGATTCCATAGCCGTCCGTCGCGCCGCCCTCGCTCTCCCGACCATCCGGAATCCGCCGTCCGGCCTGACCCCTTCACCGCCCATGCACGCCAGGCGCGCCTTTCTCCGGCTCATCGGGCTCGCCGCCCTTTCCGCCGGAGGCTGCGCGCCCGCCGTGCGTTCGCCTGGCCACAGCCCACTGCGAATCGCATTCGTCCCCCAGATCGACATGGAGGAGCGGTACGCCGGCGCCTACGGCGCGCTGAGTGACTACCTCCGGCCTCGTCTTGAGCGCCCCATCGAGGTGTTCAGCCTCGAAAACGCCAACGCCGCGATGGAGGCCATGCGGGCCGGGCGGATCGACCTGTGCAACTTCTCGCCCTGGCCCTTTCTGCTGGCCGAGCAAAGGGTCGGGCTCGAGGCCCTTCTCTTGGTCAAGGGCCCGGATGGCGCGCCGGCAAGTTATCGGGGCATCCTCGTGACGGCCGCCGGCTCAGGGATCAAGTCGTCGGAGGACTTGCGCCGTCGTTCCAAGGACCTCGTGTTCGCCTTCGAGGAGGTTGTCTCCACGTCCGGGCACTTCGCCCCGCGCGTCCATCTCCACCAACTCGGGATCTCCCCGGAACGAGACTTCCGGCAAGTGATCTATGGGACCGACGGCGTAACCAACCTGCTCGCGGCGAGGGCGGGGCAGGTCGATGTGGCGGCGTTGAGCGACTCTTCGCTGCGGCGCGCGATCGAACGCCATCGCATCGGGTCCGGCGAGGTCGAGGTGATCTGGCAGTCCCCGCCCCTGGTCAGCTCCGTGCTCGCGGTCCGATCAGCCCTCCCGGCTGCGCTCAAGACGCACCTCGCCCGCCTGCTGATCGAGTTGCCGGAGGGGGATCCGCCCCGCTGGGCCGAGGTCTCGCGGCAGTACTCGGTTCCGGTCTCCGGGTATCTCCCGGTGGGTTCCGCGACGCTGGACTACTACCGCCGCGCCATCCGGGACACCCCGGGCTTGGGCCTAAACTCATGACCGATCACCCCCGGACCCCGATGCTCCACGTCGATCGCCTCACCAAGTCGCTCCCGGACGGCCGGGTGCTCCTGAACGGAATCAGCTTTACGGTCAGCCGCGGTGAGTTCGTCGGCATCCTCGGAGCCAGCGGCGCCGGAAAGTCGCTCACCCTGCGCTGCATCCTTGGCCTGACCAAGGCCGATGCGGGCTCGGCGCGGCTCGTCGAGCCGGACGGCCGTTCCTTCGAACTCACGAGTTGCACCGGGAGGAACCAGCGCGAGGCGCGCCGGCGCATGGGCGTGATCTTTCAGGGCTTCAACCTCGTCAAGCGCCTGCGGGTCCTCGACAACGTGATGATCGGACGGCTGGCGCAGATCCATCCGCTGCGCTCCTGGCTCTACGGTTTCACGGACGCCGAGGCGGAGGAGGCCGTCCAAGCACTGCGCCAGGTCAAGATGGAATCGTATGCGGACCGCGTCACCGGTTCCCTGAGCGGAGGCGAGATGCAACGCGTGGCGATCGCGCGGGCCATCTTCCAGCGCCCCTCGCTGTTCCTCGCGGATGAACCGATCGCGGCGCTGGACCCGAGCAACTCGCTCGCGATCATGAAACTGCTCCAGCCTCTTTCGCGCACCACGCCGGTGTTGGGCGTCTTCCATCAGCCAGAGATGACCGCACGCTTCTGCACGCGCGTGATCGCGATCAAGCGCGGCGCGGTGGTCTACGACGGGGCGCCGGGCCTCAGCCATGCGGAACTGGAGGAGATCTACGGGGACGAGTTGATGCAGGTGCTCCGTCCCACTCCGCCAGCGGTGCCACCCGCGGGCTCCGAACCGATCCCGCCGGTGGGCCTCCTCGTGCCGGACCACCCGTCGTGAGTGCCTCGTCCCCCACCCTCACCCACCCCGCCCGCGCCGGCCGGGCTCGAAGGCCATGGCGGATCATCGGGGCCGCCACCCTGATGGGAGCGCTGGTGCTGGGATCGGCAATCCTCTGCCGGGTCGACGTGGTCGGCTTCCTGCCGGGTCTCTTCCGGGGATTGAGCGTCCTCGCGTTCTTTTTTCCGCCCGACGTGGGCTCACTCGCCGAGATGGTCGGACCCGCGCTCGTGACGGTGCTGCTCGCAGCGGTCGCGACGCCGTTTGGCGTCGCGCTTTCAATCCTCTTCGGGCTCGCCGGCGCCGCGAATCTTTCTCCCGCGTGGCTCCGCTCCTCCGCGCGCAGTCTGATCGCGGTCGAGCGCGCGCTGCCCGAGATCGTCGTGCTCCTCCTCCTGGTGGCCGCTCTGGGGGTCGGACCGTTTCCCGGCGTCGTGACCCTCGCGATCGGCAGCGTCGGAATGCTCGGACGGCTTTTCGCCGACGCCATCGAAGAAATCGATGCGAGGGTGATCGAGTCGGTCGCCTGCGTCGGCGCCAGTCGGTGGCAGGTGGTCCGCTACGCGGTCCTCCCGGAGGTCATGCCGTCGTTCCTCGCCAATGCGATCTTCCGCTTCGAGATCAACCTGCGCGCATCCGTGCTGCTTGGAGCAGTCGGCGCCGGAGGGATCGGGTTGGAGCTGCAGAAAGCCATGGCCCTGCTGGAGTACGAGCGCGCGATGATGGCCGTCCTCGTCACGCTGGCCCTGGTCTTCGGCGCGGAACGCATTTCCGACTTCCTGCGCCGCAAGGTGCTGGAGAAGGGAGGCCTCCGGTGAGCGTCTCCCGACTCGGGATCGCGGCCTCGCCCGTCCCACCGTCGCGTCTCTTCCGCAGGAATCTGGCGGTGGTCGTCGTCGGATCGGCCGCGCTCGCCATCGCCGGGATCGGGCTTGGGTTCCGTCCGTGGATGCTCGTGACCGAGTTCCATCATCTCGTCCGTCTCGCCGCGGAGATGTTGCCGCCGAACATTGCCCTGCTGTGGCGCAAGCCGGGGCTCTTCGAGACGATCGGGACGACACTCGCGATGACGTTCCTCGGCACCGTGACCGGTTGCCTGCTGGCGTTCGTCCTCGCCCTCGTCGCCGCCCGGAACACCACGCTCCACCCCGTCCTCCGTTCGGTCACCCGAGTGCTCTTCGGCCTCGAGCGCGCCACGCCCAACTTCGTCGTGCTGCTCGTGCTTTTCATCTCCTTCGGCTACGGCCCGTTCGCCGCCATGATCGCGCTTGCGATCGGCAGCATCGGGATGTTCGGGAAGCTGTTCGCCGATGCGATCGAGGAGGTCGAGGCCGGTCCGTGCGAGGCGGTGGAACTCGTCGGCGCCGGGCGCTGGCAGGTCATTCGCTACGCCGTCATGCCCCAGGTGCTGCCGGTCGTGGTGGGCCGCTCGTTCTATGCCTTCGATGTCAACCTTCGCGCCGCGATCGCGCTCGGAGTCTACGGAGGCGGCGGCGTCGGCTTCGAACTTCAACTGGCGATGAAGGTCCTGCGCTACGCGGACGCCTTCGCGCTCATTCTCCTCATCATCCTTCTCATCACCGGAATGGAGCGGGTCTCCGACGCCGTCCGACGCCGTCTCCTGCCGGAGGGAGTACTCAAGTAACCACCGCCTTCACCCAGATGCCCAATCCACTCATCCTCACCAACGCCCGTATCGTCACGCCGTCCGAGATCATCGAGGGATCCCTTGTGATCGAGGAGGGTCGGATCGCCGAGATCATCGCGGACCGCCACTTCTCCGAAGGGAACGATCTGCATGGCCAGTGGCTCATCCCTGGCTTGATCGATCTCCACACGGACTACCTCGAGAAGGAGATCAATCCGCGTCCGAAGACTCACTTCCCGCTCCCGATCGCCTTCCACATGATGGACCAGAGGGCGCTGGCCAGCGGCATCACCACCGTGCTCGGCGCCGTCCGCTACTCAGCCGACTCGGACAAGGAGTCGACCCTGTGGGGCGGGAACGGCCGGAGTCTGGCGGACCAGTACGAGCAACTGCGGGCCGGCGCCCTCGCCCGGCACTTCCTGCACGTCCGTTGGGACACGAACTTTGGCCCGGTGGATGATCTCGTCAGCCACCTGCAGTCGCTGACCTGCGTGGGAAACATTGTCTTCAACGAGAACATTCCCGGCGAACGCCAGTTCAAGGACCTGGAGGAACTCGCCCGGAAGCGGGCCGCCCGCGGGGACCGGACTCTGGAGGAGGCGCGCGCGGAACTCGCCCGAAAGATCGAGATCAACCGCGGCATCAACAACCGCGCGACGATCCGCGACGGATTCGCCGGCCGGATCTGCATCGGCAGCCACGATGACACCACCGTCGAGCACGTCGTCGAGGCGGCGGAGATGGGCGCGACCCTGGCCGAGATGCCCACCACGATCGAGGCGGCAAGAAAGGCCCGGGAACTCGGACTTTCCGTCTGCATGGGCGCCCCGAACTACCTCCGCGGAGGATCGCACTGCGGGAACCTGTCCGCGCCCGTCGCTCTCGCCGAGGGACTGGTGGACGCCCTGTGCAGCGACTACCACTTCCCCTCCCTGCTCGGCTCGGTCGCCCTCATGATGGAACGGGGAACACCGGTGCCCGAGGCCGTGAACCTCGTGACGCGCAATCCTGCCCGCATCCTCGGATGGAGCGATTTGGGCAGCATCGAGGTCGGCATGAAGGCCGATCTCGCCGCCTTCCACCTGCGCGAGTCGCACGCGTTTGTTTCGTCCGCCTGGGTCGACGGACGCCTGAAGCTCCAACTCGGGGGGCCGGTGGGACGCGCGGTCGCCTACTGAGTCGAACTGCGGACCCCGGCCGGTGCCGGAAGCCCCACACCAGCCCCGTCGGGAGCCCATCCGCCCTCGACGGGCCTTACCGCCGTCGTCCACAGGGCCCGCAGGCCTTCATAAAGACGGTCATCGCACGCAACATAGCGGGTGCCGGGATCCGCGAACTGCGCCTCCACGAGCCTCCATGCCGCCGGGTCGGCCACGGGGAGTTCGACCAGCGCCGCCTGCAGCTCGCGCTTCAGGGAATCCGGCAGTTGTTTGCGGACGACGACCGGGCCGCTGGGAAGCGCGGGCGACTCCCACAGGGTGACGAGTTCGCCAGCGGGAACCCGGCCGCGAGCCAGCAACCGTTCGAGCGTGGACGCATTCACGCCAGCGACCGCTGCGCGCCCGTGCACGACATTCAGCACCGAGACGGAGTGGCTGAGCGTGTGCGTCACGCGCGCGAAGGAACGTTCCGGATCCAATCCATGCTCGAGCAAGCGTGCCCGGGGCACAAGATAACCGGAGTTCGACGCGGAATCCGTGAAGTTCAGAGTCAGGCGGGGTGCCGCCCGCGCCAGGTCCTCCATGTTGAGCAGCCCGCTGCTCCGGTGCGCGATGAGGACGCTCCGGTAGGTCCGGATGCGACCGTCCACGGCCGTCGTGACCAACGCCTCCGCCACTCCCCGCTCCGCCGCGAGGACGTACGCGAAAGGTCCTAATCCAATGAGGTCCACCTCGCCCCGCGCCAACGCTTCGACCGCCGGTCCATAGCTGGCCGTCCGGACGATCTGCACCTGGCGACCGGTGCGCGCCCGGAGGTAAGCCGCAAGGGCGCGGGCCGCACCCTCACGATCCGCCACGGTCTCCTCCGCCGGGGTGTACCCAAGGCGAAGGGGCGCGATGTTCTCGGGCGGGGGACGGCAGGCAGCGATAAGGAGCGCCAGTAAAGCCACGACGAACGCTCCGACCATCCCCGGCTTCATCGTTTCTCGCCCCAGACCATCCAGTAGTGCCGCACTGGCTCCCAGACCGTCTCGCGAGCCAGATCCGCGAGGAGGTACTCCACCTCCTCTCGGGTGGGGAAGTTCTTGAGCACCTCATGCGTCGCGCCGTTCTCCAATTGGCGAACCTGGTACGAGTTCCCATGGTCATCAACCCGGCTGATGGGGGTGCTGCTGCCCTCGACGAACCGATTGTCGATGAAGAGGAAGCGAGCGCCCGGCTCAAGCCGCTCGAGGAAGTGCGCCAGAAAGGCGGCCAGCTCGCCGTCCCGGCGGAGGTGCGACCACCAAAACGCCGCAAAGCCCGCTTCGCAGGGATGTGGCGGCACCGGCAGCGCAAAGGCATCGCCGCGCGCGAACCGGACGCGTGGGTAAGGAAGGCCCCGCGAGCGGGCGAGATCCAGCATCTCGTCGCTGAGGTCAGTCGCAAACACCTCCCGCGCGACCGGTGCGTAGTGCTGGGTCCACCACGCGGTCCCGCAAGCCACCTCAAACACCCGTCGTCCACCCAGCAAGGCCGCCACCCGCGCCCGCAGCACGGCCAGATCCTCCTGGCGTTCCGGCTTCTCATACACCCGGTCAAACTCGCGCGCCCTTTGGGTGTAGTAGCTCAGCATCGCTGGATCGGCGGACATGGGGATGGACGTGAGGTGCCTTGGCCTGAACCGCAGCGATGAGCGCGCGCAAGCCTACACCGAGGTCGGAGCTGGCGCAGACCGTGGTGCGGGTGTGTCACCGTATTTTCGCAGGAAACCGTCCACGTCGAGGAGGTCCTTGAATCGTTCCTCCAGCGTCGCCCGATCCCAGTCCCACCACTGCGTCGCCAGCAGTTTCTCCACCACCTCGGGCGGAAAGCGGAACTTCACGACGCGGGCCGGCACGCCGACCGCAATCGCGTAGGGCGGAATGTCCCGGGTCACGACCGCACCGGAGCCGATCACCGCACCGATGCCGATCTTCCGACCGGCGATGACCGTCACGCCGTGGCCGATCCACACATCGTGGCCAATCGTGCAGCGGTGATCGCTGCGCCAGCGGAAAAAGTCCGCATCCTCCACCGTGTCGAATCCATACTGGATGCGCCGATAGGTCGCGTGGTGCTGGGTGACTCGCCAAGTCGGGTGGTTGCCGGGATTGATGCGCGTCTGCGCGGCGATCGAGCAGAACTTGCCCACGTCCGTCCAGACCATCGACACCTGCCCGGCAAGGTAGCTGTAGTCCCCAATGTTCGACTCACTGACCGAGCACTGGGGGCCGATGTCCGTCCACCCGCCGAGTTCGCTGCGGCGGATGGTTGCAGTCGGATGCACATGGGGTGTTTCGCTGAGCCGCTTCGCGGGGCGCGAGCCGGGAGGTGCCGGGGGAAATTCGTCGATGAAGGGCATGAGTCAGAGTCTGACCATCGGCAGCGCCGCAAGGGCGTGGAACTCGGCCAGGTGCGAGTACGCACGCAGTTCAGCGCGCTCAAGGTGAAACACCGGCGGTTCGGCCCCCAGCGCTTGGTTGATGCCGTCCACCGAACTGGCCAGCCGTCGCCTCTCGTCGAGCGCAAGGGAGCGTTCGAGGTATGCGACCGTGATGTGACCGATGAAGGGTCGGGTCCGACGGACCTCGAGTTCGGTGATGGCCGGCGCGCCGTAGAACCAGTCGCGGAAGCGAAGGATTCGTTGGAATTCACTCTCCGTCGAAAAGGTTCCCAAGAGTCCGAGGGCTTGGCCGAAGATCGCCAGTCCTCGCATCTGCATGACCACCGGCGGGGAACCGTGCGGAGACGGGAACTCGCCGAACGCGGACGTGATCCGGGACGGGTAGTCACTCTCCAGTCCCTTCTCCACCACATGCTCGCGGTACCGCTCGGCGGACAGCGTGTTGGCGATCGTCTGGTGAAAGCTGGATCGGGGAAGAGAGAAGAGCGAGCCCGGCTCCGCCACGATCCGCGCCAGTTGCTCCTGAATGCGCTCCACGGTCTCAAGCAGTGGGCGGTGCTCAGGTCGGTCGTCCACCATCGTCACCACGGCGTAGCCGCAGTAGGGTGCGGGTTCCCACGACCCACCGCGGAAGTCGAACCTCCCCGCCGGAGCGAGCTTCTCAGCCCGCGCTTCCAGTCCGCCCAGCGACAGCTCCTGCCGCTGCCGCGCTTCGTACTCGGAGTAAGTCAGTTCCATGGTCGGGCGAGCGGAGCGCGGGAAAGGGAATGCGTCAACCGACTCACGCTGCCTGCGCGCCGAGACGTTCGCGTCCGGCTGCGTGCACACGCTCGCCGCGGACAAAGGTTTGTTCGACCACCGGTGTCTCCCCCCGCAGGCGGACCACGATGAGGTCGGCGCCTCGGCCGGGAATGAGGGCCCCGATCCCGCTGAGACCGGCCGCCTCGGCCGGGATCCGGGTCGCCGTGGCGACCGCCGCCCACAGCGGCAATACCTCCTCCCGCGCCAGTTTGAAGACCGCGTGCAGCATGGCCGGCGGATAGTAGTCCGAACAGAGCCCAGCCACCGCTCCCCCCGCAATCGCATCGCGGACGTTGAGGTTGCCGGTCAGCGATCCGCCGCGGAGGACGTTGCTCGCTCCACCCAAGACACACAGACCGCTCCGATTCGCGTGCCGCGCCGCCTCCAACGTGATCGGGAACTCGCAGATTGAGACGCCCAGCGCCCGCATCTCGTCCACCTTCTCCACGGTATCATCGTCGTGCGAGGCAATCGGGATGCCGCGTTGCCGGGCAAGGTCCGCCACCTCGCGCAACTCGGCCGGGCTCAGCCGCGGGCGGGAACGCTTCTCCGCCAGCACCGCCTCCGCCTGCTCGGGCGTCATGCCCTCGCGCAGTCGCTGCGCCAGAAAGCGCTCCCGCGTGTACTGCCCCTGTCCGGGGGTGTGATCCATGAACGAGAGCAACTCCACGTTCCGGGCGTCGAGCATCTCCTTGACCAAACCCAGCGAGGCAGGTCCGTTGCCAACCACTTCGTACCGCAGATGCACGTGAGTACGCGCAAGGAGGTGACCCGACGCCAGGGCGCGGACGCCGGCGACCACGTCCCGGCGCGTGTAGCGCGAGCGGTTGCTCCACTCCGCCTCCTGATAGCCGAAGTGCAGGGAGTGGAAGACCGTCGTGATGCCGCAAGCCACCAGCTTGCGGTCCAACTCATGGACGGCGACATCGATGGGGAAGTCGGCCGCCGGCCGCGGTGTGATCTCTTTCTCCAAGGTGTCCGTATGCAGGTCCACCAATCCCGGCAGGACATGCGCGCCACCCAGGTCACAGCGCTCTCCTCCCGCTCCCTGCCGACCCTCCAAGGCCTCGGCCGGTCCGATCTCCGCGATCTGCTCCCCGTCAATGAGGAGGGCGGCGCTCGTAAGCAACCGATCGGGCAGGACCAGCGTGGCGTTGGTGAGGAGTCGGCGCGGGTGCATTGATCGATTAATGACTTTATCCCGCTGATCTTAAGGTTTGATGAAGACACCGTGAAGGTTCTGCGCCTGCCACATAAACGGCTCGCACTAGACCGATTCCAACGCCAGCGGGGAACATGCTCTCCCGAGCTCTCCGCGTCCTCACGCTCAACACTTGGAAGAACGAAGGTGACTATGATTCCCGGCTCGAGGTCCTCGCCCGGGAACTGGGCGCGCTCCGGCCGGACTTCCTTCTCCTCCAGGAGTGCTTTCGCGCGAGCGGCCCCCGGGGCACGCAGGCGGACACCGCCCAACACCTCGCCTCCGCTCTCGGGGCGCACCTGGCCTATGCGCCAGCGAGGCGCAAGCCACGCGCATGGTCCGGCTCGCTGGTCGAGTCCGAGTCCGGACTCGCCATTCTCAGTCCTCTCGCCCCCAGCCGGACGACCACGCTTGCTCTGCCCTCGTCCGACGCCGGAGGGGAGCGAATCGCCTTGCTGGCCGACTATGACCTCGGTGGACACCGCATCATCCTCGCGAACCTGCATCTCTCGCACGTACCAGACGAGCACGCCGTCCGGCGCGCCCAGCTTGACACGGTTCTCGCCTCGGACTGGTGGGAAACGCCGGCGGACTTGAAGTGCATCGGCGGAGACTTCAACGCCGTGGAGAGCTCAATCGTCTTCCGCGCCGCACCGGCCAAGTCGCGTCTGCGCCTGCAGAGTGTGTTCGCAGGGCGCGGTCCCTGTCCCGCCACCCATCCCATGCCCGCGACCCCCGGCCGTCCCGGCCGCTGCATCGACTTTCTTTTCCTGTTGCTTGAGGACCGCGTTCCGCCGCCCCGGGTGCGGAGTTGCGGGCGCGTGGTGGATCAAGCCCGCGGGAGCGTCTGGCCGAGCGATCACGCCGGCGTGATGGCCGATCTCTCGATCCAGCATAAGCCGTCATGAACCTCGTCTGCCTGCACAGCCTCGCCTCCGCCGGCATGGTCGGGCTCCGACCCTTCCTGCGGATCTGGGGGGAGGAGTTAAGACCCGTGCCAACCCTGCTCCTCAACGCGCCCGGCGATCATCCCCACTGCCGGCGGTTCGGGCTTCCCCTCGCCGCGCACTTCGAGAGCGTGCTCGCTTTGGACGACGAACCCGTCGCCGTCTTCGTGGGCTATCTCGCCAGCGACACCCAGTTGACGGAGGTCGTCGGGGTGCTTGATCGCCACCCCAAACGCATCGCCCGGGTGATCGTCGACCCCGTCAGCGGGGACCAGGGACGGGCGTATGTCGCACCTGACTTGATCGCCGCGTGGCCGCAGTTGTTGGAGCGAGCGGACCTCGCCTTCCCGAACGCGACCGAACTTTCCCTGATTGTTCCGGGAGGACCGCACGACGCCATCGATCGGTGGCGGGACCGTTTCCCCCGCCTCGATACGATCGTCACCGGCGTGCCCGTGGGTGGTCACTCGTTGCGCTCCGTGCTCCACCGGCCCGGGCGCCCCGCGTTCTGGGTCGATCACCTGCGTCGGCCGGGGCACTACCGCGGCACGGGTGATGCCTTCGCCGCCGTTTGCCTCCACGAGCACCTGGCCCGGCACATTCCCCTCGAGCCCGCCATCGCCATCGCCGCGAGTCGAGTGTCGCGGGCGATTGATCGTGCCGCGGCGCGGGGAATGGCTGATCTGTGCCTCGATTCGCAAGATTAACCGCGTCTTAATCGGCCGCTAACGCGGGTGGCCTACCCATGCTTTGATGGGCATGCTTTTCTACGTCGTGGGACCCTCCGGAGCCGGCAAGGACTCCCTCATCGCCTTCGCACGCGGCGCGCTCGGGGGCGAGGGGTCCACGCTTTTCGCCCATCGCTACATCACCCGGCCAGCCGGCGCCGGGGGCGAGTCCCACGTTGCGCTCACCAACGCCGAGTTTTCACGCATGCAGCGCCTCGGACTCTTCACCTTCGACTGGGAGAGCCATGGTCTCCGCTACGGCGTCGGGGTCGAGGTGCAGTTCTGGTTGGAGCGCGGCGCGAATGTCGTCCTGAACGGAAGCCGGGCCTACCTCCCCATCGCCCGGCAACGCATCCCCCGGCTTACCCCCGTCGTCATCGAGGTGAGTCCGGAGACCCTCCGGGGTCGGTTGGAGAACCGCGGGCGTGAGTCCGCGCGGGAGATCGAGGACCGCGTCGCCCGGGCGGGAAAGTTCGTGGTCGCGGACCCGGATGCGGTCCACATCCAGAACAACGGTCCCCTCGAGGACGCTGCCGACCGTTTCGTCAGCCTCCTGCGGAGCGCATCGGTCGGCTGAGGCGGGACGGCGAGTCTCCAGCACGTACCCGAGTCCCTTTATGATCCTTCGTTTCCTGACCCTGCTCGCGCTCGCCTCGGCTGCGGGGGCGCAGCCCGCGCCGGCAGTCGAGATCGCGCTTCCCGCGATCGCACCCCAAACGCTCGCGAAGTCCGCCAAGCTCGCGGGACCGACCTACTCGCGGGAGGTGTCGGGCATCGTCGCCAGCCGACAGTGGCCCGGGGTGTTCTGGCTCCACAACGACTCCGGCGACGAACCAAGGGTCTACCCGATGCGGCCGGACGGCTCCCTCGTGACCAGCGCCCGCACCGTCGATCACCCCGGCATCCTCGTCGGCGGGGCGGCCAACAGCGACTGGGAGGCCATCGCGGTGGATGCGTCCGGCCGTCTCATCATCGCCGACGTCGGCAACAACAGCAACGGCAGGCGCGATCTGGCGCTGCACTACGTGATGGAACCCGAGCCAACGGCTGGATTCACCACCGTCCTGAAGAGCATCTTCATTCGGTATCCGGAGCAGCGCACCTGGCCGGCGGGCCGGGACGACTTCAACTATGACTGCGAGGGGGTGTTCACCGTGGGAGACACCGTGTACTTCGTCACCAAACGCCGCAGCGACACCCTGACCCGTCTTTACCGGCTGGATGATCCCCGCGAGGGGCGGGTGAATGACCTGACCGCCCTCGCCGACTTCAACGTCCGCGGCCGCGCGACCGCAGCGGACGCCACGCCGGACGGACAACGGCTGCTGATCCTCACCTATGACGCGATGTGGATGTTCGAGGCGTCCGCCCCCGGTCGCGATGACTGGTTCGCCGGCGCCGTCTGGTGGCTGCCCTTCACCGGAGCTCCCGGAGCTGAGGGCGTATGCTTCGACGGCCCGGATCGCATCCTCATCGCCGCCGAGGAAGGCAACGGCCACCTTTACGAACTGCCCACCTCCGCCCTCGTGCGCGTCAGATGAGCGTGCTCCTTCAGCGCGCGAGTCCCCGCTGCGCAAGCCAGGCGACGGAGGCGTGCTGCCGCGCCGGCGACATCTCAAGAATCAGGCGAGGCGGCTGGTGCAAGCGAGCGAGCGCCTGGAAGGTGCTGGTCCAATTGATCGTGCCCTCACCGCAGGCCCAGTGGCGATCGCTCTCCCCGTCGTTGTCGGCCAGATGCACATGAGCGAGTTGCTCCCCCGCATCGGCGATCCAAACATCGGGCGGCGGCGCGCCGCGGTCGCGCATGAGATTCGCATGCCCGGTGTCAAGGCTCCGCCGCACCCAGGGGCTGGCGAGGCTCCGGACCAAGGCGTCGAGGGGTTCGGTCCGGGCATCGAAGATGTTCTCGATCACCAGCACGCACCGCTGTGCCGCCGCCTCCTCGACGATCGGAGCGAGATTGTCCCGCACCCGGAGAGCCTGCTCCGCCCACGCCTCGCCACGGTGGAGGGAGCCGCCCCGACCGAAGTAGAGGAAGGGGCTGTGCAAGACGAGGTGGCTCCCGCCGGTGAGCGCGACGAACTCCAGCGACTCGCGCAAGCGGTCGCGCAGCACCTCCACCACGCGACGATCCGCGGCGTCCACCGGGGTGCTGCTGAACGGAGCGTGCGCCCCGCGACGACCGCCATGGTCTGCCAGCAGGGCGGCCGCCTGTTTTGCGGCGCTTCGCCAGAGTCCTTCGAAGAACACGTTGGTCAACGGATCCGTGAGTTCCAGGTCGCGCGCGGAGGCGCACAACCACTCCAAGTGCTGAGGGAGATCCGCCAGCCGCAACGCGGAACCAAGGACGGGAAGAGACGGGATCATGCGGGCAGAGTGGGGGATCCATGTTAAGCGCGAATAAAGCCCCGCCTCTGACCTGCGACGGACTTCGATCCGGCACCCATCCTGCCACCACGTTGCTGGCGTCCAGCGCACTCCGCCCACGATGGAAATCCTGATCGAGCACCTCACGCATCGCTACGCCGGAGCGGAGTCTCCCGTGCTCCGGGACGTTTCCCTGCGGATCGGCTCCGGCGAGTGCGTCGCCCTGATCGGCGCATCGGGCTCGGGAAAATCCACCCTGCTCCGCTTGATCGCCGGCCTCTCCCGCGCGGAGTCGGGGACGATTCGGGTCGGCGGGCACATCATCCAGTCCGGGGGCCGACTCACCGCCGACATCCGCCGGCGGCGGGCTGGAATCGGAATGGTCTTCCAGCAGTTCAATCTCGTCGGGCGCCTCAGCCTGCAGACCAACGTACTGGCCGGGGCCCTACACCGCCAACCGCTTTGGAGAACGCTCACTTTCACGCTTCCGGAGCCGGAACTCCGCGCCGCCGCCGCCGCCCTGCAGCGGGTCGGACTCGCAGACCTCGCCCTCCGCCGCGCCGACACGCTGAGCGGCGGACAACAGCAGCGGGCGGCCATCGCCCGCACCCTGCTGCAAGGCGCGGGCGTCATCCTCGGCGACGAACCTGTCTCAAGCCTCGATCCCGGTAGCGCCGACCGGGTCCTGCAGGCCTTCGCCCGGATTAACCGTGAGGACGGCGTCACCTGCATCCTCTGCCTGCACCAGATCGACTACGCGCGCTCGCAGTGCCCGCGCACGATCGCGCTGGCCGAGGGCCGGGTCGTGTTCGATGGGGTCACGTCGGATCTGACCCCCGAACTCCTCGGCAGGATCTACGCTCACCCGCCCGATCGTTTCGTCTCTCCCACTCCATGATCTCGATCCTTCGCCAGACCCTGCTCGCCGCGCTGGCCGCCCTGACGTGGGCAGCCGCGGCAGGTTCCTCCGATCCACTCCGCTTCGGGGTCGTACCCACCGAAAGCGCCGGGGCGCTGCGCCGCGACTACGAACCCATCCGCATCGCACTTGAGCAGACACTCGAGCGCCCGGTCCAGATGTTCTTTGCCCCCGACTACACGAGCGTGATCGAGGCGCTGCGCTTCGGGAAGCTGGAGCTGGCGCTGCTCGGGAACAACGCCGCGATCGACGCCATCGACCGCGCCGGCGGGACCGTGATCGCCCAGGCCGTCAACACCGAGGGCGTAGCGGGCTACTGGTCCCTGATCATCGTCGCGCACGACAGTCCGGTGCAAAGCCTGCAGGACCTGATTGATCGGCGCACCCGCCTCACCCTCGGGCTAGGCGACGCGCAAAGCACCTCCGGCAACCTCGTGCCCGGCTACTACGCCTTCGGTCGCAACGGGATCAACCCCACTCGCGACTTCAAGGCCACCCGACTCGCCACCCACGAGGCCAACATCCTTGCGGTCGCCAAGGGCCAGATCGACGCCTGCGCCACCAGCAGCGAAACCCTCGAACGCCTCCTGGAACGCCAGCCGCCGCTCCGGGCTCGGCTGCGGGAAGTATGGCGAAGCCCGTTGATCCCCAGCGACCCGCTCGTGGTCAAGACCTCGCTGCCGGAGGCCACCCGGACCGCCGTGCAAGCCTTCTTCGTCGCCTACGGGTCGACTCCGGAGGGTCGGGCGGCGCTGGGAAGACTCACGTGGAGCGCCTTTCAGGTCTCCTCAGACACGCAACTCCACCCGCTCCGGATCCTCCGGTTGCAGCGCGAGCGGACGCTGGTGGAGGCGGATCCTTCACTCGCACCGGCGGCGCGGGAGCAAAGGCTCGCCGACCTCGCGGCGCGAATCGAAGCGTTGGCCGGGGAGGCCCGATGAAGACGTCGGTCCAGCTCCTCGCCTGGCTCCGGCGAAGCCTCCTCTTCATCGGCGCGACCGTCATTCTGGCGTGGGCGTGGCGGGGAGCCGAGCTCGATCCGGGCGCGCTCTGGGCCAATCTCGGGAACTCGCTCGAGTTCGCCCGCGGCTTCATGGCTCCGAATCTTTCGGAGTGGCGGGAGATCTCCCGCCAGCTTGTGGTCACCCTGCAAATGGCGCTCTGGGGCACCCTGCTCGCAGTCGTTGGCGCCGCTCCGCTGTCCCTCGCCGCGGCGGCGAACCTCAGCCCCGTCTGGCTGCGGCAGCCCGTCCGCCGACTGCTCGACGTTCTGCGCGCAATCAATGAGATGGTCTTCGCCTTCATCTTCATGGTCGCAGTTGGGCTGGGACCATTCGCGGGAACGCTCGCCCTCTTCTTTCACACGACCGGCGTCCTCGGCAAACTGTTCAGTGAGGCGGTCGAAAGCATCGATCCCCGACCGGTCGAGGGCATCCGCGCCGCCGGCGCATCACGCCTCGCGGAGATCATCTGGGGAGTGCTGCCCCAAGTCTACCCCCTGTGGGTGAGCTATGCGCTGTATCGCTTCGAGAGCAACGTGCGCTCAGCCACGGTCGTCGGGATTGTGGGCGCGGGCGGCATCGGCTTCCTGCTGAACGAGCACTTTCGCACCTACGAGTACGACACCTGCTCCACGATCATGCTCCTGATCATCCTCACCGTGGTGGCCCTCGACCTCCTATCCGCCCGCCTCCGAAGGCTCGCCAGCGGCGGCAATGGCTGAGGTCTCGCGCGGCGCGGCGAAGTGGAGACGGATGAAAGAGTAACCCAGCGAGCTGCGCAGAATCGCGTCGTGCAGCGGCCAGAGCGAACGCACGACGCGGAGCTCCGCGCCTTGCTCCGCCAGAGCCGCCGGCAAGTCGCCGAGCGGGCGCACCGCCACGGGCTCAACCGCGGTCGGTGCCACGTGGTACGCCGCTCCCGCATCGGCAAGGCGAAACGCACCCGCGGGCAGGGTGTAGAGAAACAGACGCTCCGAGACGAGCCGCGGCCACCACGCCGTCTCGATCACCACTCCGGCGCCGACCCCGGCTGAGTCCAGCCAGAGCCGCCGATCCTCCTCCGAGGTGTCGGGTCCGGCATGGAAGCTGAGGCGGGGGCAGTCCCGGGGGACCAAGTAGTTGTACAGGCGCGAAGCGCCGACGGCCCAGACCACTGGCTCCGCCACGCCGCCGCTGGTCGACGGCGGAGGGCGCGGCTCGAAGCGGTCGATGTCACCGCGCTCCGAAACATGGAAAAGCAACGCCGTTCCGTCCGGTGGAGGCGACGCGGTGCGGCCAGTCTCCACGTCCGCCAGCGTCCTGCTGAACACGTACTGGGACTTGACCCGCTCGAACCCGAGGTGCTCGTAGAAGCCGTGGGCCTCGCGACGAATCACGTTCGACGTGAGACTCAACGCCAACGCTCCCCGCCGCCGGGCCCATCGCTCCGCCGCCGCCACCAGCGCCCGCCCCACCCCGCCGCCCCGGGCCGTCGCAGCCACCACCAAGCCGAGGATCCGCGCGGTGCGCGCTTCCACGAGAGCGGGAGTGATTCCCAGCTGCATCCAGCCTGTAATCCGTCCATCGGCCTCGGCCACGAGGACCTCGCCGCCGATGGCACGCAGCGCCGCCAGCCGTGGCGGCGCATCGCGAAGATCCAGGCGGTAGCCAAGCTCACCTGCCAGTTCGACCAGCCTCGGATGGTCCTCGGCATGGGCGGCACGGATCGTGACCATGGAATGCCTAGGCTGGGGGATCCGAAAGCGCCAGCCGTCTCGCCTCCGCTGCGACCTCGCGCTTCCCATCCCGCCGCCGCCGCGCCTCCCGCAGGAGCGAGAGCTCCGCCGCAAAGTCGACATGGGCCGGCAGTTGGAGTGAGTTCAAACCGCCCCAGGCCTCCGCACCCTCGGTGTGGTAGATCACAAACTCGGCGCTGACCGCCGGCGCCGTGTCCACGCCATCCCGCAGTCCCCGGTCGAGCATTCCCATGCAGATCGCCTTGGTTTCGTTCTGACCTAGGCAGAGGCCGTAACCGAGCGAAAGATAGGGCACGTCGGCATTCTTGCGACCGGCCCGCATCTTCGCGATCGCCTCGCACTCCGTAACTTGAATGCGGCCCAGACTGCGCCGACGACCCCGAGAGTCCGTCACGCTCACCTCAACCAAGCCGACCCTCACCTCCCCGATGGTGGGATGGACGCCCCCTTGACCTCGCATGCCTGAGTAGGCGAGGGCCATGATCGCGCCCGTCTCCGCCCGGGCCAGAGCCTGCAGACGCGCCGAACGGGGAACCGGAAACAACGCCGGCTCGCGGGTGAGATCCTGGACGCGCCGGTCGCCATCGCCTTCGACCGGCTTGAGCAAGCCCTGAGCGAGGAGGAGATCGCTTACCTTGCCGAAGGTCCGCACGGGACGCTCGGGCCCGGCCGGAGCCGTCCCGAGAAACTCCCGCAGAAAGCCATCCACCGTTTCCATGGTCTCCGACGCGAGGCGTCCCTCGAGCAGACGCTGGGAATAGTCGAGCGTGGGACCGAGGACCTGCCCGCCGGGAATCTCCCGGAACGCGGAGGAAATGCGGCGCTGCACGAACATCTCCCGCGTATCAATGATCTCCGACGTGTAGCCGCGTCGAAGCACCTGCCGGTAACCGCGCAGGATCACGACCGCCTCGTGTACGTCGCCTTCCGCCTGTTTCAGGGCCAGAGCGGCGGCCTCCGGAGCGAACAGCGCCGCCTCACCCATCACCTTGTCGATGAGCAACCGGAACTGCGCGCGGAGTTCCTCCAATCCCAGCGGCGGGGTGCGCGAGCAAACGCGCGCTCGCTCCGCCAACTCGAACGCCGCCGCTCGAGCCTTTTCCGCCGCATCCTCGCGTCGCTGAGCCACCAAGGGATTTGACCTCATGGCGCCATCATGACCGCGCCGCGTAAAGGCCGTGCAAAGGGATTCGTGAAGATTGGGTTAATGAACGAAAAAGCGCGGGGAGCCCAAGGCCCCCCGCGCTTCGTTGCCGCTAGGCGCGTTTACCCGAACGCGAAACTAGAAGGAACCGCGGACGCCGAAGCTGATCCGCATCTTGTGCCAGTAACTGTCCTCCGGGTAGCGGTTGGCGACCGGGGACTGGTACGACGCATTGGTGTACTCAGCGAGATTGGAAAAGTTGCAGTAGACGCGCAGGCTGCGGGTGAACCGGTAGCTGGTCTCGAGGTTCCAGTACTTCTCCGGGCCCCACCAGTCATCGCCCGAGTCCGGCGGGAACCCGAGTTCGCGGTTCTGCTGATCGATCGACTCCAGGCCTTCCAGGTAATCGTCGCGGAAGCGGTAGGAGAGAAGAATCGCCAGCCGATCCTTCTGGTACCCAATCCCCGCGTAGTACAGCCATTCGGAGGCACCGTAGCTGGGCAGCTTCTCGCCGGGACGATCTGCATACTTTCCGTTGGAGTCCGTGAAAGTGACCGATCCGTCCAGGTAGAAGCCGTTGAAGGGCGCCGGCGCATCGACGAACCGGTAGCGACCGGCGATTTCGACGCCCCGGTTGGTCGCGTCGTGCTGATTCGAGAAGGTCGAGAGCGTGTAGGTCTCGCCCGCCGTCAGCGGAAGTCCGCGGTAGCCGTCGGAGCCATTGATGGTTTCCCCGAGCTCAAGCACGAAGTTCTCCACCTTCTTGTGGAAGAAGGCGACCTGCAGGTAACTCGCGCGCTTGCCGAAGAATTCGAAGGAAAGGTCGAAATTCTCCGAGTCGTAGGGCTGCAACTCCGGATTGCCGGTCGCAATCGTGTTGTTGACGTCGTCGAACGAGGTCACGGCGATCGATTCCCGGAAGGCCGGGCGACCGTAGGTGTGGGTGTAGGCCGCCCGAGCCACGAGGTTGTTGCGAGCCTCGTAACGCAGGTGGAATCCAGGGAGGACCACCGTATAGTCGTTCTCGTCCTTCCGGGTCGCGGGCGCACGGCGGACCAGAGGAACCGTGAGGGGATCGTAGACCGGGGTCACGGCCTCAAAGGTCGTGTGTTCGGCCCGCAGGCCGGTGATCACGCGGAGCTTGGGTCCCACGTTGAGGGTTCCCATCACGTACCCCTCGATCGAGTCTTCGCTGGCCTCGTAATCGTTGTTCACGGAGTTGAGGCGCCGCGACACGCTGGTGTCGGCGCGGTAGGCCGGATTGCCGGCCTGCGCTTCACCAATGATCCGACGGGCGTCCGGATAGTAGGGCATGTCGAAGCCCGCCACCGTGTAATCGCTCTCCTTCACGTAGCTCGCGAAGTCGAAGGTCGAACTGCTGGCGAGGCTCCAGTAGAACTGATCCCGGTCGGACGAGCGCTCCATGAAGCGGAGCTTGGCCCCAGTCTTGAAGGTACCGTCGATTCCCGAGCCCGCCGTGAAGGGGATCGAGAGGTCGAGCTTGGCCTGCATCACTTCCTCCTCGGTGAGGCGGTCCGACTGCGTCACGTTGCTGGAACTCGGGTTGGCGAAGTAGTCCACCTGCCCGCGCACCGGCACCCCATAGGGGTTCAACCCGTTGCTGACGCGGTAGTTGGGACGGAGGATGTCCGAACGCTCGTACTCCCAGCGGAAGCCGTTGCGGTCAAACCGCACCGAGCGCAGGTCCTCGTCCTTGGTCGACGTCGATTGAAATACGTTCCACTCCAGTTGGCCCCACGTGAGTTGGTGGTCTCCGCCGAAGTCGAAGGAGTAGAGTTCCAAGTTGCGCTCGTTGAGGGACTGGCGGTAGCCGGCCTGCCCGCGCCCGTTGCCGTTGGGCAGGAGCGTCGTCCGGCCCACGGTGTAGGAAGCCGACTCGAGGGTGCGGTAGGCGCCGCGTCCCGGCTCGGTGACAATCGCCTGGCCGAGCGATCCGGTGTACACCGTGCCGACCGCCGCGCCGGCCGGGGGCGCCGATGCGGTACGACCATGCTGGTTGTCCATGATCTTGTGGAAGCGGCGATCGTCCTCACTGCGCTTCTCCCAGTTGTACAGCGGCCGGAAGTAGAGCATCGCGGAGTCGCTGAGCTTGTAGTCCAGCGACAGCGAAAGACCGTAGCGGTCGCGCTCAATCAGGTAGGTGTTGTACTCCGTATCCTCGTGCGCGAACACGGGGACTCCGCTCGCCGGGAGGTTGAGGTACTGGTTGAAGGGCAGCTTCGGAACGAGGGGGAGGGAATCGTAGTCGATATTGTCAAAACCCTCGTCACCCTTAAAGTAGCTGACGTCGATGCGGAACCCAAGACGTCCTTGGGCGAGCAGGTCGCTGTAGCCAAACGTGAAGTTGGGCACGAACTTCTCCCGCAGGGCGATGTAGTCAGCACCCGCGGAGAACTCAATGGAACGGCCCTCGCGGTCGAAGGCGGACTTCGTGATCAGGTTCACAATGCCACCGACGGTGTCGCCATCCATGTCCGGGGTCGGCGACTTCACGATTTCGATGTTGGTGATGGCGTTCGCGGGGAGATCGTCCAGGGCGAAGGCGCGGGCGGTGTCGCCGTACACCGTTCCCTGACCCGTGCCGGACGTCGGCAGCCGGGAGCCGTTCAGCTGCACGCTGTTCAGGGATCCGTCGAAGCCGCGAATGTTCACGTAGCGGGGAATCTCCGTTCCGCCGTCCGAGTTGGCGGAGATGCCGGGCACCCGCTGCAGCGCCTTGGCGATGTTGTTGTCGGTCATCTCGCCGAAAAGCTCCTCAGAGGTGATATTGACCATCGCACTGGCGGTGCGCTGCTGGTTGATGGCGCGGGCCTGCCCGAGCACCGCCGCCTCGACCTTCACCTCGCTCAGTTCCACAGCGTCCGCACCGGTCATGTCCAGTTGGAGCGAGGCCGACTTTCCGGCCTCCACCCGCACTTTCGCACGAACCGGCGCGAGGCCGAAATACGTGGTCTCGAGTTCATACTCGCCGGGAGGTAGTCCCTTGAGGTCGAAGGAGCCATCGCGGCCGGTGTCGCTGCGCAGCGTCGAGCCGACGACGCGGACGATCGCGCCTTGGAGCGACTGGCCGTTGGTGGAGTTGAAGACGCGGCCTTCGATCGAGCCGGTCGGGGTCTGGGCGGTGGCCGCATGGACGGCGACCAGCGCCAGCGCGACCGCCGCGAAGCGGCGGAGGTGGTGTCTGAGGCGTGGGAGGACTTTCATGGTGGGTGGTTTCGCCCGCAATTCGACGGGCGCACCCACGGTCGCCGCGCGCGGTTAAGCTCGGATGAAGGAGCGGTGAAACCTGAATCACCGAGGTGCCACGCCTTCGTGACGATCGCTCGCCTCGGTGCCCACCCGCGATCTTCCAATCCAAGGCCGCCCGCTGTAGCGGGTGCTTAAGCGTTCCTCAAACCGACCGCGTCACCCGCTGCCGGGTTTTTCAGCGGGGCAAAGACGTACCCAAATCCGCGCGCCGTGCCAATCATCGCGCCATGCTCACCCAGCTTGCGACGAAGGGAGAGAACATGGACGTCGATGCTTCTCCCGCTTGAGGCCGAGCGACCGTCCCCCACTGCGTCGAGCAGTTGGGCCCGGCTCAGAACCCGCCCGGGATGCGACATCAGGTGCCGCAGCAGCCCATATTCGGTCGCGGTCAGGCTCAGAACCCGACCGGCCAGACGCACCTCGCGTCGGGAGTGGTCCAGCGACAGGGGGGGCGACTCGAGCGTCGCCTCCCGCCGGTCCATCTGCGGACGCTCCCGCCGCAACACCGAGCGCACTCGCGCGAGAATCTCCTTCAGTCGAAATGGCTTCCGGACGTAGTCGTCCGCCCCGGCACACAGGCCGTCCAAGACCACCTCCTCTGCCGTCCGGGCCGAAACGATAATCATCCGCACATGAGCAAGGTCCGGGCGGCTGCGGATTTGCCGGCACAGCTGCAGGCCGGACATCCCATTGATCATGAGATCAATCAAGACGAGTTCCGGTGGCTCGCGCTGCACGATCTCCCACGCCTCATACCCGTCCCCCGTATGAAGCACCGCCCAGCCTTCGCGTCGGAGATGAAAGCAGAGCAATTCGCGCATGTCCGCCTCGTCTTCCACCACGAGCACGCTTTGGCCCTCGGACACCATCTCAACAGTCTGCAGGGGAATTCCGAAGACTGGATTAAGGATGCGTGGCGATCCGGCAACTCCCACGTGCCAGTCTCGCTCGTCCGACGCCGGGTCGCCGAGCGGGGACAGGGACCTTTCCCGGCGCGAGGTCACCACCCGTTTCGAGGCGGCCTCAAAGCCGGCTTTTACGGGGCTGTCGTGACGCCCGCGCCCAGGGCTCGGCGCACGTGTCCCCAGTCAACCAGCTTGAAGTTCTGCGCGCGGGCGCCGTTGACGCCGTCCTGCACCACCAAGAGTCCACCCGGGAACCGGGGGCCGAAGGTCCCATCCCTGACTTCGATACCATCCGTTTCCTCGACCGCTCCATAGGCACCGACCCCCACGCGGAATCGTCCGACCGGACTCACCCAAGGCAGGGCGAAGACCGCGAAGGCGTTGTCGCCTTGGCTGGAGGCGACCAGCACACCGCCCTCGACCCCGTCCGGCACCAGCGCCAGTCCCTCGACATCCGCCGCCAGGAAGCGGCCATCGACCGCCGCCACGAGCGTTCCCGTCATGACGCCGCGGCCGAAGCGCCAGATTCCGACTGCCTCCTCCGCCACATAGAGGGTACCGTCCCGGGGATCGACCACGCACCCCTCCGCCTGGGACGCCAGTTGCATCCGCCGGAGAGTGCGGCCGACCGGAGATCCGCCGGAAAGATCAATCAGGACCTCCTCGATCGCACCGCTCTTCAAGACCGAGTACGCGTGGAGACCCTCGGGGCCAAGCCACAGGGCGAGGCCGTACGCCTCGCCCACCCCGCCCGCCACCGTTCCGAGCGGGATCAGGGCCGGCGCCCTTGTCTCGAGTCGGTAGATCCGCAGCACGGCGGCGCCGGGATCATTTCGATCGCTCGCCACCACGATGACGCCCACCTCACCCCCGTCCACGAGGTCCACGTTGTTGAGACGGCCGTCCGCAAGGAAGAACCGGGAGCGACCGTCCAACCCGTAGACGTGGACACCCGCCTTCTTGTCCGTCCCGACAATCCAACTCGCTTCCGGGTCGGCGGGGTTGCGCCAGATCGCAGGATCATCGGCGGCGTCTGCATCCGCGGTGGCCACCGGCTCGGTCTCACCGGAAGCCTCGACGACCACGGTCGGGAAGGCCTCCGGCGGCCGAGACTCGCGGCAGGCGGCGGCGGCCAGCAACGCCAGCGTCAACGCCGTGATTCGAACGCGCACCGCCAATCCGGGGAGAAGTATGCTCATAATGGAAAGGGTAAGCTCGGGCGCTCGCGGCCTCCGCATCCTGTTCGTCCCAGTCGGATCAGCCCCTCGGCGCGCCGGGCGCGGCACTCGCACTTTCGCCGATGGGACCGCCCGGCCCGGCTGCGTCGTCCGGGACCACGGTGTGGCACCCTTGGCTGACGGGGTTGAGGGCCGCGGCATGGACCACGAGCAGCGCGGTCTGGACGGCGTTCCGCAACTCGATCAGCTCGCGGGTGGGACGGCAGTCGCGGTAGAAGGCCTGGATGTCCTCCCGCAGTTCCAGCAGGATCCGTCTCGCCCGGGCCAGACGCGCCGGCGAACGCAGGATGCCCGCGTAGTTCCACATCGTCGTGCGGATCTGCAGGAGATCCTGCTGGATGAGCAGCGGGTCGGCCGTGCGGGCCGGACTCACCCACGGGCGCGGAACCGGACGCGGCGCCGCTGCGCTGGCCAGCTCAGCCACATCCGCGCGCGCCGTCGCTCGGGCGGAAACGAGGCACTCCAGCAGCGAGGTGCTCGCCAGTCGGTTCGCCCCGTGCAGTCCGGTGCAGGCCGTCTCCCCAATCGCGTTCAGGTCCCGCACCGTCGTCCGGCCCGCGAGGTCGGTGTGGACGCCGCCGCAGGAAAAGTGAGCGGCCGGCACCACCGGAATGCGCTCGCGCGTGATGTCCAGCCCGCTCTCCAGGCAGCGGCGGTAAATCGCGGGAAAGCGCTCCCGGATGAAGGAGGCGGACATCCGGCCGAGGTCGAGCCACACGCAGCCCGCTCCAGTCTCGTCCATCTGCCGCTTGATGCACCGCACCACCACGTCCCGCGGCGCGAGCGAGCCGAGGGGATGGACCGAGTCCATGAAGCGCCGCCCGCCCGCATCCACGAGCACCGCTCCCTCGCCGCGCATGGCTTCAGTGATGATGAAGGGGGTGTGCCCGGTGGCCACGAAAACCGTCGGATGGAACTGCACGAACTCCAGATCGATCAGCCGCGCACCAACGCGATGCGCCATCGCCACGCCATGACCCACGCTGCCAGGCTGGTTGGTGGAGTGCAGGAAAATGCCCCCGAGCCCACCGGTCGCGAGGATCGTCTTGCGCGCGACGAACGCCCGGATCTCGCCGGAGGTCGTGTTCAACGCATAGCAGCCAAAGCAGGTCAGGGGCTCGTAGCGGCGCGCGCCATCGATCGCGTTGTGCGAGAGCGTGAGGAGATCAAGGGCGATCCAACCGCTGCGGCGCACCACCCCGGGGGTCGCATCCACGCATCGGGCCACCGCCTCAAGGATGGCGTGGCCCGTGGCATCCCGCGCATGAATGATGCGACGCTCGCTGTGTCCTCCCTCCCGGGCAAAGTCGAGGCGCCCCGCCGCATCACGCACGAACCCCACTCCCAGTTCGTCGATCAGGAGTTCCCGCACCGCCGCGGGACCCTCCCGCACGAGCTGCGCCACCGCCTCGGGATTCGAGGTTTGCCCACTCGCCGCCACGATGTCCTGCGCCAGGCGGTCCGGCTCCGGGGTCGTGTCGTAGATGATGCCCCCCTGCGCCCAGTCGCTGTTCGCCTGCAGCGCCGAGCCGAGGGAGAGAACCTCCACCTTCAGGCCCGCGCGCGCCGCCTGCAGGGCGTAAGCCGAGCCCGCCAGACCGGAACCAATCACGAGGCAATCGCAGTGCGTGGTTTCCATGGCGATGAGCTAGACGGAGCGACCGCGCACAAACTCCAGGCTCAGGTCCACCGCCGCCGCCGAATGCGTCAGGCTCCCGACACTGATGACGGAGACTCCCGGCAGCGCATACTCGCGCACGTTCTCGAGCCGGACTCCCCCCGAAACTTCAACCAGCGCGCGGCCGGCGATCACCTGCACCGCGCGCCGCACCTGCGCCGGGGTGAAGTTGTCCAGCAGGATCACCTCCGCCCTCGCCGCACACGCCTCGCGCACCTGCGCCATCGTCTCCACCTCGACCTCGATCTTCGCCAGATGCGGCGCCCCTTCCCGGCATCGCCGGACGGCCTCGCGCAGGGAACCGGCCGCCGCGAGGTGGTTGTCCTTGATCAACACGTGCTCTCCCAGCGAGGAGCGGTGATTGGCTCCCCCTCCGCAACGCACCGCCTCCCGCTCCAGCGCCCGCCAGCCCGGGAGGGTCTTTCTCGTATCCACCACTCGGACACCGGTTCCCTCGACCGCATCGACGAAGCGCCGGGTCCGCGTCGCCACGCCGCTCAGTCGCTGGAGGAAGTTCAGCGCCACCCGCTCGGCGGTGAGGAGCGAGATCGTCGGGCCCGCCACCTCCAGGACCCGGTCGCCGCGCCGGAGAGCGGCGCCGTCCGCGACCAGCGTCCGGCTCCGCACCCGCGCATCAACGCGCGCAAAGACCGCTTGCGCGAGGGCGGTGCCGCACACGACGAGATCCTCCCTCGCCTCGATCACCGCCCGGCTGCGCTGCGCGCCCGGGAAGAGCAGACGGCTGGTCAGGTCGCCCAGGGCGGCGTCTTCTTCCAGGGCGAGGTCAATGAGGTGATGGGATCGGGGCGAAAGCATGATGAAAGAGTCGGCGCAGCGGAGGGCTCCGCGGCTCACGAGGAGGGAGCAAGGGCGAACATTCGCTCGATCGCGCGAGCTGCGCGGAGACGCAGGCCTTCGTCGAGGGTCACGATCTGGTCCGGACGGGGGGACCGCAGCGCGTCCCGGATCTTCTCCAGCGAGTTGAGCTTCATGTACGGACAGAGTCGGCATCCCGCGACAAAGCGCTTGTCCGGAGTCTCCACCTGCAGCCGTCCGACCAAGCCGCACTCCGTGAGCATGAGGTAATGAGGCGCGGCCGTTTCCTTTACGTACCGCATCATCGCGCCCGTGCTCCCGACGAAGTCAGCCGCCGCCGCCACGTCCGCCGCACACTCCGGATGCGCGACCACCTTCAACCCGGGGAAACGCTGGCGGGCGTCGGCAATCGTCGCCGCGTCAAAGCGGTCGTGCACGATGCAGGTCCCGTCCGTCGCGATGATCTCCTTCGTGACCCCACGCCGCTTCAACTCCGCCCGCAGGTTGTCCGCCATCAATCGATCCGGGACGAAGATGATCTTCCGCTCCGGAAGACCCGCGACGATGTCGTAGACGTTTCCGGACGTGACGCACACGTCCGACTCCGCCTTCACCGCCGCGGAACTGTTGATGTAGCACACGACCGCCGCATCGGGGTGCAGCGCCCGGAGCCGACGCACCATCGAGTCGTCAATCGAGTCCGCAAGGGAACAGCCCGAGGCGCCGTCCGGCACGATCACCGTGGCCTGCGGCGAGAGGATCTTGGCCGTCTCCGCCATGAAGACGACGCCCGCGAACACGATCGTCCGCGCCCGGCAGTCCCGCGCCTGCTGGCTGAGGAAATACGAATCCCCGCGGAAGTCACCGACCCCGTAGACAATTTCCGGGTCGACGTAAGAGTGGGTCAGGATCACGGCGTCCCGCTCCCGCTTCAGCGCGCCGATCTCCAGGGTGAGCGGAGCCACGCGGCGGCAGGCTTCGTAGTCCCACCTCGCCCCGGGCTGACACTCCACCCAGAGCAGGGCCCGGAGCAGGCGCTCCGCCTCCCGATCAATGTCCTGATTCGAAAAGGTCATGGCTGGCGGAGCACGTGCATGCGAACGTCGCTGACCGCAGTCCCGTCGCCCAGCAGCACCACCTTGGGCTGGTGGCGCGCCACCGCTTCGGGGGGCAGCGTGAGGTAGGCCGCGACGATCACGCGGTCTCCGCTCTGGACAAGCCGCGCTGCCGCTCCATTCACCTGCACCTGGCCCGGATCGCCGTAAATCACGTACGTGGTGAAGCGGGCCCCGTTGTTCAGGTTGTAGACATCCACCTGCTCAAATTCGCAGAGATCCGCCTCACGGCAGAGGGCGGGATCGATCGAGATCGAACCCTCGTAGTCCAGTTTTGCCGCCGTCACCGTGGCCCGGTGCAGCTTGGCGCGAAGAAAGGTGCGCATAACGGCGGAGGAGAGCGGCGTCAGCGGGTTTCCGAGTCGCGGTTCAAAGCCTCGGCGTGTTTGAGACCCCACAGGACGAGTTCCGGGACCAGTTCATCGAAGATCCGCTCCTCGGCGAACATGCGGGCGAAGCCGCCCGTGCCGAGGATGCGCGGACGGTTTCCGGCGAAGAGTTCCGCGGTCAGGAGGGAGACCACGTGCGTGACGGCTCCCACGTGCCCGTGAAAGAGGCCGGACTGGATGCTCTCCACGGAAGAGCGGCCCAGCACCGTCTCCGGACGCGCAATCTCCACCCGGGGCAGCTTCGCCGTATGCGAGGCAAGCGCCGCGGCGGAAATCCCCACGCCAGGCAGGATCGCACCGCCCAGGTAGTCCCCGGCACCCGTGATCACCTCGATCGTCGTCGCCGTCCCGAAATCCACCACCATCAGGTTCTCGCCGGGATACCGCTGAATCGCCGCGATGGAGTTCGCGATCCGATCGGCCCCCACCTCCTGCGGGCTCCGATACTTGATCTTCAGCCCCGTCCGAACGCCGGCCTGCAGCACAAAGGGTTCGTTCCGGAAGTACTTCTCGGCCGCGCCGCGCAGGCCATAGAGCGCCGCCGGCACCACCGAGCAGATCGCCACCCGGCCGACTTCGCGGGGATCAATGCCGTTTTCCCGCAGCACCGCCGTGAAGAAGATGCCGAGTTCGTCCGTCGTCTCGAGCGCGGAGGTCGATTTCCGGAACTGGCAGCGCAGGACGTCACCGTCGAAGACGCCCCCGTGAATCTGGCTGTTGCCGACATCAAGGCAGAGAAGCATGAGAAGGAAGGGTTGAGGTCTCGGGTTGCAGAAGGCGCTCCAGCGCTCGCGCAAGGTCATCACGCGTGGCGCAGCGGACCGGCCCGCCGCCGGCCCGCGCGTACAGCGTGGCCGGAAATGCGTCGGGCGCAGTTCCACGCTGCTCGAGGTCGTTGTGGACGACGAAGTCCGGCGCAGACTCGGAAAAGAGCCGCCCGACGGCGGTCGTTGTCTCCGCTTCGGAGGCTCCGACGGTGAGTTTGAAGGCCACGATCCGTCCGCCCGGCGCCAGACCGCGCGAGCGGAGCGTGTCCAGCAACTTGGGCCGCGGCACGAGGTCCAGCGTCCATGCACGGCCCGACGACAGTTTGCCCTCGCGCGCCACCTTCGCTCCCCCCTCACCGACGGCGCCCGCCCGAAAGTCCCCCACCGCCGCAGCATGAATCACGGCATCGAAATCTCCCCCGCCCAGCGTTCGGCTCAGGACCGCATCCAAGTCCTCGTACGTGACGAAACACTCGGTGCGCACCAGGGGCGGGGCGGCGACCGCAGAGGCCGCGCGCACCAGCATCACGTCGTGACCGCAGCGCTGAAAGTGGGCCGCGAGGTGGGCGCCGGTGTATCCGGTGCTGACGTTGGTCAACAGCCGCACGCCATCGATCCGCTCCGCCGTACCCCCCGAGGTGATGAGGACGCGGAGTCGGCGGGCGGGCTTGGCCACGGCCCCCTCGATGGAGGCCACGATCACCGCAGGTGACGCCAGCCTGCCCGCTCCCACTTCGCCACAGGCCGTCCGGCCCGACTCCACCGGTACCCAGCGCACTCCCCACTCCCGAAGCTGCGCCACCGCGCGCTCCGTGGCGGGGTGACTCCACATCGCCGGGTTCATCGCCGGAGCCATGATCCATGGCTTCACGCGATCGTGCGCGAGGAACAAGGCCCCCACGAGATCGTCGCCCAGCCCCGCCGCGAGGCGGTTGATCACCGAAGCCGTGGCCGGACACACCACCACGGCATCCGCCCAACGCGTCAGCCGGATGTGGTCCATGGCTTCCCCCGCCGCGAACAAGTCCTGACTGACCCGCTGACCCGAGAGCCCTTCCAGCGTCGCTTCGCCCACGAAGCGCAATGCCGCCGGAGTCGCCACCACGCGCACGCGGTGCCCGCGCTGGACCAACTGCGAGAGCACCTCGCAGGCCCGGAAGGCCGCGATCGAACCGGTCACGACAAAAAGGAGGTTACAGGGCGACATTGTCGATGAGACGCACTCCGTCCACGCGGATGGCCGCCAGACGACGGCCTGGCCGGTCCGTCACGTAGTCAACGTCCAGTCCTGCCTCGGCGAGCGCGCGCGCCGCCGAAGCAGCATCGACGGCCGCCCGCAGGATCGCCGGAAAGCGCGCCGCCCGCGCCCGGCCCGCGGCACTCAGGCGGACGTTGCGCGAACTGAGTGCCAGACCATCTCGATCCCGCACGGTCGGACACGCCACGACCTCAGTGGGCACGAAGAAACTTCGACAGAGCCCGCGAATCAACTCGAGCTGCTGCCAGTCCTTCTCCCCGAGGTACAACCGGTGCGGCTGCACCAGATTGAGCAGCTTGGTCACCACCGTGAGGACGCCATCGAAGTGCCCGGGCCGCGCTGCGCCCTCCATCTCCCGGCTGAGGTCGCGCTCCGTCACCCGGAAGCTATAGCCATCCCCATAAAGTTCTTCGGCCCCGGGCATCAGGACATCGGTCACGAACGGCCCCGCCACGTCGAGATCCTCGGCCAGGGTCCGTGGATAGCGGGAGAGGTCCTCCGGGTCGTCGAACTGGGTCGGGTTGACGAAGATGCTCAGGACCACCCGGTCATTCTCCCGCCGCGCCCGTTCGAGGAGTGACGCGTGCCCGGCATGGAGGGCTCCCATGGTCGGGACGAATCCGATGCGAACATCCCGGAACGCCGCGCCGCCCCGCGCCGCGCGCCACGTCGCCACGTCGCGGTAAAGGGAAAACGGCGTGTTCATGCGGGTGCGGGCTCGGACGAGGTTTCGGGGAAACGGGCTCCGCGCACATCCGCCGCATAGGCGCGGAGCGCGGCGAGGATGGCGGCGTGCCCGTCGAGGTAGCAGCGAGCGAAGCGCGGGCGGAAGCGGTCATCCAAGCCCAGCACGTCCGACAGGACGAGGATCTGCCCGGACGTTTCCGGGCCCGCACCGATGCCGATCGTCGGAATACTGATCGCGCGCGTGACCGTCCCGGCGAGTCCGGCTGGCACGCACTCCAAGACCACGGCGAAGGCCCCCAACCGCTCCAGCCGTCGCGCGTCCTCCTCCATCTTCGCCGCCGCGCCGGGGGAGTCACCCTGCATCCGGTAACCTCCGAGGGCGTTCACCGACTGGGGCAGCAGTCCGAGGTGGCCCATGACGGGGATCCCTCCTCCCACCAGATGCGCAATCACGTCGTCGTGTCCGTCGACACCCTCAAGCTTCACGGCATTGGCCCCGGCCCGGATCAGCGCGCCCGCCGCTTCCACGGCCGCGTACTTCCCCTTCCGATACGAGCCAAACGGCATGTCGGCGATGATCGGGCAATCACCCGCCCCCCGCCGCACCGCGGCCGTGTGCAGCACCATCATCTCCAGCGTGGCGTCCACGGTGGACGGGAAGCCGTGCACCACCATCGCCGCGCTGTCGCCAACGAGAATCGCATCCGCCCCGGACCGCGACACCAGCCGCGCCATGAGGGCATCGTAGGCGGTCAGCATCACGATCGGCCGGGCCAGCCGGCGCGCCTCGGAGAAGTCGCAAATCGACCTCATCGCGCCCCCAGAGTGGCCCGGCAGCGAGCCAATTCCCACGAGCGAGGGGCGAACAGGAGTGCTTGTCGCAATGCGATCATGCCTGGAAATCCACAAACCGAGAGTTGAACTGAGACAGGTTCCGGTCGCGCACATGTTCGCGCCAGAACTCCCACCCTGCCGCCCGCCGCAGCCGCAGGCAACCCGAAAGCGCCTGCGCCGCGCCAACTCGGCGAAGCGGACGGACGCGGCAAACTTCGCGCCCTTGATCGTGGATCAGACGCTTTCCCGGGTGCGTCGCGGCTCCTGTTTCCTGCGGCCGAAAACGCCACCGGCTCCTCCTTGACGCAGCCGCGATCGAGTGTCGGTCAGCGGCGCATCCGCTTGCACGCCTTCTCGAGGCCGGCGCTTTTCTGGATGTTGTGAATCGAAGCGGGAGAAACGCCGATGGACCGGGCTATCTCCGCTTCGGTCTTCCCGCTTTCAAACCTTCGGCCCTTTCAATTCAGCGGATGCCGCCATTTCCTCAGCGACGAAGCGCGCGAAGTCGGAAATGTCATGGCGCACCGAAGCACTTTCCAGAGCAGCCATGTAGATTTTCCGCTGTTCCACGCGAATAACGGTCCAAGGGTATCCACTGGAAGCCAGGAGAGTGTTCAGGATGAACCGGCCGATCCGGCCATTGCCGTCCGAATAGGGATGGATATAAACGAAGAGAAAATGCCCGAGCACCGCCCGCACGCCTGGAGACGGCTCGTCGGCGAGCAGGGCGAAGAGGGTATCCAATAGTTCGGGCACGGCCTCGTGCGGTGGCGGCACATGCTCGGAGCCCCGGATGAAGACGGGACGGTTGCGATAACCCGCGAGCGCGTAAGCCGGCAACAACCCGGCCTGCACCAAGGGGCTGAAAAGCGCGCGATACCAGCCCGCCAGATCGCGATTGATCACGGTGGGGGAGGGCTGGCCGCCGAGGATTTCCCGTAGGCTCGTCATGACCGCCTGAAAGGTCTCGTGGTAGCCCTTCGCGGCCATCGCGTTCACCAGCCCGCCGTCCGCCCCAGCCGCTTCCGGATTCCACTCGCCGAAGGCAATCCGGGCAATCAAGTCCGGGGTGACTTGGTAGCCCTCGATGGAAAGGGAGTGATAGGCATCGTGCGGGTAGATTCCCGCGACGCGGCTGAGGTAGGCGTCGGCCGGAGGCGTGCCGGGCGCCGACGGGAAAATCCCGTCTATGTCGGGACGCATGTGCTTCCAGAGGGCTTTCAAGCGACCCACGTAGGGTGACGTGAAGAGAAGTCCCGCGGGCAATTGTGGTGGGGCGGCAAACGGGTTGATTTCTTTGAACTCAAGCCCGGCGGCGGTCAGGTCGGCGGCCAGCCGGTCCGCCCGTTCGGTCAAGCCGCAATGTCGGAAGGCGCCCACCAACCGACCGGCCGCCGCGAGCGATCCCGATTCACCCAAGAGCACCCGGCTGAGGTCCTCCGGCCGCGCAAGGCGCAGAGCGATCTCGGCGCCGGTGGCGGAATGGCGAAAGAAAGCCGGACTTACCCGCACGAGGGCGAGGGCGAGAGGCATGACCTGCACGCCCCGGCTGAGGTCCGTTGTTTTCGGCAGGTTTTTCCGGTCTGCGTAGACCAGCAAAGACGTGCGATTCGGCAGTTCTATCGTGGAGGTGCCGCCCTTGCCGGCGATGACGATCACTTGAGCCGGCGTCCGGGTGTTGCCGGTCCACAGGTCGAGCGAATGTTCGGCCGACAGACTGTAATCCCTGCCGAAGCGGTGGCGTAGGTAGGCGCTGGCAAAGCCCCAGAAATGCGCGTGCCAAAAACTCGTGTCACCGGACTCCGCTTGTGGAGTGGTCAGGGCATACCAGCCCTTGATGATCTCCACCAGGAAGCCACGCTTGGTCAGCAGCAAGCGGTCCGGCCGGGAAATGTCCGGCCCGCGCACGACTTCGCCGGTCGCACGGTTGCGCACCCGCTGGAGAGCGGCGGCAAGGGATTGTCGAGGCGCAGGCATTGACTTTGTTTTGCACGATCAGGCAACTATGTTTTGCTGAAAAAATCAACTCTGTTTTGATTGAAATGAAAACTATGTTGTCCGTCGTATTGTTTCTCTTTTCTGTGATCTTAAAGCTTTTAAGAACCTGATTAATCCGCGCGATCTGCTTCGACTCTTTGCCACGGTCCGTCCGGTTCCGAGGCCGGCGGGCTGAGTTGGGGCGAATCCGACTCAGCCCGGTAGGTCCGGGTTCGGGGACGACCGCAAGGGATGTCCCAGCGAATGCTGTGCTGAGTGCAAAAACGCCGCAGATCGAGCGAAGTGACTGTGAGGCCAACTTACCTCTTGAACCTGACGCTCTGCTTCCGCCTCCGCGCGGGTCTGGAAATTCTTGCGGAAGCGTTGACCGTCGATGCGAGCGTAGAGCTGAAAAACGATTTTCCCGGAGGGATTCGTGAACTCTGAGATGACGAATGGCGTGACCTGTTTCATGACCGATTTGGCCGGTCAACGGCCAAATCGGTTATCGAAAATTTTAACTCCTTATTGCTAAGGAGTTAAAATGGCGTCCCCACGGGGATTGGTGGGCCTTCGGCCCATCGCTGCGCGACCCGCGACGGCGTCGCGGTCCCTTCTCCGGTCGCTCCGCTCCCTCCGTCGAACCCGGGGGTTCAAATCCCCGTGCCCTTGATCCCCGTCAACAAAATGACCCGCCGTCGTACGCTACGAGCGGCGGGTCAGAAAGTTGGCGTCCCCACGGGGATTCGAACCCCGGTCTCCACATATGCCGTTTTCGGGTAATGACTTACGTTAGTAGGAAATGACTTATGAAATCGGCGTCACTCACAAAACTCGGCGTCATTCTTACTGTCATTCTTACCTATGGCCTCCCTTTGGAAACATCCGAAAAGCCAGTTCTGGACCGCGTGCTTCACCGACGACAACGGTCGCCAGCTCAAACGCTCGACCAAGCTCACTGACCGTAACAAGGCCATGCTCATGGCCCAGAAATACGAGAAGGCCTACCGCATGAAACTCACCGAGTCGCAGGCGCGCAAAGTCGTCTCCGACATCTACGAGGAGCTTCACGGCGAGCAGCTCAATCATGCCACGGTGCGGAAATTCTTCGCCGACTGGCTCGGCGGCAAGCAGGCTGAAATGAGCCCCGGCTCGCACAAGCGTTACAAGACCGCGGTGGACAAACTGCTCGGCTTCCTCGGCGAACGGGCGGACCGGGACATCGCCTACATCCACAAACGCGACATCTCCGCCTTGCGCGACAAGACCGCGACGGACCTGTCGCCCGCCACCGCCAACACCGACCTCAAGATTTTGCGCACCGCGTTTCGTCAGGCGGTGGTGGATGGGCTCCGGATGGATAATCCGGCCTCGGCGGTCGCCATCCTGGACGAACGCCGCGAAGCCGGCGCGACCGGTCGTCGTCCGTTCGAGGAGAGCGAACTCAAGAAGCTGCTCACACAGATCAAAGGTGAATGGCGCGGTCTCGTGTTGGGCGGCCTCTACACCGGTCAACGCCTTGGCGACTTGGCTTCGTTGACGCGACGGCGTGTCGATTTCGATCAGGAGCTGATCAAGTTCCGTTCGCAGAAAACGGCTCGCGACATGGTCATCCCGATTGCGGCACCGCTTCTTGACTACTTGAAGAAGCACATCCCCACGGAACCGGACGGGCCGTTTTTCCCCGGAGCCTATGCGACCAAGCAGGAGGCCAACGGCGAGTCACGGTTGCTGTCGGCGGAGTTTCATCGACTGTTGGTTGAAGCGGGGCTCGCGAAGCCGCGGCCGAAAGACAAAAACAGCGGACGCGGACACTCCGTGAAGCGGACGGTGAGCGAGCTGTCGTTTCATAGCCTGCGGCACAACACGACGTCGTGGCTCAAGCGTGCGGGCGTGCCCGAGTCGGTGGTGCGTGACATCATCGGCCACGAATCCGAATTGGTCAGCCGCGAATACACTCACCTCGATGACGAGACCAAACGGAAGGCCATTCTCAAGCTGCCAACCCTCGCTTGAGCTCAAGATTTCTGTAAGAAAAACACCCCCGTTTTTCTTACAGAAAATCCGCGCGTTTCTCCTGATAAACAGCCAACCATGAGCCACTAAGTGAGTTTTCGCCATGGGGCAGGGTTCCACCCTGAACCCGAATGGTTTTGGCGTCGCAGCCCGCCTGAAAACTCACCCTCGCAACACGGGAGCCAGGTAGTCTCGGACCGCGACGACCACTTCAGCGAAGTGCCCCGGAAGGCCCGTGAGACCGTTGCGGCGAATGAACGCAGCCCATTGGGTCTGCTTGGTCGCATCGTTGGCGAACGCATCGCTCAACGGGTCCGGCCACACGGGCAGCGGTGTCTGCCGGCGGGCGAAGGTCGCCTCGATCGCACGGCGTAGCGTGGGTCCATCGAGTTGGAAGCGACGCGTGAGAAACCACACATCGTGAAAGTCCTTCATCCGCGTGTTGGCGATGCCGAGCTTCGCCATCGCTTCGAATTTCTCCGCCACGACCGTGTAAACGGGATAAGTGCGCACCTGCGGCGCCGGAAAATCCAGCAGCACAGGAAAACTCGCCGTCTCCGGCGCGGGTGTGACCGCATCGCCGACACCGACATCGATTTGGACCGGCACCTCCGCCGGTCCGAGTTTGGCCATGATCCGAACGCGCACACCGCCATACGTGTTGCCCTCCCGGATTTCCTCGGCACGAACGGAAGCGGGATCGAACACGAGGCCGTCGTCCACGACCGGCAGCGTCACCACTTCCTTAAACAGCTTTTGGAGGTCCTCTTTCTCCGAGGGGCCGAAGCCCAACAAATCGAGGTCTCGCGTCGGGCGATGCGTCTTCTCGTCCCAGACGACGAACAGCATCGCTCCCTTCAGCAAGAAGCGGTCGGCGTAGGCTGACTGACTCAGTCGGAACAGCAGCCGCTCGATTCCGTAGCGCAGAAGCAGCAGGTTGAAATCGTCGCCGCGGCGGGCGGCTTCGTTCTGCAATCGCGCCTTCACCGATGCCGACAGATTCTTCGGTGCGGCACTCATGTCAGCATCTCCAGATAAGGCTGCATGATTCGGCTGACGCGGCACACCGCCGCCGCCGCCGCGAGATCCTTCATGGAGAATTTCTTTCCCCGCCAGCCTTCCCGCAGCGCCTCGACCGCAACATCGAGTCCATATTTTTGCCGATACTTGAAACAGTCAGCCACCGTCTTCGCAGGCGAGTAAACCCGCACGGTTCCCCCGGCGAGGGTGTGTTCTTCGATCCCGAAGGTGTAGGCCGAACCGGAAAATTGGCAGAAGCGCAGCGGCAGGCTCATGCCACGCGGACGATTGCTGCCGCGGGGCAGCGCGAGCCACACCTGATGCGGCGATTGCGTCCCGATCCCGTGGAACTGCAGCGCGGAAACCAGGCAGACGACACCGCGCGGCACCCGTTTGGCCGCTTCTACCAGCGATTGGTTTTGGTCGCCGTCGAAACCTGCCGAGGCATAGAGACCGCGGCCGAGCTGGCGCACTTGCTCCTGGCTCACCAGACGACGCAGATACTCGCGAGGGTAGCCGGCCACGACCATGTCGCGCGCACGAAACACCCCAAGACGGCTGGCGTGGTCGCCGGCAGCCTTAAGGAGGGTCACGGTGTTACGTTCTATTTTCACTTCCTCACTTATGGTGTGAATACGTAACAATGACTCAAGGCGAAAAACCCTCCATGAGGATACGGGGGTTCTCAGGGAGGATTTGTCCATAAACGACTTTAGACCAATTCGTTGAGGTAACCCATCAGGCTGTCGTAACTGATCAGTCGGATGCCACGGAGCGCACCCCGCTTGCGGAGGACGACGCTTTTCACGGGCGGCGTCCCGTCGTTAGCCGGGCCGGGGATCGTCAGCTCATTGAGGGTGCTCCGGGACAGGCCCGTGAACCGGCACCGGCTACCGGGAGCCGGCAGACGGAGCCATTCCGGTTTCGGCGATTCGCCAGTCATGGCAGCGGTGGGAGAAGGAAGTGTCGCATTCATGATTCTTCGTTTCGGTTGAGATTGAATTGGTTTCAGACGTTCACGGTGAGGGTGGTCTCATGACGGAGTTCGATGCGCATGGCCTCGCGCGCCTGCATCTCGCCCGCGAGTTGTTCGATCATCGCGTCACGAAACCGGTTCGCGCGGTGGTGCACGGGAAAGCCGAAGTCGGTCCTCTCCGTGCGCCACTCCACCGACGCGACCATGCGCTGATCATGATGATCGAGGAGGCGAACCCCGCCGCCTTCGAAGGCCGGCGCTTGATTCAGGAATGCCTCGACCGCCTCCGGCGCCGAGTCGGTTCGATAGCCAGGATGGAAAAGCCCCGCGCGGTTCTGTCGATAGATTTGATACCGGGCCACCGTCGCTACCGCGTCGGGGCCAGTGATGGATGATGTCGTGTGGTTCGTTTTCATGGATGAGTTGGGTTTCGCTGCATCCACCTCTGCGCCATCGGGCATCATTCTCAATTGAGCGGCCCTGCCGAAATCGCGGGGCACATCCTACCCCTTATTCGGTAGCTGCAATCCTCTTCAATCCAGCTCGCGCCAGCCTGACATCTCCACAGTATCGCTCTGAACGCCCACCTTTATCGTCACCATGAAACCGGCTCTTCTTCTAAGCCTTCTGCTGCTCCCCGCCTTTCGCCTTTCTGCCCATGACACGTGGCTGCAGTCGACAACCCCGTCCGTCCTGCCGGGCGAAGCAGTCGTCCTCCAACTGACAAGTGGCAATGGATTCAAGGGAGTCGAGTCAGGCCCTCAGCCTGATCGCGTGATAAAGTCCAACCTGCGGATCGCCGGCAGGACACTGTCGGTCATGACGGGCGAAAGAACCGAAAAATTCCTGACCTTTACCGGAAAGCCGACCGCTCCGGGGATCGCCGGCTTTGCCGTGGAGCTCAAACCCCGCGACTTGGAACTGAAACCGGAGCTGATCGAAGAATATTTCGAGGAGATCCATGCCGGAGCCTCACTTCGGGCGGAGTGGGAAAAGGTTCCTGTTCCTCGCCGTTGGAGAGAGCGCTACATCAAATCGGCCACCACCTTTGTCCGCGTGGGGGAACCTGCGGCCGCTGATCGCACCTGGGCCGAGCCGGCTGGATTGAGCCTAGAAATTGTGCCGCAGCGGGACCCGACCCGCCTCAAGGCAGGAGATCTGCTGAAGGTGCAGCTGCTCATGCACGGCAAGCCCCTCCCAGGATTGCCCTTGGGCTTCGTGGCGGACGGCGAGAGGCATCATCATGTCGTCACGACCGATTCGAACGGATTCGCGGAAGCGCCGGTGGATCATCCCGGGCGCTGGTTGGTGCACGGAACCTATCTGAAGCGCTCGGCGGAGAAGAATCTCGAGTGGGAGAGCGTATTCTCGACGTTGGTCGTCGATGTCGCCGCCGCGCCCTAGTCGGCGGTCGATTTGTGCTCCAATCGTTCGCCGTCCTGTTGCCGCCGCTGGTGGCCCGTCCACGCCGCTGCGACCGTGCGTCCCGTCACTTCGCCCTGCTGGCCGGTCAGGCGGATTTGAGGGTTGGGGGACCACAGGGGTCCAACTCCGTTTCTACCCGGCACCCTCCCCTTAAACCCCTCCCGGATCCGATCCCCCTGAAAATCCGGTTTCCTTCCAGTAATCTTGAAGCTTCGCTGTACCGTGCTTTTTCACGACGTTAGAGAACCGCGGATGCCAAATCGCAAATACAGCCCGATGGAGCCGGCGCAGCGGCAGGCGCTCGAGCGCGAGCGTGGCAAGCGGTTCTACAAGCCGCTGTTCCAGATCCGCAAGCCGGGGGATGCAGTAGGGGTATTCTTCATGCTGGCCGGCTTCGCCGCACTCGGCTGGCTGGCCGGGGTCGTCATCCTCTTGCTGTTCTATCTCCTCTCGTTGGTGTTGCCCGATGCCTCGGCGCCGGCTGCAGTCACTCGGCCAGCCGGCGTCCAGCTCACCATGATCGTGACCGCCGCGTTGGGGATGCTGGGGATTCCGCTGTGGCTGCATCACCGGCGACGGCGCGCGGCGCGCGGCAGGGCCGGCGAGCTGGAAGCCGATCTTGCGGACGGCCGCGTCGAAGTCGTGACGGTGCAGGCAACCGGCGCGGCGCGCTGCGAGCCGATGGAACATGAAGGCGAGGAGCCGAAGGCCTTTTTCCTGCAGGTCGGTGC
>JBEIGD010000010.1:0-103934 GCA_040382075.1 Opitutaceae bacterium
CCCCCCCGCCCACCCCCTCTCCCACGCCGCGGCCGACCCCGACTCCGACTCCGACGCCGACTCCCTCGCCCACCCCGCGTCCCTCGCGTACTCCCTCTCCGACGCCCACGCCGTCTCCGACGCCGACTCCCTCGCCCACGCCGCGGCCGACGCCCACTCCGTCTCCGACGCCCACCCCTTCGCCGACGCCGTCTCCGACGCCGACTCCCTCGCCCACTCCGCGGCCGACGCCCACTCCGTCTCCGACGCCCACCCCGTCTCCGACGCCCACCCCTTCGCCGACACCGTCTCCGACGCCGACTCCCTCGCCCACTCCGCGGCCGACGCCTACTCCTTCGCCGACGCCGACGCCGTCGCCCACACCCACTCCGACCCCGCGTCCGACACCGACGCCAACTCCGACCCCGCGTCCGACACCCACCCCTGCGCCAACTGCAACGCCGACTCCGACCCCTCTTCCCACTCCCACTCCCACTCCCACTCTCCGCCCGACGCCCACACCGACTCCCACCCCCACGGGTGGCGGCGGCGGCGGCGGTGGTGGCGGCACCGGTACCCCTACTCCGACAGGCGGCGGGGGGGGCGGCACTGGAACGCCCACTCCAACGGGTAGCGGCGGTGGTTCCGGTGGTGGATCCGGTGGTGGATCCGGTAGTGGATCCGGTGGTGGCAGCGGCACGCCAACGCCGACTCCAACTCCAGGCCCGTCCGTACCGCCGGCCCCCACCCGCCGCCCCACGGCAACTCCGACACCCACGCCTTCGCCTACACCAACCGGTGGCGGTGGTGGTGGTGGTGGTGGTGGTGGTGGTGGTGGCACAGGAACGCCCACGCCGTCCGGTGGCGGCGGCGGTACGGGGACCCCGACGCCAACACCCTCACCCGGTCCGACGTCCTCCCCCTCGTCAAGACCGACGCCTACGCCCACGCCGGTCCCGACGGCCGTGCCGTCGCCGACGCCCGCGCCAACACCTACGCCCACTCCGCGTCCCACGCCCACGCCCTCACCCACGCCTCTACCGACGCCAACTCCGCGTCCGACGCCCACGCCCTCACCGACGCCCACGCCCTCACCCACGCCTCTGCCCACCCCGACGCCGTCGCCCACCCCGACGCCGTCCCCGACGCCACGTCCGACGCCGACGCCGTCACCCACCCCGACTCCGTCGCCCACCCCCTCGCCTACGCCGACGCCGTCTCCGACGCCGCGCCCGACGCCGACCCCGTCACCCACGCCAACTCCGTCGCCCACCCCGACGCCGTCGCCCACGCCTTCACCGACACCCACGCCGTCTCCGACGCCGCGCCCGACGCCGACTCCGTCACCCACCCCGACGCCGTCGCCCACGCCTTCACCGACACCCACGCCGTCTCCGACGCCGCGCCCGACGCCGACCCCTTCACCCACCCCGACGCCGTCGCCAACCCCTTCACCCACCCCAACTCCTTCGCCAACCCCGACGCCATCACCGACTCCGTCGCCCACCCCAACGCCGTCGCCGACGCCTTCCCCGACACCAACTCCCTCGCCCAGACCCACACCAACACCGAGCCCGCGGCCGACGCCGACGCCGACTCCGGTCTTCGACAGTTAGCCCGTGAATCCCCCTTCCTCTTTCTCCTCGTTTCTCCGCGCGCCCACTCGGGCCAGCGTTCTCATTGCGGTCGTTCTCGCAGTCGTCGTGCTTTCGCTCGTTATGGAGGGGGTGATTCGTTTCAGCGCGAACACGCATCGAAACTCCGTACGGCAAACCCGCGTGGAAAGGGCGAAGCTCGTCGCCGAAAGCGAAATGGAGTACCTGTTCTTCCAGTGGGTCGCCGAGATCAACCGCGGTACGGCGTCCGCTGCCGTCGAGGAGGAGCTCATTGACGTGGGGGTGTGCGTCGCGGACAGCGCGACCAATCAGACCCCGTTTTCGAGCGACTTCGAGGATGCGGGGTGGACGGTTTCGCGGACGATTTCCTTCTATGAAATCCCTGGCACCGTCGATGGCAGTGCGACCGGCCAGAAACCCGGCACATCCAAAGTCGGGCGAAACTACTACTTCACCGCGCGCGTCCGGGCCACCATCGAGGACCCGATTTTCGGCCCGCTTGAGTACCGCGCTGGGCGGCGTTTCGTCCGCTCCGAAACGTCCGTGCTCCAGTTCAGCGTGTTTTACCAGGACGACATGGAAATCGCTTCCGGCGCGAACATGGTCATCAACGGGCCGCTGTCCACCAACGGCAGCGCCTACATCGGCGCTCAAGCAGGTGTCGAAATCACCATCACGGACGAAATCAGCGTACTCAATGAGTTCAACGGCTCGACCAATCCTCTCGACGGCTCAACACGCCGAAAGCCCGGTGTCGCAGGGTCCTCGGTGCTGCACGATCCGATCTTCGACCCAAATCCGAACGACGCCGATACCCCCGATCAGCCGACGGCCCGCGGCGCGCAGGTTAAAAAGTTGACCGGCCCGGAGAATTTTGTCGGTGGCGTGAACGTGGGCAAGGCACTCGCTGATCACCCGGAGGCCTACGAAAATTTCGCCGGTAACGCCGACGCTAACGAGGTCTACCGGTCCGTCATCGCTCCGCCTCCCACCGATAACGACGGCGACGCCATCACCGAGGACCCCATGGTCGCATCCCGCCGCATGTACAACCGTGCCGGGATCGTGGTCACAATCTCCGAGGACGGGGACGGAGATCCCGTCGTCAACGTCGGCACGCCCGCCAATCCGACCGCCTACAACGCTGCCATCGCCAGCCAACTCGACGACATCATTCCACCCGACGAACGCCGGAAGGACGTCTTCGACAAACGCGAGCAGCGGAACATCAAGATGACCTCCCTCGACGTCGGGGCGCTGAGCACCGCGCTCGCAAACAACGGGACCCTATCCACCGCCTACAACGGCGTACTCTACATCCATGACCAGACCGCAGGTGCCCGCGGTCCGGGCGACGGCTCCGGAATCCGGCTGAAGAACGGGAACACCACCCCCGCGATCGAAAACGAGGACGGTCAACCCAAGGGCTTTGCGGTGATTACCAACAACGCCCTCTACATTCAGGGCGACTACAACACCACCACCATCGCCGACGGAGCCGGCACCCGCTCGAACCCCGCCGTACTCATGGGCGATGCCGTGACGATCCTCTCCGATGGATGGAACGACGACAACTCGGCCGGTGGCATCGACCAGCGTCGCGCCACGCCGGCCGATGGTGGCACCGAAATGGTGCTCAATGCCGGTATCCTGACCGGCAACACGCCCTCGACGACCAGTCCGCCCACGAACAGCGGCGGCGTCCAGAATCTCGTTCGCATGATGGAGGACTGGTCGGGCTATCGCGTCACGATCCGCGGCTCCATGGGCCAACTCTTCAGCTCGAAGTACATGAATTCAGAGTTCAAGAGCCCGTCGGCGCCTCTCCCGGATGGAGACCTGGTGTACTGGATTCCGGATGAGCGCCGCCTCGATTTCGACCGCGACCTTGCCCGCCGTCCGCCGGTCTGGACCCCGACCACCACGGAGTACAACCGCGGTGACTTCTTTACCTGGTAGGTGCCCGCGATCGTTACTCGCGTTCGCTGAGCACCACCCGAACGTCACCCCGGGTGCGCGCCAGTTCGACGCGGCTCAGATTGTACTGGTAGATCGCCTCGTTCAGGTTGTCGCTCGCCAAAGCGAGCCGATTCTGGGCATCAACGATCTCCCGGTTGTCCGCCACGCCCTGCTCGAAGCGGCGTTGCGCCAACTGCAGCTCCTCCATCGACAACGCCAGGCTCTTCTCGGCAACGCCCACCTGAGCGTGCCGGGAACGGGCGTCTTGATGGGCCAAACGCACCTCAGCCGCGATCTGCAGTTCGAGTTGGCGAACCCGGAACTCCTGGGAGCGAAGCTGGGATCGCGCTTGGCGCTCGCCGCTGCGGATGCGCTGACCATCAAAGACGGGCACCGACAGCGCCACTCCCGCAGACCAGGCGATCTCGTCATGGCGCGCAAAGACCTCCGAGTTCGCAAGGCCGTAATCGCCGGTCAGCGACAGCGCGCCGAACCGCTCCCAACGCACCGCGCGTAGCGCCTCAGCGGTTTGATCCAATTGGCGACGCGCGCGAAGGTAGTCGGATCGCCGTTCGAAGAGGGTACGCTCGGTGCCGCCCTGGAACGGCGCTTCTTCGCTGCGGCGGACGATGAAGTCGGCGAGTTCAAGGGTGAGGGCCACATCCAGGTCCAGCAGCCGCTTCAGGCGGAGCTCACTGTCGTACACCACCGTGGCTTGCTGGAGCCTCGCCTGTTCCGCCAGCGCCAGCTGCGATTCCGCCCTCGTGATGTCGATCTGCGTCGCCACCCCGGCGGCGACTTGATTCCGCGCGAGAGTGAGAAGTTCGTGCCCGCGCCGCACGTTGGCGTCCAGCACGTCGATGCGCTTCACGTTCCGAAGATGGGTAAAGAAGGTCTGAGCCGCCGTCGCCAGGATCGTTTGGATGGTCTGCTGCACATCCAACTGCGCCACCTCGACCCCGACCTGCGCCGCTCGATACTGCGCGATCTGCTGCGGACTGAGCAGCGCCAACGACGCCGTCAGTCGCGCATCCGAACGGTTCGTCGGTGTCCCGGCGGCCTTGCTCGTCCGGGTGATGACCGGGCTCTCGGCCCGCCGCTGCTGCACCGACGCCCCCACCGAGGGAAGCAAGTCGGCCCGCTGCGCATTCGCGACCTCCAGCGCCTGCTGAAAGCCCTCCCGGCTGAGGAGCACGTTGACATTCACGCGTTCCACCGCCGCCAGCGCGTCCTCCAGCGCGAGGCGCACGGGCGCCTCGGCTCGAACGCAGGCCAGCGGAGCAATGCTAATGAACAGGAACCACAACCAACGCATGGCCCGAGGCTCCCTTTCTCCAGCCATGGGCGCAAGCCTCGGGAGTTGTTCTTTTCCTTTCTCGCACCATAGTCTGACTCTCCAGACCTTCCTGAACGCCGTCCTCATGCGCATCGGCCTCGCCCAGTTAAACACCACCGTCGGTGATCTCAGCGGCAATCGCCGCCGGATCCTCGCCGCCTACGAGTCTCTCGTGCGCGACGGGGCCGAGCTCGTCGTCTTTCCCGAGTTGGTCCTGTGCGGCTATCCGCCCCGCGACCTCCTCTTCAAGCGGAGTTTCGTGCCGGACGTGGAGGACTCCCTCGCCCAGATCGCTCAGGCGATCGGCACCGTCCCGGCCCTGATCGGCACCGTGGAACACAATCCGTCGTCCGAGGGCCGCCGCTGCTTCAACTCCGCCGCATGGTGCGCCGACGGCAAGGTCCTCGGATTCGCCCGCAAGTGCCTCCTGCCGACCTACGACGTGTTCGACGAGGACCGCTACTTCGAGCCCGCCTCCGCTCCCACGACCTTCACCTTCGCGGGCCGCCGAATCGGCGTGACGATCTGCGAGGACATTTGGACCGATCCGCGATTCACCACCCGCCAGCTTTACCGCATCGCCCCCCTCCGACACCTCGCCGGACAGAAGCTCGACCTGATGGTCAATCTGTCCGCGAGCCCCTGGCATCACGATAAGGGAGGCGTTCGCCAGACCCTCGTGACCGACGCGAGCCGGGTCCTCGGCTGCCCCGTCGCCTACGTCAACGCAGTCGGCGGCAACGACGAACTCGTCTTCGATGGTCGCAGCCTCGTCGCCCATCCCGACGGAAAGGTGATCGCCGGGCTGGCCGCATTCCGCGAGGACTCCCGGGTCGTTGACCTCGCCGACACGGCGCCCCGCCTCGACCGCACGTTTCAGCAGGCGGAAATGGGCGACATTCACGACGCTCTGGTGCTCGGTCTCCGTGACTACGCCCACAAGAGCGGCTTTCGACGCGCGCTGGTCGCCTTATCCGGCGGCATCGACTCGGCCCTCGTCGCCGAACTCGCCGTCGCCGCCCTCGGCAAGGAGAATGTGATCGGCGTCTCGCTTCCGTCTTCCATCTCGTCCCAGCATTCCCGGGACGATGCCCGCATCCTCGCGGAGAACCTCGAGATCCGCTTCGAGACCATCGGGATCGCCGAGGCCGTCGCAGCCTGTGAATCCGCCCTCGGGCCGATCTTCGCCGAACGCGCCCGCGACGTTACGGAGGAGAATGTCCAGGCACGCATCCGCGGAGTCCTGATGATGGCGCTGTCCAACAAGTTCGGCTCACTTCTCCTCACCACGGGAAACAAGAGCGAAATGGCGGTGGGCTACTGCACGCTTTACGGCGACATGTGCGGCGGGCTCGCGGTGATCAGCGATGTCTTCAAGACGCAGGTCTACGCGCTTGCCCGCTGGATCAACCGCGACCGCGAGGTCATTCCGGTGAACACGATCGAGAAACCGCCCAGCGCCGAACTCCGACCCGGACAGACCGACCAGGATAGCCTGCCACCCTACGACATGCTCGACGCGATCCTCAAGGGCTACGTCGAGGAAGGCCTGTCCCGCCGCGACTTGGTCGCCCGGGGATTTGACGCCACGACGGTTCGGGACGTCGTTCGCAAGGTGGATCTCAACGAGTACAAGCGCAAGCAGGCCGCACCCGGCCTCAAGATCACACCCCTCGCATTCGGCGTCGGACGCCGTATTCCCATTGTCCAGAAGTACGTTTCCTGAGCTCTTTCCGCCCGCCATGACGTCTGCCGATCTCTTCGCCCGCGCCCGCCAACTCATCCCCGGGGGCGTCAACTCCCCGGTCCGTGCCTTCCGCTCCGTCGGCGGCGCCCCCTTCTTCGTCAAGTCCGCCCAAGGGGCAACGCTCACCACGGCGGACGACCGGGAGTTGATCGACTTCGTCTGCACCTGGGGGCCCGCGATTCACGGCCACAATCATCCCCTGATCCGGCAGGCCATCGCCGCCGCGCTGGAGCGCGGGACGTCCTTCGGTACCCCCAATCCTTCGGAGGTGGAAATGGCGGAGATGATCACCCGCTTTGTCCCCTCGATCCAGAAAGTGCGGCTGTGCAACAGCGGGACCGAGGCAACGATGTCGGCAGTGCGACTCGCGCGGGGCTTCACCCGCCGGGACAAGATCATCAAGTTTTCCGGCTGCTATCACGGACACTCCGACTCTCTGCTGATCAAGGCGGGGTCGGGTGCGCTCACGCACGGCAATCCCGATAGTGCTGGCGTCCCCGCCTCGTTCGCCCGCGAGACCATCGTGCTCCCTTACAACGATGCGGCTGCCGTCGAGGCGGCCTTCGCGGCCCATCCCGGTGAAATCGCCGCGGTCATCGTCGAACCATACCCAGCCAATGTCGGCCTCATTCTTCCCCTTCCGGGCTACCTCGCCGCGCTGCGGGCCGCCTGCACCCGAGCGGGCGCATTGCTGATCTTCGACGAAGTCATGACTGGATTCCGGCTCGCCAAGGGCGGAGTGCAGGAGATCGAAGGTATCACCCCGGATCTCACCACGCTCGGCAAGATCATCGGCGGTGGCCTCCCGGTGGGCGCCTTCGGAGGACGCGCCGACGTGATGGACCACCTCGCCCCCCTTGGTCCGGTCTACCAGGCCGGCACGCTCAGCGGCAACCCGCTCGCCATGGCCGCCGGCATCGCGGCCCTCCGTTTGCTCGAGGCCGAGAATCCCTACGAACGATTGGCCGCTTTGGGGCGGCAGGTCCGCGACACGCTGTTGGACGCCACCCGCGCGAAGGGGCTGCCCGCTCAGGTGCCACAGACCGGCTCGATGTTCTGCCTCTATTTCTCGGCCACGCCCGTGCATTCGTACGCCGACGCCCTGCAGTCGGATGCCGCACTGTTCGGACGATTCTTCCACGCGTGCCTGGCGCGTGATGTCTACCTACCACCCAGCGCCTACGAGGCGTGCTTCCTCAGCACCGCACACGAGGGCACCGTGATCGATCGCGCCTGCGAGCGGATGCGCGACGCGGTTCGTTCGCTCTGAGTAGAACCCATGCTCCTTCCGCTTCATCCGCCGCTTGCTCTCCGCCGCGGGCTCCGCATGCTCTGGAGCTCGTTCGCACTCCTGCTCGCGTGCGTCACCCCGGGTGCCGCCACGCCGCCCAGCGGCGGTGCCGCGCTCCCTTTGGCCGAGCTGGCGGTCGGTGATCAGGGCGAGGTGTGGACGGTGTTTCAGGGCACCAAGCCGGAGCCGTTCAGCGTGGAGGTGGCGGGCGTGATTCGAAATGCGCTCGGGCCCGGGAAGTCGCTCATCCTCTGCCGACTCACGGACCCTCGGGTTCAAGCAATGGGCGCCGTCGCCGGCATGAGCGGAAGTCCCCTTTACATCCGCGGACGTTTGGCCGGGGCGCTCAGTTACCAAGTGCAGCGATTCGAGACGGTGCGCTATGCCGGCTTCACGCCCGTCGCCGATCTGGAGGAAGTCGCGCTTCGCCTGTCGGAGTCGCCCCTCGTGCCGATTCCGCTCCAGCTGGGCGAGCCGACCGACGTCCGGACCCGCTCCGTGCGCGACGGCGACGCCGTCCTGCAACCCCTCCGACCGGTCTTCACCCTCTCCGGCATCGCTCCCGCAGTGGCCGAACAATTTGCGCCGCAGTTGCACGCGCTCGGGCTGGCCACCACGGCGCTCGGCGGATCCGTGGCCGGGACCGATGCGAACCGGCCCGCCTCCGCCGTCGCCTTGAGTCCCGGCGATGCGGTGGCCGTGGCTCTCGCGGTTGGCGACATCACCATCGCTGGAACGGGGACCGTGTCGCGGGTGGACGGTCGCCGCATTACCGCCTTCGGCCACCCGATGCTCGGGATCGGAGATGTCGCGTTGCCCCTTTGTGCTTCGGAGATCGTCGCCATCCTGCCGTCGAACCTGAACTCGATGAAGGTCTCAAACACCGGCCCGATCATCGGCACCCTCCTCCAAGACCGCCTCTCGGCGGTCGCCGGGGAATTGGGACCAGGACCCGAGTTGATCCCGGTCGTGGTCGAAACCGCTCAACGTTCGCTGCGCTTCTCCGTCGCACGCCATCCGCAACTCGCACCGCTCGCGACCGCCATGGGCGTCACGCAGGCCGTTCAAGGCACCAACGACGCAGGATTTGCAGAGGGTTTCCGCATCCTCACTCGAGTCGATTTTCCGGGCCACCAACCGCTCGAGATGGCAATGCTCTACCCGGGACCGCAGGGATTCGCCACCGGCCTCGATGAGTTCCTGCAGAAACTCAACGCGTGCCTCCAGAATCCCTTTGAGCGGACGTTCCCACGTTCGGTCCACATCCGCATCGAGCGGCTCCGGCAACGGCCGTGGGCCTACCTGGACCAGATCCAACCTTCGTCCACGCGCCCGCGCGCGGGAGATACCCTGCGCGTGCTGCTCAGTGGTCGCGACCATCAGGGTGGCGTCCTGGAGGAGTCCGTTTCCCTCTCCATTCCGGCAGCCTGGATGGGACGTGCATTGGAACTCGTGGTCCTGAACGGGCGCGACCTGGATCGCGCCACCGGGCAGGCCGCGTCCCTCTCCGCCAACGACGTCCGAAGCTTCGCGAGCTACCTGGATGGACTGCGGTCGTTCCGCCGACCCGACGGCCTGTACGTCGCGATTATCGAGCGCGCGTCGGCACTTCTCGACCAGAACGACCGGTTGGTCGGCGCGCCGGGATCCATCGAACGTATCACCCAGGCCAATCTCGACACGCGATACGGTCGCCAAGATGTGGCCACTCCTCTCTGGGAACAGCACGTGATGCCCGATCGCCTCATCAGCACCCAAGTCCGTCGTCCGTTCTCCGTTTCCGAGTAGTCACGGTTTCCCGGCCCTCCCCAGTCCGCGCTTTTCCTTCTTCCATGCTTCCCCTGCGCCCGCTCTTCCTCGCTGCTTGCACCGGACTCCTCGGCGCCACTGTCACGCCCGCCTCAGCCGACCCCCTCTCGAAGACGGCCGACGTCGACTTCTACCGCGACACGCCGAGTCGGAGCCTGAAGGGTCTCGCCACCCGATCCGATGGTCGAATCGTGGTCGGCCCCGTCGTCTCCGATCTCGAGGGCGCGCCCGTGAAGGAGATCCTCTGGTCACTCGCCCCCGCAGGATCTGACCGATGGCTCGTCGGATCGGGTCCGGAGGGAAAGATCCACGTGCTGTCGGTGGATGTCGCGGCGCGACGCTTTGCGCTCGAGCCGAAAGCAGACTTGGAAGACACCCACGTCTTCGCCGTGCTCGCCCTCGGGGGTGATCGCCTCCTCGCCGGCACGGGGGGACAGGGGGGACTGACTCTCATCGAAGGCGACCGCGTCGTCGCCCGACTGCTCCTACCCGTCGACAGCGTGCTCGACCTGCTGGCCATCGATGATTCCACCGTGTTAGCCGCCACCGGCAATCCGGGCCGGATCTACCGAATCGACTTGGCTCTGCTGTCCCGCGCCGGACTCGCTACGGAGAAACTGTCGGATGCCGATGCCCTCTCCACCAAGGGCGTCACCGTCTGGGGCGAGGTCCGCGATCGCAACGTGCGCCGACTCTCCCGTCGGGCGGACGGCTCCATTCTGGCGGGATCTGCACCCCGAGGGAATATCTACGCCTTCGCGGCGGGCGGCGGCAATCCGACCCTCCTGGTCGAAAATCGTGATGCCGAGATCACCGATATCCTTTCCCTCCCGTCCGGCGACACGTACGCGACCGTGGTGTTTTCGCCCGGCAGCGCATCCGGCCGCATCACCCGGCCTTCGCCAGCACCGTCTGCGGAGAAGGAGCCCTCGGTCACTCCGGTCGCCGCGGAGTCGCCCGCCGTGGAACGCTTCGCCGGCCGAAGCAGCCTCGTCTGGCTGCCCGCCAACGGCGGCTTCCCGGAGACGCTCGCCTCGCGCGCCGGGGTGGCCTTCTACCGGCTGCAAAAGCGCGGCGCCGTGCTGATCATCGCGGCCGGCGAGCAAGGTGAGTTGGTCGGCTACGACCTCGTCGAGCGCCGCTCGCTGACCTTCGCCGGCAGCGCGTCCACGCAGCTCAACGCTCTCTTGCCGCTCGATCCGGATCGCCTGCTCGCACTGCGAAACAATTCCCCCGGCTTCACCCTCGTCGACTTCAGTGCCCAGGAACGGCGCGAACTGGAGACCCGGCGCATCGACCTCGGCACCGCTTCGACCCTCGGTGCCTTGAGGTTCGATCGGGTGCGCGGCCTCGCTGAGCGCGACCTCGGGGTGAGCCTGCGCACGAGTTTCGGGACCGACGATCTTGAGGGCTGGTCGGCATGGGAGCCGGCGACCGAGCGCGACGCAGCATGGCGCACCGCGACGCTCCTCCGCGGCCGTTACGCGCGCGTTCGCATCTCCGTCCCGGCGTCGCTTCCGGCGGACTTCGCCTTGGATCGGGCTTCGCTCCACCATTTGCCGCAGAATCGCCGGCCCGTCCTGAGCGACTTCCGTTTTTTCTCTCCCAATCTCGCCCTTGTCCCCGGCGCCCAGCTGCCACCCCAAGTGTCGACCACGCTCGGCCAAATCCTCAACCAGCCCAAGGACAACCCCGAAGAAAAGCGCCGCGCGCCGCTGCTCAACTCCCCAATCGTGCCGGCGCCCGGAATGCAGCTCGTGTATTGGTCGATCAGCGACAGTGAATCCGACACCGTCACGGTAACGTTCTCGCTCCGTCGGGACGGAGACACCGCTTGGACCGACATGGCCGTCGACACCGCCCTGCCCTACGCCCAGTTCGACACGTCTGCCCTGCCGGACGGTCTTTACTTCACGCGACTCGTGGTTCGCGAAACCTCCCCGCGCCCAGCCGCCGAGCGCCTCAGCGTCACCTTCGAGACCGACGACCTGCGCGTCGACCGTTCCCCCCCAGCGGTGATCGAAGCGACGGCGACCATTGCCGGCGAAGTTCTTGTCGTGGCCATCCACGGGCGCGATGCACTCTCTCTCCTCGAAGGCGCGGAGTTTCGATTCAACAGTGGACTCGAGCGGACGGTCGAACAACCCGCTGATGGCATCCGCGATGGCCGGGAGGAGCGCTTCGTGCTGGAGATTCCCCGCGCGGAAGTCGCCGGCGCCAGCTCCGTCGAAGTCTCGCTCTACGATGCGGTGTTGAACCGCGCTTCGGTCCGACTCACGTGGTGAGGCGTCACGCCCGCGGGTGAGCGCGGTTGTAGACCTCGCGCAACCGCGCCCCACTCACGTGGGTGTAGATCTGCGTGGTCGCGAGGCGCGAATGACCGAGCAGCTCTTGGACCACGCGGAGGTCCGCGCCCGCGTTCAGGAGGTGTGTCGCGTAACTGTGACGCAGCGTGTGCGGTGACGCATCCGCGGGCAGGCCCGCAGCGGCGAGGTAGCGCTTCAACCGTGCCTGCACCTCGCGGCTGGTCAGAGGTACACCGTCGGCGCGCACCAGCACCCGATCTCCGGCCGAAACGCCGGCGCGCAAGCCATCCCGCCAGGCCCGGAGCAAGGTCATCGCAGCTTCCCCCAGCGGGCAGACGCGCTCCTTGCGCCCTTTGCCCACGATCCGTGCCACCCCCGAATCGACGTCGATCTGGCCGAAACTGAGCGCGACCAACTCACTGACCCGGAGGCCGCCGCCGTAGAGTAGCTCCAGCAACAGCCAATCGCGCTGGGCCGTGAACGCGTCGATCCCACCGTTCTCAAGAAGGCGACCGGGGGCTTCGAGCAACCGACGCATCTGCTCCTCGGAGAGGAAACGCGGCAAGCGGCGCTCCAAGCGGGGCAACGGGAGGGCCACAAATGGATTCGAGCTCAGCCGCCCCTGCCGCTGCCAATAACGGTAAAGCGCACGCAGCCCCGATACCCGGGCATGCACCGTGCGCCGGTCGAGCCGACGCTGAGACTCGATGACAAAGTCCCGCGCGTCACGCGCGGTGAGAGACTCCAAAGACGCAGGATCCTTGCCTGACTGCCCCAGCCACGTCGTGAGGTCCACGAGGGACTGGCGGTAGTTGCGAACCGTGTAGAGCGAGTAGCGCCGCTCCTTCTGGAGAAAGTCCGCGAACGGCACCCACCAGGATGCCGCGAGCGCGGGCGGCAGATCAGCGGATTTGCTGCGCGCACACACGGGCATCGACCTCCTGCATCACCCAGTCCGAACGTCGCCGCAGTGCCCCCTCGGGATCCAAGCCGCGCTCGCGCGCCGCGGCCGCCAACTCGAACAGCCGTTCGCCCAGCGTCGCGTCGTCGAGCCCGCTCGCCAGCGCCGCAATCCGGTCCCGCTCAGCGACGCCAGCCGTCGGCAGATCGGCCTTCTTGACCTGCTTCCACACGGCCTCGGCGAACATGAGCGCCGGCAGACGTGGTGGCAGCGACTTGAACGCGGAGGTCGGCGCGGAAGCCCCAGCTTGGGCCTTCTCCTGCGCCTTGATCTTCTCCCACGTCTCGATCACCTCCCCCGCCGTTCCCAACTTCGCCGCATCGCCAAACACGTGCGGATGACGACGAACGAGCTTTTCGTTCACCTCGCGGGCGACCTCTTCAAGCGTGAAATGCCCCGCCTCCGCGGCCAGCTGCGCGTGGAAGACAACCTGAATCAGGACATCGCCGAGCTCCTCCCGCAGGTGCGGAAAGTCGAGTCGGTCGATCGTCTCAATCAGTTCGCTCACCTCATCGATGAGGCAACGCACCAGCGACGCGTGCGTCTGTTCCTGATCCCACGGACACCCTCCCGGGGCCCGCAGCCGGGCGATCGTCTCACGCAGGTCATCCATGGCGCTCATGCTCTCTGCGTAGCCGAAGAGCACCGGGGGACGCACGCACAATCCATCCGGCGCCGTCAGCCGAATTCCGCTCTCGTTTTCGACCGCCCGCTGTGTTTTCTACCCGTGAACATGGCCGACAAGCTTACCGAAATCATGGCGTGGAAGCGGCAGGAGATCGCCGCCTCCGTCCGCCCCGTCGACCTCGGCGAGTTGCGCGCGCTCCGCGAGCGCCTGCCGCGCCCGCCGTCCTTCGCTGCCGCCCTGCGACCGGCCGACGGTCAACTCGGGGTCATCGCCGAAATCAAGCGACGCTCCCCCTCCGCGGGCGCGATCGCGGCCGACGTCTCGGCCGTGGCCCAAGCCCAGCGCTATCAGGCCGCCGCCGCGAGTGCCCTTTCCGTGCTGACCGACCACCAGTACTTCGGTGGATCGCTCGACGATCTCCGCGCGGTCACGACTCACTTTCGGTCGGCGCCCCCAGCCCTGCCCTGCCTGCGAAAGGATTTCATGGTCCATCCGGTCCAGGTTCTCGAGGCCGCGGAAGCCGGAGCCGGCGCCATCCTGATCATCGTGCGCGCCTTGGATGACGCCGAGATCGCCGCTCTTTTCGCCGCCGCCAACGCGGCGGGACTCGACACGCTCTTCGAGATCCATCGCGAGGACGAACTCCGCCGCGCCTTGGATCACGGCGCGCGCATCATCGGCGTGAACAACCGTGACCTCGCAATCTTCCGCACCGATCTCGGCCTGACCGAGTCGCTCATTCCCAAGTTTCCCGCCCACGTGATCGCGGTAAGCGAGAGCGGAATCTCGACCCCGGCCGATGTCCAGCGCGTGCGCCGGGCCGGGGCGCATGCGATCCTCTGCGGAGAGGCGCTCATGCGGGCACCGGATCCGACGGCATTAATCGCTTCTTTTCGCGCCCCCTGATGCCTCTCTCGCCCTCCGAGACGCGGGCACTGCTGGCCCAGATCAATCACTTTCCGAAGCGCGCCCTCGGACAGAACTTTCTGGTCGATGGGAACATCGTCCGCAAATCGCTCGAACTCGCCGATGTGCAGCCCGGCGATGCCGTGGTGGAGATCGGCCCGGGCCTGGGTACCCTCACCCGGGCGCTGCTGGACACCGGGGCCAACGTCTGGGCCGTGGAGCGTGACGCGCGGCTTGCCCAGCACCTGCGGGTGACCGTGGTGAAGGAGTTTCCGGAGACCTTCCACCTCATCGAGGGTGACGCACTGGAGTTTCCCCTGGCGGGATACGCCCCGACCGACCCGGCGGACGCCACCCGACTGAAGATCGTGGCAAACCTGCCCTACGCCATCTCCACGCCTTGGATGGACGCGGTGATCTCCGGCCCCCTCCCCGAGTGCCTGGTGCTGATGCTCCAGAAGGAGGCCGCGGACCGCTACGCTGCTCCCCCGGGCTCGAAGACCTTCGGAGCGATCTCGATCTTCCTGCAATCCGCCTACGAAGTGGCACCTGGGCACCCCGTTGCGGCAACCTGCTTTCATCCCCGACCGGAAGTCGACAGTTGCCTGATGAATCTCCACCGACGCGCGACGCCGTTCATCTTCCCGCGACGCACCCGTGACCTGATCCGCGAGATCTTTCAGCACCGGCGCAAGCAGATCGGCGCGCTCCTGCGCGGGCGCCTCCCTGACGACGGACAAGGCTGGCTGCGGGCCGCCGCGATCGACCCCCGCGCGCGGGCCGAGCAGATTCCCGTTGGCAGCTGGCAGAAGCTCCCCGAAGCGGCGGCTTGAAAAACTGCCGGCTCTGCGCACGCTTTGAATTTCCCCATGCGCCTGCGCCTCGCTGTTCTCCCGCTCGCGGTCCTCGTTCTCGCGACGTCCACCCTGCCCGCCCAGACCAGGCTCGTCGGCCGAGTCGACGGCAATCAGTACGTATCGCCCACCGGAGCCTACCGGATCACCATCCCGGTGCTTCCCGAACTTGGCGGACGGATCGTGGACACCCCGGAAGTGGTGACGTTCGAGGATGACTTCAACGTACATGCCAGCCTCGCCTGCTTTGAGATGGACGCGACCCAGCGCTGGGAGCATGAGACGCGAGGGCGGCGCGACTACCTGATCTGGTTTTTCACCAACTTCGTGCAACGCGACTTTCAGCAGCGCTTCCCGGAGGCGCGGGTCGAAAGCGCGAAGTTCATTCCGGGGATGGAGGAGGGAACACTCCTCGCGTACAATTTACTGCCGAACGGCACGATGTTCGCCAACCGTCCCAGCTTCAGCGATACGGGCGAAGTCTTCGTGGCGAAGCGCGGCAACCTCCTTTTCATGAGGGCTGGCCACGTCTTCGTCCTGAGCATGGAGCTCGCGGAGCGCGCGCTGGAGCGCCGCACCTACGCCAAGACCACCGAGGAGGAGGACGAACTCCTGCGCCGTCGCCTGCTCGAGCTCTACGGTCGCATCTCCTTCACGGCCGCCGCCCCTGCAGCCGCCCCCACTGCTCCGTGATCTGGCCCGGAGCACGCTCCGCGTTGCTGCTGAGCGCGGCGCTCCTCTTCTCAGGCATGCCCGTCGGCGTCGCGAAAGAATCTCCCCCCTTCGGACTCGCGATCCATGGCGGGGCTGGAGTCATTGTTCGTGCGGAGATGACCCCGGAAGCCGAGACGGCCTATCGTGGGGCGCTCCAAGCCGCCCTGGACGCTGGTTTCGACCTCCTCGCCAAAGGCGGTACGGCCACCGACGCCGTCGTCGCAGCGATCAAGCTCCTGGAGGATAACCCACTCTTCAACGCAGGCAAAGGCGCCGTCCTCACCCACGAGGGCATTTGCGAACTGGACGCCTCGATCATGGATGGCCGGGAACGACGCGCCGGCGCCGTAGCCGGCGTCCGCTACACCCGCAATCCCATCGAACTCGCCCGAGCGGTCATGGACAAATCTCCGCATGTGATGCTGGTCGGAGAAGGCGCGGAGCGGTTCGCCGATTCCCTTGGATTTGAACGCGTGCCCAACGACTACTTCCAGACGGAGCGGCGCAGGCTGCAACTGGAGCGGGCTCGCCAGCGGGACGAAGCGGCAGCGCGACAGGCGCAGCGTGGGGACCCGAGCCAGTCGAGCGCGGACGAGTTCTCGATTTCCGACCTCGCACTCGACGCGGAGCGCAAGTGGGGCACGGTCGGGGCTGTGGCCTTGGACCGCTCGGGCAATCTCGCGGCCGGAACCTCGACGGGTGGAATGACGAACAAGCGCTTTGGGCGCGTGGGAGACTCGCCGATCATTGGTGCGGGCAATTACGCCGACAACCGGACCTGCGCGGTCAGCGCCACCGGGCATGGGGAGTACTTCATTCGTGCCAACGTCGCCCATTCCATTGCGTCACGAATGGCCTTTGCCGGCGAGCCCGTGCATACGGCGGCGCAAGCCGCGATCGCGGACGTCGCGGCGCTGGGCGGGACCGGGGGGGTCATTGCGCTGGCGCGGGACGGAGCGGTCGCGATGCCCTTCAATACGCCGGGCATGTACCGTGGCCTGCGCTTTTCAGACGGACGCTCCAGCGTCGAAATCTTTGGACCGTCGCTCTAGCGACCGCTGCGTAGGTCGATTCGGGCCTTTACAGACGGGTCCTTGGAGCTAGGCTTCCGACATCATGACTTCCGCGTCGCTTCTCGCCGTTTTCGGTCTCGGTGGGCCCGAGCTGCTCCTGATCCTTGCAGTCGTGCTGCTGCTTTTCGGAGCCAAGAAGCTTCCGGAACTCGCCAAGGGCCTCGGCCGCTCGGTCAAGGAATTCAAGAAGGCTTCCAACGAAATTGAGGAAGAGGAGCAGGCAGCCAAGGCGGCTCCCGCCCCGGTGGCCAACGCCGAGGCCAAGAAGCCGGAGTCCACGAGCTCCACGACCACCCATTGACCGCGCCAAGTCCGGCCGGCGCAGCAAATCAGCTGCAGCCTTCCGAAGCCCGCGATTGAGTCAGGCTCGTCGGATTGATCGCTTGACGATCCTCCGCACTGGCTCGTAGCGTCAGCCTTTACCAAAAAAGCCGCTCCGTCGCCGCGACGGGCCCTGTACTTCCCTTTACCACCATGGCTAATCCGAAACGCAAGCAGTCGAAACGCCGCAGCGCCAACCGCCGTGCCGCCAATGCCTTCAAGGCTCCTGAGCTCGCCCGCGATCCGAGCGATGGCTCCGCCTGCCGCCCGCACCGCGTAAACCCCAAGTCCGGCACCTATCGGGGTCGTCAGGTTCTGAGCGTCGAGGTCTAAGACCCGACGTCGCGCCACTCCCCCGATGGATTCACCGGCTGGAATTCCAGCTCGGATCGCGGTCGACGCGATGGGGGGAGATCTTGGGCCATCCGAGGTAGTTCAAGCCCTCAAGCTCGCTTTCGCGGAGTTCCCTGAGCTCTGTCCGATCACCCTTGTGGGCGACGAGGCAGTGCTTCGTCCTCTGCTCGCTGCCCAAGGGTTGGATAAGCACCCGAAGGTCACCGTCCAGCACGCTGCGGAAACCGTGCTGTCCACCGATGAGGTGATGACGGTCGTCAAGCGCAAGCGCGACGCGTCGATGCTGCGGGCGATCGAATTGGTCCGGGACGGCTCGGCGGCGGCGGTGGTCAGCACCGGCAACACCAAGATCCTCGTCGCGGCCGGCACCCTCAAGCTGCGCACCCTGCAGGGTGTCGAACGCCCTGCCCTCGCACCGGTCATCCCGCGTGACCAAGGCCACTTCATCCTCATCGACGCCGGGGCCAACCCGGACTGCCGCGCAGAGCACCTGGTCCAGAATGCCATTCTCGGAAAACACTACTGCCAGTTGGAACTGGGGGTGGAGAATCCGCGGATCGGCTTGCTCACGATCGGTACCGAGGAAGGAAAGGGCAACGGCCTGATCAACGCCACGCACGACGCGCTCAAGCGATTGGGCGGGCTCGTGAACTACGTCGGTCCGATCGAGGGTTTTCAGATCTTTTCCGACCATGTGGATGTCGTGGTGTGCGATGGTTTCACCGGCAACATCTGCCTGAAGAGCTGGGAATCCCTTTCGAAGTTTTTCCGTAACGAATTGCGTTCCCAGCTCTCCGCCAGCCCCGTACGCAAGCTCGGAGCCTGGATTTCCCGCGGCGCGTTTGCCGGCCTTCGTCGCCGCATCCAGCCGGAGCGCTACGGAGGCGCCCCCCTGCTCGGCCTTCGCGGCACGGTGATCAAGGCCCACGGCTCCGCCAATCGGTTTTCGCTCAAGAACGCGATCCACGATGCCAGCGAATTCGTGCGGGTCGATTTGAACCAACGCATCGAGGCCGATATCGCCCGCGCTCAAGCGATCCTCGCGCCGGCTGAGCCCAAGCCGTAGTTTCCCGCCCGTCCGTTCGAGCCCCCCACGACCGAATGGCCCCCTCGCCTATCGCCATCCTTGGCACCGGAGCCTACGCGCCCAACCGCATTCTCACCAACGAGGAACTCGCGCAGCGCGTCGAGACCTCGCACGACTGGATCGTCAGTCGCACGGGCATCCGGGAGCGCCGGGTGGCCGACCCCGGCCAAACCACCGCCGATCTGGCCACCGAGGCCGCACGGGAGGCGCTCGCCAACGCTCAGATCACCCCTCAGGAGGTCGACCTGCTCATCCTCGCCACGGTGACGCCGGATCTCGCCATGCCAGCCACGGCCTGCCTCGTCCAGCAGAAGCTGGGCATCCCCTCGGGAGCGGCGTGTTTCGATCTCAACGCTGCCTGCACGGGTTTCCTGTACGCCTTGGACGTCGCTTGGGCGATGCTCTCCTCCGGCCGTTATCGCCATGCCTTGGTCATCGGCGCCGAACGGCTCTCGTCCGTCCTGGACTGGGAGGACCGCACCACCTGCGTGCTCTTCGGCGACGGCGCGGGAGCCGTCGTGCTCGGGGCATCCCAGCGTCCCGGCTCGGCCATTCTTGCATCCCGGCTGCACACCGTGGCCGGCACCGCCGAGTTGCTGCACATTCCCGGTGCCACCTTCTCCCTCGATCCGACTGACCCCAAGCGAGTGATCCGGATGAAGGGCAAGGAGGTCTTCAAGCTCGCCGTCCGCGCCATGGAGGACGTCGCCCGGGAATTGCTGGAACAACAGGGCGTTTCAGGCGATCAGATCGACTGCATCATTCCCCATCAGGCCAATCAGCGCATCATTGATTCGATCGCCCAGTACCTGAAGCTCCCCTTGGACCGTTTCTTCATCAACCTCGACCGCTACGGCAATACCTCCGCGGCCTCCATTCCCATCGCCCTGCACGAAGCTCGGATGCAGGGACGGGTCCAACCCGGCCAGCTCGTTCTCATGGTGGCGTTCGGGGCGGGCTTGACGTACGGGGGGGCGCTGGTTCGCTGGTAAGTCCTTCCGCCATGCTCCCTTCGTCCGCACGCGCCATCCGCGCACTCTGTCTTCTTCTCTTGGGCGCGCTTCTCGCCGGCGGTTCTCTCCGCGCGGAGCTCGTCTGGTCTCCCGGCATGGGCTGGCGCATCGAGGGAGGCGTGCTCTCGGGCCTGATCGGTGATGACGCCCGCAAAGCCACCGAACTCATGAACAAGGCGCGGGTCTCCGAGGAGCGCCGGGATCTCGGCAGCGCTGCGAAGGCCTACGAAAACGTCGGCAAGCGCTACGGCAACTCCGTGTTCGCGCCGGAGGCCTACTACCGCGCCGCCCGGATGCGCCTCGAGCGGCAGCAGTATTTCAAGGCCTACGAGAATTTCCAGCAGGTCCTGACGCGCTACCCGAGCTACGGTCGCTTCACCGAAATCGTCGGCGAACAATACCGCATCGCGAGCGCGCTCCTCGACGGCGCCCGCAACCGAATCTGGGGCGTCATTCCCGGATTTCCGAACCGCGAGAAGGCGATCGAGTTCTTCGAAATCCTCATCGCGACCGCACCATACAGCGACTACGCACCCCTCGCGATGATGAACGTCGCCCGGGCCCACCAAAAGCTCGGCAATGATGAGGAGGCGATCGATGCGCTGGACCGCATGATCAACATCTACCCCCAGAGCCTCCTCGCCCCCGACGCCTACATCAAGCTGGCGCAGGCGCACGCCTCGCTCGTGGAGGGCGCGAATTACGACCAAGGTTCGACCAAGGAAGCGATCACCTACTTCGAGGATTTCATGATTCTCTTCCCGAGCGACTCCAACGTGGGCTCGGCGGAGAAGGGCTTGGGTCAGATGAAAGACACCCTCGCCGAGAGCAAGATGCGCATCGCTGATTTCTACTTCTACAAGCGCTCGAACTACCAAGCCGCTCGCGTTTTCTATAACGAGGCAATCACGGTCTATCCGGACTCCGCCACGGCCGCCAAGGCCCGGGAACAATTGGTGAAGGTCGAGGAGGCCGCCACGGCCGCCGGGGCGGCAGGCAAGTCGAGCAAGAAGCGGTTCCTGCTCTTCTAATCGTCCGCCTGCGGCGCTCGTCCTCCCCATGCCGCGACGCCACGCTTTGCGCCTCCTCACCGGGTTGATCGCTTCCCTGATCACCTTCGGCGCGGTCGGCTGCTCCCATTATCAGCGCGGAACGGACGCCACCCTCGCATTCTCCACCCTCTACGTCGCGCCCGTCCGCGACGACGCGGCCCTCCCCCAGACCGCCGCCTTGGCAACCTCACAGATCCGCGAGAGGTTCCTCCGCGACGGTCGCATCCGCCTCGTCGACTCGCCTGAGGACGCCGAGGCGATTCTTTACGTCACGCTCGTCCGCTACGAACGGGGCATCGCCACGGTGCGACCTAATGACACTGGACTGGCCCGGAAACTGGAGCTGACCCTGTCAGCCGAAGCCACCCTCCTGAATCCGCGTACGCGCTCCGAATGGTTCAGGCGGCGTCCACTCAGCGGTCGGCGGCAGGCCTTCACTGACGACCCCGGCCAAGCCGAGACATTCGGCAATCAGGGTCAGGCCGAGCGACAAACCTGGGTCCTGCTCGCCGGGACAATCGCCGACGCGGCGGTCGGGGCCACCCTCGACGTCTGGTAGGGACGCCCGGAAAAAACTGGCTTCGGCCAGTGTTTCGGGATGAAACGTCGGACGTGAGACCGCACCCGCCGCTCCTCGCACCCTCCCTGTTGGCGGGAAACCATGCCCATCTGGCCGCAAGCGCGGATGCAGCGACTCGCGCCGGGGCCCGCTGGCTCCACATTGACATCATGGATGGGCACTTCGTGCCCAACCTGACCTTCGGACCGCAAACGGTCGCTGCCCTCCGCGCGGGCTCCGACCTCTTCTTCGATACCCACCTGATGCTGTCGGAGCCGCACCGGTACATTGAGCCCTTCGCCAAGGCCGGCGCCAATCTCATCAGCATCCACATCGAGCCCGACTACGATCACCGCGGCACGCTCGCGCGGATCCGGCAGCTCGGCTGCCAGTGCGGAATCGTCCTCAATCCCGGCACGCCGGCACGCACGATCGAACCCTTGCTGTCTGAGGTGGACTTGGTTCTGGTCATGACGGTTCAGCCCGGATTCGGTGGTCAGGCATTCCAGACCGGCATGCTGGCGAAGCTGCAGGAAATCCACGCCTGGCGACGGGATCGCGGACTCCGCTTCCGTCTCGAAGTCGATGGCGGCGTGGATCTCCAGACGGGGCACCTCTGCCATGAGGCCGGGGCCGATACCTTTGTCGCGGGGACGTCATTCTTCAACTGCTCCGATCAGCGGGGATTCAACGCTGAGGTGCTCGCATGGGAAACGAAGGCCTGAACGTCTTGGTCGCGCTCGAAGCGATCAGCTACCTGGTCACGGCCGTCGGCCTGCCCTTCGCGCTGTGGGTGTTCATGCAGGAGCAGCGCAAGGAGCGGGAGAAGGATGACGAGGAAATCTATCTGAAACTCGCGGACGACTACGAGTCGTTCCTCAAGCTCACGCTGAAGCACGCGGACCTCCGTCTGCTGGCGCCACCCGAACAACAGCCGACCTACACGGACGAGCAACTCGAGCGGCGCCACGTGCTGTTCGAGATCCTGACCGCGCAGTTCGAACGCGCCTACATCCTGGTCTACGATCAGAAGATGTCCCACCAAGCAACCCGGCTGTGGCAGACGTGGGATGATTACATCCGCTCTTGGTGTCGCCGAAACGACTTCCGCACCGCTCTGGATCAACTGCTTGAAGGGGAGGATCCCGACTTCCAGCGCTACATCCGGACCGTGGCCGCCGAGGAGGCAGCCAAGCCCTCGCCCGTCAGCGATCGCGCGCGCCAAGCCTGAGCGATAGTCCTGAGATCACGGCGACTCGCCGCGGGCGATTTGCTCGGCCCGCTCATAGCGTTGGCGGAACTCCCGACCCAGTCGGCTGCCCAGCTCGACCTCATCAACCTTGTTGCGGGACATGAGGGCCCGCTTGATCGTCCCGCCCGCCTCGTCGTAGGCCACGGCGCCCAGATCCTGCAGCACCGCCAGGGCGGCCGCGCGTCGTTCCGGGGTCGCCTCAAGAATCGCGCCCCACGCCCGGATAAGCTCGGTGTGCGGATCCAGGCACATCACCCGAATGATGAAGGCCATCTCGCGGAAGAGGCCGGCGGTCCACGCCGCGCGGTAAATGAGCGGATCGTTGGACTCGAACGGCCGATCTTCGGGATCGCTGCGCGAGGCTTTCCAGTCCGGCTGGGAGTAGAAGTCGCGCCTCACCGGCAGGCGACGCAGCGCGAAGCGATCGGGGCCACCAGCGACGCCGACGCGGAAGTTCCAGAGCTTCTGCCCCTCCATCGACAGGACGTAGTCGATGAATGCCTCGGCAACCGGTCGATTCGGCGCACCGCGGAAGAGGGCGATCGGATCCACCGAGCTCACCGTTCCGCCCACCGGAGAAACGTACCCCACCCGATCGCTGCGGTCGCGACGCTTCACGGCCTCCTCCTGCTGGCGACCGTAGAAGTCGATGCAAAGCCCCACGGCGCAGTTGCCGGACGCGACATCGATCGGCGGCTTCTGGGAGGTGTCCGTGAAGTAGCGCGCATTTGCACCGGCCAGCTGGATGAGTCGCAGCCCGGCCTGCCAGCCCTCGATCACCGCCTTCCGCTCGCGCTCGGCCGCGGGAAGCCCGGCCTGATCCTGCTCCAACTCCCGGAGCCTGCGCTGCATTTGCTGCTGAATGATATTCTCGAACGCCTTGGCGATTGAGCCGCTCTTCGTCGGATCCGCCAACGCGACCTCTCCACGCAGTCGGGGATCCGTCAAGTCTTCCCACTGCGTGGGCTCTCCCGGAAACCCGAGGCGCCGCAGCGACTCCCGGTTGAAGACCATGCCGTACGCACTCAAAACGGTCCCGATCCAACGTCCTTCGCGATCCCAGTACTCTTCGCCGGCGAAGCGCTGCGGGATCACGGAATCGGAAAACCATTCGGGATGCCGTTCCAGGACCCCGGAATCAACGATACGCCCGGCTTGCGCCTGACGAATGAAATCGAACGTGCCGCCGCCGAAGAAGAGGTCGATGCCGCAGCCGAGGTCTGACTCCAGGAACAGCCTTCTTGCCTCATGAACCTCCGGCGGCGCATCCGCACCGAGGCGGTGATTGGCGAACCCGCTCTGGATCGCCAGGCTCCACGGCCGCTTCAACTTGCGAGACCAGTGATTCTGGAAAGCCGTCGCGTACTCACCCTCGAGAAAACGCGCGATTTCGCTCGTGCCGCCGATGACCCGCCAGTCGATGAAGACGTTCTTGCCCGTCTGCTCACGGTACCACGTCCGGAATCCCCGGGCGTACTCGTGCCGGATGGCCTCGTTGTGCGGGGTGATGATCACCAGCGTCTCGTCGACGCGGCCCCGATCCTCCTTGGGTGGGCGCAGCACGAACGGCAGCGCCACCGTCGCCACCAAGACCGCCACGATCAATGCCCGTTTCCACATGGCTGGGGACCGCTCAGGCGGTCAGGATCACCACATCCTCGGGAGCAACCGAGGCGTAGAGGTCGGTCGACGCGTGCCCGAGATGGCGCGGGTTCAACTCATACACCTTCAGGAGCGTCTCCCCGACGCGGAAGTCATACTGCGCAATCTCACCGAGGTACGTCGAACCGCCGATTCGGCCACGGACTCCGTTTCGCTCGGGCACGCGCTCGCTCAGCGTCCAACACTCCGGTCGAATCGACACCGTGACGCTCGCGCCCACCGCCGGCGGGGACGTCGGGTCGCCGAGCAATCCGGTAAACACGCCCACGGGTGTGTCCACCACCACGGACTCGCCGCTGAGGGAGCGCACCGTGCCCGGCACAAAATCGGTGTCACCGATGAAGTTCGCGACCGTCCTGCGCCGCGGTCGACGGTAGACGTCCCGGGGGGAACCGACCTGCAGGATATGGCCGCTCTCGAGGATGGCCATGCGATCCGAAATGGACAGCGCCTCCTTCTGGTCGTGCGTCACATACACCGTGGTCAGCTTGAACTCCTTGCAGACGCGACGGATTTCGGAGCGCATCTCCAGCCGCAGCTTCGCGTCCAAGTTGGAAAGAGGCTCATCCAGCAGCAAGCAACGGGGGCGCACGACCAAGGCTCGCGCGAGCGCCACGCGCTGCTGCTGACCGCCTGAGAGTTGGTTCGGCTTCCGTTCGGCGTACGCGGCCATCCGCACCGACTCAAGGGCCTCCCCCACCCGCCGACGAATCTCCGCGGTCGGGACTTTTCGTTCCTCCAAACCAAACGCCACATTCGCCGCCACCGTGAGGTGCGGCCACAGCGCATAGCTCTGGAACATCATTCCGGTGTTCCGTTTGTGCGGGGGAAGCTTCGTCACTTCTTCGTCACCGAAGAAGATTCGGCCCTCATCGGGAATGTAGAATCCGGCGATGCTGCGGAGCAGCGTGGTCTTGCCGCAGCCGCTCGGCCCCAGGAGGAAAAACAGCTCCCCCGCCTCCACCTTTAGATCGAGCCCATGCAGGGCGACCGCGGAGCCAAAGCGCTTGGTGAGGTTCTCAATGCGAATCGCAATCATGCAGTCGGTCCGTGGGTGGTGCGAGGCAAGGTTCGCTCCCGGAGCGAGTCAAAGGAAATAACCGCAGCGGCGCCTTGACCACACTTGCCGGCGCGACTGCTCCGCGTTTGACTCCCTGCCATGTCCGCCCGACCCCTTCCGTCGCCCGAGCATGCCGATCTTGAGACCGTGTTGGTCAGCGCCGCGGCGATTCGCCGGCGCCTCAAGCGGCTCGGAGCCGAAATCAGCCGCGTCTACGGACCAGAGGAAATCACCGTCATCTCCGTGATCAACGGTGCCATCCTCTTCACCGCCGACCTGCTCCGCGAGATTCCCAACCCCGTCCGTCTCGATTGCATCCGGGTCTCCAGCTACCGCAATGCAACCCGCTCCCAGGGCCTGCCCAAGCTACTCCAGAATCTGACGCTGGACCTGACCAATCGGCACGTGCTGCTGATTGATGATATTCTGGACACCGGCAAAACCCTCTCGGTGGTCGTGGACCTCATCCGCAAGCAGGACCCCGCGAGCGTAAAGGTCTGCGTGCTGCTCGACAAGCGCGGGCGGCGGGAGGTGCCATTCGAGGCCGACTTCGTCGGCTTCTCGATCCCGGACAAGTTCGTGGTCGGCTACGGCCTGGATTTCGCGGAGCGCTACCGCAACCTACCGTGCATCGGGGTGCTTAAGCCGCAGCACCAGAACCCACCCGAGTGGGCATAGAAAGAGGGCAGCCGTTCTCCGGCCTCCGCGATCTCAGCGGCGTCGTCCGCGCCCCCGCCCCGCCGCCGGTCGCCGGGGAGCGAGCGCGGCCTTGCGTACGTCACCGCTGCGGAGCGCGTCGATCTGATCCCGCAGGAGCGCGGCCCGCTCGAACTCGAGGCGTCCCGCGGCCTCGGTCATGTCAGTTTCGAGTTCCGCAATGACCGCGGCAACGTCCTCCGACCCGGCCTCCGCCGCCACCGCATCCCGGGGCGCTTCCACCGCGCCCGGAGCCTGCTGCAAACTGGCTTGCGCCGCCCGCTTCACCGACCGCGGGGTGATGCCATGCTCGCGATTGTACTCCATCTGCCGCGTGCGCCGACGCCCGGTCACTTCGATGGTCCGGCGGATCGACTGGGTCATCACGTCCGCGTAGAAGATGACTCGGCCGGACTCGTGCCGGGCCGCGCGGCCGGCGGTCTGAATCAGTGAGGTCTCGCTGCGCAAAAAGCCCTCCTTGTCCGCGTCCAAAATCGCCACCAGCGCGACCTCCGGCAGGTCCAGCCCCTCACGCAGGAGATTGATGCCCACCAACACATCGAAATGCCCGAGACGCAGGTTACGCAGGATCTCCACCCGCTCGATCGCATCGATGTCACTGTGCAGGTACTCGACCCGCACCCCCGCCTCGCGCATGAAGCTGGTGAGATCCTCCGACAGTCGCTTGGTCAGCGTCGTGACCAGTACGCGCTCGCCCGCGGCCACGGCCTTCCGCGCTTCACCAATGAGATCCTCCACCTGGCCTTTTGTGGGTCGCACACTGATTTCCGGATCCAGCAGGCCCGTCGGACGGATCACCTGCTCCGCTACCACCGTCGACCAGCCCAGCTCCAGCGGTGCCGGCGTGGCCGACACGAAGACCGTTTGACCCGTGATCTGGCGGAACTCCGCGAAGCTTTGGGGGCGGTTCTCCAGCGCCGACGGCAAACGGAAGCCAAAATCGACCAAGACCTGCTTCCGGGCCCGGTCGCCGTTGTACATGCCCCCAATCTGCGGAAGCGTCACGTGGCTCTCGTCGATCATCAGCAGGAAATCCTTCGGAAAGAAGTCGATCAGGCAGAAGGGGCGCGACCCCGGACCGCGCCCGGCCAAGTGCATCGAGTAGTTTTCGATGCCGTTGCAGAAGCCCATCTCCTGAAGCATCTCCAGATCGTAGTTGGTCCGCATGCGCACCCGCTGGGCCTCCAGATACTTGCTCTGGGATTCAAATTCCGCGACCCGGATGTCGAGCTCGCTGCGGATGGCCTTCACCGCCCCCTCCAGCTTGCCTTTGCTCGTCACGTACTGATTAGCCGGATACAGATCGAATTGCTCCAGCCGCCGGGTGACCGCCCCGGTCAGCGGATCGAACTCCGCAATCGCCTCGACCTCATCACCCCAGAGCTCCACCCGCAACCCCTGCTCGCTGTAGGCCGGCATGATGTCGATCACGTCACCCCGCACCCGGAAGCGCCCGCGCTTCAGCTCGTAGTCGTTGCGCTCGTAAAGATTGTCGACGAGCCGCTCGAGCAGCACGCCTCGCCCGAGTGGCTCGCCGCGCCGCAGGCAGATGCGCAACTGCTGGAATTCCTCGGGAGAGCCGAGCCCGTAGATGCATGAGACGCTTGCGATGACGATCACGTCCCGCCGCGAGACCAGCGAGCTCGTCGCCGCGATGCGCAGTCGCTCGATCTCCTCGTTGATGGAGGAATCCTTCTCAATGTAGGTATCCGAGGAGGCGACGTACGCCTCCGGCTGATAGTAATCGTAGTAGGAGACGAAGTACTCGACGGCATTCTCCGGGAAGAAATGCTTGAACTCGGAGTAAAGCTGCGCCGCGAGCGTCTTGTTGTGGGAAATGATCAGCGTGGGTCGGTCACACTGGGCGATGATGTTCGCCATCGTGAAGGTCTTCCCTGAACCCGTCACCCCAAGCAGCGTCTGGTCCCGGTTTCCGGACCGAAGGGACGCGACGAGCTGGGCGATCGCGTGAGGCTGATCTCCGGTCGGAGGGTAGTCGGCTTGGTGGTGGAACGGCATGACGACGCAGCGGCAAACGTTTCCCGGCAAGACGCCCAGCGCAACCCGTCCCAAGCCTCCCGACGCTACCGCCATGAGGTTGCGCTTCTGCCCGCGAGCCGGATGGCGAACCGCCGCCGCAGGGTCGGCCTGCTTTCTGCTTTTCTCCCCGGCGCCGCTCGTGCTGAATCCGACCCTCCGCGTCCCGGGACGCCTTCCCCACTTTTCACCATGAGCAAGACCACCATCACCGCCATCTCCGCACGCGAGATCATTGATTCCCGCGGCAATCCGACCGTCGAGGTCGATGTCCGCCTCGCCTCCGGCGCGCTCGGCCGCGCCGCCGTGCCTTCGGGCGCCTCGACGGGCGAACACGAAGCGCACGAGCTCCGCGACGGCTCGGCCCCCGTCAAGTCCCTGCCCAAGGGTACGGACGGCAAGCGCCGCTACCTCGGCAAGGGCGTCCTCGCCGCGGTCGGAAACGTCAAGAGCGTGATCGCGCCGGTGCTCGTCGGGCACGATGCGGTGGATCAAGCCGGCATTGACCGGGCCATGATCCAGCTCGATGGCACGAGCACGAAGTCGAAGCTGGGGGCGAACGCGATCCTCGGCGTTTCGCTCGCCACGGCGCACGCTGCCGCTGCCGCTCTCGGCCAGCCGCTCTACAAGTACCTCGGCGGCCCGAACGCCAAGGTGCTGCCGGTCCCGATGATGAACATCATGAACGGCGGCGCCCACTCGGACGCCCCGATCGACTTCCAGGAGTTCATGATCATGCCCGTCGGCGCGCTTTCGTTCCGCGAGGGCCTGCGCATGGGCTGCGAAGTGTTCCACGCGCTGAAGAAGGTTCTCAAGGAACAGGGTCTCTCCACCGCCGTCGGTGACGAAGGCGGCTTCGCCCCGAAGCTCGCCTCCGCCGAGGCCGCGCTCGATGCGATCGCGGCTGCGGTCAAGAACGCCGGCTACAAGCTCGGCAAGGACATCGCGCTCGCGCTGGACGTCGCCTCGTCGGAATTCTACGTCGCCGACAAGAAGCACTACGTCTTCAAGAAGTCCTCCGGCCGCATCCTCTCCGGCGACGAAATCGTCGAATTCTACCGTCAGCTCACCTCCAAGTACCCGATCATCTCGATCGAAGACGGCTGCGCGGAGAACGACTGGGCCACGTGGAAGAAGCTGACCGACGCCATCGGCGACCGCGTCCAGCTCGTGGGTGACGATCTCTTTGTCACGAACACCGCGTTCCTCAAGAAGGGCATCGATACCGGCACCGCCAACTCGATTCTCGTGAAGGTCAACCAGATTGGATCGCTGACCGAGACGTTTGACGCGGTGGAGATGGCCAAGGAAGCCAACTACACGGCGGTGATCTCGCACCGCTCGGGCGAGACCGAGGACGTCACGATCGCCGACATCGCCGTCGCGACCAACGCCGGCCAGATCAAGACTGGCTCACTCTGCCGCACCGACCGCGTGGCGAAGTACAACCAGTTGCTCCGCATCGAGGAGGAACTGGGCGCCAGCGCGATCTACGGCGGCAAGCTGTAAGGACCGCCGTTCAAGCCTGACTCCGGGTGCTCAATCCACCCGGAGCAGGTATCCGCGGAGGTATTCACTCTCCGCCATGGTGATGAGCACGGGGTGATCCGGTGGCTGGTGGCAGTGTTCCACCACGGTGACCCGGCGCCGCGCATCGGCTGCCGCCTCCGCGAGCACCCCGCGAAGCTCCGCATCCTGCATGTGGTGCGAGCAGGTGTAGGTCGCGAGCAGACCGCCGGGCGCCAGACGTTGCATGGCCCGGAGATTGATCTCCTTGTACCCGCGCAGCGCGCCCTCCAGGGCTGACTTCGACTTGGCGAACGGCGGAGGGTCGAGGACGATCACATCCCATGCCGGCTCTTGCTGTCGCGCGGCATCGTTGAACCAGTCGAAGACGTTCGCCACGGCGAAACGCGCCGCTCCGGCTCCCATTCGCTCCGCGTTCCGACGCGCCGCCGCCACCGCATCCTCGGCGCTGTCGAGACCCAAGACTTCGGCCGCTCCGGCACGGGCGGCATGCAAGCCGAATCCTCCTTGATTGCAGAACGCATCCAAGACCCTCCGCCCCGCACAATGGCGCGCGACCAGGGCATGCTGCTGACGCTGGTCCAGGTAGAACCCCGTCTTCTGACCATGCTGCAGATCGAGCCAGACCTCCACCCCGTCGATCGTGAGCCACCGCGGCTCCCACGCCCGCCCGGAACGCGTGAAGACCTCGCTCGACAGGCCCTCAAGACGACGCAGCGTGCCGTCGTTGCGATAAATGATCTCCGCGGGCGCCACCACGGACTCCAACGCCACTTCCAAGGCGGCGCGTCGCCGCTCCATGGCCAGGGTCTGGATCTGCACGACCAGCGTGTCCCCAAACTGGTCGACCACCAAGCCCGGAAGATCGTCCGCCTCGGACCACACCAACCGGCGCACCGTGCCCCAGTCCGAACCCAGCGCATCGCGACGCGCCTTCGCCCGAGTCAGCGCACGGACAAAATAACCTTCATCCAAGGCGATGCGCTCCCGGGAAATCCGGCGCCACACAATCTGCGAGCGGGAATTATAGATTCCACTGCCCAAGAAGCGACCGGCGCGGTCACGGCACTCCACGATCTCTCCGTCAAACGACGGAGGCAACACAGCCTCAACCTCGTTGACGAACACCCACGGGTGCCCTTGGAGCACCCGGGCACGGGCGTTCGACTTCAACTTCAGCGTTCCGACGGGGTTTGACATCAGGCCACCTCAACGGCGCCCCGCGTCGGATCAAAGCAAAAACACCGAACGCTTAGTCCACCTGCGCCCGACCGTAGGCAACGCGCCCGCCATCGCGGCGGGCCGAAGTCGCCTCCCGACGCGACACGTACGTCGCGAGGCACTTGCAGGCAAAGGTGAACGCAGCGGCGCCGAGCACGAAAAGAAGAACGGTGTTCATGAGGGAGAAGTCGGCACAGGCCGGGTCCCTACTGAGCGGACAGAAGATAAACGAAGTGTGAATTGCGCTCCCATCCCAACGCTTTTGCGCTTCCCCCCGCCCTCCTCCCCCCCTTCGATGGCGTTTAACTCATGTCCGCCGCCGCTGAAATCGCCCGCCGTCGCACCTTCGCGATCATCTCCCATCCCGATGCGGGCAAGACCACGCTGACCGAGAAGTTTCTCCTCTACGGAAACGCCATCCACCTCGCAGGTACCGTCACGGCAAGAAAGAATCAGCGTTCCACCGCCTCCGACTGGATGGAGCTGGAAAAGCAACGCGGCATCTCCATCAGCTCCACGGTACTGCAATTCGATTACCGTGGCTTTGCAGTCAATCTGCTCGACACGCCAGGCCACAAGGATTTCTCGGAGGACACCTACCGGGTGCTTACGGCGGTCGATGCGGCCCTGATGGTCATCGACGCCGGCAAGGGCGTGCAGGCCCAGACACGCAAGCTCTTCGAAGTCTGCCGCCGCCGCGGGGTTCCGATCTTCACGTTCATGAACAAGTGCGACCGGCCGACGCTGAACCCGATCGCGCTGCTGGATGAACTCGAAAGCGTCCTGGGCCTTCAAGCGACGCCCCTGATCTGGCCGCTGGGCAATGGTCCTTCCTTCCGCGGAGTGTTCGACCGGCGTTCGCGTCAGGTACACTTGTTCGAGCGCGTGCCCGGCGGCTCCTACCAAGCTCCGGTGAACGTCACGTCACTCCAGGATCCCGCGGTCCGTTCCCGGCTCGACGACTACACCTACGCTGAGGTAACCGAACAGCTGGAGATGCTGGACGGTGCCGGGCACCCCTTTGACCTCGCTGCGGTCCGCGCGGGAAAGCAGACCCCGGTCTACTTCGGCAGCGCCGTGAACAACTTCGGCATCCAGCTGCTGCTCGACGGTTTCCTCGAGCACTCGGTGCCCCCGGCGCCGCGCCGGGTCTCCGTGCCCGGAGCCGCCCTCGCGGCCTCCTCGGCCCCGAAAGCCGAGGTGGCCCCGCCTTCGTCGGGGGACGTGGTGCCGGTGACGCACCCGAAGTTCTCCGGCTTCGTCTTCAAGATTCAGGCGAACATGGATCCGAAGCACCGTGACCGCATCGCCTTCCTGCGGATCTGCTCCGGAAAGTTCACCCGCGACATGATGGTGGTGCACTCACGCACCGGACGCACCGTCCGCCTGTCCTCTTCGCACAAGCTCTTCGGTCAGGAGCGCGAGACGGTCGACGAGGCCTACCCAGGCGATGTGATCGGGCTTGTCGGCCATGATTCGTTCGGCATCGGCGATACGCTGACCGAGGACAAGAGCATCATCTTCGACGAGATTCCCCGCTTTCCTCCGGAGGTCTTCACGTACATCTCGAATCCGAACCCGTCCGATGCGAAGAAGTTTCGCGCCGGGCTCGATCAGCTTCTGCAGGAGGGCGTTGTGCAGTCATTCGCCGCGCGGCACGCTCCCCCCGGTTCGACGCTGCTCGCCGCGGTCGGTCCGCTGCAGTTTGAAGTCGTCCAGTACCGACTGCAGTCGGAGTACGGCGCGGAGTCACGCCTGGAGGCCGCGCCTTGGACGATCCTCCGTTGGGTCGAGCCGCATCCCAGCTTGAAGAATCCCGGATCGCTGATCGTCGCCAGCGGCGTGAGCTTCGGCTCCGATCGTTTCGACCAGCCGGTGGTGCTCTTCCCGAACGACTGGACGATGGGCTACTTTCAGGAGAAGAATCCTGAGCTTCGCCTGCGCGAACTGCCGCTGGAGCAGACTTCCCGCTCTATCTGATTCAGTTTTTTCCGACCATGCATCGCTCCCTCGCAACCCTTCGCGTGTGGCTGGCGCTTGTCGTCCTCACGGTAGTCCAAGCCGCCCATGCCGCGCAGCCAGAGTATCGCGGCGCACTCGTAATGGACGCCGCGAACGGTCAGGTGATCTTCGAGGATCGAGCCGACCGAGCGAATCCTCCCGCGAGCGTCGCGAAGCTCATGACCTTCCTCGTCGTGCACGACTGCCTCCGCGCCGGAACCCTCACGCTGAACACGCCAATCACCATCGCCCGCGAGGACGCCGGGATGGGCGGCACGCAGGTATGGCTGGAAGCCGGCGAGGCCTTCACGGTCGAGGACCTCCTCTACGCGCTGCTCATCCAGTCCGCCAACGACGCCGCCCACGCCCTCGCCCGCGCCGCCCACGGCTCGGTGCCAGCATTCGTCAGCGAGATGAATCGCCGCGCCCAAAGCCTCGGCATGGCACGGACGACCTTTCGCACCCCCCACGGACTTCCGCCCCGCAGCCGAAAGGCGTCGGACTCCGACATGACGACCGCGCGAGACTTGGCGCTCCTCAGCCGCGAACTCCTCCTGCACACGGACATTATCACGTACTCCTCGGTCCGGGAGAGGACCTTCCGACCGGGCCAACCGCCGCCGCGCGAGGTGATCATGCGCAATCACAACCACCTCCTCGCCAAGGTCCGCGGGGCGGACGGACTCAAGACGGGCTACACGTCAGCGGCCGGTTTCTGCCTCGCGGCCACCGCGGAGCGCGAAGGCCGACGCCTCATCGTCGTGGTCGTCGGCAGCCCGGACGCAAAAAGCCGGGACATCAAGGTGGCGGAGCTCGTGGAGCGCTTTTTCGCCAAGGGCGCCGACCTCGCCGTTTTTCAGCGAGCGGACGAAAGTCCCTTCATCCAGCCTTCCGCCAGCGCGGCCGGCGGCACATCCCCCGCAGCCAGCCCACCCACGCCTCCCGCTGCGGAATCACTGCCAACCGTGCGCTTTCCTCGTCCGCGATCCTGATTCTCCGTCATGTCCGCCACCCTGGCCACCGTTGAACAGTACCTGACCGAGTTGCAGGACCGCATCTGCGCGGCGCTCGCGGCAGACGACGGTGCGGCCAGCTTTGTCGAGGATGCGTGGATCCGCGCGGAGGGAGGAGGCGGACGCACCCGCGTGCTCTCGGACGGAGCTCTCTTCGAAAAAGCAGGCGTGGCCTTCTCGCGCGTCCACGGATTGCGCCTCCCGCCCTCCGCCACCCAGCACCGCCCCGAGTTGGCGGGACGACCCTGGACGGCGGTCGGGGTCTCGCTCGTCCTCCACCCCCGCAATCCCTACGTCCCGACCAGCCATGCCAACGTGCGCTTCTTCACCACCGGCGAGGCGGAGAACGGAGCGCCTCCCGTTTGGTGGTTCGGGGGCGGGTTTGACCTGACTCCGTACTACGGTTTCGAGGAGGACGCGATCCACTGGCACCAGACCGCCCGCGCGGCGGTCGAGCCCTTCGGGAGCGATCTCTACCCCCGCTTCAAGCGGCAGTGCGACGAGTATTTCCTGCTGAAGCACCGGCAGGAGGCCCGAGGCGTCGGAGGACTGTTCTTCGATGACTTCAACGCCTTGGGCTTCGAGACGAGCTTCGCGCTCTTGCGGGCCGTCGGGGACGCCTTCCTCCCCGCGTACCGTCCACTCGTCGCGCGCCGGCGCGGCACGCCGTTCGGAGAACGGGAGCGCACTTTCCAACTGTATCGGCGTGGTCGCTACGTTGAGTTCAATCTCGTCTGGGATCGCGGCACCCACTTCGGACTTCAGAGCGGCGGGCGGACTGAGTCGATCCTGATGAGCCTGCCACCGCTCGTCCGCTGGGACTACGGCTGGACACCCCCGGCCCATTCTCCTGAAGCGCGACTGACGGAGTACTTCCTCCAACCGCGCGACTGGGCCGCCATGACCCCTCCCCCTTCCGCATGAATTCCCGCGAACGCTTCCTGAGTGCCTGCGCCTGCGAACCGCTCGACCGCCCGCCCCTGTGGGTGATGCGTCAAGCGGGGCGCTACCTCCCCGAGTACCGCGAACTCAAAGCCAAGTCCTCGTTCCTGGAAATGGTCCGGACGCCGGCGCTGGCGACCGAAGTGACACTGCAGCCGCTGCGCCGCTTCCCCGGCATCGACGCGGCGATCCTGTTCTCCGACATCCTCGTGATCCCGGAAGCGCTCGGCCAACCCTATGCGTTTCGAGACACGGGCGGCATTGCCATGCAATTCGCGCTCTCCAGCCGTGCCCAAGTCGAGCAACTCGCTCCGGCCCACGCCGTCCCGGAGCGCCTCCAGTACGTGGCGGACACCCTCCGACTCCTGAAGCAGGAACTCGGCGGACAGCGCGCCCTCCTCGGATTCGGTGGTTCGCCCTGGACCCTCGCCACCTACATGGTCGAGGGCGGCAGCTCGGACGAGTTCGAGCGCATCAAGCTCCTCTTCTACACCGACCGACCGCTCTTCGATACCCTGCTCGAGCGCCTGACTGAAGCTCTGATCACCTACTTCAAGATGCAGATCGCCGCCGGCGCCGACGCGATTCAGATCTTTGACTCATGGGGCGGCATCATCGCCGGGGCGGACTATGAAGCAGCCTCGCTGCGCTGGATTCGCCAGATCATCGCGGCCCTCCCCCGGGAGTTTCCCGTCATCCTCTACGCCAAGGGCACCGGCTCGCATCTCATCGACCAGACCTTCACCGGGGCTCGCGTGTTGAGTGTCGACTGGACAGTCGATCTGCGCGCCGCCCGCGCCGCCGTGCCGAAGACGATCGCCCTCCAGGGCAACCTCGATCCAGTCCTGATGCAGACGACCCCCGAAATCGTCCGCCGCGAGTCTTCGCGACTCCTGGAGACAATGCGCGGCGAGGCCGGGCATATCTTCAATCTGGGTCACGGCATCACCCCGCAAGCGCGCATCGCCTGCATGGAGGCGCTGGTCGACACCGTGACCGGTTGGCGGTGAGTGAAATCCGCCCACCAGAGGGCAGGAAACGACCAGACGACGCTCCACTGCTGGACTATCCTGAACCCGTGACCTCTGACTCCACCTCGCCCGTCCGAATCGCCGTCATTGGCGGCGGAGTCACTGGACTGACTGCGGCCTACCGGCTCACGCGAGCCGGCATAGCGGTTCGGGTCTTCGAGGCCGCCCCCACCGTGGGAGGACCCGTACAGACGGAGCGGACACCGGACGGCTGGCTGATCGAGTCGGGGCCGAATTCCCTGCTCTTGAATGACGCAGGGGTGACCGGACTCTTCGACGAACTCGGGCTCTCCCCGCGCCTGCAAGTCGCGGGAGGATCGGCGAAGAAACGGTTCCTCGTCCGCGCCGGCCAGGTTCTGGCGCTACCCACGTCACCCGCCGCCTTCATCTCGACCCCCCTGTTTTCAGCAGGCGCCAAAGGGCGGATCGTGCGCGAACTCGTGCGCGGACGACGAAGTGCCCGCACCGGCGACGTGAGCGTCGCGACACTGGTCGCGGAGCACCTCGGGCAGGAGTGGGTGGATACGGCGGTTCAGCCGTTCGTGAGCGGGATTTACGCGGGGGACCCCACTCGTTTGTCAGCACGGCACGCCTTCCCCCAGCTCTGGGAAGCTGAGCAGCGTTCCGGATCGCTGATCCGGGGTATGCTGGCTTTGGCCAAAGCACGGCAGCGGCGGGGCGAGCCGCGCGCTCGGATGGTGTCGCTTCCGGAGGGACTTCACGGCATCCCCACCGCCTTGGCGGCACATCTTCCGGCGACGGCGATCGCCGTTGGAACACGCGTGGATGCCGTGCTGCGGACTCCGGAAGGACGATGGAACGTGCGCTGGAGCCGCGAAGCAGAGACCGGCAGTGAGACCTTCAGCGCGGTGCTCCTCGCACTCCCGGCGGCCGCCTTGGCCCGTCTGGCGATCGGGAAGCCGGAGGAGCGTCCCTTGGCCGCCCTCCAGCAAATCGAGTACCCCCCCGTCACGTCGGTCTTCCTCGGCTACCGGCGTGATCAGGTGCGACACCCCCTCGATGGCTTTGGCCTCCTGATCCCGGAAGTGGAGAAGCGCCCCATCCTCGGGGTGCTCTTCTCCTCTACCCTCTTCCCCGGCCGCGCCCCCGCGGGGCATGTTGGCCTCACCGTCATGCTTGGTGGAGCGCTCCACCCGGAGCGGGGGCTCCTTCCCCCAGCCGAGGCGATCGCGGTGGCCCGCAAGGAGGTGGGTGCCCTCCTCGGCGTCACCGGGGAACCCGGCCTCGTCCGGCACCGCAGCTGGCCCCGGGCGATCCCGCAGTACAATCTGGGCTACGAAGCCTTCCTAAAGGCCCTGGAGACCGTGGAAAGGGCCCAGCCGGGACTATTGATCGGCGGCCACGTCCGGGACGGAATCGCCCTTTCGGCCTGCCTGAGCGCCGGCCTCAAGCTCGCCCAGCGAGCCCTGGAGCGCCCCAATCGGGCCTAAGGACGAGGGCGCCCCGACTTTCGGTCCGCCCTGCCTTGACTACCCCCGGGGGCGACATACCCTCGGCGACCCTTTCTTTGGCATGGCGAAAGACCTCAAGGACACCCTGCAACTCCCGCGAACGGAATTTCCCATGCGGGCGAATCTGGTCCAGCGGGAACCCGCGCGCCTCGCGTGGTGGGAGAAATCCGACCTCTACGGAGCCATTCAGCGCAACCGCGCCGGACAACCCGCTTTCGTGCTCCACGACGGGCCTCCGTTCACCAACGGCGATGTGCACATCGGCACGGCACTGAACAAGACGCTCAAGGATATCACGCTCCGGTACAAGAACCTGCGTGGTTTCAGGACCCCGTTTGTCCCGGGCTGGGACTGCCATGGACTGCCGATTGAGCAGAAGGTCGCCCGCGAACTCCAGGCAAAGGGGGAGACGGTTTCCACGTCCGGACTACGGGCTCGTTGCGATGCATTTTCGGAGGGCTGGATTGAGCGCCAGAAGGCTCAGTTCAAGAGGCTCGGCGTCCTTGCCGACTGGGCCCACGAGTACAAGACAAAGGCCCCCAAATTCGAGGCAGACGTTGTCCGGACCTTTGCGGCGTTCGTCGAACGCGGCCTCGTGTACCGCAGCAAGAAGCCCGTCTACTGGTCGATTCCCTTCGAGACGGCTCTGGCCGAGGCGGAGATCGAGTACCGGGATCATGTTTCTCCGGCGATCTGGGTGAGATTTCCGGTCCCCACCGACGTCGCGCAGGCGCGCGGCCTCCCGTCCGACAAGCCGCTCTCCGTGGTGATCTGGACCACGACCCCGTGGACACTGCCGGCCAATCTCGCGATCGCGGTTCACCCTGAAGTGGCGTATGTGGTCGCAGACCTGGGTGCCGAGCGCATCGTGGTCGCGGAGGCGCTGCTCGCGTCCGTGCTCGCGGCGGCGAAAATCGAGGCCCCGGCCAACGTCGTCGCGACCCGGCCCGGTCGAGACCTTGAGCATCTCGCGGCCCGCCATCCGTTCATCGATCGGCCTTCACCGGTCGTGCTGGCGGACTACGTCACCACCGAGAGTGGCACCGGCGCCGTTCACACCGCTCCGGGGCACGGCGCTGAGGACCATGTGACGGGCCTGCGCTACGGACTGCCGGCCTATTGCCCGGTGGGCGACGACGGTCGCTACGTCAACGATGGTCAGGTCCCGGCGGACTTCGTGGGACTTTCGACGCTGGAGACCGTGGAGGATCTCGCGGCGAAGCGGACCTCGCCCGCCAACATCGCCGTGCTCAAGCGCCTGGCGGAAACGCAGACCCTCTTCGCGCGGCAACGCTACGTCCACAGTTACCCGCACTGCTGGCGCTCCAAGACGCCCATCATCTTCCGCGCGGTCGACCAGTGGTTCGTGAGCTTGGACGGACGGGATGGAGCGGCGGCCTCGCCCTCGCCGCGAACCGTGGCCCTCCAGGCGCTCCCGGAGGTGCGGTGGATTCCCAATTGGGGCGAAAATCGCATTCGCGGTGCCGTCGAGGCCCGCCCGGACTGGTGCATCAGCCGCCAGCGTTCCTGGGGAGTGCCGATCGTCGCCTTTTACGACGCCCAGCGCACGCCTTACCTCGACGCCGGCGTGGTCCGCGCCGTCGCGGCGAAGATCGCCGAGCGGGGCAGCAATTTCTGGTACGATGCGTCGGCCGCGGAAATCCTCGGCGGCGTGCCGCTCCCCGCTGGCTGGCCACCCGCCGTCGAGCTCACCGCCGGACGCGACACGCTCGATGTCTGGATCGACTCCGGCTCCTCGCACGCCGCCGTCCTGCGTCGGAACCAGGGCCACACCCAGTGGCCGGCGGATCTCTACCTCGAGGGCAGTGACCAGCACCGTGGCTGGTTCCAATCCTCCCTCTGGACCTCGGTGATCGCGTACAACGCTGCCCCCTACAAGGCGGTGCTCACCCACGGCTTCATTGTCGGCGAGGACGGGAAGAAGATCTCCAAGTCCGGACAATACGAGAAGCCGCCCACTTCGGACAACTTCATCGCCCAATATGGCGCCGACGTCATCCGCCTCTGGATCGCTTCCCAGAACTTCACCGAGGACATCACGCTCTCCGAGAAGATCCTGAACAACGCCGCCGAGGCCTACCGGCTCTTCCGCAACACGTTTCGCTACCAGCTTTCGAACCTGTGCGACTTTGACGCATCCCGCGATGCGGTGCCCTTCGCGCGCCTCGATGCCCTGGATCGCTGGGCGCTCCACCAACTCTTCACGCTGGAGCGAGAGTGCGTGCAAGCCTACGAGGCGTACGAATTCCACCGCGTCTACCAGCTGTGCAACCAGTTCTGCGCGGTCACGCTCTCGGCCGTTTACCACGACATCCTCAAGGATCGTCTGTACACGCTCGGTACGGCGCATCCGCTGCGCCGCTCGTCCCAGACCACAATCCACCATCTGTTCCACACGCTGGTGCGGATCCTCGCGCCGATCCTGAGCCTCACCGCCGACGAGGCTTGGTGTCATGCGCACTTCAATCAGGATCTGCCGCCAGCCGAAGGCCTTCCCGCCGACGACCCGCGCCGCGCTTCGATCCATCTCCAAGACTGGCCCTCGCTTCCCGCCGAGTGGAATCAGCCCGGACTCGATGCTGAGATGGTGCGCCTCTTCGACGTCCGTCGTCGCATCAACGAGTCCATCGAGCCCTTGCGCGCCGCGGGCAAGCTGGGTAAGTCGCTCGACGCCGCCATCCAGCTCACCACGGGGGACGCCGATTCTCTTCAATTACTGACGGCCCACCGCAATCTGCTCCCCGAGCTGTTCATCGTGTCTCAGGTTGAGGTCACCGCCTCGGCCGATGCCGACGGCGGCGTCGCCGTCAGCGTCCGCCACGCCCAGGAGCTCGGTTATCACCGCTGCCCCCGCTGCTGGCGCTGGGTACCCCAGCTGTGCACCACGCCGCACGGCGAGGTCTGCCCGCGCTGCTCGGAAGCCCTCTAAGATACCCCCCCAAAAAAAGATACCCCGCCATGGCCAAGAAGAAACCCTCCCGGCCCGTCAAGGCCTCCGCCTCCAAGAAACACTCTCCGTCTCACGTGCAAAAGAAACCCTCTCCAGAGAAGGCGCGTCCCGCGCCGGCAAAGCCCACCGCCAAGAAGACCGCCCCCAAGCCGGCACCGGTCAAGGCACCGCCGCCCGCCAGGGCCACTGCCCCGGTCAAGGCCACGCCAGTCCACGCGGCTCCCACCGTCGCCCCAGCGAAGTCGGCGGCCAAGGTGCCCGTCGCGCCGACCAAGCTCGTCGCTCCAAGCAAGGCGGCTGCGCCGAGCAAGCCAGCTGCTCCAAGCAAGGCAGTCGCGTCGAGCAAGGCGGTCGAGCCGGCTCAGGGAGCAGACAAGGGCAAAGCCCGCGATGCGCTCCGGAGCAAGATCTTGGGCAGCCGCAAGCCCGCCAAGCCAATCGCTTTTTCCCTCGAGGAAGTACGCGAGCTCGCCAAGGTAGTCGCCAAGGGAAACGAGAGTGCGGAGAATAAGAAGGTCATCGCGGCGAAGGCCAAACCCGACAAGATGACGGAGATTCGGCCGGCTGCGAAGCCAAGGACTCCAAATCATGTCAAGGCAGCGTCGCTCGCCGACATCCTTGGCTTCAACCCCCGCAAGACCACCGCCCCCAACGCGGAGTCCGACGCCGACATTCCCGAAAAGTACCGCCGTTACTACCGCCTGCTCATCGAGCTGCGCAATCACGTCACCGGCCAGTTGGACCAGCACACCGAGGATACGTTGAAGCGCTCCTCCAAGGAGGACGCGGGCGACCTGTCGAGCTACGGCCAACACATGGCTGACGCCGGGACCGACACCTTCGACCGCGACTTCGCCCTCAGCCTCGTTTCCAGCGAGCAGGAAGCACTCTCCGAGATCGAGGCGGCGATCCAGCGCATCAAGGCCGGCACCTATGGCGTGTGCGAAATCACGCAGAAGCCGATCGCCAAGGAGCGCCTGCTCGCCGTCCCCTTCACGCGCAACTCGGCGGAGGCGCAAAAGGAGATTGAGCGCAACCGCTACCGGACCCGCACCGGTGCCGGCCTCTTCGGCGAGCTCGGCGAAGAAGGTGCGTCGATGAGTGGAGACGACGGCGGCGACGATTGAGCGCGCCCGCGTCCAGTTCCACCACACCGCCCTCCCCGACTCGCGGTCGGGCGGAGCGCATCCTCGCCTACCGACGTTTCTGGGTCTTGGCCCTCGTCGTGTTCGCGTTGGACCAGGGATCCAAGGCGTGGGTCTTCGCCACGCTGCCGTTCGGAACTTACGGCCCGCCCGGCGCGATCACCGTCATCGACGGATTTTTCTATCTCGTCCATGTCGGCAACACCGGCGCCGCTTGGAGTCTGTTCAGCGGCCGCAGCACCCTGCTGGCCGGCCTCGCCCTCGTGACCCTCATCGGCATCTACGCGTGGCGGGCCTCGCTCGGCTTGCGCTTCCGCACCGTACAGACCGGCTTCGGCCTCCTCTGCGGCGGCATCGTGGGCAACTTCGTGGATCGACTGCTCCACGGCCACGTGGTCGATTTCATCGATCTGCATTTCGGTAGCTACGTCTACCCGACTTTCAACATCGCCGACGCCGGAATCTGCACCGGCGTCGGGCTCTACATGATCTGGACCCTCCGCCAACCACCACCGCAGGCCTGATTTTCTCGCGGGCCGAAAATGCATTTGCCCTTCCAGCCCGCACCTTTACCTCCTTCTTGGCAACCATGAGCCCGGTTGCCCAAGACTCCGCCCTTAGTTCACCCTCGGATCGCGAGTTCTACTTGGGGGCCGACGATTTCTTCCGCGCCAATCGTCCAACTTCGCTGACGTTCGACGACGTCTCGCTCGCCACCCTCTTCTCCGACATTCTGCCCAAGGATGCGGATCCATCGACGACCCTCTCGGACTCACTGCGACTGCCGATCCCCATCATCTCGTCCGACATGGACACGGTGACGGAGGCCAAGATGGCGATCACCATGGCCCTCAACGGCGGGCTTGGGGTCATCCACTACAACATGACGGCGCGCGAGCAGATCAAGGAGGTCGCGCGGGTGAAGCGCCACATCCACGGGCTGATCCAGGATCCCATCACCGTCACTCCCGATCAGTTGGTCGGCGACGTGCTGGCGATGATCGAGCAGCGGCGCTATGAGTTCCGCACGTTCCCGGTGGTGGATGCCGAAGGGAAGCTCATGGGTCTGCTGTCGGGCAGCAGCGTCCGCGATCGCTACCGCACCAAGAAGGTCGCGGAGGCCATGGTCCCGCGGCGGGAAATCCTTACCGTCCATGAACGTAATCTGAAGCCCGACCCGATCAGCGCGGCGGACGCCTTCTTCATGGAGCACGTCGGCATTCACAAGATGCTCGTGGTAGACGACGGTGACCACCTCCGCGGCCTCGTGACCTTCTCGGACGTCGAGCGCATCACCGCCGAGGCCAAGTCCCGGCGCAAGCCCGCGCGCGACGGCGAATTCCGTCTCGTCGTCGGCGCCGCGATCGCCCCGGTTCGCTTGGCGGATGGGACCCTCGATCGGGATCGGATCCTGACGCACGTCGGCCAACTGGTGGAAGAGTCGGTCGATGCCGTCGCCGTGTCCACGGCCCACGGTCACACCGCCGGGGTCGGCGACATGGTGCGATTGGTCCGCCAGCATTTTCCCGCCCTCACCATCATCGCCGGCAACGTTACTAGCGGCGACGGAGTGCGCTACCTCGCGGAGTGCGGCGCGAGCGCGATCAAGGTCGGCCAAGGCCCGGGCTCCATCTGCACGACCCGCATCGTCGCCGGCGTCGGCATCCCCCAGCTCACCGCGCTCTACGTCGCGAGCCGCGAGGCGGCGGCGTGCGGTGTGCGAGTGATTGCCGATGGCGGCATCACCAAGAGCGGCGATATCGTCAAGGCCCTGACCCTCGCGGATGCAGTGATTCTGGGCGGCCTGCTGGCGGGCTGCCGTGAGGCCCCCGGCGAGATCATGGAAATCAACGGCAAGCTCTACAAGCAGTACCGCGGGATGGGCTCGCTGTCCGCGATGAAGGCCGGCAGTGCGGCGCGGTATGGTCACGACAAGACGGACTCGACGCGAAAGCTCACGGCCGAGGGGATTGAGGCGCTCAAGGAGGTTTCCGGCTCAGCCAACGAGGTGCTCGCCTCGCTGATCGGCGGCCTGCAGAGCGGGCTGGGCTATCTGGGTGCGCGGAGCCTGCCGGACCTCCGGAAGCGCGCTCGGTACGTTCGCGTGAGTCCGGCAGGGCAGCGCGAGGCCGCCCCCCACGACGTGGTGGAGATCAAGACGCAGGCGAAGGGCTGATCGGGACTCTTCGCTTCCGCCGTTTTTCGTTTGCCCTTGGGCGGCGGGAAAGGCTTGAAAGTGAGGGCAACAGGGGGTTCGCCTCGGTTGCCTCACCGGAACCATGTCGCTCCCTTCCTTTTCCAGCCAACTGATCGCCGATGTCGGCATCTCACTCGGTGATGAGGGCAAAGGTCGGCTGATCCCCGAGATCGCCGAGGAATTGGCCCACTCGCCGCATCGCGTCAGCGTGGTGCTGAAGGTGAACGGTGGGGCAAATTCGGGGCACACGGCCGCCGGCATCAAGCTCAACCTCCTGCCCTCGGGTGTGGTCGAGCGCGAGATCCCGCACCTCGCCATCGGCAGCGGCGTGGTCGCGGACCCCCGCAAAGTCCATTGGGAAGCCCGCCCGCTGGAGGCCCGTGGGTTCCAGGTCTACTCGCGCCTGCTCGTCGATGAACGCACGCTGGTGTCGGATCTGACGCACCGGCTCCTCGATCTCGCGTGGGAAGACTACCGGGTGAACGTCCTCGCCGAGGAACCGCGCGGATCCACCGGCCGCGGCATCACCCCGGCCTACCAGGACGAAGTGGGCCAGTGGCAGATCACGTACGCGGACTTTCTGGGTTCCCGCGCGGAGTTTGCACGCAAGATCGCCCAGCGTGCGGACCGAGCGCTGCGCACGATTCAGCACGTCTGCCGCGTCTCGCCCGAGCGCTTCGCCGAGTTCTTCAGCCGCCTGACCGCAGCCGAGCAACGCGCCAACGCCGAAGCCATCGAGACGGGCATTTACGCGCGCGAGGAATTCGATTTCTCCCGCTTCCTCGGGTCCGGCCCCTTCAGCCTCAACCTCGACGCGCTGGTCGCGGTGTACTGGGAGGCAGGGCAGGCACTGGCCCGCAACATCGGCGAGGTGCGAGAGCTCATCTTGAACGAGACCGCAGCCGGACGCTCCGTGATCGGCGAGTTCGGCCAGGCCTACTGGCTCGATAAGCGGCACGGCTTCTCGCCGAACGTCACCGCGTCGCACACCTACACACCGGAATTCTTCGAGAGCGCAGGAATCCCGGTTCAGCCGATCCACACCTTCGGTGTCGCCAAGGCCTACGACACCAAGGTCGGTACGCACACGTTCCTCACCGAGATGGACCCGCAGCACCCGCTGACGGACATCCTGAAGAAAGTGGAGTTCGGCACCAGCACCGGACGCCAGCGCATGGTGGGCTGGTTCGACGCCGTCGAAAAGGGCGACGCCCTGCGCTACGGCGGCTTCCAAGATTTGATGATCAACAAGGCAGACGCGCTGACGCACTCCGGCGCGTGGAACGGCGATCTGCTCATCGCCATCGCCTACGAGGATGCCTCTGGCCGGCGCTATCAGCACGTTCCCCGCAACGAGGCGGTCCGCCGGACCCTGCGCCCCGTGTACACCCGCCACCCCGGCTGGTCCACGGACATCTCCCAAGTGCGCAGCTTCAAGGACCTACCGGGGAACGCCCAGCGCTACGTCGCAGCGATGATGCGCTCGATCCTCGACGTGGCCTACGGCACCGACACCCGTCCTGCCGCCTCGTTGCTCCCCAATCTTCGGTACCTCGGAGTCGGCCCCAATCCTTCCCAAATCATCAAGGACGTGCCTGCCACGACAGACCTCATCGAGCTGCGCTGAGCAACTCAGGACCGCGCAACTCAGAAGTCTTGCAGACGCCCTTCCCCGGGACCCTCGGTCGGGTGGATTCGGGCCATGATCTCCCCCAGGAGGTAGATGGAGCCGGTGACCACCACGATCTCGTCACCCCGGCCTGCGCGGCACGTCTCGGAGTCCGGAAACAGTGACTCGAGGTCGCGCCGAAAGACCCGCCCCGGGTAACTCGCCGGGATCAGAGACTCCAGCTCGGTAAAGCTGCAAGCCCGCGACTGCTGGGGTACGACCAGGTGAATCTCGGACGCAAAGTCGGAGACCGTCCGCAGCAGCGCACTCGCTCGAGCCACCCCGAGCGCTCCCGTGATCACGATCGGGCGCACCCCTTCCTCCTCCACCAGACGCCTCAGGTTGGTCTGGAGCACCTCCGCTCCCTCGGGATTGTGCGAGGCATCCAGAATCAGCCGTCGCCCACCCAACATCACCCGCTGCCAGCGCCCCGGCCACTGCACGCGACTGAGCCCCCGCTGGATCACGTCCTCGGTCAGCCCCCACGCCGGCGGCAGCGCGCGTGCCAGCAAGGTCGCCGTCGCGGCATTCCAGCGCTGATAATCGCCCTCGAGATTGGTCCGGGGGTACCCGGCGAGATCCTCCCCAAAACGCTCACGAACGGACCGAAGGTCGCTCCCCCGCTCCTGCGCCACGGCGCGCACAACCGCCTCGGCTTCAGGAGGCAGGCGGCCCATCACGACCGGTCGACCCGGCTTCACGATACCTGCCTTCTCGGCGGCGATCAGCGCGGCCGTGTTTCCCAGCATCTCGCAGTGGTCAAGGCTGATCGAAGTGATTGCCGTCACCTCGGGTTGGACGACATTGGTCGCATCCAGCCGCCCGCCCAGTCCCACTTCGATGACCGCGACGTCGCAGCCTTTCCGGGCAAACTGCAGAAAGGCCATCGCGGTCATGAACTCGAAGAACGTGGGGTGGAGATCCGGACCAAGGAGACCAAGCTTTTCCGCCACGGGCCGCAGTTCGCGCGTGTAGGCCACGATTTCCTCTTCGTGGAGGCACTCGCCGTCGACCTGCACGCGTTCACCCAGTCGAATGAGATGCGGGGAGGTATAGAGTCCGGTACGTTTTCCCGCAGCTCGCAGGATGGCAGCCATCATGGCGGCGGTGGATCCCTTGCCATTCGTTCCGGCGATGTGGATGACCGCATACCGCTGCTCCGGATGCCCGAGCGCCTCGACCAATAGTCGCATTCGGTCGATGCCGAAGCTCACGCCCTTGGCCTTCAGCGAGTACAGGTACTCCTGAACGCCCCGATAGTCCGCCAGCTCGATCGCTGCCATCGTTGCCTCCCTGCTTTGGCTTCCCCGGACCGCGCCGAATGGTTAGCTCGCGGCGCGCTGCGGCTTCCGTTTCAGGTAAAGCGCCGACAGCACACCGGCCAAGTGCGAACGCATCTCCAAGCGGCTCACGATCTGATCAATCAGGCCATGCTTCAGCAGGAATTCCGCACTCTGGAAACCCGCCGGGAGGGTCTGCTTAGTGGTCTCCTTGATCACGCGCGCACCCGCGAAGCCGATGAGGGCCCCCGGCTCCGCGATGTTGAGATCGCCAAGGGTCGCAAAGCTGGCCGTGACCCCGCCCATCGTCGGATGCGTCAGGACCGAAATGAAGGGTAAGCCCGCCTGCGCAAGCCGCCCCAGCGCAGCGCTCGTCTTCGCCATCTGCATGAGCGAAAAAATGCCCTCCTGCATGCGCGCTCCGCCCGAGGCACTGAAGATGATGCACGGGATCTTCTCCCGAATCGCCGCCTCGACCGCTCGGGTGATCTTTTCACCGACCGCCGAGCCCATCGCGCCGCCGCAGAAGCGGAAGTCCATCACCGCAGCAGACACGCGGATGCCTTCAATCGACCCGAGGCCACACACCACTGCCTCCTTGAGGCCACTCTCCCTCTCGTACTTCTTGATGCGATCCGGATAGGCTTGGGAATCCACGAACTTCAGGGGATCCGCCGAACGCACGCTGGCATCCGATTCAACGAACGTGTTCGCGTCGAAGAGCGCCTCAATCCGCTGCCACGCACCAATCGGGAAGTGATAGCCACTCTTTGGCACCACCATCTGGTTCGCCTCGAGTTCCTTGTTGAAGATAATCTCTCCCGAAAGCGGACACTTCGTCCACAATCCCTTCGGGATATCCTTCTTCTTCACCACCACGGTGGAGTACTTCGGCTTGCTGAAAAGCGACATACGGGGATTAAAACGATCCAGAGCGGACAGGGCCTTAACCGTGGCCGAAAGTCACGACATCAAGCTTCACCGCCCCCGCTTCGCGGAGGACACCGGCACAACTGTTGAGCGTGGAACCTGTGGTGAAAACGTCATCGACCAGCACGTAGCGTGTCCCGGTCACGATGGTCGCCCCGGGAGCCAGTGCAAAGGCATTTTTGAGGTTCGCCTGCCGACGCGTCCGATCGAAGGCCGTTTGCGTCACGGTGTCGACCACTCGTCGCAACAACGGCTGCACCCGCGTCACCCCTCCAGCACCGCGGGCAAACACTGTTGCGATCAAATGGCTTTGGTTATACCCTCTCTCCCGTTGCTTGCGGGGATGCAGTGGCACGGGTACCAAGACCGCATCTTTCACATGATCAACAAGGTGCGGTGTTTCTCGCACCAACTTAGCGATGTCTTCGAGGACCTGGCGACCGCCGTGGTACTTCAGTTCGATGACTAGGGCGCGCGCCGAACCGCGAAGCAGCACGGCGGCTCCTCCTGATCCGAAGCAGGGGACGAGGCGGTCGCAATGCCCGCAGGTCCGGTCTCCCTCCACCACGCCCCAGAAGGGATGGCCGCACACCCGGCACGCCGGGAGGTGGATCCTCGCCAAGGCCGCACTGCACTCCGAGCAGAGATGCCGAAATCCGCCGTCGTCCCCCACCGGGCCGCGACACGCCACGCAGATGCGGGGAAACACGATGTCCGCCACACCGGCCAGCCCTGCCTTCGCTGCCTTCCCCCACTCAGCTCGCATCCGGCCGCGGAGCGACCGCGCCGCGGTCCGGAGCGCGCGGAGCCCTCCCTCAGCCACGCGGCTTGGCACGTTTCACCGCCTTCACCCGCTTTGGGGCGGCCCGGGGATAATCCACCCGGACCAAGAAGAGGCCCTGCGGGGGCGCGGTCTCCACCGCCGGGGTGCGGCGCCCTTCATCGAGAAAGCGATGGAGGTCGTCCGGCGTCAGTTTCCCAAAGCCCACCGAGACCAGCGCCCCGACCAAACTCCGCACCATCTTGTAGAGAAAACCGTCCGCCTCAGCTCCCAGGGTCACTCGTCGACCGCGCCGGACGACCTCCAGCCGCCGGAGTGTCCGCACGGTATCCTCCCTCTCCTCTCCCGTGAACGCAGAGAACGCCGCGAAGTCGTGTCGCCCCATCAACACCTTCGCCGCCTTCCGCATGGCTGCGAGGTCGGGGGGGGACGGACGATCCAACGGCCACACGTAGGGCCGAATGAAGGGATCGGGATGCCCAAGATACAGGTGGTACTCGTAACGCTTGCCCGTCGCGGAAAAACGCGCGTGAAAGTCGTTCGCGACCGGGCGGATCGACTTGATGAGGATGGTCGGTGGCAGGCCCACCCGCAGCGCCGCCAGCAAGCGCTCCGCTCCGTGCCGCCAGGAGAGGTCAAAGTGAAACACCTGCCCCCGGGCGTGGACACCCGCATCGGTGCGACCGCTCGCGTGAACCCGAACCAGACCCTTCGCGAGCACCCGCAAGCGCGCTTCAATCACGTCCTGCAGGCTGGTCCCACCGGGCTGACTCTGCCAACCCGCGAAGGAGGTGCCGTCATAGGCACACACCGCCTTCCAACGTTGGACCGGGACGGTGGACTCGGGCGCGTCGGAAGCAGCGGCTTGCACTTCCCCGGAGCTAGCGATTCGCGGGGCGTCGGTCGAGCGTCTTCCCCGCCCGAATCGGGCCCCGTCACGACTCCGGGGCGGCTGACTCCGGGAAGCGTTGATTCAGGAAATCCTGCAAGATCAGCGTCGCGGCGCGAGAATCGATGATTCCGCTGGACCGCAGGTCGCGAAGCTTCTGCTTGGGAATGGTCGACTCCGCCTCCGCCGAGGTCAGTCGTTCATCGACCAAGTGCACCGGCAAGTCGAAGGCCCCGCGCAGCCGCTCCGCAAAGCGTTCGGCCTCCTTGGCCTTGGGACCGACGGAATCGTCCATGTTGAGCGGCCAACCGACGACCAATTCCGTGATGCGACGTTGCCGAATCAGCACCCCGAGCGCCTCCACGGCCTTCGCTTCATCCATTTCCCGCAAGGCCGGCAAGGGCGTGGCCACACCGAGCTCATCCCCAAAGCTCAGTCCAATCCGTTTCGCACCGTGATCGATTCCCAGGCAGCGCATGGCTTCGCGTGATGAAAGCGTGCCCCTCCCTAGAGCCAGCGAGCGCGGGACGGTTTCCGCTCCAGCTGCTGCACCACGCTCCGCACCTGCTCGGCCCGCGCGCGCGGCATGACCAAGGTGGCATCGTCGGTCTGCACCACCACGCAATCATTGAGCCCCAGGAGCGCCACCACCCGACCGGGCGAAGCAAGCACTAGGTTGCCGCGGCCATCGACCACGACGCCCTCGCCGGAGACGCAATTCCCGGATGCATCCGCCGCCATGTGACGCCCAACGGCGGCCCACGAGCCAACATCATCCCAATCGAACGATGCCGGCAGGACGACGCCCGTCGACGCCTTTTCCAGCAAGGCATGATCGATCGAGATCCGCTCGACTCGGGCATACGCCGCGTCCATCGCCGCCTTCACCTGCCGCGGACTTCCCATCGCCAGCGCGACGCGCAGGGGCTCGAAGGCCTCCCAAAGGGCGGGAGCATGCGCGCGAAAGGCGGCGGCGAGCGACTCCACCTGCCAGACGAACATCCCGGCGTTCCAGAAGTAGTTCCCGGCGGCAAGGTATCGCCGCGCGGCGGCGAGGGGCGGCTTCTCCACGAAGCGCTCGATCCGCGCGAACGACCGACCGCCCGCCCGGATGGATCGTCCACCACAGCGAATATAGCCAAAGCCCGTTGCCGGGACGGTCGGTCGAATTCCGAGCGTCACCAAGACCTCACGCGTGGCCGCCGCCGCGAACGCCGCCTTCAGGTCACGTCGGTACGCCCGCACATCCCGTACCACGTGATCCGCCGGCAGCACGGCAAAGGTCGCCTGCGGGTCGCGCGCGGCAATCAACGCCGCCGCCAACGCCACCGCCGGACCGGTATTCCGGGCTGCCGGCTCGACCACGATGTTCTCCTTCGGCAGGTTCGGACAAACCGCCCGCAGGGCGCGCGCCTGCTCTGCACTCGTGATGATCAACGTGTTCGCCGGCCTCACCAGCGGCGCCACGCGACGCAGCGTCTGCTCCAACAGCGATCCCGAGCCGATCACCTCGAGCAGGTGCTTCGGACGCGCCCGACGGCTAAGCGGCCAAAAACGCTCGCCCCGCCCCCCGGCGATGATGACAACAAACTGCTGCGGCATGCCGGCAGTATCGAAGGGGTCAGCCGACGCGCGCAATTTCCATTTGCACCAGGTCCTCAAACTGACGTGTTGGTCAGGCAGTCCGCCACCATGGCCTTGCTCTCCTCCGACGAACTCAGCCGCTACAGTCGGCACCTGCTGCTCCCCGAAGTCGGACGGGAAGGCCAGCAGCGTCTCCGGCAGGCGAAGGTTCTCGTCGTGGGCGCCGGGGGGCTGGGGAGCCCAGCAGCGCTGTACCTTGCCGCCGCCGGAGTGGGCACCCTCGGAATCGCCGACTTCGATCGGGTCGCCCCGCACAATCTCCAGCGGCAATTGCTGCACGACGACACCCAAGTCGGCGAAGCGAAGGTGTCCTCCGCGCTCGCCCGGCTTCGGCAGGTCAACCCTCACGTTCAGCTTTGCGGTCACCCCGAGGGCATCACCGCAGCGAACGCCCTCGAGATCTTCGCCGGGTACGATGTCATCATCGATGCGACGGACTCGTTCGGAGCACGTTACCTGAACAACGATGCAGCGGTCCGGACCCGACGTCCCCTCGTGCACGGAAGCGTGTTCATGTTCGAGGGATCCGTATCGGTGTTCGCGCCGCACCTCGGGGGCCCCTGCTACCGCTGTCTCTTCCCTCGCCCGCCCGCTCCCGGGGCCGTGCCCGGGTGCGGCGAGGCGGGCGTCCTCGGCGCCACGTGCGGGGTCATCGGCAGCCTGCAGGCCCTCGAGGCGCTGAAGCTGATCATCGGCTTCGGCGAACCGCTCCTCGGGCAGTACCTCACCTTCGATGCGCGGACCGTCCGCATGCGGTGCGTACGTCTGCCCCGCGACCCCGCCTGTCCGGAGTGTCGCCGCGTGTCGTCCGACGCGCTTGATCCAGCCGAGTACGGGCCGACGTGCGCCCTGGTCCCGCCTCCCCCTCGGCACCCGCTTTCTTCATCCATGTCCTTGCCCACCGATCCTTCACCTCCGCTGGAAATCCCGGTTCAGGAAGCCGCTCGCTTGCTCCGCGAGCACGCCGCGCTGGTCTGCCTGATCGATGTCCGCGAGCCGCATGAGGCGGCGATCTGCCGCATTCCCGAGGCGCGGCTCATCCCCATGCAGCAGATCCCGTCACAGCTCGAAACGCTGCCCACCGATCAACTGCTCCTGATCCACTGCCACCACGGGGGACGGAGCCTGCGCGTGACCGAATACCTGCGGGCCCGCGGCTTGCCGCGAGTCTGCAACGTGGCCGGCGGCATTCACGAGTGGGCCGAGTGCATCGACCCCAGCCTCGCCCGCTACTGACGCCGAGCGGAGAAGCTTGCCGACACCCCACGAGCGCCGCCCTTACCAGAGCGACGCTCGGCGAGTGATTCAGCTCCCCGACTTCGCCCGGGCCTTCACGAGGCCAAGGCTCTTCTTGATGTTCTGCACCGAGGGGAGCGAGATCTTCAGTTCCTTCGCGATCGCTGCGCCGGTCTTGTTGCTCTCCACGAGCTTGCGGACCGCAGCACGCGTCTCCTCGGTGATCTTCGCTCGCCGACGGCGCTCCGGGCGGCCCGGCGGACGACCGGGCCCACGCCCCTTGCCAGCGCCGCGATGCGCCTCGCGCAGCGCCCCAACGAAGGCCTCGAGCGTCGAGAAGCCGAAGTCAGAGGGCAGGCGACGCAGCGCCGCCGTCCGCTCCGAGCTCAACTCCTTCTCGCGCGCGACCAATTCGGCCTTACGCTTTTCCAACTCCTTTAATTTATCATTGAAGCCCATAGAGATTATTGAGAAACACCGGTGTTAATCGGGTCGCAAGCGCCTTTCCGCGGCGGTCGATTGTATAAAGTATTACTTATAGATGACCTAACATACGCTGACCCGCCCTCTTCTGGTCACGTTCTCCTCGTGGAGTGGGAGCGAGCGTCCCACGCCGCACGGCAGGGACCGGGATGCGTCCGGGGCAGGACGATGCAGTAGCCCTCGGGGAAGCGTGCTCAGATCGTCATGGCGTGGTATCCGCCGTCGACCACGATCTCGGCACCCGTGACGAACCCACCGGCGTTCGCGCTGGCAAGCAGCAGGGTGGCTCCGATCAGTTCGCGCGCCTCGCCGAACCGCTTCATCGGGGTGTGCTGCATGATGCTGGCGACCCGATCCGGGGAGAGAATCTTGCGGTTCTGCTCCGCCGGGAAGAAACCGGGGACGAGTGTATTGACCCGCACACCCTTCGGTGCCCATTCGCGGGCGAGATTCTTGGAGAGATTGTGCACCGCCGCCTTGGTCGCGGAATAGGTGAAGACGCGTGACAGCGGCACGAGCCCAGACATCGAGCCGAGATTGATGATCGAGCCACCGTGGCCCTGTTCGACGAGGTGCCGCCCGAAGATCTGGCAGCCCAGGAATACGCTGCGAATATTCACTGCGATGATCCGATCGAATTCATCGTCAGAGATCTCCAGAAAGGGGGTCACCGAATTCGTTCCGGCTCCGTTCACCACAATATCAATCCTCCCCGACCGCTTGAGTACCTCCGCCAGCAGGCTCTGGAGGTCGGATCGACTGCTCGCCTCCGCCGCAATGAAATAGCCGCGTCCGCCCACCTTCGCGATCGCCTCGAGACGAGCTTGGGCCTTCTCCGGGTTGCGCCCCACCAACACCACCTCCGCTCCGGCGGCGGCGAGGCCGCCCGCCATCGCGCCGCACAGTTCCCCGGTGCCGCCAATCACGACGGCGACTTTGCCGTCCAAGCCGAACAAGGAGTGAAGATAGGAAGCCGAACTCATCCGGTTGTGGTGCCCGTCGAGACGCGAATGAGCAACACTAGGCTTGCTTAAAGTTAAGCCTGCCTTTGCGTAGTCTCCTCCATGGGCAAGATCGCGATCGAGGACGGCTTCGCCGACATCATCAACAAGTCGCAGCGCGGGCTGCATCTCTCCGACGCTGAACTCGCCGAGCGGGCGGGCGTTTCGGCCGACGACCTTGCCGCAGTCAAGTCCGGCAAGGTCAACATCGCCGTGATTCGCCGCCTCGCGCGCCATCTCCGGCTCGCGCCCAACCCGCTGGAAGACCTCGCCCGCAACGCCTGGTACCCCAAGACCCCGAACTTTCCGCGCGGCTTCGCGATGTTCAACACCGACTGCGGTGACATGCGGGTGAACAACTACCTCGTGTGGGACCCGAAGACCCGCGTCGCTGCCATCTTCGATACGGGAGCCTCCTGCGAGGAATTGCTCCACTTCATCCGCGCCGAGAAACTCAAGGTCCACTATCTCTTCATCACGCACGCGCACGATGACCACATCGCCGCCCTTGACACCCTGGTCGAGGCGACGGGCGCCGAGGTCTGGACCCATCCGCTGGAGCCCCTTCCCCGCCCTGGGTTTCGTCAGTTCGCGGAGGGAGCCTACTTCCACATCGGCGAGCTCGCCATCAAGACGATCCGGACCAGCGGACACTCGCCGGGCATGACCACGTTCTACGTCACCGGGCTGAGCTGGCCACTCGCGATCGTCGGTGACAGTCTCTTCGCGGGCTCCATGGGCGGAAGCGCAACCGCGTTCGGTCAGCAGTACCAGAATACCTCGAGCAAGATCCTCACTTTGCCAAAGGAAACCGTGCTCGCACCCGGCCATGGTCCGCTGACCACGGTCAGCCAGGAAAAACGCCACAATCCTTTCTTCGCTCCGCGCAACGAGCGGGCGAGTCTCGAAGACGTCATTCAATCCAAAACATCCTCCAATGCCTGAGAAAATTGCCTTCGTCGGAGTTGGCCGCATGGGTGCCAACATGGCCCGCCGCCTGCATGAGTGCGGCTTCCCCGTAACCGCCGTTTACGACGTCCACGCGCCGAGCGCTCAGGCGCTCGCCCAAGAGCTGGGCTGCCTCGCGCCGAAGACCCTCGCGGATGTCACCGCGGCCGCTGACGTCATCATCACGGTCGTGACCGACGACGCGGCGCAGCTCGCCGTCTTCGCGGAAGTCGGCGACTCGCTGCTGGTCGGCGCGAAGGGGCGCACGTTCATCAACTGCGCTACCCTCTCGCCCAAGACGCAGGTCGAGACCGCCCGGCGCGCCCGCGCCGCCGGCGCCGACGCCTTGGAGGGCTGCATGGCCTCGTCCATCCCCCAAGCCCGCGCCGGCACCTTGTATCTCATGTGCGGCGGCGAGCGCGCGGTCTACGATCGCGTCCTGCCGGTCCTAGAAAAACTCTCCCACACTCCGCGCTATATCGGCGCCGCCGGACAAGCCGCTCAGGTCAAGGCGCTGGTCAACATGGTCATGAACATCAACACCGCCGGCCTCGCCGAAGGCCTCGGGCTCGGTCAGGCCCTCGGGCTCGATCTCGATATGCTGCGGGAGGTCTTCGCCCAGACCGGAGCGAACTCACAGGTGCTGAAGACGGACGGCGAAGACATGCAGAACCGCGCCCACGACTGCTACTTCTCCGGCGCACACGCCGCGAAGGACTCCGGCATCGCTTGGGCCATGGGCGTCGAGGCCGGACTGAATCTTCCGCTCTCAGCAGCCACCAAGCTCCAGTTCGAGCGCATGGTCGCACTGGGCATCGGACAGCTCGACAAGAGCGGCGTGGCCGAGCTGACCTTCAAGGGGCGCCGCGCCTAAGCGCGCGCGCCGATCATCCCCGCAACGCCCGCGAGAAGCTCTCGGGCAGCGGGGCCCGCGCGGTGAAACGGTGCCGCCGACCTTTCCACGCGTACTCAAACGTCGTCTCGGCGGAGTGCAGAAACATCCGGCGCTCTCCGGACGCCCGCGCAAACTCGCGATTCAGGCGAAAGTTTCCGTAGGTCGCATCTCCGACGATCGGGAGGTGCCGGCTGGCGCACTGCACCCGCAGCTGGTGGCTCCGGCCCGTCCGGGGCTCCAACTCAATCAGGGCCAGAGGAGGGGTCCCCGGGGTGAGCTTCAGCACGCGGACCCTCGACTCCGCCGGAATGTTTCCCGCCGTCTCGGTTCGCACGACGCCGCCTTCCTTGCGCACGGCGAGGCGGTCACGCCAGACCTGCACCGCCGGAGTCGGCGCCCCGAACACCAGCGCGGCGTAATGCTTCGCCACGCGTTGGCTCCGGAAATGATCCCGCAAGGCGGCAGCGAGCTCCGCGGAGCTCGCCAGGAGAATCACCCCGGAGGTGCCGGAATCGAGCCGGTTGAGCAAGTAGGCTCGCGTCAGTTCACCGCCAGGAGTCGACCGCCACTCAAAGCACTCGCCGTCGAGGCGATAGGATCCCGTCAGCAACGAACGCGCCTCGTCGCCGGACCGATTCGGGTGCGAAAGCACTCCTTCCGGCTTCGCCAACGCAAAGAGTCCATTGGGATCCGCGGTCAGGTACTCCACTCCCGGACCGAGCGGCAACGCGCGCGCAACATTCGCTCCAGCCCGCATCACGGATTGTAGTAAAACGTGAAGGTCATCTCCTGCTCGTGACCGAGCACCGCGACCATGTCGTCGCTCCACTTGCCGTACGGAGCGCGGGCCGTGATCGCGCTCACGCAGGCGCGCTGGGCCTGCAGAGGCGCTTCTCCGTCACCGGGCGCGATGTCGGTGATGTCGCCCTTGTCGTTGATGATAAAAGTCACGCGTACGATGGTGCCCGGAGGCGGGTACACCGAGCTCTGCACGATTAGGCGCTCCCATTGAATCTGCACCGTCTCGATCAGCTTCTGCAGGTACGCACCGTACTCACTCCACTTCGCGTTGTACGCCACCGGACCGATGTTCTGCGTGCCGAGCTGATTGTCGCGGAGAAACGCCGGCCGGGCATTGCGCTGCGCGACGCGCTCGCGGTCCTGCGGACGGCGCGGATCGATCCGCACCACTTGGCCGTTGAACGCCACTACCTCTCGGATGTCCGGGCTGCCCTCGACCTCCTCGGGACCGCGTTTCGTCCCAGGCGGCGGTATCTTGGCGATCGTACTGCCGATGGAATCGGCATCTTCACCCTCCACTTTCTCAAAACCAGGGATCGGGGCCTGAGCCACCTTCTGATTCGGCGCGGTCACCGCCTCCTGCGGCGTCGGCGCCGACTCCGGCTGCGCGAGGCGCGAGGGTGGCTCCGGAGGCTGGAGGCGGCCCGAGACGATCGCGGTGCTCTGCTTCTGCTTGTCCCCTTCCAAGGCGGGCGTGTCACTCTTCCCGTCAGGAGTGGGCTTCTCCTGCGCGACCTGCTGGTTCTGCGCCCCAAAGTTCTCCGTCTGGTCCGGGGGATTGTCGGGCGCATCCGGATTCACTTCCACGAAATTGAACGGCTTGGCTGGCGGCTTGGCCTCCAAGAGCGGGACTTCCGGCTCCTCCGGCGCCAGTTCGATGTTGAAGGTCTTGTCCGCCGGCTTCACCGCCACGGACTCCGCCGTCCGTCGCAGCAGGTAAGGCAGCGTGAGCAGGAGCAAGAGGTGAACCAGGAGCGTCGCAACGACACCAATCTGCACCGAGCGCGTATCGTCATCGCGCGACCATCGCGGCCACACCCAACGACGCCCGAGGCGACGTGGCTGGTTTGCGGTGGAGGGAGAGGCCATGCGGTCAGAGAGATTAGGTCAGGAGACCCGCCTTCGTCAGCAAGTGTTTCGTCAGAGTGAGCGGAAGTCCCATAATCGTCGCCACCTCGCCCGTATGACCCGCGATGATCAGTTCTCCGTGATCCTGGATTCCGTAGGCTCCCGCCTTGTCAAGTACATGCACAAGCGAAAGATAGCGATCGATCCGTGCATCGTCCAGCTCCCGGAAGGTGACGTCGCACGTGTCAGTGGCGTCCCACGCGACGCCGCGATCGAACCTGCGCAGGGCAAGGCCCGTGAAGACGGAATGGGTGCGACCGGAAAGGCGTTGGAGCATGGCGCGGGCTGCGGTGAGGTCAGCCGGTTTATTGAGGGCATGTCCGTCGATGCATACCGTGGTGTCGGCACCGAGCACCCAGGCATCCGGATGCTGCGCGGCGACCCAGTCCGCCTTTCGCGCGGCGTTGCGGGCGACCATGATGCGGGGATCGAGGCGCGGATCTTCGTCCTCCACCACGCGGGCTTCGACCACGGTGAAGGGGCAACCGAGGTGCGTGAGCAAGGCACGGCGCCGCGGCGAAGCCGAGGCGAGGATCAAGGGCTCGGACATCGCTCAGTCCTCCGCTCCAGGCACGCTGAGTGAACGACCGTTGTCGCGCGCGCTGAGCGACAGGAGGTACGGCGCAGCCCGTTTCGCCCACACCTCCGCTTTGGGGTACTCCGCCGCCCCACCCGACCAGACCGTTCGCAACATGTCGGTATCGATCACCCCGGGATTCAGCGGCACGGCTGCCATTCCGGCCGGCAACTCAGCGGCGAGCGCCTTGGTGAGTCCTTCGATACCCCATTTCGACATGCAGTACGGGGCAACATCGGGAGACACGCTCCGGCCCCAGCCAGAGGACAGATTCACGATGACCCCCGATCCGCGCTGCACCATCGCGGGCACGAAGTGGCGGATCACATTCGCCACTCCACGCAAGTTCACATCGACCAAGCGGGTGAACGCGGCGTCCCCCTGCGTCCAAAGCGGGCCCGGGGAATTGATCACGGCTGCGTTGTTGATGAGGAGATCAGGCGCGGGATGGCCCGCCAGCACGCTGGTCGCCCAGATGCCCACCTTCACGTCCTGCGCGACATCGACGAGCGCGAAGTCATGCGGAGCTCCGTACTCCAAGCGGAGATCAAAGATCGCCTCTCCGTTGGTCCCGCATCCGAAGACAGTGTGGCCTCCCGCAATGAACTCGCGAGCCAGCGCACGTCCCAAGCCCCGGGTGACTCCTGTAATTACGATATTCATACAAAGTGATCTCCGGCGCTTCCATGCTCCGACCGAGCCGAGACATTCATCTGCATTCGCCGTGTGCCCACCACGCGTGCTTCCGATCGGCACCGCGAGTCCGTGCGGCGAGCTTCGCAATCAAGGTTCACCGAGAGCATCATGGGGCGAAACGTAGAAGGAGGGAGGTCGGCGAAGCGCAGCGGCTCATGCTCCCCTTGCCCGGGACGCCGGGGCAAGCCCGGAAAAGCGTCTTCCTCATCCACCGATCGGCACACACACCTCGGCCGACTCGTGGCGTGGATTATTGACCAACGTCGACACCGGCCAGAGGAGCATCTGGTCCGCTGCGAGGGGCTCGCACAGCAAGCGATAGTCCGCCTCCGCCAACGCGCCGGGGCGCAACCACGACGCCGCCCGAGAGGCCTCCAGGATAACCGGCATCCGATCATGCACGGGAGCCACGGCGGCATTCGGGCGCGTCGTGAGCAGGGCAAAGGTCGGCGGGCGCACATCCGCGATGGCGTCCGTGTGAATCCCCGCGAGAAAGAAGGGTCGCTCGTGCGTGAGCCCGATGCAGAAGGGTGTCTTGCTTGTCGCGTCAGTCCGCTGCCACTCGTAGAAGCCGTCAGCCGGGACGAGGCACCGCCGAGCACGGACCGCCTCGCGGAACATGGGTTTGCCGAAGGCCTCCTCGCTGCGCGCGTTGATGGGAGCCAGTCGCGGCTTCTCGCTCCGGTCCCACGGCGGCACGAAGCCCCAGCGCATGCCTTGGCCCTCCACCCGATCACCGGCTGGATGCAGGACCGTGACCTGTTGCGAGGGTGCGATGTTCCAACGTCGCTCGAGGCGGACCGGGCCAAGACGCTCGCCGAAGACCGCGCGCAGAGCCTCCAGAACGCGGTCGGGATCCTTGAGTCGGTAACGGCCACACATGGCGTCGGCCAGTCTGCTGGCGCCTCTGGTTCAAGCAAGGGGAGAAGGCGGGCGCAAAACGAGGCTCGCACCCAACCCCGCCATCCGCCTGATTGAAGCGATGAACGAGCCCAGCCCCGCTCCCGCTCCGGAGACGCTGTTCTCCCCCACCCAGCGGAGGGTCGTCGCCGCTGCCCTGACCTGCCTCGCCTTCGCGGTCGTGAGCCTCGTCCTTCTGGGCACCGTCGTCGTCCTGGGTTCTTTAGTCGCTCGGTTTTCCAGCGTGCTGTGGCCGCTTGCCGTGGCTGGTATCCTCGCGCTCATGCTCCGGCCGGTCGTGGAGGCACTCGAGCGCCGGTGGCGCCTCCGCCGTCTTGGAGCCGTCGTGCTCGTCTGCGGTTTCCTGGCCGTAGCCGTCGCCGCAGTCGGTTTCACGCTCGTCCCGCCCGCGTTGGCGCAGGTGCTCGACCTCGTGGCCTACGTCCCGGTTCTCTGGGAAAGGGCCGGAGTCTTCCTCCGCACGCACACGCCCGAGTGGGCGCAGTTGCTGGAGCGCTATTGGGAGAACCCGACCCTCCGGACGATCCTCGAACGCGTCGGTCAGCAACTGCAGTCGTTCATTCGCGATGCCGTCCCGAGCCTGGCCGCGGCGGGATCAGGGATCGCCCAAGGGGTAGGCTTCATCACGCAGGTCGCGGTGATCCCGATCTACTTTTTCTTCTTTCTGCTTTCCCGGGTCCATCCCGCCGACCGCATTCCCGAACAACTGCCATTCCTGAGTCCTTCATTGCGTGCCGATCTCGCGTTTCTCGCGCGCGAGTTCGTCTCGATCATCATCTCCTTTTTCCGAGGGCAGCTGTTGATCGGGCTGATCATGGGGCTGCTTTATGCCGTGGGATTCGTCGCCGTGGGACTGAAGTTCGGTGCCGTCATCGGCTTTCTGCTCGGTTTGCTCAATGTCGTGCCTTACCTCGGCTCGATTCTCGGGCTGGCCATCACGATTCCGGTCGCTCTCCTGCAGCCTGAAGGCGGCTGGCAATTGGCCGCGCTCACGCTCGGCGTACAGCTCGTAGTGCAGAACATCGAGGGCTGGTTCCTGACCCCCAAGATCATGTCGAATCGCACCGGCCTGCACCCGGTGACCATCATTGTTGCCATCTTCTTCTGGGGCACCGCGCTCGGCGGACTGCTGGGGATGGTACTCGCGATCCCGTTGACCGCCTTCTTCGTGTCGGCGTGGCGCTTCGTGCGCCACCGCTACCTGGGGGGCAACGGCGCGTCCGGTCAGACTTCAAGCTAGGCCCGCGAGCAGCCGAGCGCCGCTCGTGACCTACGCAGCGGTCAGTCCGCTCCGGATGAGCAGCGCCGAGAGATCGGGATCCCGGCCCATGAAGGCGCGGTAAAGGTCCCCCGGATCGGCCGAATCGCCCTTGCTCAAGATGTGAGTCACGAAGTCGGCGCCCGTCTGCGCGTTGAAGATGCCCTCACGCTGGAAGCGAGTGAAGGCGTCCGCGTCGAGCACCTCGGCCCACTTGTAAGAGTAGTAGCCCGCCGCGTAGCCCACCGGATCGCTGAACAAGTGATTGAAGCGCCTCACGACCGTGGGCGTCGGCGGCTGGGTGGGGATCACGCAATCCGCGATCACGGCCCGCACCCTGGCCTCAATGTCTCCGTCCAGGAACGCTGCCGATTGCATGTGCATGACCAAATCCATCTTCCCGAACTGGATCTGGCGCATCACGGCTCCGGCACCCCGGAAGTGGCGCGCCGCGATGAGTTTATCGAACAGGATCTGGGGAATCGGCTCCCCCGTCTCGTGGTGCCGCGCGAAAAGATCCAGGCCCTCACGCTCCCACGTCCAGTTCTCCATGATCTGGGAGGGCAGCTCCACGAAGTCCCACGCCACGTTGGTTCCCGCGAGGGAGCGCACCGGGACCTCCGACAGGAGGTGGTGCAGGAGATGGCCGAATTCATGGAAGACGGTGTTCACTTCGCGGTGCGTGAGCAACGCGGGCCGGCCCCCGGCCGGTGGGGTCATGTTCCCGCAGATGTAGCCGAGATGCGGTCCACGCGGGCCACCCGGGCGTGGCGTTCCGGTGATCAGGCTGCCCATCCACGCACCGCCCCGCTTCGACTCGCGCGGGTGCCAGTCAGCATAGAACGCACCGAGGTGCCGCCCGCTGCCGTCAAACATGTCATACGCACGCACCTCCTCGTGCCACGCTTCGAAACTGCCCGCCGGCTTCTCGACGACGCTCAGGCCCATCACGCGCCGCACGATCTCGAACATGCCGGCGAGCACGCGGTCCATCGGGAAATAGGGGCGCAACGCCTCCTCGTTGAAAGCGTAACGCACCTTCCGGAGGCGCTCGGCCCAGAAGGACACTTCCCACGGCTTCAGCGGGCCGGCTGGATCACCGGTCTGCTCCGCCTTGAAAGCCTCCAACTCGCGGCACTCGCGCACGAATTCCGGAGCCGCGCGACGCCGCAGGTCCTCGATGAATGAGAGCGCACGCGCCCCCGTCTTGGCCATGCGTCGCTCCAGCACGAGGTCGGCGAAGTGCTCCTTGCCGAGCAGGGAGGCCTTTTCTTGGCGCAGGGCGAGGATCCGCTTCACCAACGGCTCGTTGTTGCGATCCCCCTCCCCCCCGATCGCCATCGAAGCCAGCCACATCTCGCGACGGAGGCTTTCATCCTCCGCATAGGTCATCACCGGTTCGAGCGAGGGGGCCTGCAACGTGAACCGCCATGCCGGACGATCCGACGTCCCGAGACCCTTGCGCTGCGCGCTTGCGAGCGCCGCCGCCACCGCGTGCGCGGGCAATCCGGCGAGCCGCGCCGGCGCCTCCACCACGCACTGCCAGGCATTGGTCGCATCGAGCACGTTCTCCGCGTAGCGCTGCGTCAGCTGCGCCAACTCCTCCTCAATCGCCGCCAAACGCGCCCGCGCCTTCGCCGGCAGGTCGGCACCCGCCAGCCGGAAGGTCGCCAATTGGTCGGCCACCAGGCGGGCCTCGATCCCTGAAAACGCCGGCGCGGCCGCGGCGGCGGCGAACGTCTTCAACCGCAGCCAGAGATCCGGATTCAACTCAATCTTGGCGTGGAAAACGGTGACCTTCGAGAGCAGCGCATTGTAGGCCTCGCGCACCGCGGGAGAGTCCGCCACCGACTGCAGGTGCGAGAGTTTTTCCCAGGCAAAGTCCAACTCCTCCGTCGCCTGCTCAAGCGCACCGAAGGTCGTCGCAAAGCTCAGCGTCGCCAAATCCGCACCCGCGATCGCGTCGATCGCCGCCTGCGCCCGGGCCAGCGCCGCCTCAAGATCGGGAACGGCATGCTCCGCGGTGTGCTCAGACCAACGGATCGCGAAGGACGGATCAGTGAAGGGATGCAAGGCCATGCGAGCCACTCTGCGACGGAGCACGACCGGCGCAAGCGGCGAAGCGTTGCGACGCTACAGGCCGCGCCGCACGAACGCCACGTCTGGGTCGTCCTCGGGCACGCGCAGGTCGCCGGAGGCCACCTCTCCCGCGAGCGAGCGCATCGTCACCGAGGCCAGCACGGGGAGATAGCGCCGGAGATCATTGCTGCCGTCCTCGCTGGTCACCTCCACGCTCCAAAGATCCTTGGGTGTCCCATCCTTGTCCCGCGCCCGCGACTCCCGGGCGCGGACGCGCAGGAACTTTTCGTAGACCGGGGTCGCATCCACCAGTTGATGATATCCGATCACCTCGCGGCGCGAGGGTGTCTTCACGTTGACCGTTTCCGTGGAGGTGCGGCCCTGCGGATCGGTGACGGTGACCGTCTCCTGCCGCACGCCTCCTGCCACCTCGGCGTAGATCGGCACTCGGTCCGGTCCGTCACGGCCGCGCGCCGGCGCAATGCCGAACTCCACTTCGATCACGACATCCGCGCGGTCCGCGGCGGGAGCCTCGTAGTAACCACGCCCGGACAGCGCCGTGCGCACGTAGGTTGCTGCCTCGGTCTCGCGCAATCGGACGACCCCATCCGGCGACACTCCCTTCAACTGGATGCGATAGGAAAGACCCGGCGACGGTCGGCCCGAGCTGAACGCCTCGACCTTGACCGGGTACGACGTCGCGCAGCCCGATACCAGCAACAAAAGGCCCGCCACGATGAACGCGCCAAGACTCCGGCGAAAGCTCGTGGCGCAGCGCACGGAGGATGGGACGCAGCCTACGGCGCGCCGGGCGCTTTGTTCGGTCCGGCTGCGGGGGCGGAAGTACCGCCGGTCGGGGCTGGCGCCGACGGCGCCAGCGCGGCTGACGCCGCATCGTCGCTCTTCAGCCGGGCCAACTCTTCTTCCATCCGGGCAATCTCCGCCTCGGTGAGGAGGAGTTTCTCGTTCGCCTCGTCCAGCGCCCGCTTCTTGCTCAAGGCGGCGGTGCGCTCCTCCTTGAGTTTCTGGAGGCGCTCGTTGGCCTGCTGCACCTTTTTCTGAGCGTCAGCCAGCTCCATCTCGGAAATACGGAAGCCCTGAGTCACGGCCAACTCCTCATCGATGTCCGCCTTGCGCCTCGCTTCCTCAGCCCGCTTGCGCGCCAACTCCTGCTGGTAGGCCCGCTCCTGCGCGAGACGATCCTGCTCCTTGCGCTCCTTGGAGTCCTTGACCATCCCCACGACCCCTCCGATCAGCGCTCCCGCCGCCGCACCCGCGAGCACACCGGTGCTGGTGTTGCCGCCGGTCGCACCGGCGCCCAGTCCGCCGACCACGGCCCCGGCCATCGCACCCGTTCCAGCCCCCGTGGCGGTCTTGGAGGGAGCGGGCGAGTTGCAGGCGGTGAGGCCAACGAGGACCGCCGACGCGGTCACGCTAGCGGTCAAGAAATGGAGAGGACGACGGGACGCAGTCATACGAGGGAAAGGGATCGCTTGAGATGCTAAACCGACATTGCGCTCACGCAACTCTACACTATCCTAACCACAGTTTGGGCTTTTTCAATCGCGCACCGGAAGTGCTTTCCGGCCTGCTCTCCCGGCGGTTCACAAGGCCCGCTGCTCTTCCCTCCCCGCCCTCCGCATGATCTCCCGCAACAAGGGGCTTCTCTCCCTGGAGTTCCTCGTCCCGAACCTCGGCCTGATTCTCGCCATCGTGGTCGTCGAGATGTTCTACAGCGCCGTCGTCCGGCCGCGAGCCGACGAACTGCTGCTCAAGAACAAGGTCATGCGCGCCCAGGCCGGCGCCACTGCGTCTGCCAACCTCGACGAGCGATCGATCTACATCATCATCCGCGATCCGGAGCAACAGTGGGAGATCATCCTGTTCCTGTGGGGCATGACGGTCCTCAGCTACAAGCTGACCCAAATCGGACGGGAGCGCCGCCTGTTCAAGCGCGACTTCCTCGCCCTTCAGGAGGGCGAGCGCATCATTCCAGAGGACGCCTTCGACCGCTACAAGGAGCTCAAGGTCCAAGTCGAGCGTGACCCCAAGCTGCGCGAATGCCTCCTGCCAGAGTGCCTCCTGGCAGCCCTGCACCGGTTCCACGCCTCGCATTCCATTCAGGATGCCTCCAATGCGGTCAAGGAACGCACCGAGCTCGCCGCCGACCAACTCGACTCGGCCCTTTCACTCGTCCGGTACATCGCGTGGGCCATCCCCGCAATCGGTTTCATCGGCACCGTCCGCGGCATCGGCTATGCGCTCGCCTACGCCCAGGAAGCCATCCAAGGCGACATCTCCGCCGTCACCAGCTGGCTCGGTCTCGCCTTCAATTCCACCTTGGTCGCACTGCTCCTCAGCTTGGTGCTGATGTTCATCCTTCACATGATGCAGTCCCGGCAGGAAGCATTCGTCATCGAGACGCAAACTTACTGCCGCGATCGGCTGATCGACGTCATGAAGGTCCCCTCGCAGGAGAACGCCGCGCCCAAGTCAGTCGCATAGACACCACCCCGGATCATCCCGCTCCCGACCTATGACGCAGGGACTCGAACTCTGTGATGCCAATCTGCAGGCCGCCGTTTCGGACGGGTCCCAACCCACCCTGCTGCGGGTGGCCACCGAAGACGGAGCGTCCTCCTGGCCGGGCTACGCGCTGCGTGACGGCAACGCGTTCGTCTGCGGTCAGGCGGCGGAGGACGTCTGGCTGATCCGCCCGCGGAACGTGATTCACTCGTTCTGGAGCAAGCTCAGCCTCGAACCGACCGCGCTCACCGGAGATTCCCGACCGCTCTCGTATTCCGAGGTTGCCTACACCTTCCTGCGCCGCTTCTCCGAACGGCTGCGCACCCACTCGTCCTCATCCGCACGAATGGTCCTCGCCGTCCCCGGCGCATACCTGAGAGACCCGGCGGTCGCCGAGGAGAAGATCGGCCTGCTCCTCGGGATGGCGGCGGACCTGAAGCTACCGCTCTGCGGCATCATCGATCTGGCGACCGCTTCCTTGTGCGACCCCCGCGCACCCCGGTTCAACCCGGCGCGCCCAGTCCTCCACCTCGATCTCCACCTGCACGCCGCCGAGCTTTCGCTGCTGGTTTCGGGCGAGCGACTCGAACGCCGCGCGTTCCTCCACCTCCCGGGATCGGGACTGGTCGCCCTCCTCAAGCATCTGACCGCGACGATGGCCAACCGCTTCCTGCGCCAGACGTCGTTCGATGTCATGGCGGATGGACGCACGGAACAGCTCTTCTACAACCAGACCAAGAGCCTGTTCTACGGGAACGAGGCCGACTTCGTTTACCAGATCAACACCGCCCGGCGCGGGTATGAGCTGCCGGTCAAGCGTGACAGTCTCGGAGCCGATGCCCAGGCCTTCACCGAGGCACTCCTCAAGTCGCTCCTCGCCTTCGCCGAGGAGAATCATCTCCGACCGGGCCTCTGCGCCGTCGCGCTTTCCGAACGTGCCAGCCGCGTCCCACTGCTGGAGGCGCGCCTGCGGGCCGCGGGCTTCGTCCGATTCTTGCATCTGCCCGCGGGCGCCGCCGCGGCCGGCGCCGCCCAACTGGCCGGAGCCCTCTTCGCCACCCCCGCCGATCTGGCGGACATCCCTGTTGTCACCGGCGTGCCGTCGGAGTTTGCGGCGCGGCGAGTCTCGGCACCGTGGGACGTCCACGTGCAGAAGGCCAGGACCACCGCCTTGCCGCACCCGCCCCCGACACATCTGGTGCTCGAAGGGTTGGGTCTATCCCTCGCCGGACGCGACCGGATCACCATCGGCACCCAAGGTCAGGGCGCCACCCTGCCGCTCCCCGAGTCCTTCAATCCCGCGGCCAACTGCTGCATTATGTTGGAACGAACGGCTGGCCACTGGCAACTCGAGGACCCCTCCCCGACGGAGGCCGCCGGTGACCGCCGCGCCCGCATCGACGTGGAAACGGGCGACCGACTGGTCTTCCGCACCGGAAATCACACCGTGGACGTGCTGCTCGTCCACTGTCCGACCGCAAACTGACCCGACCCGATGGCCCTGGCCAAGAAACGCCGCGATACCGAGGTCTTCAGCCTCTCATTCCTGGACTGCATCTGCTGCGGCTTCGGAGCCATCATTCTCATCTTTATCCTGACCGTCGCGGAGCGGCGCTCGGTCGAGCGCATCAACGTGGACGACCTCGACGAGCGGGTCCGACGCATGGAGACGCAGGTCGCCACCACGCGCAACGAAGTGGAGCGCATCCAACGCTTGCTCGCCGCGGCCCAGGCGGAACTCCCGTCACTGCAGCAGAAGACCACCGAGACCCAGCTCAAGCTCACCGACCGCCAGCGCCAGTTGCTCGCGATGCTGGAGCAGTCCGGCAAACTCCGTGAGGCCTTGGCCTCACTGCTCGACCAAAAGAAGGCGCTGCCCACGGTTGACCAGTCCCCGATTCCCATCCCCGAAGTGGACCGACGGCAATACCTCACCGGGGTGAAGCTGGAAGGTGAATGCGTGCTGTTCATCGTCCGCACGTCCGGCTCCATGCTCGGCGAGACCGTCGAGGAGGCCTCCGCGCTCCTCGAGGAGAGCGACGCCCGCAAGCGCGAGGCTCCGAAGTGGCAGCGCACCCTCCGCTCGCTCGAGTGGATGATCGCCTCGCTCGACGAGAAGACCCGGTTTCAGGTGCTGCTCTTCAGCGATGATGCCGGGCTGATCCTGCCGGACCGGAGCGACGAGTGGCTTTCCACCGGCGACCGCCAGACTCTTCAGCAGGTCGTCACCCGCCTGCGCGAAATCGTGCCGCAAGGCAGCGCAAACCTCGAACGCGCCTTCTTCCGCGTGCGTACGCTGTCGAGGCTGCCGGACGCGATTGTGCTGCTGACCGATGGTTTGCCCACCGCGAGCGACTCTTTCCTCAGTGAAGGCGACACCAACGACGAGCAACGCATCCGTTTCTTCCGCGAAGCCGTGCGCGGGCTGCCGGAGCGTATCCCAGTCAGCACGATCCTTCTCCCGATGAGTGGCGATCCCGCCGCTCCAGCCCTCTTCTGGGAACTGGCGAACCGCACCCGCGGGGCTCTGGTCAGCCCGGCGAAAACTTGGCCCGAAGCATGATCCGTCGCCGCAAGATCGAGGTCTTCAGCCTCTCGTTCCTGGACTGCATCTGCTGCGGCTTCGGCGCGATGATCCTGATCTTCGTGCTCACGATCGGCGCACAGGGACGAAACCAGCGCGCCACGGTCGAGGCTCTCCAGCGCATGCTTGCCGCCCACTTGGCCAGCCTCGCCAACCTCACCCAAAGCAAACAGGAGCTCGAACGAAACTACACCGAGGCCCTCGTCCTCACCGCCGACACCAAGCTCAAGAATTCCGACCTGCAGTCGCTGCTCGATGACCTCGACCGCCAGCTTTCGCGCGAAAAGGCCGGCCAGGAGGCGCTCCTCGTCGATGTCGACGAACTACGCCGCGCGATCGCCGCCCGACAGAAAAAGCCCGAGATGGTCCTTCCGAAGGTCGAACCCGCGCCGGTCGGCGTGCCGGTCGGAAGCAACCACATCGCCTTCGTCATCGATACCTCGGGCTCGATGCGCGACTTCAACTCCGGCCAGCTCTGGCCGATCGTGATTCGCAAGGTCGAGGAGGTCCTCGACGTGTACCCGCAGGTGGACGGCATCCAGGTCCTGGATGCCGACGGACGTTTCGTGCTCGGCGAACGCGGCGGCGCCCAATGGCTTCCCGACAGTCCGGAGACGCGCGAGGGCATCAAGCGCGCGTTGCGCCGCTACGATGTCTTCAGCGAGAGCAATCCAGTCCCGGGAATCTTCCGTGCACTCCGCCTCCTCCACGACCCCAATGACCCGAACATGCGCATGGGGCTCTACATCTTCGGAGACGAATTCACCGGGCTCGCCGATGCTGTGCTGCGCCGCGTCGATGAACTGAATCCCGCCGACGAAAAGGGCGATCGACGCGTCGTCATCAACGCCGTCGCATTCCCCACCACGATCCGCTTCGACGTCTCCTTGGGCAACACCGGCCTCAAGCTCGCGAACCTCATGCGCGAGCTCTGCTACCAGCACGGCGGCGCATTCGTCGCGCTGCAGGACCTCTAGTCGGCGGGCGCCACGGACCTGGGCCGCGACCGCGCGGCGCTCCTCACAGTCCGAGAATGCGCCGGAACACACCAAAGATCGCCGAGAGCGGATCACCGCCGCCGGACTGGCCGCTCGACGGGGCCCCGGGCGAGCCCGGCGCGCCCGCGCCTCCACCACTGCCCTGACCCGCCGACTGGCCGGCTGACGCGCTGCCCGGCTGCCCCGCTTGAGCACCCTGCCCCGCACCGGCTGCACTGCCGCCCTGCGGCCCGCCTGCCCCTGCGGAACGGCCGCCGCCGGGCTGGCCACCCGCTCCCAACTCCGCGACCTGCTGCAGGCTTCCAAGCTCGCCCTGGCCCTGCCCTGGTCCACGACCCGCGGCACCGTCGGCACCCGTGCCTTGCCGCCCCGAGCTCGATCCGCGCAGGTCGGCCACCGATTGGCCGCCCGACTGCCCTTCGCTGCCGTCGCCGGAGGCGGTCCCGTTGCCCCCGGCTTCGCCGCCCGTGCCCTCGCCCTTGGTCCGGTCGCTCCCGACACCTTGGCCGCTCGGCTGGGTGCCCTCCGCGCCGCTGCGACCGTCTCCCACACCGTCACCGGTCTCGGCATTCCCGCTCCCGCCGGCACCGCGCGAACCATACTTCCCCGACAACGTGAAACGCACAAAATCCACCTTACTCGACGCCAGCGACGCCCGGTTCTTGACCGCCGCATCGCGCACGGCCTCCAGCTCCCACGTACGCCGCTGCGCCGTCTCCCGATCCGGCAAAGGACCGAAGAGCAGGGTCAAGTTTTCGTGCTGGTAGCGGACATACCACCCTTCATCGCTAAGGCCTAGTCCCGTGAGGTCGATTCCGGCGAACTTGGTCTGAAAGTCATTCGCCCCGGACTGCCAAAGCTCAGCAATCGCCTCGACGGGGTAGACCACCGTCTTGGCTGGCCCGAGGACCGGGACGCACGCGGCGAAGGCCAGAAACAACAGTGAGCGGAGGCGTTGCGGCAGGCGGATCATAAAGCTCATCTCCCTCAAAGCCCCGAGGGCATGACCTTGCCCTTCTCGACGCCCTGATTGCCGCGGCCGCCGGATTGCTTGCCGCCACCCGGAGTCTTGGGATCGTAGCTTTGCGGCGTCTCCTTGCCCTTTGCCTGAGGTTCGAGACCAACGACGCTGGCAGCCGAAGTGGCGGGCAGCGTCTTGATCTGGAGCGAGGCGTCGCCGATCTTCACATCGCCGGGTTTGGACACATTGCCCTGAGACTGACTCGCGGCGGCGCCACCGGAAGGATCACTCAGGCTGGCGGCTTGGGTCCCCTCCGCCACGGCATCCGCGGCGCCCTGGGCCTGAATCTGCTGACTCCCACCCCCGCCGGCGGCCGCGGCCTGGGCTGCCGCCGCAGCGCCGGCGGAACCACTAGCCGACGCGCTTGCCATCGCCGCGGCAGCCGACTGCCCACCCGTCGGCGGCGTCTCGCCCGTCGCCCCCACGCGATCACTCTTCGCCTCCTCCTGACCCGGCAGTTCGAAGTTTCCGATCATCCCGTACTCGGGACGTTTCTCCGCCGCCTCCTTGCTGCCGTCCAGCAGCGCAGGATCAGGCAGCGGTCCCTTGGCCGCACCGCGAGCCGGGCGAGCCGCCTCACGATCCTGCTGGGCGAAGGAAAGCGGAGCCGCAGTCACCAAGACGACCAACGAAAGTGCAGCCGTGCGATTCAGGCCGGCACGCAGAAAATCAGCGACGGAGTTGTTCATACCTTGTCAGCTTTGAGCGTACAAACCACGGACACGGCCGGCACCGACGCACCGTTGTTTCGCACTTGGAGGGAGAGCAGCACGTCCTGGTATCCCTTGCGCCGACCGATGACCTCGTAGTTGCCCGGGAGGATCTTGACCTTGGTTTCCTCAGCTTGGCCGAGCAGGCGGAAGTTCGTGATCGAGATCCAAGTCTTACCATCGCCCTTGAACGTGATCTCCACCGGTTGATTCTGCTGGTAGAGCAGATCGCGCAGCTCGGCGAGACGCTCGGTCACCGGTAGGTACTCGGGCTTGAGTGACATCGCTTTGTTGAAATCTCGAATGGCGGACTGGAACTCCGCTTGAGCCGCCTTCTGCTCGGCGACCTCGATGAGCTTGTAGTACTCGAGGAGCGTCCGAATCACTCGGCCGGCGCGCGCGTAGCCCTCCTTCGCCTCGACGTGGTCGGGCTTCAGCTGGAGCGCCTCGTAGTAGGCGCCGCGCGCCTCCTTCCATTGATATTGGTTCTCGTACGCGAAGGCCTTGGCCACGGCGGAGTCGACGGCATCCTGATGCGCTTTGGCGCGGGCGGACGCGAGTTGCTCCTTCACGTCCTCCGCCTTGGGAGAAACGGCGAGCGCCTTCTCGAACTCCGCAATGGCCACGGGCCAATCGCGCTCTGCGTATGCAGCCTTGGCGGTCGCGAGGGCGGCACTGAAGCGCGTCTCCCGTTCCAGCCGCAGTGCGCGCGCCTTGCCCTGCTGGGCGGTGGCGTTGACTGCGTCCAGCGCGAACGCCTTCTCGTACGCGGTGGCCGCCTCGGCGTAGCGCGAGGCCGCCTCAAGTTGGGTCGCCTCCTGCAGCAACGCGTGCACCTGACCCGCGTTCTCCGCGCGCTTGAGTCCCTTCAGCGCCAGCTCGTTTCCGGATGATTTCTCGAGTGTCGCGCGGAACGCCGCCTCCGCCTCGCCGCGCTGCCCGTCCACCAACGCGCGCTGTCCTCGCGTGAGATTGCTCTCGATGAACGCACCCAAGGCATCCTCGGCGCGCTTGAGCTCCGCGAACCCGCGATCGAAGGTGCGCTTGGCGGCAAGGAAGCTTCCCTCGAGCATGAACTGCCGACCACTGCCAGCCGCGGCGAACGCCGCCTCCAACGCATCCGGGGCGAGGCTGCGCGCCCGCTCGAGGTCCTGGATCCGCGCAAGGATGGTGTCGTAGGCCGTCTGGGCCTCGCCCCTCGCCTTCACCGACTGCGCAAATTCATCGATCTCGCGGTTGAGGAACTCGAACTGCGTCAGCGCGGCCGCGAAGCTCCGCGAGGCCAACAGCGCCTCGCCGGCGAGGAACGACTTCTCGAGGAGAATCAGCTTCTCCAGTTGCCGCGGGTGATCGGTCGGGAGCTTGCGGACCTCCGCCAACGCCTTGCCCGCGGTCTCGCGCGAGAGTTCCGCTTTCGACTGACTCACGAACGCCGCGCCGGGGTTCGCTGCCCGGACTCCCTCCGGTCCCGGCGTCTGCGAAGCCCGGGCCATGAAAACCTCAGGCCCGAAGACGAGCTTGATGCCGCGAATCACCAGACCCGCGGCAAACAGCAGACCGAAAAAACCACCCACCGTCCACGCCAGGACGCGCCACCACGAGAGACGGCGACGCGCGGGCGCGCCGCCCGCGTCCGGATTCCAGTGAATCACCCGATGCTTGCGACTCGTGGGGGGAAGCGGCTCGTCAGCCATGGTGCGGAAGGGTAGAAAGGAGAATCCGAGAAGCGCTTCGGATGCCGGAGGCCGAATCGTCCGAAAGGTCACCTCGTTGCTCGCCGTAGGCGCGCGGCACCCACCGCAAGCGCCACTACTGTAGCCGGATCGGGCCGCTCCGCAAGGGGCGAGTGCAGGCCTTGCGATTCGGAGGAGTCCGGACAAAAGTGACGGCACCCGGGCCGCTTTTACCTGTCCAGCCCCCCTGTACCCGAAGCCATCCCATGACCGCGCGTACCGTCCTCTGCCTCCCCATCCTGCTGACCTCTCTGGTCATCAGTGGCTGTTACCAGGTCCCCGTGACGGGGCGCAGGGCCCTCGACCTCACCTCCGACGTGGAACTCGCCAAGGTCTCCACCCGGGCCTTCGACGAGATCAAATCCCGCCATCGCCGCTCCACGGATCGGGCCCGGGTGGATCAGGTCCAGCGGGTCGGCGAGCGGATCGCCCGAGTGGTCTTCTGGGACATGCCGAACGCCGACTGGGAATTCGTGCTGTTCGACGATGCGCGGCAGATCAACGCCTTCGCCATGGCGGGGGGCAAGGTCGGGGTATTCTCCGGGCTCTTCCGCATCGCGGACACCGACGATGAACTCGCGTCCGTGATCGCCCACGAGATCGCCCACGTCACCGCACGGCATGTGCACGAGCGGCTGTCGCAGCAGATGCTGGCGCAAGCCGGCGGTGTGATCGGAGGCGTCGGCTTGATGGGAGCCGGCGCGGGCTCGCTCACCAGCTCGACCCTGCTCGGCCTGTATGACAGCACCGCCACGCTGCAGATGCTCGCGTATGACCGGGACAAGGAGAAGGAAGCGGACTACATCGGGCTCATGTACGCCGCGCGGGCCGGGTTCGATCCGGAGGCGGCGATCTCCGTGCTGGAGAAACTCGAAGCCGAAACCGGCGCGCAACCTCGCCCGCCCGCGTTCGCTTCCACCCATCCGCCCACGCCGGATCGCATCGTCCAGCTCCGCGACGCCATGCCCAAGGCAACAGAAGTCTACCGCACCGCTCGCGGCCGCACCAGCCCCGCCATCGCGCCCTAGACAACACCCTCCCCGGACCCCGCGGGCCGCGCGACTGCGCCGGCGCGCTCCCGGCGATCGGCGGCGGGGTCAATGCGCTCGCTCGAACCGCGCTTCGACATCCGGAGCGACGGCGACGCAAGCTTGCCCCGAACGCCGTCGGCTCGCACGCTCGCGATTTCCCGTGAGCAAGCCCCTCGTTCCTCCCGATCTCGACGACATGCTGGTCTCCAGCGCAATGCTGAGCGACCCCTTCCCGGCCTACGCCCGGCTGCGGCAGGAGGCTCCCATCGCTTGGAGCCCCCGCTGGAACGCGTGGATCGTTTCGCGCTATGCCGATGTCGATGTGTCGCTGCGCGACAAGGAGAACCTCTCCAACGAAAACCGCCAGGCGCTCCTGTTCGACGACATGGCTCCCGAGCAGCGCGAGGCACTCGCGAAGCTGCGACACTATTACGCCCAGAAGGACGTGATCGGCTCCGACCCCCCCGACCACACGCGGATGCGCGGACTGGTCCAGAAGGCGTTCACACCCCGGACCGTGGCCTCGCTCCAGCCCCGGGTGGAGACGCTGGCTCGGGAGATGGTCGAGGCGGCGGTGGCCCAAGGGGAGTTCGATTTCGTGGCCGACGTGGCCCATCCCCTGCCGGTGGTCCTGATCGCGGAGTTGCTCGGAGCTCCGCCGGAGGACCGTCACCTTTTCAAACGCTGGTCATCGGACATCCTCGGATTCCAGGGTTCCGGCCGCACGGCCTTCGCCAGCGCCCTGACCTCGCAGCAGAGCCTGACCGAGCTCTTCACGTACATGACGACGCTGATCGAGGATCGCCGGAAGAACCCGCGCGAGGACCTGATCAGCGTCCTCACCGCCGCCGAGGAGAACGGCGCGCGGCTCAGTCGCGACGAGCTGCTCGCCACGTGCAACACGTTGCTCACGGCCGGACACGAGACGACGACCAACCTCATCGGTAACCTGCTCCGCGAGCTCCTCACGGACCCTGCCCATTGGGAGGCGATCCGTGCCCAACCGCGCCTGATTCCAAACGCGATCGAGGAGTCGCTCCGACTCGACGCGCCCAAGCAGCGCAATTTCCGCCGCATCAAGCGGGCGCACTCGTTCGGCGGGGTCGATCTCCCCGCGGACCAGATGATCTTCCAGCTGATTGGTTCGGCCAACCGCGATCCCGAGGTCTTCACCAATCCGGACCGCTTCGAGTTGGAGCGGAGCAACGCGCGCGATCACCTGAGCTTCGGCGCCGGCATGCACTTCTGCCTCGGCGCGGGTCTGGCGCGCTCGGAAGCGACTGCCGTGCTCACTCGCTTGATCGAGGCGGCACCGCACCTGCGCCTCTCCGGACGGCCGAACACATGGCAGGAGCGCGCCCAGTTTCGCGGTCCGGGCGCCGTGTGGGTACGGGCGAAGTAGGCTCCGCGCACCCACTCCCTCTCTGTGACGCGGCGCGCGCCCCCTCGCGCGCCCGCCGCATCACCGGATCTCGTAGACCTCAACCAAGGCGACGCCCTCCGCGCCGTCCGCTCCCTTGGCTTGCGCCGAGTACGCACCCGGGGAAAGCAGCACCACCATCGCTGCATCCTTCGACCCGGGCGCGAGCGCGAACGCACCCACACGCTGTCCCGCCTGCGTGACCAAAGGATTGCCCGCCCAATCGCCGTTGCCGTCGATGCGGGTCTGATCCCGATAAAGATCGAGCTGCGGATCCGCCAGCACGCCTCCGACGCCGAACGCGGACAGGCCAGGGCCGACCGCGCGGATCAAGACCCGTCGCGGTCCGTCCGCAACGACGAATCCGGCGATCAGGACCTCCGCTCCAGACCCGGCCACGGCGCGGACCGACAGGTTGATCAGGCGCAAGCCCGCGCCCGTCCCGGCCGCCAACGTCGCGTCATACACCTCAGCCAGCGCCACACCGGACGCGCCGGAGGAGCCAGAGATGCGCGCCGTGAACTGGCCAGAGCCCAGCGACGTCACCAGCGCCGCATCGCGACTCGTCTGGTCAGCGAGCGCGAAGGCCCCCACGCGCGCGCCGGTGGAAGAGACCGTCGCGGAACCTTCCCAGTTGTCGTTCACCGCAATGGTCAGTCCTCCGCCGTCAGCTAGAACCAAGGCCGGATCCGACAGCACCCCGGCGACGCCGAATTGAGCCAGGCCCGGACCGATGCCGCGCACGAGCAGCTGCTTGGGGGACGCGCCGGCTGGGCCAGCCACGACGAAACCGGTGATCAAGGATCTCTCGCCGCTCGCCGCAACGGTGCGCACCGACAAGTTTACTAAACGCCCGGTGCCATGGTTGTCACCGAGCCCCGCTGGCTCGTCCAAACCGTTCACCGCGCGCCCGGTTCGACGGACGTTGTGGCGATGCTGCGGCCAGGGAGCATCACTGCCGGAGGCCGCGCGCAGACCCACGTCGAAGGCGTAGACCCGCCCATCATTGCTGCCGATGTAGAGACGGCCGCCGGCCAACAACGGCGAGGAACGGAACCAGTTCGAAGCCGCGTAGGTGCGACGCAACGTGCCATCCCCATTGACGTGATGGACCCGGCGATCGTAGGCCCCGATGAAGATCGATCCATCCTCCGCCACCGCCGGTGAGGAGGCGCGCACCTCCTCACCGATGAAGTAGGTCCAGCGCGTCTGGCCAGTCGCCATGTCGAGCGCATACAAGCGCTTGTCGTAGCTGGCGAAATAGGCCGTGCCGTTGGCCAGCGCCAGCGACGAGGTGACAAATCCGCCCGCCGAGGCGCGCCAACGCTGCGCCCCCTGCGACGTCAGCGAGTAGACCGTGCCACTCAAAGACGCGATGTAGAGATGACCCGACGCATCCAGCGAGGGAGAGGTGTAGATCTGGTTGTCCGCCAGAAACCGCCACCGGCGCGCTCCCGCGGGAGTCACCGCGTGCAGGGCCGAGTCGCCGCCCGCGACATAAATCGTGCCATCAGTGCCGATCGACGCCGGCGCGTAGCTCGCCTCCGTCCCCATATCGTAGCGCCACAGCACGGTCCCGGTCTCCGGAGCGAGCGCAACCAACTGCGACTGCGCGTTGCCGGTCGCTGAGCCGCGATCGACGCGGATGTAGAGTGTGCCATCACCGCCGATCGCCGGCGCGTTCGCGATCGGACCGCCGATCGGGGTCACCCACTTCACCGAGGCCGAGTCGCCGCGATCCTCCAAGGCATAGAGTGAGCCGTTCGAGGCGCCGAAGTAGACGACGCCGTTCGCATCCACCGCCGCCACGCCGGTATCGATGATCGCCGTGGGCGAGATTGTGTACTTCCAGCGCACCAACCCGGTGCCAGGATCAATCGCGTAGAAGCTGCTGTCGTTCGAGCCGATGTAGAGCGTGCCGTTGCCTCCAATCGCGGCTGAACTCGTAACGCTGTTCTCGGTCCGTGCCATCCAAGCGGCGTCGGAAATCGTGAAGGTGAACTCTCCATTCAGCTCGATCGACCCCACGGAGGCGGAGTCCACCGCAATCGAGTAGGTACGCCCCGCGACGGCGTCGAAGCTGGCGATCGCACTCTTCGTTTCAGCATCGGGCAATGGGCTCACATCCGAAGCCACGGCGGTCAGGGCCCCGAGGGAGTCTCCCGTGTAAACCGCCACGATCGGACTCAGCTGAGCGCTTCCTGCCGTGGCATGGTAGCGCGCCGAGGACGGCGCAGTCCACCGATACCACAGCGAGCGTCGCGCCGGGAGCCCGGCGTGCGCCGGCTCACCCGATTGCGTGGAGGCCTTGGAATTGGTCGCCGTGACAATGGGATTCTGCTGCGTCAGGACGGCGGCGTTGACGAAGTTGTCGTTGGCGGGAACCGAACCCAGATTCAAAAGGACCAGCCCGGCGGCATTGCCCTTCCCACCCACCGCGATCTGATACGACGTCCCCGTCTGAGCGGAGAAAGTCACCGAACTGGTCTCTGCCCCATTCGCTCGATTGTCGTTCGCCTCGACGAGCGAGAGTTCCGACAGCGACGCACCGCGATAGACCGCGAGCACGGTGTCGAAGCCGCTCCCTTGCGTGTCGATATTGACCGTGCTGCTGGTGCTCGCGGTCCAGGTCCACCACAGCGTCGCCCCTCCTCCCCCCGCATGCGCGGGCTCAGACGGTTCAACGGTCGCACCCTGAGAAGCGGAGCGCACTTGGATGAGCTCACCCTGCAGACGCGCGCGCTCGCCGAAGTGATCGTTGAACGGCCGGGTCTCGGTGCTGGCGAGCGCCCGCTGGAGATTCAGGCGGCCGCCGGTGGCCACCTTGCCGACGTACTTCGGGATGGGATCAACGGAGCGGAGGAGCCGGTTGATCGTCTGACGGTAGGTTTCGCCGGGAAAACGGGCTCGAAGCAGGGCCGCCGCACCCGCGACATGGGGCGCCGCCATCGACGTGCCCGTGCGCTGGATGTACGCGGAATCGGACGTCGATGCGAGCGACAGGATTTCCGATCCGGGGGCAAAGAGATCAACCGCGCCGGAACCGACATTCGAGCTGGTCGCAACATCCTCCAGGCGCGTGGAGTTGCCCACGGCGATGATGTTGTCGACCGGATAAGTCGCCGGAAACGTGCGGGCGACGTCGAGATTGAGACCGTCGTTGCCGGAAGCCGCCACGAAGATGATCCCCGCATCGCGCGCCCGCTGAATGGCCGCGCCTTCGGTCTGCGAAGGGCTCTCGCCCGTACTCAGTGCGCCGTAGCTCGCGTTGATCACCTGGGCACCCTGCGCAATCGCGTAGTCAATGCACTCAGCGGCATCGGAAACCGAGCCGCGTCCATCCGTGCCGAGAAACTTGAGTGCCATGATTCGGACTTTCCAGGCGACACCGGCGACACCGACTCCGTTGTTACCGACCGCTCCGATGGTGCCCGCGACGTGGGTCCCGTGGCCATTGTCGTCGGCCGGGTTACCCGCCGCCACCGAGGAACGGCTCACGACGGCATTGATGCCGTTGACGTCATCGATGTACCCGTTCCCGTCGTCATCTCGGCCATTACCCGCGATCTCGCCGCGATTCGACCAGAGATTGTCCACGATGTCTTCGTGCGTGACGCGCAGGCCAGAGTCGATGACCGCGACGATGACCGCAGAGGCATCGGTCGTCGTATCCCACGCCTCCGGGGCATCGATGTCGGCGTCGGGCGTGCCGCCCGACTGGCCGGAGTTGTTGAGCGACCACTGCTCCGCGTAGCGGGAATCGTTGGGCACCGCCTGCACGCCGCGGATGTAGTCGGGCTCGACGAACTCATAGAGCCCGCTCTCGCGCAACCGAGCGATGGCCTCGGGAATGGACGCCACCGACTCCACCTCAAGCACCTGCTGGCGCGTCAGGCGCCGAAAATTCCGTCGCGCCTTCACTCCCGCGCGCGCTTCCGCGCGCGCGAACGCCGCCTCCTGATCCACGCCCGCGACGCTCGCCAACGCCCGCCGCTTCACGAGCACCCGGCCTTGCCGGTATCCCCGCTCGATCTCCTGCGCCGAGAACGAGGGCTGTTGGGTCGACAGGACCAGCGCCGCACTGAGTTGCCCCTCCACCGCGAAGCACGTCAGGAGGGCGGCAAGGGTCCAGATCAGACGTCGAAAGCAAGGCATGAGCAAGGGCGGGGCTGGAACCGAGTAACGACACCGCAACTGGCGTTGCGATCCCTAATTTCCGCGGCAGCGGCACGTGCGCGAGCGGCCGAAGCGGCGCAAAATGCATCGCCCCGCACCCGACTCGCCGCCAACGTTTTTCCATGGCCCACGCCCCCACGGTTTCGTCCCGCACCCGCGCTCGACTCGACTCCGCCGCCCGCACCGCGTCCCGCCGAGCCTATGCCCCCTACTCCGGCTTCGCGGTCGGAGCCGCGGTCCTCGCCGGCTCCGGGAAAGTGTACGCTGGCGCCAATGTCGAGAATGCGTCCTACGGGCTGTGCAACTGCGCCGAGCGCACGGCCATCTTCCACGCCATCGCTCAGGGCGAGTCGCAGATCGTCGCGGTGGCAGTCTACACGCCCACGCCCACTCCCACCCTGCCCTGCGGCGCCTGCCGCCAAGTCATCCGCGAATTCGGCCCCTACGCTACGATCCGTTCGACCTGCAAGGGATCGGGCCACGTCGAAACGTCACTGGACGCCCTCCTCCCCGCTGCCTTCGGCCCCGAGGATCTGGGGCGCCCACCCGCCGCCCGCCGAGTCACTCGCCGCTGAAGAAGCCACGTACCTCGCCCAACACGTGGGCCACCGGCACCTCACGCTCGGAACGCTCTCCGAGGTCGCGCACCTTCACGACCCCTTTCGTCAGCTCGTCCGTTCCATAGATCAACGCCAGTCGGGCACCGCTCTCCGCCGCGGCCTTGAACTGCTTTCCAAAGGCCATTTCCCGCATCGGATACTCCACGCGGTAGCCCGCGGACCGCAGCGCATGGATGTCACCAAACGCCGCCCGGCGCTCCGCCGGACCGCCGATCACCACATAGACATCCGGGGCCTGCACCAGCGTCGGCATCAACCCGCGCTGCTCCAACAGGAGCGCAAAGGTCATGTCCCCAATCGCGAACCCGACCGCCGGCATCGCCGCATAACCGAGCTTCCCGACCAGGTCATCGTACCGGCCGCCCCCGGCAAGGGCCCGTAATTCGCCCTTGCGGTCAAACGCCTCGAACACGAAGCCCGTGTAGTAGGCCAAGCCACGCACCACGCCGAGATCGACTTCGACGAAGCGGGACAGCCCCATCGCGTCCAGATTCCCCAGCAGCCGACGCCAATCCTCCAGACGCGCGGCGATGCGTTCCGAGGCGAGAGACGCCACCGCCGCCTCCAAGGCCGGCAGGGATCGGATCGCCAGAAACGCCAGAATCCGCGTTTTCCGCTCCTCATCGAGGGGACCAAACTGCGCGGCATCCTCCTTGAACGCATCGTCGCCAAGTTTCTCATACCGATCCACGGCCGTCAGCAGGCTCCGGCTCCGCGCATCGTCGAAACCCAGCGCCTCCAAGAAGTAAAACCAGAGATTCCGATCGCTCAATCGGATGAAGAAATCCTCCGCGGTGAGCCCGAAACCGCAAAGACACTGCGTCAGGAGCGCAATCAGCTCCGTCTCCGCTTCGATGCCGGGTTCGCCGAAGATGTCGGCATTGAACTGGAAAAAGCAGCGACCACGGCCCTTCTGCATGCGCTCGTAACGATAGAATTCGGCAATGCTGAACCACTTGATCGGACGCTTCAGCGCACTGGCCTTTTCGCCCACCAGCCGACACACCGTCGGGGTCATTTCGGGGCGCAGCGCCACCTCCCGCCCTCCCTTGTCGGTGAAACTGAAGAGCTGAGCCTCGATCTCGTGGCCTGACTTCGTCTTGTACAGATCCAACGGTTCCAGCACCGGGGCATCGTATTCCGCGAATCCGAACGCGGTGGCCGTCTGACGCCAGAGCCGGAAAAGGTGGTTCCGGCGTGCCATCGCGTCGGGATAGAATTCGCGGAATCCAGGGAGCGTCTGAAACGAGGCCATGCGCCTGAGGAAATGACAGGGGCGGCGGCCCGGGGGCGACACAAAAACCAACGCTCTGGCGCGCGCCGAGGCCAAAAAAAACCCGGCCTTGGCCGGGTTAAATCGGACGGGAGCAGAGCGAATCCGCCTTACGGCAGCGCCTGGACGTCGAGCTTCTTGAGGAGCTGCTTGAGGATCTTGCCGGACTTGAACTTCACCACGGCCCGCTCCGGGATGACCACCTCAGTCTCGGGCTTGTTGGGGTTGCGGCCGATCCGCGCCTTGCGACGCTGAACTTCGAGTACTCCGAAATTACGCAACTCCACATTCCGACCCTCCGCGAGGGCGCGCATGACGATGTCCAACGTCATCTGCACGGTGTGAACGATCTCCTTCTGCGGAAAGCCCGTCTTCTCATAGATCTCGAGAACGATTTCCCGCTTGGTCAGGTTGGTCAGATTGTTGGGCATGGGAGGTATCCGTGAGAGTTGTCCGGTTGGAGACCCAGACTGAGTTATTGATTTGCCGTTCTGCTGATTCGTCAACCCGTAACGGCCGTTTCCACCAGAAATGAAGCCGAAACGACCGGTAAAGTATATCAGTACAATAATCTTATGAGATACCAATTGCCGAACGAGGTTCCCTTTTCAGCCGATCCACGGTCAACCGCCGAGCAGAGCCAGCTAGGGTCTATTGCCTACGAGGACCTGCCGTTCAGACGAAACGATACCCCAGGTTGAAGATGCAGACCACCCCGCGCACGGAAGCTTTGCTGCCGCTGCGACCAAGGCTCCCTCGATGGCACGCCCCACCAACGCGGTAGGCATCGTTCAGCTACCGGCTCCGTGGACGTCCGGCGACGCGGACCCACATCCAGATCACTCCCGACGCCAACACCGTGCCCAAGAAGGCAACGCTCGCCGTCGCAAATGACTCGCTCGCCGCCACCGCATAGATCGCGGACACGACCAGATTAGGGAGTAGGGTCAGCGCCACGATCCGGCGCAGCGGCACGCCGGCCGCCGCGGCGACAATCACGGAGGTCTCTGCGAGCACCGGTACGCTGCGCAAGCACGCCAAGGTCCAGCCGAGGCGCGTCTGCAGCGCACTCCGCAGACGCTCTAGCTCGGTGTCAGGCATGAACCGGGGCGCAATCCGTCCCACCGCAAAACGTCCGAACCACGCAGCAAAGACCACTCCCGCGGTCATACCGAGGGTTCCGCCAACAAAGCCCGCAACAAAGCCGGCCTTGGCGGCGAGTGACATGATCACCAGCGTCGCCGGCACCGGAGCCACGGAGTCAGCCGCAAGGAGAACGATCGCAGCCAGGGTCAGTCCCGCCCCGCGCTGCCCTTGCGAGGCCAGAAAGGGCTCCGCGAGCGACTCCCCAAACACCATGAAGGGTACGGAAACCAGCGCGACCACGAACAAGATGAGGAGGGTCAGGCGGACCAGCCCGACCGGAGAGCGCGGAGGTGGATTGACCGACGACTTCATGTCACTTCACCCCGCCGGCCTTCCCGTGAGGCGCGCCGTGAACTTGATCGCGTAGAAATAGGCCCGCTCCCGCACGGTCCATGGGTCTCCCACCGCCGCCTCCAGACCGAGGTCGCCGAGATTGACGATGACCCCGCCCTCTTCCGGGTGCATCGCGATGTACGTCAGGATCTTCACGAGCTTGTCCTGCGGGTACATGTCCGACAGGTAGCGCAGGACCATCGGAGGCAGATGTCGCTCGACCGGCAACTGCACCGAATCAGGAACGGCAGCGACGTAGAGCAGATTGCGCACGCGCTGAATGTCGTCACCCTCGAACGCCGGTCGCCACGTGTAGAGGTTTCTCCGCACGGTCTCCAGCTCTTGCGCCGTATACTCGTCCGGCTCCTCGCTGTCCCCGGCAAACGGCGCAACGACGCCCCGATCCGGCGGGACCTGATAATTGAGCGCGGCCGTATCCGCTGCGGTGATCTTGGTCCAGACGGGTTCGGGCAAGGCGGGCATCGCCTTCGGCAGAGCGGTCGGTGCCTCGCTGATCACCCCCGTGGCTGGTACGAGCGCCCGGCCCGAGCGCTCCGCCCACCCTCCAACCGCCAGCCACCCTACCACCACGGGGACGAGCCAGAGGACCCGGCGGCGCCACTCCACCCGTTGTTGCGTATCCCAGCGGAAGAGGCCGGCCGCCGCCAATCCCCCCGCCGTGCCCATGCCGAGCAACGCAAGGAGTGGAAATCCGATCTCGGCAAACCCCTCGCCCGTCACCGCCCCCTGGATCGCCTCCACCGCATAGCGGCCGGGAAAGAAGGCCGATACATGCTGCGCCCACTCCGGCAAGCTCGCGAGTTTCACCGCCACTCCGCCGATGATCAGCATCGGAAGGAAGATGCACTGCCCAAGTGCCTGCACCGCCGGAACGTTGTTCGCCAACTGCGCGATCAGGAGCCCGAGGCCAATGAACGCAAAGCAGACCGCCGCGAAGGCGACCACCACCGCCCACGGGTGCTCCGGAGCCGTCATCCCGACGAGCATCGCCACTCCCCACTGCAGAGCCCCGGCCGAGACCAACAGGACTCCGCGAGCCACCACCACCGCCGCCAGCACCGCCCACAAGGGAAGGGGCGAAAGACGGTAGCGCCGCCAGACGCCTCGCTCCCGTTCACCGACCAAGGTCGTCGGGAGACCAAAGCACGCCCCGCCCAACACGCTCACGGTCAGGAGCTCACCCATGTGCCGGAGTAGCGGGACGCTCTCGTGCCGGTAAAGCACCCAGAACGCGACGAGGAAAATCAGCGGGAAAAGATACCCGTAAAAGAGCGCCATCCGGTTCCGGTAGTGGAGCCGCAGCGCAATTTCGACCTGCACCCACCACGCTTTCATCGGCGCTCCTCCTTCGGCACCGCTTCCGCGGTCGTAAGACGCAGAAAGGCTTCTTCAAGCGAGACCCGCCGGACCTGTAGCGACACGATTCCCGCCCCCGCAGCCTGCAGACGCTGCGTCAAGGCCGTCACGGCCTCCGCCGGACGGCGCGTGTAGGCACGAAGCCGGCATCCACACACGTCGCCCTCCTCCAGATCGGAGACCTCCTGCAACCAGGCGTCCGGGATGGGTGCGGTCGCCTCCAGCTCAAACCGGTGCCGCTCTTCCACGCGAGCCAGGAGCGCCTGCGGCGCCCCCTCCGCGAGAATTCGGCCTTCCGCGAGGATCGCGATCCGGTCGCACAACGCTTCGGCCTCCTCCAGGTAGTGCGTCGAAAGCACGACGGCGCAGCCATCCGCGCGCGCACGCCTTATCTCGGCGTGCAGGCTCGCCCGGACCACGGGGTCCAACCCCGCCGTCGGCTCATCCAGCACCAACACGTCCGGCCGACCCACGAATGCCAACCCGAGGGCCAAACGCTGACGCTCACCGCCCGAAAGTCCCTCGAAGCGCGCGTTCGCCAGCGCCGCCAGGCCGAATCGCTCTAGCAAGTCAGCCGCCGGCACGGGATTCGGGTAGAGGGCCGCGAAGAGTCGCACCGCTTCGCGCACCGTGATCCGCTCCGGCAGGAGCGTCGCCTGCAGGACCGCCCCGATCTTGCGCCGGGCCTCACCGGGGTGGCGGAGCAGGTCAACGCCCGACAGTTCAAGGGTACCCGCGTCAGGTTGCCGCAGTCCGAGCAAGCACTCCAGGGTCGTGGTCTTCCCCGCTCCGTTGGCACCGAGGAGTCCGAAGACCTCCCCGCGCGCGACGGAAAAGCTGACTCCACGGACCGCCTCCACCTCGTGGTAGCTCTTGCGCAGATCCCGAACCGTCACCGCAGGTTTCATGGATCGGCGCGCCCTAGGCTACGGCTTGCCCAGATCCGGCGCGGCGTAAACCACGAGGCCGCTCCGCGAGCGCAAAGGCACGAGGGTCGGCTCATCGACTGCCGTCCCGGTCAGGTTCAACGCCTGCAAACCGACCACCTTGGCAAGCAACGCGACGCCCGGTGAGGTGACGGCGGTCGCCGTCAGATCGAGTCGGCGAAGGTTCGGCCAGAGAGCGATCTCGGCGAGCGACCGATCCGTCACGGGGGTTCGCGCGAGTTCGGCGTCCACCACCAACTCCCGCAGGGCGCCCAGCTCCGCAATCGCGTCGTCGGTGCACCGAGCCGGCGAGCTCGCGGTGCGGAGAATCACGCCATCCGTGCCCACTTGCGACACCGGGACCAAACGAAGACCCCAGGCGCGCTCCCACGCTCGGATCGCCTCCAACTGCGGATGATAATCCGGTACCGTCGGCGCGGCCACGGTGGCCTTCGCGACCGGCGCGACCGTGATACCGGCCAACTCGGAAAGGGGTGCATCAGGCGACGCGCCGGCATTGATCCACTGCTCGATCCACTTGGTCTCCTCCGCCGTGAGGGGCTTCTTGCCGTCGGTGGGCATGAACTCCTCGTCATCATGCGGCAGGGTGATCCGTCGGAACAGCTCACTCCGCGCTGCATCTCCCGGCACAATCGAAGGACCACTGTCTCCGCCGGCCAAGAGGTGCTCATACGCATCCATCCGCAGCCCGCCCTTGGTCTTGTTCGGGTTGTGGCACGAGACGCAGGTCCGATCAAACGCCGGCATGATGCGCTCATCGAAAAATGAGACCGGACGGGCGACCGGCGCTCCCGCCTCGCCGGACGCCGCGGGCGCGGCTGCACCGGCGGCGGGCGGACGGGCCGACTTCTTCTCGCGTTCCGGCAGCCCCAGCCAACGACGCAGCGGAGCCGGCATGTGCTCCTCCAGATATCGCTCACCATGCGTGAGCTGACCTCCCTGATGGGAGGTCCACACCAGAAGACCAAGCGCCGCTACCAGCACCAAGGGATAAAGAAGCCCCACGCTCCCGGGGCCCCGCCGCACCAGTTGCCGACGCAGGAGCGCCGCGAGCAGGACCGCCATCGAGAGCAGGCAGCCTCCCAGCATGTGGTCGTTCACCAACTCGCCCGAGTAGCCGCCCGCCCGGGCAAGCAACCAGCCGAGTACCGTGGCCGCCAGCGAACCGGCGACGGTCAGCCACAAGATGAAGCCCACCGACGCGCGGAGATGGCGGCCGCGCCGAAAGAAGCCCCCGATCTCCATGAGCGGCACCACCGCCAGCAGCGCGATCGGGAAGTGCAGAAACAGGGGATGCAATCGGCCGAAAAACACCGCGAGCGAGGAGCGCTCCTGCCCATCCGCCGGCCACAGCAGCGGCATTGCGGACAAGCCGCCGACCACCAGCAGGCAGAGGAGAGCGGTGAAGAGGCGCCGCGGTCGTCCGTGCTGGTTCTCCGCACCGGGCGGCAGAGAAGAGGGGGTGTCAGGCATGGAGGAAAACGGGATAGGGAATCAGTCGATCACGCAATGGTGGAGCACGACCCGCGGCTCCACTCAGGCGATGAGGTCGTGGATGACCTTGGCCGGCATCACTCCGGTCAGTTTCTGATCGAGACCCTGAAACTTGAAGGTCAACCGGTTGTGATCGAAGCCGAACTGGTGCAGCATCGTCGCGTGGAGGTCGCGGATATGGATCGGATCTTTGACGATGTTGTAGGAGAAGTCGTCGGTCTCGCCGTACGAGAGCCCGCGTTTGATGCCGCCGCCGGCCATCCACATGCTGAAGCAGCGCGGGTGATGATCGCGGCCGAAGAAATCTGGCTTGAGGCCGCCTTGGGAGTAAACCGTGCGACCAAACTCTCCGCCCCAGATCACGAGCGTATCATCCAACAGGCCGCGCCGCTTGAGATCCTCGATCAGGGCGTAGGTCGCCTGATCCGAATCCATCGCCAGGTCGCGGATCCGCGCCGGCAAGTCACCGTGCGTATCCCAGCTCCGCAGGAAGATCTGCGTGAATCGGACGCCGCGCTCGGCCAGACGCCGCGCCATGAGGCAGTTGTAGGCGAAGGTGCCCGGTTCCTTGGCGCGCTCGCCGTAAAGATCCCAGGTCGACTTGGGCTCCCGCGATAGATCAGTCAAGTCCGGGACCGACGTCTGCATCCGGAAGGCCATCTCGTACTGGGAGACGCGCGCGTTGATCTCCGGATCGCCGACGCTTTCGTAAAGGTCGCGATTCATGGCGTTCACGCCATCGATCATCGCACGACGGACGTTGCGCGAGATGCCCTCAGGATCCTTCAGGAAGAGCACCGGATCACTTCCGGAGCGGAGGGCCACGGCGGCGTGCTCCGGGGAAAGGAAGCCGGAGGACCAGAGTCGGTTGGACAACGCTTGAACGTTGGCCTTCACCGGCATCTTCGAGGTCAACACCACGAAGGTCGGGAGCTCCTCGTTCATCGCACCCAAGCCATACGACAACCACGCTCCGATGGACGGCTTGCCCGCAAACATGCTGCCCGTCGTGATCTGCAGGATCGCCGGCTCGTGGTTGATCGCCTCGGTGTAGAGCGACTTCATCACCGTCAACTCATCCGCCACCCGCGCGGTGTAGGGAAAGAGGTTCGACACCCAGTGCCCCGACTTACCGTGCTGCGTAAACCCAAAGGGGCTCGGTGCCACGGGCAGCCGTGCCTGGCTCGAGGTCATGCCAGTCAAGATCTGTCCGCCACGGACCGACTCAGGCAGGTCCTGGTCATACATTTCCTTCAGCCCCGGCTTGTAGTCCCACGTCTCGAGCTGCGAAGGAGCGCCAGCCATGAACAAGTAGATCGCCCGCTTCGCCTTCGGTGCGAAGTGCGGCGCGAAGGAGACCGGAGCGTTCGGTTGCGCGAAGGTCGTGGTCGGATTGCGTCCAAGGATGCTCGCAAGCCCCGCCCACGCGAGCGCCTTGCCCGAGCGACCGAGAAAATGGCGTCTGGTCTCCAGCTCAAGCCACTCGCGCTTGAGGGACTGGGGCACCGGGAGGTCCCACACCGTCGGACCTTCACCGGCGTGGTCCGAGCAGAGGTGCGCATGGGGATCGTGCTGAATCGGGTCGGAGGACATGGCGAAAGGAGGGGGAAGAACGCGTCTACTTGGTCAGGAACTCATCAAGGTTGAGGAACTGGCTCGCCACCATGGTCCACGCCGCGAGCTCAGCGGTGTCGACGCCGGGGGCAACGCTGGAATCACCCACGCCGAGCAGCAGAATCGCCGCGTTGGCATCGGCACGGTAATGCGAGACGAACTCCTCCAGGGGGGATTGGAAATGCCCTTTCTCCCGCGCGGACAGCGGGCGGCCGAGCGTGAATCCAGCCAAGGCCTGAAGGCGGGCCTCTGTGCTGGAGTGGCCGGAAAGCAGCACGCGCTCAGCCAGCTTGCGCGAGGCCTCGATCCACTGCCGATCGTTCATCGTCACGAAGGCCTGAAGGGGAGTATTGCTCCGGGGCCTCCGGACGCATGCGAGCTCACGCGAGGGACTATCGAAGGTCTCGAAGGCCGGCGGCGGCGAAGACCGCTTCCAGAACGTGTAGACGCTGCGGCGATACAGCTGGTCACCGTGCCCGACGATGTAGGTACGGGTGTTGGACTCAGGCATCGCGACTTCCTCCCACAGCCCGCCCGGTTGATAGGGTCTCACCGGAGGACCACCGAGCCGCGGGGAAAGCAGGCCGGCCGCCGCCAACGCACTATCTCGCAATACTTCGCCGTCCATGCGATATCGGGGGCCGCGGGCGAGGAACCGATTCGCCGGGTCTTTCTGCAGGTCACCCGGCCGCACGCGCGCTGACTGCCGGTACGTGGCGGAGAGCACCAGGGTGCGGTACATCCGTTTCACGTCCCACCCACTCTCCCGGAACTCCACCGCCAGCCAGTCGAGCAGCTCGGGGTGAGACGGATGGGCCCCCATCACGCCGAAGTCACCCGCGCTCTCCACGAGACCGACGCCGAAAAGCTCCTGCCACATCCGGTTCACCGTGACGCGCGCGAAGAGCGGCTGCTCGGGAGTCACCAGCCACTCGGCCAGTCCGCGACGGTTGCGGGGTTTGTCCTCCGGCAAGGGCGGGAGGAAATGCGGGGTCTGCGGTTCAACCCGCTCGGCGCGGGCAAAGTAGTCACCACGCGTGAGCACGTCGGCGAATGCCGGAGTCGACTTCTCGCGCGCAATCAGCGTGGGCTCACCCGTCTTGGTCAGCTCCTGAAGGCGAGCCTCCGCAGCCACCAGTCTGGCGTGCAGGTCACGGCCCTCCCCGTCTTGTTCCCCGATGAAGAATCGATCCGCTGCGATGAACGCTTCCAAGGTCGACCACTTCGCCGGGTCGGGCTGCCGCGCCACAATCTCGGCGGCAAGGTCCTCAAACGGCCAACGCGCGACTTCCGCGGGAGAGAGGGTGCGGCGGTAAATCCGGACGTCCTGGTAACTGGTCTCGCGCAGCGGATCCGAGTCGTCGCGGCGACCCAGATGCGTCTCGGCGGTCGTACGAACGCTCTGGCCGGGTGCCAGCGTGTCCGCCACCACCTTGGTCTCGACGCGGCGTCCGTTGACATACAGCGCAAGGCCGGCGGCACGTCCCGAACCGTCGTAGGTGAAGGCGACATGCTGCCACTCGTAGCGCGGCAGCTTCTCGGTCGTCGCAACGGTGAGTACATGCTTCGCGTCGTGCGCGAGGTTCACCTCGAGGCGCGCATCGCGCTGATAGAGATCCCAGCCACGGCCCTCAAGCTTCTTGGCATCGCCTCGGCGGGCGATCAACGATCCGTCACCGGTATGGCCACCGCCGGTCTTCTGGCGCAGCATGATCCAGCCACCGACGGAGAGTGCGTCAGAGGTGTCGATGTCCGCCACGCTGCCCAAGGGCAGCCGGGTCGACATGTCCATGCGCATACCTGCCCACGCCCAGTTGGTTTCTCCCCAGACGAGGGGATTCACTTCGGCCCGGAACTCGGCCACCGCCGCTCCGGGGGCGGAGTTGCGCACCACGTCACCCCGCCCTTCATCAAAACGCAGCCGGACCTCGAGGCCCGTCGCATCCACCGGCCGGGGGCGCTGGCCCGCGGCCAGCCAGTCCGCCATGAAGCGACGCGAGGCCGTCCGGCGCGACTCGAGCTTGTCGAGCAACTCGGCGCGCTCCGCAATCGCCGCTTCCACCTCGGCCCGCCGGCCCGGGGGCGGCAACCGCAGCACCGGCAAGGGGTCCGGCGTGTTGTAATCCCACGGCTTCTCCGCCGTGTTGCCGAGAAACGCGGCCAGCGCATAAAAGTCCCGCGCAGTCAGGGGATCAAATTTGTGATCGTGGCAGGCGGCGCAGCCCGTCGTCAGGCCAAGGAAGGTCGCGCCAAAGAACTCCACGCGGTCGCGCGTCTGGTTGACGTAGATTTCCTCGGGAATCGTCCCGCCTTCGTTCGTCGTCAGGTTGCAACGCATCATGCCGGTCGCCACCACTTCCTCGATCGAACGGGCCGGCAAGAGGTCACCCGCCAGTTGCTCAATCACAAAGCGATCGAAGGGCTTGTTGCCATTGAACGAATCCACCACGTAATCGCGATAGGGCCAGATCGATCTGTAGTTGTCGAAGTGGATACCGTGCGTGTCCGCATACCGGACATAATCGAGCCAGTAACGCGCGCGGTGCTCACCGAAGCGCGGGCTCGCAAGGAAACGATCCACCGCGCGCTCGTAAGCCCCCGGGTCACGGTCGTTCAGGAATTGCTCCACCTCCTCCGGAGTCGGGGGAAGGCCGGTCAGGTCGAAGGCGACCCGACGCAGCAACGCCGGCCGCTCGGCTTCGGGCGAGGGCGCCAGCCCCGCCGCCGGCAGCGCCGCGCGCACAAAGGCATCGATCGGGGTCGCCGCACCCGCGGCCGCCCCACCCTGCGGAACCGCGGGACGACTCGGCGCGATGAACGCCCAGTGCTCCTGATACTCCGCGCCCTCCGCCACCCACCGCCGCAACGCCGCCACGTCCTGAGGCTTCAGGGTCTTGTGCGCCTCGGGAGGCGGCATGCGGTCACGATCATCCGTTGACTCAATCCGCTGCACCAGCGGGCTGCGATCAGGCTCTCCCGCGACAATCGCGGGACCGGACTTGTCCAGCGGTCGGAAAGCATACTCCGCGCGATCGAGTCGCAGGCCCGCCTTGCGCGAGCCAGGGTCCGGCCCGTGGCAATGATAGCAGTTCTCCGCCAGAATCGGCTGGATGTGCTCGTTAAACGCGAGCTTGCCCGGCGCGTCTGCCTTCACCGTCACGGCCACCGCCGTTGCTTCGGCCGCAGGTCCCTTCTGGACCGCCGATGCCTCCGCCGACACCGCGACAGCGGGGTCGCCCTCCCGGCGACCGCAACCGGCCACGCACAGGGCGAGCACTACCCAGCCGAAAACTGCCGCTCTCGATGAAATTTCACCAAAACACTGCTTTTTCCATGAGACTGCACGGGGTGATGAGGAGCTCGGCATGGGGCGAACGGGGCTGTTCAAACGTCATAGAAGTCCTCGCCGGGCCGAAGTAAAGCCCTGCGACACGGTTCCCGTCGGAGTGAATTTTCAGTTCTTGAGGCGCCGAAACATCGCGTCCCGGGGCGACCCGCCGGAAAGGATGTAAGCGACCAAGTCCTGCAGCTCGCCGCCGTTGAGCGAATCGATCAGTCCAGCGGGCATCAGTGAGACGGGATTCGTGCGACGCGCCTTGATTGCTTGGCGGGCAATCCGGGTCGTGTCATCGGGCGCGAAGGGGTTCGTCAGCACGAGCAGCGCTTCACCGTCCTCGCCCACGACGCGCCCGGCGAGGGCGGAGCCGTCCGTCAGTTCGAAAATTTCACTGCCATACTGATCACTGATGACGTGCGAGGGCTCCACGATCGCCTGCAGGAGGTCGTGGACCGAGTAACGATTGCCCGCTCCGGTGAGGTCTGGCCCCACCCCGCTTCCGATCTCGCCGAACCGATGACAGGCCGTGCAAGCCAGCGCCTGGAACATGGCTTTCCCGCGGTCGAAATCACGCCCGATCAGAGGAATGTAAACGGCGTCAAGCGCTTGCTCGAGGGTGTAATCGCGACCCGGCCCCTGCGGCAGCAGGCCCGCTGCGCTCATCGTCGCAGGAGGCGGCTTGGAGGCTGCGTCGAGCTCCGCCCGCAGTGCCGAGTCTGCCACGCGCGCCAGGGCATCGCGGCGGATCGCTTGGACGAATCCAGGCAAGCTGAGACCTCCGCGCCACTCGCTGCTGCGGGCGAACCAAGTAAAGAACTCGCGATGCAGCTCGGGAGTCCAGCCCGAGCGCGCCAGTCGAAGTGCCGTGGCGTAAGCGATCTGCTGACGATCCGGCCGGCTCTGGGCATTCGCCACGAAGGCCTTCGCATAGCGGTCATTCCGCGCGATCAAAGCCTCCGTGTGGGTGACGTCCTCCGGCGGCTCTGCGACCGCCAGGAGGGGCACGAGCAGCCGGGGAGCGGCCGCCGCATCGAGGTACACGAGCAATGCGGCAATCTCGCGGTTGGCCAGGGGATCGTCCGTCGGAAAAACGCCCACCAGGCGCGCGGCCAAGCGATCGCGCAACGCCGCATCGGGGTCCCCCAGACGCACGAACGCGAGTTGCCACGCCCGCAGCAGGGTGCGCCGCTCCTCGCCCCTCCGAGCCGCCAGGTCGTGCCGCTCCAGCGCGGCCCACAACCGTTCGCGTAGCTCGCCGGAGCCGCGACGGGCCAGCGCGAGCAAGGCCTCCGCGCCCGACCGTGGGTCCGTTTCCGCCAGCGCCCGCTCACTCCAGAGCTCGGCCGGCTGATGCTCCAGGGCCACGCGCGCCACGTACCGAAGCGTGCGGTCCTCCTCCGCCAACGCCGACCAAATCGGAGCCACATCACGGCCCGCTGCCAACGGCTCCTGCAGGGCCTCCAATCGTCGACGGCGCTCTACTGCAGCACTGAGTTCAGAGGCGGGATCCGCCGCCGTCGGTTCGGGCCCGACGTAGGTGACACGGTAAAGGGCCGACTGCGTGCGGCGTCCGCCGGTCGCCAGATAGAGCGCGCCGTCCCGCGGGTTGACCACGAGGTCCGTCAGCGGCAGTGGCTTGGCCGCGAGGAACTCCTCCACCTTGGCGACCACGGTCGAGCCGTTCCCGCTGAGGTGCACGGCGTAGAGAGTGCCATACGTCCAGTCGGCCATGAACAAGGCCTGTTGATACCGCGCCGGAAACCGGGCGCCGGTTCCAAAGACCATTCCCGTCGGGGAGCCGGGGCCGATGTCGATCACCGTGCCCAGCGTGTCCGCAAAGTAGTCCGGATGCCGGCCCGCTCCGCTGCGCCATCCAAAGTCGCCCCCCCTCACCGCGTGATTCAGTCGCGTGGGCACGTACCAAGGCGTGCCGAGGTCCCACTCCATATCGGAGTCGTACGTGAACAGTTCTCCCCGCGCATCAAACGCTGCGTCGAACGTGTTGCGAAATCCGATCGCCACCAACTCGGGATTCGAGCCGTCCAGATCGACGCGCAGGATATGCCCACCCGGCGCGTACCGCTCCTTGGCGTGTCCGCGGGGATCCCACATTCTCGCGAGCAGGTGATCCTCGGCCCAAGCCACCGGGCCTCCAGCGCGCAGGTTGGAGGGCAGTTCGGTGAAGTTTCCGTTCACGACGTACAGCGAGCGCCCATCCGGTCCGGCAATCACCGAATGCGGTCCGTGCTCCTTGCCTCCATCCAGAGAAAGGATCAGTTCCGGAGGCCCGAAACGTCCCTGGCCATCGAGGTCGCGCAGGCGGTAGACTCCACCCGGCTCCGATTCGTTGATCACGACGTAAAGACTGCCCTGCGCATAGAGGACTCCGTGCGCACCCTTCAAGCCCGTCTCAAGTGGCTCGACCGCGGCGCGCTCCGAGCTGCCGACTGCCGGCGGGCGGATGCGGAAGAGCCCCCCGTACTGATCGCCCGCGATCAGTCGTCCCTGCGGATCGACCGTCAACGCGACCCACGATCCCTGCCCGTCCCGCGGGACGGTGTACAGCAACTCGAGCCGGAAATCGGAGGCGATCTGCACGGCGCTCCCGTCAACCGGCGCTTCGAGGGGCGGCAACTCGGGAGCCCTTCGCGGCTTCCGCACGGGTTCCGCCGCCACGGCCGCGAGCGCCCATCCCGCCATCAGGAAGCCGACCACTCCGCGCAGCACCACCCGAAGCATCACGGCAACGGGGTGAGGCCGAGGTTGCGGAACTGAATCGTCATCGCCGGTCCTTTGTGCAGCTGAAGCGCGAGCACGCCTTCGCTCGCGGCCGCCCCGGGATCGAGGTCGGTGACGTCCGACGTGATCACGCCGTTGATCCGATGCACGAGACGGTTCCCCACCGCCGTGATCACCAGATCGTTCCAGTCCTCCAGACGAAATGCCGCTGCGACCGCATCCGCGGGGGCCGTGGCTCCGAGCACTTCCGGCGCAAACTTGCCACCCGCCGGGACCGGCGAGAGCCGGACGCGCTCGCCCGGCTTGGAAAGGATCCCGCGCCCGCGCTCCTCGTAGAGCATACCCACATAACGCCCCCCGGCATCCATGTCCGCCTGGTAGCCACCCACGATACCCTTCGCGGCATCGAGCACGCGGCTGCGGTACTGCACGCCCGAATTGGCCGTGCGCTTCTCGTTCACGTCACGGAAGCGGAACTGGAGCCTCAGCTCAAAGTTGCGCACCACGCCACCCTTCCAGACCAGGAAGGCGTTTTCCTCGATCGGCGCGGCGTCCGTGGTGCGACCCGTGATCGCCCCGTCCTCAACCGTCCAAAGCTTCGGATCTCCCTGCCAGCCGCCGAGGCTGCGGCCGTCAAAGATGCGCTGCGCTCCAGCCGGCACCACCCCGCCCACGCGGTAATCGTCGGGACGAAGCCCGATGCGGAAGCCATTGAATCCGTAGTTGAGGGGATGATACGGATCCACCGGTTCAACGTCCGCCACCGGCGGTACGGTTTGACCCGTCAGCCAAATGACCGAGTTGACGACCAAGCGGCGCAGATCTGCGCTCCGCAAATCGGTCGCCGCGCCCATGGTCGTGCAGACAATCCGGTTTTCCACGCCGCTGGGGTGCCGGTAAACGCGGGTCCAGGCGATCGGCATCATCGGGTCGTTCACCGGCTGGGACTGCTTGTCCGAAGCGCGAGGCTTCGAGCGAGTGGCGCCGGGCGACTGGGGAGAGAGATCCCGTACGACTTGCCCGCGCAGCAGCACGGTCGCATCGGCCGGAGGATACGCCTCGTAGACATCACTGTCGCCGAAGACATCGGACACGCCGCGGAGCACCGGATGTCCGGCGGCCGCCGCCTCGATGACGCCGCGCGTGGCCTCCCGCTTGTGGTCGCCCCAGTGCGAAACCCAGGTCTCGCCGAGGACCGCCTTGCCAAACCCGCCCGGGTAGCGCCCGCCTTTCTGGTTCCAGGACAGCTCGCTCCAGCGACTGGACGAAGGAAAGTTGAACACGTGCGTCGAGGTGCGCAGGGCGACGATCGGGACGCCGCGCGCGAATGCCTTCATGAAACGCTCCATCTCGGCATCCGGCCAGGCGCGGAAACGCAGCGCCATCACCAGAACGTCCGCCGAGTCCAGCGCCTCGGCGTCGGCCAGCGACCGAACGTGGTTGGGATTGATCACGCCGTCCGTGTCGAGCGGGAACAGCACGGTGCACTTGAACCCGTGACGCTGGCTAAGGATCTTCGCGAGCATCGGCAGGGCCTCCTCGCTGCGGTACTCCTCATCGCCCGCAAGCAGCACGACGTGCGCCCGGGGCGTCACGCCGCCGGGAGGGGTAAGGACCAAGGAGGACGGGGAGGCGGCCAGCGACAAGGCGGACACGGCGAGCAACGCGAGGGGAAGGATCGATCGGAGGAACATGAGAAAGCGGGAGAGGAGAGCTAATCGGACGAATGCCCGCCGCCGTTGAACCGGCAGGCGGGCATCGAGGAGGGAACGTCGGTCCGGATCGCTCCGGACCCACGGATGAATCAGGACTTCGGGGACTTGACCTTGACCCAACGGCCGGAACCGGCCGAGGAAAGGACCGCGTCGGTCACGAGGTCGGTCGCGAGGCCATCGCGGAAGGTCGGCGCCGCCGGCTTACCCTCCTCGACGCCGCGGAGGAAGTCAGCGACCTGGTGGACGAACGAGTGTTCGTAGCCGATCTGCAGGCCCGGCACCCACCAATTCTTCATGTACGGCTGGTCGCCGTCGCTGACGTGGATGGAGCGCCAGCCGCGCACGATGCCCGGATCGCGATAGTCGAAGAACTGCAGGCGGTGCAGATCATGCAGATCCCAGAAGATCGAGCCATGCTCGCCATTGATCTCGAAGGTGTAGAGCGCCTTGTGACCGCGGGCGTAGCGCGTGGCCTCGAAGGTCGCGAGCGACCCGTTGCTGAAGCGCGCGAGGAACGCACTGGCGTCGTCGATCAGCACCTTTGACACCTTGCCGGTCGCGGCATGCTTGCGCTGCTTCACGAACGTTTCGGTCATCGCCGACACCGTGTCGATGGAGCCATTGAGCCACAGCGCGGTATCGATGCAGTGCGCCAGCAAGTCGCCGGTCACGCCGCTGCCCGCGATGGCGGCATCGAGGCGCCACGTCCCCGGGCCTCCCTGCGGGACCTCAGCGGAAATCGTCCAGTCCTGGAGGAACTTGGCGCGGTAGTGGAAAATCTTACCCAACCGGCCCTCGTCGATCAGCTGCTTGGCGAGGGTGACCGCCGGGATGCGGCGATAGTTGTACCAGACCATGTTCGGCACCTTGGCCTTCTCGATGGCCTTCACCATCTGCGCGCCTTCGGCGGGATTCATCGCGAGAGGCTTCTCGCAGAGGATCATCTTGCCGGCCTTGGCGGCGGCGATCGCGATCTCGGCGTGGACGTTGTTCGGCGCCGCGATGTCGATCAGGTCGATGTCGGGACGCGCGATCAGCTTGCGCCAATCCGTCTCCACTGACTCATAGCCCCACGTCTCCGCGAACGCCTTGGTCTTGGCGGCGTCGCGGCCACAAGCGGCCTTGAGAACGGGCTGGAGCTCGCCCGGGAAGAAATTGCGCACCTTGCGGAACGCATTCGAGTGGGCCCGGCCCATGAAGCCGTAGCCAATCATGCCAACATTGAGGGTCTTCATAGAGAGAACGCGCGGAGCGCAGGATGCTTAGTCCTTCTGGTACCAGCCGTGGTTCTCGCGCACCTGAATCATCGCGGCGAGAATGTCGTTCCACGTCTGCTGCTTGAGCATGACCTCATTCGGGAACATGCAGCCGTCCCAGCAGATGTGCTTGATCTTCTTCGTCACCTTGCCCTGACCGTCGCGCAGCCAATAGCCGGAATCGCGCGCGATGTTCAGCTTGCCGCGCGGGTCGGTCGCCACGCAGTGACGGCCCGTCTTCTCGTGCTCGCCGGAACCGTGCACGGTACCGTCGTTCTGCGCGACGTGGAAGTCGATCGTCCACGGACGGAGCGCGGCGGTGAGCTTCTTCATCGCGGCATGGAACGCCTCGGGCTCCCAGTGGTACTTCTTGGGCACGATGCGGTGCTGCTCCGCGTTTTCGCCGAGCGTGTAGAGGAGCGTGTGCGACATGTCGGCCTGGAACCCGACGACCTTCGGCATGGCGACCTCCTCGAGCAGGTTCACCATGTTCTTCCACGAGTGCATGCCACCCCAGCAGATCTCGCCCTCGGCGGCGAGGCGCTCACCCTCGCCCTTGGCAATCTTGCCCGCCTCGCGGAACGTCTGTGCGATGAGCTTGGTGTTGGCCTTGGGATTGGCATCCCAGTCCTTCACGGAGGCCGCGCTATCGATACGGACGATGCCGTACGGACGGACACCGAGCTCGCGGAGCCGCGCGGCGATGCGGATCGCCTTGCGGACCAGCGTGACCCAGTTCGCGCGCTTGGTCGCGTCACCCATCGCCGACGCGTCGAACCAGACCGGCGCCACGACGGAGCCGACCGTGAAGCCGTGCCCGCGGATCTTGTCGGCCAGCGCCTTGATCCCGTCATCCGAGATGTCGATGTCCGTATGCGGATTGTAAAGGAACAGATCGACGCCGTCGAACTTCACGCCGTTGACCTCCGCCTTCGCGGTGAGGTCGAGCATGGTGTCGAGGGCGATGAACGGTTCCGCGCCGGGCGAGCCCTTGCCGACGAGGCCGGGCCACATGGCGTTGTGCAGTTTGGGGAAGTTATTCTCAGGCATGGGTGATCGGGGTTGAAGGGTGAAGCCGGGCGGCAGAGGGGAGACTTAGAAAGTGTTGTGACGATAGGCGCCCATCGCCGGCGCATCGGGATTCACCTCGGGTCCGAAATAGCGCAGCATGACGAGCGGCTCAACGGTGCTGGTGTTTTCGAACGTGACACCCGCCTTCGCGGCCGCCTCGGTGCAGAACACTTCGTCCTCGGTCATCTCGTGAAAGCGGATCAGCTTCGGGCAGTCCAGTGCGAGGCGGTTCATCCGTCCCTTGCCCTGAACCGTGATCAGGCCGTAGGCGCCGTTGTCCTTGATCGTGCACTTCGCGCCAGGCTCGAGCGTGAGTTCCTTGGCGGTGAAGAGCTGCGCTCCCTTGACGCGGCCGTAGACAATCCAGCGGTCCACGTAGCCCTCGCTGCGCGTGTCGGCCACCGGCACGGGCTCGAGGTAATGGTTATCCTTGAAGTTGGGATCCAGGTTTTCCTCCCAGTCGAGCTGATCGACGATGAAGTCCAGATCCTGGTGGCGGTCCTTGGGAACATCCTTCACCAGCAGGGACCACGGCACTTCGCGGCCCTCGACGAGGGACTGGTACATGCCGAAGACGTCGGAGCCCCACTGCGGCTCGTAGGTGCAGAGCGAACCCGGGGCGTGAAGCACGCAGGGCGGGATGAGCCAGCCCGTGCCGGGCTTCAGCCGGTAGGCGCGGGACAGGTCGAGGATGCCGTTGTCGCCGCGGTTCCAGTTTTCCAGCGCCTTGCGGACCTGCGCGCGCGTGGTACCCGGCTCCAATCCCATGAAGGTGTACGGGAAGTTGTTCCCGACGTTGTTGTGCTGCGGCGGGAAGTAGTACGACTCGGGCTTGCCCTCCTGCCCGACCAGCGCGGCCTGCGCCTGCGACTGGTGCATGTGGTGCGGAATGGGGCCCATGTTGTCGAAGAATTTCGAATACACCGGCCACTTGCCGTACTTACCCCAGATCGCGTCGCCGATCAGACCGGCACCGCACTCGGCCACCGCGTCCTGCAGCGTGAAGCGGCTGTCGCCGGCCACAACATAGCTCAGGCCCTCGTCCGGCGTCCGGTTTTCGTTCGCCGCCGGAGTCGTCGACGCGAACCAGCGCTCGTCGATGCCGCCGCGGTTCAGACCGAAGGCGTAGAGATCATCCGGGTGCAGCTTGAGCCGCTTGCCGGGTTGAAGGAAGGAACGCGGCACCCAGCAGGGCGCGAGGCGAAGCAGGCCACCGCTGTCGGCCAGGGCGGCCTCGACGAGCGAGCGGACGTTGGAACGAACAGTCTTCAGGGACGTGACGGAACGCATGAGAAAGTCAGAATCAAAACACACCGGACGGAGTACGCTCAGATCGCGGAATCATCGGGGTGACAAAGGGACGCATCAGGGGCATGGGGTACGCCAGAAAACGACCGGCAAAGCCTACTCGATGAGAGCAGACTTGGCTAGAACCGCGACGGCAATTTTTGGGAGAAAAGCGGCAGCCCGTCAATCGGCGTGCCGCTCACGATAACTCCGCGGCGTCTCCCCGCGGAGGCGCCGGAACTCCCGGTTGAAATGGCTCTGATCCGCAAACCCATAATCCGTCGCGATTTCCGCCAAGCTTTTGCGAGTTTGAACCAAGGCTTGGCACGACATGCGGACGCGCAACTGCCGGACGAACTGCTGCGGCGTGCACTGGTAGCTGGCAAGGAACTGGCGTTCGAAGGCGCGCAGCGAGAGTCCGCAGACCTGGGCCAGTCGCAGATTCGAGAGCGGCCGTCCGACCTCCTCGGAAATGAGTCGCAGCGCCTGACTGAGGGGCTGGCCGGGGGTCGCCTTGGCGGCGTCGCCCGTCGGGCGCGTGATCCCCGCGGTGCCCACCACGGTGCCGTCCGCGGCGTGCAGCGGGATCTTCGTCGTCGAGCACCAGCGGGAGGTATGATCGTAGCGGCCGATGAGTTCCACCCGTCCCACAATCGACTCGCCGGCCAGCACGCGCTCGTCGTCGACCCGGTAAAGCTCGGCCAGATGGGGCGCGCAGAGATCGTAGTCCGTCCGACCCAGCACCTCCTCACGCCGCTCCAGCCCGAAGTTGAGCAAGAAGGAACGGTTCACCCACTGGTAGTGTCCGTCGACATCCTTGATCCACAGCGGGACATCCTCCAGCGCATCGCAAAGGATCACCACTTCCGAGGCGGCCGCACCAATGCGGCGCAGGGACTCATGAAGCATGCGGGAGGAGGGCACGGCGGAAACCACCACCCTACTCCGCCGCCCGCGATGCCGGCAAGCGTTTCGCGGGCGAGCGGCTCGCCGCTTGCCACACGGGATGAAAGACCCAGCCTCGCGGCTGCATGCCTCGCGACCTGACCCACCGCACCCCCCGTTCTCTTCGCCTCAGTCTGCTCGCGGCCCTTGGCCTCGCCGCCACCCTCCCCGCCACCGCCACCGAGCCCGCCGCCAAGGGGCGCCTGAGTCTTCAACCGGCGGACCGCAGTCCGACGCCCGTGGTGGCCGGCGCATCCGACGAGGCGCGCGCGGCGATGCAGCGCTTCCGCCTGCCCGAGGGCTTCGCGATTTCCCTGTACGCGGCGGAGCCGCTGCTCGCCAACCCGGTCGCCTTCACCTTCGACCGCGATGGCACGGCCTACGTTGCGGAGACCTACCGCTATCGCTCCAGCGTGCTCGATATCCGCGACTACATGTCGATGCTGGAGGAGGACCTCGCCTGCCGCTCCACGGAGGACCGCCGCGCACTAATCCTCCGACTCTTCGGCACCGACGGCCACGCCGAGCTCTCGCGGGAGTCGGACATCGTCCGGCGCATCACGGACACCAACGGGGACGGAGTCGCGGATGGCTCCAGCATCTTCGCTGATGGATTCAACGACGCGCTCGACGGCATCGCCTCCGGCGTACTCGCCCGCGACGGCAAGGTTTGGTTCACCAACATGCCGCACCTGTGGCTCCTCGATCCGGCCGACGCCGCCGGGCGCTCGCGTGGCCGCACGTCGCTGAGCGAGGGCTACGGCGTGCGCTTCGGCTTCACCGGCCACGACTCGCACGGCCTCATCCTCGGGCCCGACGGCAAAGTCTACTTCTCCTTCGGCGACCGCGGCGCGCGCGTACGCACCAAAGAAGGCACCGTGCTGGAACTCGCCGACTGTGGCGCCGTGCTGCGGTGCAACCCGGACGGCTCGGAGCTCGAACTCGTGCACACCGGCCTACGTAATCCGCAGGAGTTGGCGTTCGACGACTACGGCAACCTGTTCACCGGGGACAATGACTGCGACCAAGGCGACATCGAACGCTGGGTGCACATCGTCGAGGGCGCCGACAGCGGCTGGCGCGTGGGTTACCAGCACGCCCCCCTCGGCAAGGCGGGCCCATGGAATCTCGAGCACCTTTGGTTGCCCCGCTTCGACGGACAGCCCGCGTACATCCTGCCTCCCGTCGCCAACAACCCAGACGGCCCGTCGGGGCTCGTCCACTACCCAGGCACCGGACTGCCCGAGTCCTACCGCGGGTCGTTCTTCATGTGCCACTTCCGCGGTTCCTTCACCAACAGCGCGATCTACCGTTACCAACTCGCGCCGGAGGGTGCCTCGTTCCGGCTCGCGCTGCAGGAGAACTTCCTTTCCGGCACGCTCCCGACCGACGTGGACTTCGGTCCCGATGGCCGACTCTACTTTTCGGACTGGAGCCAGGGCTGGCCCAAATCGAGCCGCGGCCGACTCTACGCCCTGACCCATCCGGAGACCGCCGGCGACCCGCGGATCGCCGAGGTCCGGCAGCTCTTCGCCGCGGGCTTCACCGACCGGTCCACCAGCGAACTCATCGCGCTGCTCGCGCACGCCAACCAGCGCGTCCGGCTGGAGGCACAGTTCGCCCTGGCCGCCCGCGGCGCCGCGGTCGCGCCACAACTGCAACTCGCCGCCGCGCGCGGCACCGTGCAACTCGGGCGCATCCACGCCCTCTGGGCTCTCGGCCAGATCGGACGCGCCGACCGCGCCGTGGCCGACGGCCTGCGCGGTTTCCTCGCCGATCCCGACGTCGAGGTCCAGGCCCAGGCGGCCAAACTCGTCGGCGACCTGCGCGTGATGGAGGCCGGCGAGGCCCTTGTGGACTGCGTAAGCAACGCCTCACCACGCGTCGCGTTCTTCGCCGCCCAGAGTCTGGGCAAACTGGGACGAAGCGACGCCGCGCCGGCGTTGCTCGAGCGCGCGCGGGAGAACGGGGATCGCGACCTGACGCTGCGCCACGCGCTGGTGATGGGACTGGTCGGCGGTCGCAACCTCACGCTCCTCCATGCCGCCGCGCACGACTCCGCCGTCGCCGTACGCCTCGCCTCTCTCCTCGCCCTCCGGCGACTCGGCGACCCGGCGATCGCAGCCTTTCTCAACGACGCGGATCCGTTCATCGTGGCAGAGGCCGCCCGGGCGATCAATGACGCCCCGATCGTTGCAACGCAGGGCGCACTGGCGGCGCTGATCGCGCGGCCGGACTTTGGGGAGGATCGCCTGCTCGCCTTGCGCGTATTGAATGCGAACGCGCGCGCGGGCGACCCGGACCACGCCGAGGCGCTCGCCCGCGTGGCGGCCGACTCCCAGCAGCGCGTCGATCTCCGGACCGAGGCCCTGCAGCATCTCGCCTCCTGGCCCGAGCCGTTCGCCCGCGACCGGATTGTCGGCGTCTTCCGCCCCCTCCCTGCCCGCGACGCCGCCCCGGCAATCGCCGCGCTGGCCGGCAGGCTGGACGCACTGCTCCGCGACCCCTCGGACGCGGTCGTCGTGACGACGCTCAAAGCGGTCCGTGCACTCCGCATCGCCGCGGCCAGCGAGGCCATGATCGCGGCCGCGCTCCGCACCGAGGCCAGCGATACGATCCGCATCGCCGCGCTCGAGGCCGTGGTCGCAGCCGGACACCCGCGCCGCGCCGAGGTCATCCGCACCGCCGGTCTCGCTTCGTCAGCGGAGGTGCGGGCCGCCGCCCAGGCCCACTTCAGCCACCTGCCGGCGGCCGAGGCGTTCCCGCTCCTCGTCCACGCGCTGCGCGCCGGCTCCACCGTCGAGCGCCAGAGCGCCATCACCGCCCTCGGAGCGCTCGGCACCGCCGAGGCCGATGCGCTCCTCGCCGAGGGGTTGCGCTCGATGGACGGCAACCCGGTCTACGCCTCGCTGCAGGCGGAGCTCCTCAACGCCGCGGAGGCCCGCGGGACCCCGGCACTGACGTCCCTGCTGGAAGCCCGGAGCTCGCGCCTTGCCACCGCCACTGCGACGCAGCGGTACGCCTTCGCGCTGCAGGGCGGCAACCGCACGCGCGGCCGCAAACTCTTCAACGAGCACCCCGTGCTCGCCTGCGTGCGCTGCCACGTGGTCGGCGGCGAGGGCGGCGCAGCCGGTCCCGCACTGGACGGCATCGGCCGCACTCAGTCGCGCGAGTACCTGCTGGAGGCCATTGCCGCCCCCAACGCCGCGATTGCGCCGGGCTACGACGCCGTATTTGTCACTCGCCGCGATGGCTCGACGGTCATGGGGACCCTCTTGGGCGAGGATGGAGCGTCGGTCACGCTGCGGCCGGTCTCGGGCGCGGCTCCCATCCGCGTCCCGCGCGCGGACATCGCCAAGCGCGAGAACGCGCCTTCCAGCATGCCGGAGATCTTCGGTACGGTCCTCACCCGCACCGAACTCCGCGATCTCGTGGAATTCCTCGCCTCCCTCACCACCCCGCCAGCGCGGGCCGGGGGCGGGAGCCACTGACCCGGCCGGCCGCGCGGAGTCACCCGGCCGCCCCGCGTGGCCTCGCCCAGCCCGCCCCGCG
>JBEIGD010000011.1:0-99224 GCA_040382075.1 Opitutaceae bacterium
CGCCCCGCGCGGCGTCACCCCGCACGCGCCGCTTGGGCTCCCACCGCCTTCGCCGCGCGGCGTCACCCGGGCCGGCGCCGCGTGGCCCCGCGCCAGCACCCCGGCTCAGCGGGCCTCGTAGACTTCCACCAGCGCCACGCCAGTGGACGCGTTCACGCCCGACACCTGCGCGGTGTACGCCCCAGGGTCGAGGTCGATCAGCATCGCCGCATCCTTGCTCGTGTCCGCAAGCACGAATGCGCCCGACGCCGCCGCCGAGGTCCGAATCGCGGAAACGTTCACCGCCTGCCCCCAGTCGTCATTGATCGCAATCGTCGTCTGGCCGCGCAGGAGCGTCAGGAAGGGGTCCGTCAACGCCCCAGTCACCGCCAAGCCTCCCAGCGTCGGCCCCACCGCCCGAATCAGCACGCGCCGCGGCCCACCCTCAATCACGAAGCCGGCAATCATGATCTCGGCTCCCGTGCCCACCTTCCCGCGGGTCGAAATGTTCACCATCTTCCCGGTCCCAAATGCACCCGTCTGGGACCTCGGAAGGCTGTACCGCAGGTTGTCGAAGATCACGAGATCACCGCCGTTGAGGGCCGCTTGGTCGGGACCGTTGAAGGTGAAGCTCACCGAGTTGATCTGGGTCACAGTCGCGTCGGCCACAAAGCCGATCTGCCGGCCCGTGCCGAGACACGTGACGCTGCCACCGCAGTTCTGCGAGACCAGCGGGAACGTGGTCGCCGAGCCGTTCACGCTCATCACGCTCGCCGTGGTCCCGCTGCCGTTGTGGTCAAAGTAGTCGATCATGAACGCCGAGACGGCGGGCATGAACGAGATCGTCAGCGTGCGCACGTAGCTGTTCGGCGACGAAACATCGCCACCGTCGTAAGTCTGGAGGTACTGACTCGACAGACTTCCGACGCCAATGGTGGTGGAGCCCCCATACCGGGAGCCGAGCCCAGTATCGATGCGGTACTGGCCGCCGCGGTTGATCCCGCTCGTCGCCCCGGTCCCCGAAATCGTTACCATGATCTGGGTGCCCGCGTTGGATCCGACAACAACCGGTATCAGGTCAGTCACCGAGACAGTGCCGCGAGCGCCCACGTCGACCTCACTGAAGGTGATCCTCCCGGAGCGGGTGGGATCCGACAGGACGCCGAATTGCCCCGGAGGGCTATTCGGGGGAGGATTGGGGACCGCCGTAATCACCCCGCCCACGGCGACGCCGACGCCGCCAAGGCCAAAGAGCGTCGCCGCCACGATTCGATTTGCAATCGCACGCACTACTGACCCGAAACGCGATATTGTCATCGAATCACATGAGGAAACGCGGGCGGCCGTTTGGCAAGGTTTCGCTGCCACCGGCCCTCGGGACACACGAGCGCCCCCCTCCGCCGGCGCCGTCGTAGCCGAACACTCGCGTTCCGGAGACCGGAACCACCGCGAGGTCACCGAACGCCCACCTGCCCGGAGACCGAGAGGCCCGCGATCTCGCAACCGAGCGTTCGTTTCCCAAAGTGCACGCGCGCCCGCTCCGTGGCCGTCGGGCCCGTCGCCGGCACAGTCCGCGCCGCCGGCCACCGTCCTCCGCCAGTGCCAACTAGCGCGTCAGCGCATAACCGATCCGGTACTGGTCATCCTCGCGGCGGTTGTAGTCGATCAGCGTCTCCCCCCAGCCGTTGAAATACTGGATCTGGAGATACCCCGCCGCACTGCGACGGGCGGTCGGGACCATGCGGAGCGGGACCGTGAAGTCGAACTGGCCGCTGCCATATCCCGAGCTGCGCCCTTTGCGGAGGGTGGCGGCGAACTGCAATCCCTGGTCGCGGCCCACCCGAATGCGCCACTCCACGTTCCCGCGGTAGCGGTCGAGGTCCGGGTTCTCCTCCTTCTCGACGTAGCTGATGAACCGCGGCGTGATCCACACGCGCCAGCGGTCACCGATCGGCACGATCGCCGCAGGAGCGAAGTACGCGGTGTTCAGGCTGCGCGAGTCAAGTTCGCCCTGGCCGTTGGACTCGTGCTGGAACCCGGCCTGGATCCCGAGGCGGGTCATCCAGTCCGGCTTGAGGTGAAAGTCGTCGCGGAAAAAGAACAGCGTCGGCCGGTAGCTCGAATCATAAAAGGGCTTCGACTCACCGTTCAGGTCCCAGACGCTGGTCTGCGAATAGGCAAAGTACAGCGACTGCCACCAGCGGGGATCCGTGCCCGAGGGGGAGACGAGACGGTACTTGAAGCTGAACTGGAGTCGCGCGTTCCAGCCGCCGACCGGCCCGAGCAGAAAATAGGTCGGCTCGTAGGTCGAAACATGCCGCCGCACCGTCTCGCGCTCGGACTCAAGGTCAAGGCCGTCGCCCCGCAACGAGGCCCCCTGCACGGTGTCATTGCCGGTGCCGCCTCCTGCCGCTGCGGCCGCCGCCGCGCCGGCGGCCGAGGGCGTCACGACGAACATCACCGGATTCGTCGGCAGGTCCGTGAACCGGAGCGAGACTGTGCCCGACGCCGTCGCTGGCACCGTGACCGCGAAGCGCAGGGTACTGAAGCTCTGGGGCGCGATTGCCAACTGGGCACCCAAGGCGACGCTCAGGGGCCGCACTTCGAGGCGTTGCAGCCCTCCACCGCTTGCGAATTCCGCGCGCAGGACCCGCGGAATCATGACGTCGAACGGGCCACCGGAAGGATTATTGACGTACACCGTCAGCTCCAGAGCCTCCCCCGCCTCGACGGCTTGGCTGGGAGGGACCAGTAGAAGATTCGGGTTGGCCGCGACCTCGCCCAGGAGGGCGAGCATTACGCCCAAGCCGCACACGATCCGACGAAATGGCACCAGGTTCCACATGGTGGCCGGAGCGTGCCGCAGGACCCGTGCCTTGACCAGCGCGAAGCGAATCAAGCGCGGGCAAGATCTCCGGCGCGTCACCCTAGATCCACTACACGCAGAGGCTCTGCTTCAGGCCGGCCTGCACTCCGCCGCCCCGTTACCTTCATCGCAGCAGGGCGTCAGTTCGGATTCTGGTGCGGGCGCCGGGAATCGAACCCGGGTTCCATGCTTGGGAAGCACATGTGATAACCACTATACTACGCCCGCAGACCCCAGACACCCGGAGAAGAAAGGAATCCAGCCTTCCAGCGCAATCACGAATAAGATCGGCGCCCGTCGAGCGCACTCCGCAGCGTCACCGAATCCGCGTACAACACGCCTCCACCGCTGGGCAGACCGAAACCGATTCGGCTCACCTTCACTTCGCCACCGGGCGGGAGATGGGACGTCAGGTAATGGCAGGTGGCCTCGCCCTCCACATCGTTGGAGAGCGCGAGGATGATTTCCCGCACCTCACCCCGACGCACACGCTCAAGGAGCGAGCCAAGATTGAGTTGCTCGGGCCCCACCCCGCTGATCGGGGAAAGCTTGCCGTGGAGCACGTGGTAGGCGCCGCGGTGCGCCCCGCTGCGCTCCAGGGCGACGAGGTCCGGCACGTGCTCGACCACGCACACGAGCCCCTGGTCGCGTCGTTCATCGGCGCAGATCGGGCAGAGATCCGCCTCCGCGAGCTGTCCGCAGCGGGTGCAACGGCGCACGGCGGTCGCGGCCGTCCGCAGGGCCTCCACCAGCGCCAGCAGTTGCTCCGGCTTCTCCACCAGAAGGTGCAACGCGATCCGCTCGGCGGACCGAAACCCTACGCCCGGCAGCTTCTTGAGCTGACCCTGCAGCGACTCGAACGCCGAGGCCATGGTCAATGCCCTGCCAGAGATCGAGGAACTCGCACGACCTCCGCCGGCCTCACATGAAGCCCGGCATCTGGAAGGCGCTGGTAACCTTCTGCATTTCCGTGTCGTTGTGCTCCTTCGCCTGCTTCGCGGCATCCTGCACCGCCGAGAGGATGGTCTCCGACACGAGCTTCGCGTCTTCCTTCAAGAACTCCGGATCGAGCACGAGCCCGGTGAAACGGCCGGCGCCGTTGACCTTGATCCGCACCGCGCCGCCGCCGGCGGTGATGTCGAATTCCTTCGCTTCGAGCTGCTGCTGGAGCGACTCGATCGAACGCTGCATCTTCTGGGCTTGCTTGAGGAGTTTGCCGACGCCGGCCATGGGATCAGGATAGGGTTAAGAGTGAGTCTGAGGGACAGACAACTAGCCGGAGGCTTCAAGCTTCAAGTAGCGCCGCATACCCTTCGCGAAACGAGGGGTAGCGGGGCCGCCAACCCAACTCGCGCTGAATACGGTCGCTCGCAATCACGCGATCCGGCACCTGCCGCCGCCGCAGGCCCGCGCCCTCCGCCAAGAAGTCCGGGGGCGCACGCCCCAGACGCGATGCCACCCAGGCGGCGACCGTCGCTTTCACCTCCGGACAGCCGTCGGCCAAGGTGTAAACCTGTCCCGCAGCCCGTTCCCGGCCGCGCCACGCCGCCACCAACGCGCCGATCACATCATCCCGGTGCACCAGATTCAGGCGGTGCTCGCCTCGCCCCGCCAGCTCAGTCGCGCCCGCGCGCAACTGGTCGAGCAACAAGTGCCGCTCCGGCCCGTAAATCCCCGCGAGCCGCAGGATCGTCCAAGGCCCCGGCCACCCACGCAGCACACGCTCCGACTCGAGGATCAGGCGACCATTCTCCTCCACGGGCTCCGCGTCGCTCGTCTCATCCACCCGGACGCCCCCACCCTGCGCGTAGACGGAGGTGCTGCTGGTGTAGATCAGATGAGCCCGGACCAGAGGCGAGGCGGTGGAGGCCCACGCGATCAGCGAGCGGGCGCCCTCGACATAGCTGCGGCGATACCCCTCCACACCACCGCCGCCGGAGCTCACCGCATTAAGGACAAAATCGGCGTCGCGCGGCATCCGCGCATGCCAGTCGTAGCTGGCCAGATCCGCCACCACCACGTCCACCCCAGCCGCCGCGAGCGCACCGGCCGTCGCGGGATTACGCGTGAGCGCGGAGACCTCCAGTCCGGCCGCCCGGGCCACCCGAGCCACCGCACCGCCGATGTAGCCCGCGCCGAAGACGAGCAGCCGACGGCCGGCCCAGGGGGCAAACCGCGCGACCAGATCAGGGTCGCGGTCCGGACTGGGAGCATCAACGAGAGTCATCGCGCAGCGGGTTACGATCGAAGGCGCTCGATCAGATCACGATTCCCGGACCGCCGCCCAGCGTATCGCTGTTGATCGCGTGCAGCCGCCCGGCCAGTTCCTCGGCGGCCGCACGACGATCCGCGAGTTGCTCCGCCGGAACCAGGATTCCCGAAACGCGCACGCGGGAAAACGGGCGCGGTAAAATGAACCGATCCCAGCTCGGGACGACCCAGGCGGACTCGAAGACACCGCCGAGGAGCAAAATCGGGACGCCCGCGCGCCGCGCCACGACGAGCCCGCCCGCCTTGAAATCGTAGCGCGGGCCGCGCGGACCATCCGGCGTGATCCCGATGTCGGCGCCACGGCGGAGCACATCGACCAGCAGCAGCGCCGCCTCCCGCCCCTGCTGACTGCTGGATCCGCGGATCGTGCGGAGCCCGGCCAACGCAAAGAACGCGGCTAGCCACGCCCCGTCGCGACTCGCGCTGACCAAGGCATACACCGGCCGGCCCTGCCGGAAGCGGCGGAAGATCTCGGCACCGAGGAACAGCCGGTTGTGCCACAGCACCATCGCGATCGGCTCGTCGGTCTTCGTCAGGCCCGCCAGCGAAGCGTCGGTGGTCTCGAACCGCAGCGTCCGTCCCCACAGCCGCATCAGACTGCCGAGCGTCGCCAGCACCAGACGCTGCCACCCGTGCACCGTGTAGGCGGCATCGGGCGTGGCTGCGGGAGCGGCGGACGGACCATCGACCATTCGCAGAGTGTTCCGGAAAGCACCCGTCCGCGCCAAGCGAAGAATTGACGCCCGGGCGACTGTGCTTCACCGACCGAAGGAATGCGCCGCCTCGCCCCCTGCCCACACCTGCCTCCGGCCCGTGAAGGACTCTCCTGGCGCCACCTCCACGCGCAGCGGGACGACGCGCGCGGCGAACCCTTCTACCTCGCCTGCCTCGAATACGGTCAGACGCTGTGGCAACAGGCCCTGCCCGCCCGGGCCATCCTCTGCCTCGATCGCGCCATGGGGGCGGACCTGACCGGATCCGAGCCCGCCCTGCAGCGCTGGCCGATGCCTTACGAGGCACTGGCTTGGATGCTGACGCATGTGCCGCCCGACCTCTTCATCGGCAACCCCCGGGTGCACTTCCAGCACTACGCGGACCGGATGAACGAGCCCCGCCGGGACCAGCGCCGCTGGCGCGCCTGGGCCTGCTGGGCGATCACGCGGGCCGCGCGGCCCGAGTGGCCCGCGGATCCCCGGCATGACGTCCGAGAACCCACGGACGCGGAGATCGCGCGGGCGCTGCGCGAGCACGGGCACCCCGGAGAAGCCGACACCTGGGCCTCCGTCCTTCGCCACAGCCACACCTCGTCCATCCAAGCCGCCCCCGGACAAGGCGTCATTCGCTAAGCCGTTGCGACAAGCTGCCGAGCGGACGCCTTGACGCCCCGGGCGGTTTCCCGCTTTGTCGAACCTCTTTTTCGGCATCGCCGCGCAACCCGCGCGCCCGTTTCCTGTCTCTCGTTGCTTCCCCGAATCCTTTTCTTCGCGACTGCTCCCTTTTTCGCACGATGACGTCCACCCGCCTCACCCTCTGCCTGGTCCTGCTTGGCCTCTTCGCCCCCCTGCGCGCGCAGAGCGGCATGCAGATCCCCTACGAATTCCGACCGGTGCGCAACAATGCCTTTTCGGTGGGCGTGCGCTACATCGGCAGCGCGAACATCCGCTTCGGCAATCTGGGCAGCGTGCCCTCCAACCTCACCATCCCGGCGCTGTCGCTCGCCCCTCAGGCGATCAACTACGCGAATGGCTCGGTGGGCCTCGACGCGCTCCGCGATGCGGAAAAGAACGCAAACGGCACCCAGAGCTCGCCCCAGGGCGGCCGCTATACCGTCCGGGGCGGGATCCTCGATGCGAACGGCAATCCCGTGCTCGACGGCAATGGCAACGCGGTGACGCAGGTCATCGGTGACTACCTCTCGTACCGTCCCGGCTACACGCGCGTGTGGTCCTACGCCAACGCCAGCCAAGCGACCTCCCATCCCGGCTCGATCGCGATGAACGACTACAGCTCCGAGGCCAGCGGTGCCGGGGCGGATGCGGATGCGGGCGCCAGTCCCGGCTTTGAATTCACCTACGTCCGAAAGCTCGGCACGTTCGGCGGCAAGATCGAGTTCGGCCTGCTCTTCGGCATGGGCATGACCGACATCAACGGCAAGACCTCGGGAGAGGTCAAAGCGACCCTCAAGACGCTGACGGACCTTTACTCGCTCGGCGGCCAAGCCGCACCGGCCACGCCGTACGTCGCCCCCTCCTACACGAACTACACCGCGAGCAACGGCACGATCTTCGGTGCGTCGTTCGAGACCACGGTCCCGCTCGGAGCACAGGCCACGAGCCGCACCACGACGTCGACGCCGAACGGCGCTTCGGTGACCGGCACTTGGCAGATCAAGGGAGCCTATTTCCTGTTCCGCGCGGGTCCCGTGCTGCGTTTTCCCGTGAGCAACCGTCTCGCGATCAACGCGAGCGCCGGCTTCGCGGGCGCCTACATCGGCACGCAATACCGGATCGACGAATCACTCAGAGTCCCCGGCGTCCTCCCGATCCGCATCGAGGGCGAGCAGGACTACACGAAGTTCATGGCCGGTGCCTACGCTGAGATCAACGCCGAGTGGCTGATCACGGAACGTACGGGATTCTTCGCCGGAGTAACCGCGGAGACGCTCGACAAGTACGAGCAGACGCTCGCCGGGCGCACCGCCGCCGTCTCGATCGGCTCCAACACCGGCTTCCGGCTGGGCATCACGACGCGGTTCTAACCCGCGACGGCCCGGGCGCGCAATTCGGCCAGCACGGTCTCGATCGGCCGAAGCTGCGCCGCGGGCCAGAGCCCGTTGATCCGGTCGATCACCTGCTGGATCACGCCATCCGGACACGACGCGCCGCCAGTAATCAGGACCCGCTTTGGTCCGCCATCCGCGGGCCAGAGCGCGCGCACCTCGCGGCGACTTTCCCGCGGACCCGTGCCGCCCGCCGTCGGAAAAACGGTGTGCTCAACGGCCTCGCGCGAGAGGATGTTCGCCTCACTTTGGATGAAGAACGTGCGTCCGGGCAGTCGCTGCTCGCACAAGCGATAAAGCTGGTAGGTGTTCGATGAGTTGGTGCCCCCAATGACGAATGCGGCGTCCAGCGGAAGTTCCAGCGCCCGCGCCAAAGCGTCCTGATTCACCTGCGTGGCGTAACACAGCGTATCGTTCCGCGTTCCCCCACCGATGCGGGGCAAAGCCCCGGCGAGGTCCGGTCCGTACCGGCGCGCAAAGCTCTCCCGGAGGAACTGGATGATGCCGCGCGTCTCGTTCATCAGCAGCGTCGTCTGATTCACGACCGCCACCCGCTGCAGATCGCGCTCCACCTGGAATCCCGGCGTGTACCGCTCCCGGAACAAGCGCTCAAACTGAGCCTGCGCCTCCGCCGGAGGGAGATCCAACAATTCCGCCAGAGCCCGGGTCTCCGCGAGGTCACGCACGATGACTGCGGGCGCATGGCGCCGCGTATTGGAGAAGGTGGCCTTGGTCTCCTCGTGCTCCGACTTGCCGTGGATGATGACGGTATAGCCCTCCCGCCCGTAGGTCCGCGCTGCCTTCCAGACTTTCTCGACGAGCATGCAGGTCGCATCGTGCTCCCACACCGCCACGCCCCGACGCACCAAGCGTGCCTTGTCGGCGTCGGTCGCGCCGAACGCCGGAATGATCACAATGTCGTCAGACGTGAGAAGATCCCAGAGCAGCCGACCGTTCGGATTCGCGGTCACCGGAATCCCCGACTCCGTCAGCGGCACCCCTTTGTCCGTCTGCAGATAACGCAGGCCGCGTCGGGCGAGGTCGTCGTTGACGAAGGGATTGTGGATCAGCTCCGAGAGCATGAACACGCGCCGTCCCGGATTCTCGGCGATGGTCTCGTACGCACGTTCGATCGCATTCCGGACGCCGAGACAGAAACCAAAGTGACTCGGGATCACGTAGCTCACCGGACCAAAATCGAGGCTGACCGGCGCACCGACCGACCGCTCGTTCTGCCGAGACAGTTCCTTGATCGCGGCGCAGAGCACGGACTGGTAGAGCCGTCGTGAACCCTCGTCCCGCAGGTAGACCGCCTGATTGCGCTCCCGCTCCGGACGGAACTTGTAGATGAAATCGCTCTCGCTCAGATGGAGGTACGGCACGCGCGCGAGCTCACTTTCGCACGCCACCAGGATGGCCTGAAGCGAAGGGGCCAGCGCATCGGGCTGCGCGAGCAGCTCCGCAACCGATCGCCGCACCACCTCCGCATCGCGCGACTCTCCGGTGGCCCGGCAAAAGAACACCCGGTAGGCACGCCCCCCCGCCTCGAGGGAGAGCATCTCGGTCAGCGCCGAATGCTCAGGCAATGCCGACTCGAGGCGCTGCACCGCCATCGCTTCGTCCGTGCCGGTGAAGGGCAGGCCATGCTTGCTGCCCAGCTTGCGCACGGCCGGCCGGTTGTGGCCGTCGAACGCGAGGATCGCACACAATCTCGGGAGATCAGGCATGGGATGCGCGGATCATGCTTTCCCGAAGCCGCCGTGGAGGGACTTCGGGCCGGCGGGTCGTTCGTCGATGCAGCCTACGGGCCGGCGGCGATGACCTCCTGCAGTCGAGCCGCGTCCTTGCCGCCCCCCATGGCGAAGTCAGGCTTGCCGCCGCCCTTGCCGCCCAACTGGACGCAGAGGGCCGCGACGATCTTTCCGGCCTGATGACCGGCCTGGATCGCGGCCGGGCTGCAAAGCGCCACCACCGTTACCTTGCCATCAAACACGGCCCCGAGGCGCACCACGCCTTCTCCGACGCGCGCGAGGACCTGCGAGCCAAGCGAGCGCAGCGCGTCCGGGCTGTCAGCCGGCACGACTGCCGCCACCCAACGCAGGCCGTCGCGCTCCGTCGCGCCCGCGATCAACTGGTCCGCAAGACCGGCCGCCGCCTTCTGTTCGAAGGCCTTCAGCTTGCGCTCCATCTCCACCTTGGTGCCAAGGAGCGAGTCGAGCTTCACGACCACGTCCTGGGGACCGGCATTGAGCTTCGCCGCCACCGCTCGGAGTTGCTGGTCGTGATGCGTGAGGAGGTCAAAGGCCGCCTGACCGCACACGGCCTCGATGCGGCGCGTACCGGCCGCGATCGCCATCTCCGCCACGATCTTGATGAAACCGATCTCACCCGCGGACGCGACATGAGTGCCGCCGCAAAGTTCGCGGCTGTACCCGCCGATGTCGACGACCCGGACTACCTTGCCATATTTCTCGCCGAAGAACGCCAGCGTCCCCTCCGGCTTGCGGTCGAAGTCGGTCTCGTAGGTATCGACGCGGGCATTATCAATGACCTTCTCGTTCACAAGGCGCTCCACCTCGCGAAGCTGCTCCGGGGTCATCGCCTCAAAGTGCGAGAAGTCGAATCGCATCCGATCCGGCGTCTTGGACGTACCCGCCTGGCGCACATGCGCGCCGAGGACTTTTCGCAAGGCCCAATGGATCAAGTGCGCCGCCGTGTGGTGCCGCGAAATCGCGCGGCGCCGGACGAGGTCCACCGCGAGCTCGGCCGCCGCCCCGGCCACCGCCGCCGGGAGTGCCGCCTGCAGCGAGGCATCCGTCCGGTGCAAATGGCGGCCCGACTTGTCCTTGACGGTGTCGACGACGTGCACGAGGTGACCGCCGAGGAGCACATTGCCGGAATCACCGGCCTGCCCGCCCATCTCCGCGTAGAAGGGGGTCTGGTCGAACACGAGGAACGCGTCATCACCGGAGCGCACCACCTCGATGAGCGTCGCCTTGGCCGTGGTGGCCGTGTAACCGAGAAAACGAGTCGGCTCGACTTGGATGCTCTCGCCCTCGGTGGCAGCGACGACGATCTCCTTGCGCTGGGAGGCTCGACCACGCTCGCGCTGCTTCTCCATGAGCGACTCGAACTCCGCGGTGTCCACCGTGAGCCCGCGCTCGGTTGCCAGGAGCTGGGTCATGTCCAGCGGGAAGCCGTAGGTGTCGTAAAGCTCGAACGCCGTGGCGCCCGAGACCTGCGAGCCGCCGGCCCGCGCGACGGAGGCCGCGAAAAGCGCAAGACCGCGCTCCAGCGTCCGTCCGAAGCTCTCCTCCTCCGCGCGGATCACGCGGCGAATGATGTTCTGCTGCGCGACCAACTCCGGGAAAACCGGCCCGAGGCTTTCGACCACGGGTTCGACCAGTTGCTCGAAGAAGCCGGTCTTCAGTCCGAGTTTCGCTCCATAGAGAATGCCGCGGCGGAGGATGCGGCGGATGACGTAGTTGCGGCCTTCGTTGCCGGGAAGGATCCCGTCGGCGATGGCGCAGCTGATCGTGCGGGCGTGGTCGGCCAGCACGCGGAACGCCACGTCGGTCATCTCCTGCGCGCTCAGGCCGTCGCGCGACTTCGGCACGGTCCGGGTATAGGTCTTGCCGGAGAGCGCCGCGACCCGCGCGAAGAGCGGCGCGAAGACATCAGCCTCGTAGTTCGACGGCTCGGCGCCGAATTCCGTGAAACCCTTGGTCGTGGCGTAGATGCCGGCCACGCGCTCGAAGCCCATGCCGGTGTCGACGTGCTTCGCGGCCAGCGGCGAGAACGTGCCGTCGGCGTTCGCGTTGAACTGGATGAAGACGTGATTCCAGATCTCGATGCAACGCGAGCTCGAGGCATTGACCAGGCGGCGGCCCTCGGCCTCGTCGTCGCTGGGCAACAGGTTGAAGTGGATTTCCGAACACGGGCCGCACGGGCCGGTGTCGCCCATCATCCAGAAGTTATCCTTCCGGTTGCCGTGCACAATGTGCACCGCGGGATCCAGCCCCGCGGCACGGAAGAGGTCGGTCCAGATCGCGGCCGCCTCGTGGTCGAACTCCGAGGGATCGCCTGGCTTCGGGGCGTAGACCGTGGCAAAGAGGCGCTTCGGCGGAATTCCCCAGACCTGCGTCAGCAGTTCCCAGCCCCACGTCAGCGACTCGCGCTTGAAGTAGTCGCCGAAGGACCAGTTGCCGAGCATCTCGAAGAGCGTGTGGTGGTAGGTGTCGAAGCCGACATCCTCCAAGTCGTTGTGCTTGCCGCCGGCGCGGATGCACTTCTGCGTATCGGCGGCGCGGGTGTCGCGGGCCGGCCGGGCTCCGGCCCACTTCGAGACGTCAGCCATGCGGTCGCCGAGGAAGATCGGGACGAACTGGTTCATCCCAGCGTTCGTGAACAGGAGGCCCGGCGAATCGGGCAGCAGCGACGAGGACGGGACAATGGTGTGTCCCTGGCGGGCGAAGGCGTCGAGGAACGACTGGCGGATCTGCGCGGACGTCATGGTCGGTCGGGGTCGGTCGGGGAACTCAGTTCAGAGGTTACGCATGATCGCGTCCGCCATCTCGCGGGTGCCGACGCGGGGGCGGCCGAAGGCGATGTCGCCGGTGCGGACCCCGTCGACGGTGACGGTCTTGCGGACCGCCGCTTCGATGCGGTTGGCGAGGTCGTCGAGGCCGAAGCTGTAGCGGAGCATCAGCGCTGCGGAAAGGATCTGGGCGCACGGATTGGCCACACCCTGCCCGGCGATGTCAGGCGCGGTGCCGCCGGCGGGCTCGTAGAGTCCGAACGGGCGGCCATGGGAATTGGAGCCGACGCCGAGAGAGGCGCTGCTCATCATGCCGAGCGAGCCGCAGATCACCGCCATCTCGTCGGACAGGATGTCACCGAACATGTTTTCGGTGAAGAGCACGTCGAACTGGTTGGGATCACGCGCGAGCTGCATCGCCGCGTTGTCGACGTACATGTGGGTGAGCGCGAGATCGGGATGCTTCCGCGCGAAGTACTCGGTCACCGTGCGGCGCCAGAGGACGGATGTCTCGAGCACATTGGCCTTGTCGACGGAGCACACCCGACGCCCACGCGAGCGGGCGGTGACGGCGGCGACCTCCGCGATGCGCTCGATTTCCGAGGTCTTGTAGACCATCGTGTCAGTCGCCTGCTGCTCGCCGTTCTCGAGCGTGATCGTGGTCTTCGGCTGGCCGAAGTAGATGCCGCCGGTCAGCTCACGGATGCAGACGATGTCGATGCCGTTCGGGATGCGCTCGGACTTGAGCGGGGAGGCGTCCACGAGGTCCTGGTACAGCAGGCCAGGCCGAATGTTGGCGAAGAGGCTGAAGGCCTTGCGGAGCGGCAGGAGCGCCGCGCGCTCGGGCTGCTCCTTCGGGGGCAGCTTCTCCCACTTGGGACCACCGACCGAGCCGAACAGGATCGCGTCGCTGCGACGGCAGAGTTCGAGGGTGCTATCGGGCAGCGCCTGGCCATGGCGGTCGATGCCCGCCCCGCCGACATCCGCAATGGCGTACGAAAGGGTCAGGCCCTCCTTGGCGGCGATGTAGTCGAGAACGCGGAGCGCCTCGGTCATGACCTCGGGCCCGATGTAGTCGCCGGGAAGAACGGCAAAGGTGAGCGTCGGCATGGAAACCGGGAAGGATGGTCCTTTCCCCCATCGGGTGGCAAGAGGGGAGTGCACGCCTCCCGCGGGCGCCCCTCCCTACCCGGCTCAGGCGCTGACGGACGGGCGCCAGTCGATCAGCTCCAACTGGAGCAGACGGCGGTCGTTGAAATGATTCCAGGCGAGCTCCACCGCGAAGTCCAGCGGCACCCCCAGCGGAGGCATCCGTCGGGCCATCTTCCATGCCACTCCGTAAAGCCGCCGTCCGCGACCATCCTCGACGACGAACCGGAAGTGCTGCTCCTTGAAAACCTCCGGCCGCTGCCGCAGCACCACGCCGCGGACACCGAACACCGGCTCAGGATTGCCCTGCCCGAAGGGATGCAGCGACTCGAGCTCCTCCATCAGGGAATCCCGGATCTGTTCCGGCAGGATCCAAGCGGCCAGCGTGAGTGATGACTCACCGCGCGACCCACCCAACTGCGCTTCAACGGCCGCCTCGAAGCGGGCGCGGAAAGACTCCACCTGGCTCTTGGCCACCGACACGCCGACGGCCATCGGGTGACCGCCCCAGCTGTTCAAGCCATCGGCACACGACGCCAGGACCTCCACAAGGTTCACTCCATCGACGCCGCGCCCCGAGCCTTTGGCAAATTCACCTTCGTTGCCAAGCACCACGCACGGGCGGTGATACTTGCGGCTGACCCGTCCGGCGACGATCCCTACCACCCCGGGATGCCACGAGTCACCGTAGAGCACAATGGCGGGACGATCGGCGTACTGGGATTCAACGATTCGCTCGGCCTCCTCCGTGATGAGGCGCTCAATCTCCTGCCGCTCCCGGTTGAAGGCGTCGAGTTGCCGCGCGGTCTCCACGCAGAACGTCCGATCATCGCTGAGGAGCAGTTCCACGGAAAGGGACGCATCCGCGAGCCGGCCCGACGCGTTGATCCGCGGTCCGAGGCGAAACGAGATATCCACCGGCTGGAGTCCGTTCTCGGGCCGCACGCCCGCCACCTCCATCAGCGCGCGCAGGCCTGGACGACGCGTCTCCTCCAGCGTGCGCAGCCCGTAACGCGCGAGGATTCGGTTCTCCCCGTGCAGCGGGACGAGATCGGCCACGGTGCCCATGGCCACCAGATCCAGGTAGTCGCGAAGCTTGATTGCGCCCGCCACCGGATCGTTCTCCGAGCGCAGCAGCTTGAGAAGCCCATGCGCCAGCTTGAACACGAGCCCGACGGTGCACAGATGCCGCCATGGCTCGTCGTCCGGACGGTCGTAGACGTGCGGGTTGACCAGAAGTCCGCCCGGGAGCGGTCCCGACTTCGAGCGATGGTGATCCACCACAAGGACATCGACCCCGCGCGACTCGAGGTAGGCGACCTCCTCGTGGGAATTGGTCCCGCAGTCCAGCGCGACAAAAAGCTTGGGGACGCCCTGCTCAAGGGCGCGATCGATCGCGCTGCGCGAGAGGCCGTAGCCGTCCTCCATCCGCCGCGGCACGACGAAGCGCGGACTCAGGCCGAAGCGCCGCAGCACGCTCACCAGCAACGCGGTGCTGCTGACTCCATCGACGTCGTAGTCGCCAAGGACGACGACCTCTTCGCGCCCCACGATCGCCTGCCGCAACCGACGCGCTGCCGCGTCCAGTTGATCGAGGCGGAACGGGTCCGCCAGCTCCGCCAGCGTCGGGCGGAGGAACCGCGCTGCCGCCGCAGGATCGCTGAAACCCGCGCGCAGCAGCAATTCGGCAACCACCGGACTGACCTCGGCCTCGCGGCTGAGCTCGGCGACGGCCTCCGGTCGCAACGGCGTGTAGATCCAGCGCATGGCGTTCCTCGGGAGAGACTCTGCGGCGCGGTGCGACGGGCGTCGTGGACCGGCGGCCGAGGTCGAGCGGTCAGGGGCCGCTCGACACGGTACCCAAGGCTAGTCCGAGGCCTTGCTCGAACCCGTCCACTCGTAGGTCGGCTTCACGTCCTCATGCTTCTCGACATGCTTCCGGTCGCCCTTGTGCCACCAGTAGAAAATCGGGCTGGCGATGAAGAGAGACGAGAAGGTGCCGGTGATGACGCCGATCAGGAGGGTGAAGGCGATATCGTTCACCTCGCCGGTGGTCACGATCAGGAGCGTGATCGCGGTCAGCAACGTGGTGCCGCCGGTGATGATCGTCCGCGACAGCGTGAGGTTGAGCGCGCGGTTGATGACATTCGCGAGGCTCAGGTTCGGATTGAGCTTCAATTCCTCACGGATGCGGTCGAACACGACGATGGTGTCGTTGATCGAGTAACCCGCGATGAGGAGGATGGCCGCGACCATCGAGGCGTTGAACTCACGGTCGAAGAGCACGAAAATGCCGATCGTCATCAGCAGATCGTGCACGGTGCTGACCACCGCACCCATGCCGTAGCCGATTTCGAAACGGAACGCGACGTAGGCCAGAATGAGCACCAAGGCCCAGAAGACCGACTGGAGGGCATTCCACTGGATCTCCTCGCCGACGGAGGCACCGATTCGGTTCTCACCCACGACCTGGAACTTCGCCTGCGGAAGCGCCTTCTGCAGCGCCTCGACCAGTGGCTTGCCGCGATCGAAGTCGGCCGTGACCTTGAGCACCTGAAGGTCGCTCCCCACTTGGGAAAGATAGCTGAAGCCTGCTTCCGGATAACCGGCTTTCTCGGCCGCATTGCGCAGCGCAGCGCTATCCACGCGCTGGGCATAGCTCAGCGTCACCGAGTCACCGCCGGTGAAGTCGATGCCGTAGATCTCGCGACCCTTGACGAAAACGACACCGATGCCGATGACGACGACGATCCACGAGCCGATGAAGGCAGGACGGGCGTATTTCAGGAAGTCATAGCTGGTGTTCTGCAGCACCGAGAACATCGGCATGCGCTTGATCACGCCGGGGAGGATCAGCGCCTCCATGAGAAGCTTGGACACCACGACGGCGGCGAACATCGTCGTGAAGATACCAATGGCGAGCGTCATGCCGAAGCCCTTCACCGGGCCGGTGCCCAGCGCAATCATGATCGCCGCCACGATGAGCGTGGTGAGGTTGGAGTCGATGATGGCGCTCCACGCCTTTTCAAAGCCGGCCTCCAGCGCGGTCGGCAGCGACTTCCCCACCCTCAGTTCCTCGCGCATGCGCTCAAAGATGAGGATGTTCGAGTCGACCGACATCGCCAGGGTCAGCACGATGCCGGCGATGCCCGGCAGCGACAGCGTCGCGCCGAATTCCGAGAGCACGCCGAGCGTCACGAGGACGTTGACGGCAATGCCGACCGCGGCGATCAACCCGCCGACGGTGTAGAAAAAGACCACGAAGCCGATCGTCAGGACCGTGCTGATCAGGAACGCGACCTTGCCGCTGGCCACCGCGTCCTCGGCGAGGGTCGGCCCGACCTCGAACTGCTCCTTCACCTGCAGGGGAAGGTCGAGCGGGTTGTTGAGCACATTCGCCAGATCGAAGGCCTCACGCTGGGTGAAGCTGCCGGAAATCTCCGCGGAATCGCTGTTGATCTCCTCGCGGACGGTGGGAGCCGAGTAGAGCTTGCCATCGAGCACGATCGCCAGCTGGCCGGTCCGGCCGGTGCGCTGGTTGGACTCCGCGATGGTCCGCGTCACGTCCGCGAACTGCGACTTGCCCTCGCTGGTGAAGCGCATGATGATTTTGAAGCGACCGTACTCGTCCATGGTGGGGTACGAGTCCTGCACGCCCTCGCCCGTCATTTCCGGGATGCGTTTGACGAAGACCTCCTGCGTGTAGATCTCGCCGTTCCGCAGTTCGCTCTCGAGCGTCATGAGCTCGTAGCCCGGCGGCACGTCGGAGGTTTGCCCGGGTTCGAGGAACGGGTGCACCAAGCGGAAGTCGAGCCGGGCCGGCTTCTTCACGCTGTTCACGACCTCGGGATTGTCCTGCGTGCTGACCCCGGGGAGCTGGATCTCGATGCGATTTTCGCCCACCGGGCGGATCACCGGCTCCGCCACGCCGAAGGCGTTGATACGATTGCCGATGATGTCGATCGCCTTGGAAAGCTTCTCTTGGCGCTCCTCCGTGGAGGCGGCGGCCACGCTGGAGTCATCGACCTCCAAGGTGAAGGCGACGCCCCCCTTCAGGTCGAGACCGAGCTGCAGCTTGCCCTTGGAGCGGCGGAGCAACTCCTCGAGCAAAAGCGCATTGCGCTTCTCGAGGTTCCGCACGTCCCCGAGATTCATCTCGGGGAAGAACTGCGAGAGATCGATCTTCCGCTCGCGCGCGATCTGCTTGAGCGCGACGAACACGCTGGGGGCGCTGCCAGACTGGGTGCGCTCGCTGGCATCCTTGATGAGCGCGGAGAACTCCGCCGACTTAGCCGTCGCGGCAGACCGGGCGTACTCAGGGAAAGGCCGGTCATTCAACGGGATAAGCGTCGCGACCGCCCACAGCACAATGGCTAGGCTGAGCACGAGCTTCCAGAGGTTACGTTTGATCATTGGGGGTTTGGTTTAAAGGGAGTTGCACCACGGCTGAGGGCGCGTGGGAGCGGGAAGTCGTACCGAGCGAGGTGGAGCCGGGAGCCGAACCCGGCGCCACGGGCGCGCCGGACGCTCAGGACTTGTCCTCGGACGCCTTCTTCACGAGGGCGTTCACGAAGCCCTTGCCGATCTCGATCTTGGCGGAATCCGAGATCCGCACGATGAAGCGGTCTTCCTTCACCGACGTGATCGTGCCATAGATGCCACCGGCCGTGACGATCTCATCGCCCGAGACCAAGGCCTTCAGCATCTTCTCATGCTCCTTCTGCTTCTTGCGCTGCGGCGCGATCATCAGGAAGTACATCGCGGCAAACATGAAAACGAGAAACAAGATCTGAAACATTCCCCCTCCCGAAGGCGGAGCGGACTGGGCCAGGAAAACGGGGAGAACGAGGTTCGCGGAGGTCATGGACGATTTGCGATTGAAGGTTTCTGAAAAAGAAACACCCATCTAACCCGCGCACTCTCGCCAAAAGCAAGCCATAACCCGACGCCCTTCCCCGCATTGAAAAGTAAGACCGCCTCCTCCTGGACCGCCGCCCAATCCGAAGAACTGTATGGTTTCAAGCGCTGGGGCGCGGAACACTTCGGCGTTGATTCCGAGGGCTTTGTCAACGTGCAGCCCTGCTCCGATGGCCGGGCCATCCGGATCATGGACGTCATTGAGGAGGCCGTCGGCATGGGGCTGCGCGCCCCGGTCGTCGTCCGCTTTCAGGATCTCCTCCGCCACCGGGTCGTCCAGCTCAACGAGCTGTTTCGCAAGGCGATCAAGGACGAGGGTTACCGCGGGGAGTACCGGGGAGTCTTCCCCATCAAGGTCAACCAGTTGCGCGAGGTGGTCGATGAGATCATGGCGGCCGGAAAGGACTATCATTACGGCCTCGAGGCCGGTTCGAAGCCCGAACTGATGATCGTGCTGGCACTCCACGACAGCAACAGCCGCCTCATCGTCTGCAATGGCTACAAGGATGACGACTACATCCGCCTCGCCCTCCTCGGCCGGAAACTCGGCAAGAAGGTCATTCTCGTCGTCGAACAGCTCTCCGAGATCGACGACATCATCCGCATCTCCGCCGAGACCGGGGTGAAGCCGATGATCGGTCTGCGCGTCAAGCTGCAGACCCGCGGCGAGGGCAAGTGGGCCATGTCCTCCGGCGACAATGCGAAGTTCGGCCTGAACACGGCGGAGATTCTCTTCGCCACCGAGAAGCTCAAGGCCGCCAAGCTCAGCCAGTCGCTTCGCCTCCTCCACTTCCACATCGGCTCGCAGGTCCCGAACATCATCACGATCAAGAACGCGGTCACCGAGGCATCCCGCTTCTATTGCCAACTCGTCGACATGGGTTTCCCGATGGGCTACCTCGACGTGGGCGGCGGCCTGGGCATCGACTACGATGGCTCCCGGACCAATTTCGAGAGTTCGATGAACTACTCCATCGAGGAGTACGCGCGCGACGTGGTGCACAATATCAAGGAGGTCTGCGACGCGTCCAAGGTGCCCGTCCCCGACATCGTCAGCGAATCCGGCCGCGCCGTCGTCGCTCCGCACTCCCTGCTCGTCTTCGAGGTGTTCGAGCGAATCAACAAGCGCGAGTCGCTCGGCCAGCAGCACCAGCCGAAGGAAAAACACAAGGTGGTGCAGGACCTCGAGGCGCTCCTGCGCAATCGCCAGAAGCTCGGGCGTCTCGAACGCTATCACGACGCGGTCCAGCGCAAGGAGGAGGCCATCTCACTCTTCAACCTCGGCTACCTCGATCTGGGCAACCGCGCCGCCGCCGAGCAACTCTTCTGGCGCATCTGCGAACAACTCGCCAAGGAGGCCCGTGACTCCGGCTACCAGCCGGAGGAGCTTCGCGATCTCCACACGCTGCTCGCCGATCAGTACGTCTGCAATTTTTCCGTCTTCCAGTCGCTGCTCGACCACTGGGCCCTCGGCCAGCTCTTCCCCATCGCCCCGCTGCATCGGCTCAACGAGAAGCCAACCGTCAACGCCGTGCTCGTCGACATCACCTGCGATTCCGACGGCGAGATCAGCACGTTCATCGATCTTCAGGACACCAAGGACTACCTGAATCTCCACCCGCTCAACGGGAAGCCCTACTACATCGGTGTCTTCCTCACGGGCGCCTACCAGGACATCATGGGCGACCTGCACAACCTCTTCGGCCGCGTCAATGAGGTGCACGTATTTCTCGAGCCCGACGAACCCAATGGGTTCTATATCGAGGAGGCCCTCAGCGGCAGCCGCATCGCCGATGTGATCGAAGGCGTGCAGTACCAGCAGGAGGAGCTCTGCCGTCGCATGAAGGCCCAGATCGACGCGGCTACCCGCAAGGACATGGTCAAGCCGCGCGAGGGCGTCCGATTGCTGGAGCTCTACGAGAGCCAGATGCTCAACAAGACGTACCTGAACATCGAGCCGAAGAGCGGGACTCGACGCCGCCCGGCGCGCTGACGCACCGGACCGGCGTCAACGGGCCGGTTCGTTCGATCGCTTCGTCTCCGGGAAGCAGATACGCTGCACCGCGGCGGCGAAGTCGGGTGCGCCGCGGATGATCTCGATTTCCAGGCGCAGGTGGTACAGGGGTACCGGCGGCTCCAGGTCCGCGGCCAGCCGCACGGCGTCCTTCTCCGTCGTCACGATGCACTCAACGCCCTTCGCGCGCGCCTCGTCGAAGACCGATTCCAGATCCTCCGGTCCGAAGCGATAGTGGTCCAGGAAGCGGCGGGAGAAACACAGCTCCGCGCCCAGGTCGCGGAGAAAATTCTCGAAGCTCTCCGGTGCCGCAATGCCGCAGAACGCCCCGACCCGCCGTCCCCGCAGGAAGGACAAGGGCTGGCGCATCTCCGACGAGTCCACGGGCACGCCAAACCGGTGCAGGTACTGCGGGCGATGCGCGCACTCGATCACATCCGCCGAGGGGTTGTAGCGCGCGAACAGGGCCTCGATTTCCGGATCACGACGACCGTCCGACTTGGTCAGGAAGATGTAGTTCGCCCGGCGCAGGTGCTTGATCGGCTCGCGCAGGATCCCGCGCGGCAGCAGGTGCCCGTTGCCGAAGGGGTTGGTCTTGTCGACCAGCAGGAGATTCAGGCTCCCTTTCAGCGGCAGGTACTGAAAACCGTCGTCCAACACCAAGGTATCGCAGCCAAAACGCTTGATCGCGTAGGTGCCCGCCTTCACGCGGTCCTTGTCGACCAGCACCACGACGCCGGGCAGGTTGCGCGCGAGCATGAAGGGCTCATCGCCCGCCTCCTCACTGTCCAGCAGCACCGTCTCGCCATCGCTGACCACCCGCGGAGGCGGTGCGGCAACGTGGGTCAACCCATTCCACGCCCGGCGCCACAGCGGCGGGGCCTTGCTCTTGTAGCCGCGCGACAGGATCGCCACGCGCCGTCCGCGATCGCGGAGGGCCCGGGCGAATTTCTCGACCACCGGGGTCTTACCCGTACCACCGACAGTGAGGTTGCCCACGACCACCACCAGGCACCCCAGCGGCTGGTCATGCAGGATGCGGTTGCGGTAAAGCCAGAGCCGGGCTTGGGTCAGCGCACTGAACACCGCAGAAAGGGCCTGCAACAGCGCCGCATAGACCGTGGCCCCCGCGTCTTCGCGGCGACCGAAGATCACATCGATCGTGTAGGCCTCGAAGGCGGTGAGTTTGCGTTTGAGCCACGACGACATGCGGCAGGCTACCGGCAAACGGGTTTCGCGCCGGGGGCGCAACCGGAATCATCCCCCACCCTCCGACGATTTTTCGCCTTCCGGCTTCCTTTGCCGCCCCCGCCTCCTAAGCTCTCCACCTCGCGCTCATGAGCTACAAACTGTTCATCCCCGGCCCGATCGCCGTCTCGGAAAAGACCCTTCGTGCCATGACCCGGCCGATGATCGGCCACCGCAGCACCGACTTTGTCGCGCTCTATCAGGCCATCCAGCCCAAGCTGCAGTCCCTGTTCTTCACGCAGGACCCGGTCTACCTGTCCACCAGCTCCGCCTGGGGCGTGATGGAGGGAGCGGTGCGCAACCTCTGCCGGCGCAAGGTGCTGAACTGCATGAACGGTGCCTTCTCCGACAAGTGGAACGACGTCGCCCTCCGCTGCGGCCGCGCCGCCGGGGCGTTGCGCTTCGACTGGGGCAAGCCCGTCGATCCCGAGGCCCTCCGCCGCGAACTCGCCACCGGCGCGTACGACTGCGTCACGCTCATCCACAACGAGACCTCCACCGGCACGATGAGCGATCTGCCCGCCATCGCCGCCGTGCTGCGCGAGTTTCCCGACGTCATCTCGATCGTCGATACCGTGAGCTCCTTCAGCGTCGTCCCGATCGAGAAGGACACGCTCGGCATCGACGTCATCATCACCGGCTCCCAGAAGGCCCTCGCCCTCCCGCCCGGCCTCGCCCTCGTGACCGTCTCGGCCCGCGCCCTCGCCCGCGCCGCGACCTCGCCGGACCGCGGGTACTACTTCGACTTCGTGGAATTCCAAAAGAACCACGAACAGGGCATGACCCCGAGCACGCCGGTCATCCCACTCATCTACGCCCTCCAGTCGAAGCTCGAGGACATCGAGGCCGAGGGGATCGAGGCGCGCTACGCCCGCCACCTGCGCCTCAACGAGCGCATGCGCGCCTGGGGCGCTGGCCACGGGTTCTCCCTGTTCCCCGAGGCCCGCTTCGGCTCGCGGTCCCTGAACTGCTTCGCCAATAGCGCCGGCTACGACCTCGCCGCCCTCAACCAGACGCTCAAGTCCAAGCACGGGCTCGTGATCGACGGAGGCTACGGCAAGCTCAAGGGCAAGACGTTCCGAATTTCGAACATGGGCGACGAGACCGACGACACCATGTCGGCCCTCATCCAGGCCCTCGACAACGCGCTGGCGGGCACGCCGCGCGGCGTCACGCCCGCCTAACCGCGCGCTTCTCATCGATCCCTTCCTGGACGATGTTCACTCGCTCTGCGCCCCCTCTGCGCAGCGCGCGGCCCGCGACCTTTTGCCCTCCGCCGGGCGGTCGCGAAAAAAACTAAGCCTTGAAATCCGGCGCGGCGGAGCCTAACGCCTCGCGCCTCATGAAGTCGCTCGTCATTGCCGAAAAGCCTTCCGTGGCCGCCGACCTCGCGCGCGCGCTCGGCAAGATTCCCAAGAAGGGCGACGTCTACGAAAACGACGATTACGTCATCAGCTCCGCCGTCGGCCACCTCGTGGAGCTCGAGATGCCCGAGGACATCGACAAAAAGAAGTACGGTTTCTGGCGCCTCGAGGCGCTCCCCATCATCCCGGAGAAGTTCGGGCTCAAGCCGATCAGCGACACGAAGGACCGGTTCGATCTGTTGAAGAAGCTCCTCGCCCGGAAGGACGTCGACCAAGTCGTCAACGCCTGCGACGCCGGACGCGAGGGCGAGCTGATCTTCACGTACATCTACCAGCTCGCCCGCTGCAAGCTGCCGGTGAAGCGCGCCTGGATGCAGACGATGACCACCGAGGGCATCGCCACGGCCTTCCGCAGTCTCCGCGATGGGAGCCAGCTCGCCGGCCTCGCCGACGCCGCCCGGTGCCGTTCCGAGAGCGACTGGCTGATCGGGATCAATGGCACCCGCGCCATCACCAAGCGGATGTTCGGCTCCCGCGCCGGCAACGTCGCCTCCGTCGGCCGGGTCCAGACCCCCACCCTCGCCATCGTCTTCAATCGCGAGCTCGAGATCCGCAATTTCAAGCCGCGCGCCTTCTGGCGCATCACCGCCGACTTCACCGTCGCCAAGGGCTCCTACGAGGGCGTCTACCAACGCCCGAATTTCCGCAAGGCCGAGAACGACGAGCACGACCGCATCGACCGGGTCTGGGACGAGGCGACCGCCAAGGACGTCCTCGCCGCCTGCCTGGGACATCCGCCCGCCTCCGTCACCGAGGAGAAGAAGGCGTCCAACCAAGCGAGCCCCCGCCTCTACGATCTGACCACGCTGCAACGGGAGGCCAACAATCGCTTCGGCCTGTCCGCACGTCGCACCTTGCAGATCGCCCAGGCCCTCTACGAGCGCCACAAGGTCATCACCTACCCGCGTACCGATTCCCGCGCCCTGCCGGAGGACTACCTGCCGACCTGCCGCGAGACGCTGTCCAGCCTCGGCGGCGCCCTCGGCAAGCACGCCCAAACCGTCCTCGGCGAGGGCTGGCTGCGTCCCAACAAGCGGATCTTCAACAACGCCCAGATCTCGGATCACTTCGCAATCATCCCCACCACCACCGAGCCCTCCAACCTCGATGAGATGGAGGCCAAGGTCTACGACATGATCGCCCGGCGCTTCGTCGCCACGTTCTTCCCTTCCGCCGAGTTCGACGTCACGACACGCATCAGCACCGTCGCCCCCGGCCACGCGTTCAAGACCGAGGGCAAGGTGCTCACCTCCCCCGGTTGGCTCGCCGTGTACGGCAAGACGACCGTCGAGGACGACTCGCCCGACTCCAAGGCTCTGCCGGCGCTCAGCGCCGCCGACAACGCCCGCGCCCAGACCGGCGAGGCCCGACTCCACGCCGAGTCCACCAAGCCGCCCCCCCGCTACACCGAAGCCACGCTCCTCTCGGCGATGGAAGGTGCCGGGAAGCTGATCGACGAGGAGGAGTTCGCCGACGCGATGAAGGAACGGGGCCTCGGCACTCCCGCCACCCGCGCCGATACGATCGACGGGCTCATCAACCAGAAGTACGTCGAGCGCAACCAGCGCGAACTGGTCCCGACCTCCAAGGCCGAATCCTTGCTCGAGTTCCTCGCCGCCGTCGGTGCCGATGCCCTCACCAAGCCCGACATGACCGGCCAGTGGGAGTACAAGCTCCGGCAGATGGAGCACAATCAGTTCCCCCGCGACCGCTTCATGGCCGAGATCGTCGACGTCACGAAGGGCATCGTCGATCGGACTCGCAGTTTCGAGGAGGATGCCTCGACCGGGCGCATGACCGACATCGTTTGCCCGACGGACGGCAAACCCATGCTGGAGACGCTGCGCGGCTTCCGCTCGCAGGACGGGACGCTCGTGGTCTACAAGGTGATGAGCGGCCGCAAGATCGTGGAGGACGAGGTCCGTGAACTCGTCACCCGCGGCGAGATCGGCCCGCTCGATGGCTTTGTCTCCGCCAAGACGGGTAATCGCTTTCCGTCGAAGATTCGGCTCGTCGACGACGAAAAGAAGCCCGGACGGCGCAAGGCCGAGCTGGACTTCGGCACCAAGGTCGATGTCAACGCCCTCACGTCTTTCTGGACCGACGCGTCTTCGAAGGCTGAGCTCTGCGAGGCTCCGACCAACTACGTGCTGCGCGAACGCGACGGCGACGGGTGGCGCGAGGCCTTCAAGGTCGGTCGCCTGATGTGCCAGAAGCCGATCAGCCGCGAGCAGGCGATCCAACTGGTCGAAAAGCAGAAGACCGACCTGATTCAGGGTTTCATTTCGAAGAAGGGTCGTCCTTTCGACGCCTATCTCCTTCGCCAGGGTCCAAAGATCGCGTGGGAGTTCCCGCCGCGCAAACCACGCGAAGGCGCCAAGAACGCCGACGGTTCCCCCCGCGCCCCGCGCAAGGCCAAGGCGCCCCTCGACCTCTCGAAGGCCCGCCGTCTGGGCGAGAGCAAGGTCCACGGTGGCGAACTCCACGAGACTCCAGAGTCCTTCGTGGTCACCAAGCCCGGCGCCGAGGACAAGCCCCGCATCGTGTTCGAGATGAAGCGCACGATCTGCGGCCGGGAAATCCCCGCCGAAGAGGTCGAGCGCCTCGTCGAGACCGGACGCACCGGGCTCATCGACGGACTGATGTCCAAGCGTGGGACGACCTTCAGCGCCTACTTCGTCCTGTCCGCCGACAAGAAGAAGACGGAGTTCGAGTTCCCGCCGCGCTGACCTCCGCCCTTCCCTGCGGCGGTCCGCAAGCGCGTCCCACCGGGATCCGCCCGCCAGGGACCGACCACCGTAGTCGCCATCGATCCGTCCAGAGAGCGAGCGCGCCCGGTCGCGCTCCGAGTATAGTTCCGCGACACGCATCCGCGGCGACCGTTTTGCCCCCGCGCCCCGAACCCGCATCGATCGAGCCACGGATCGCGTCAGCGAGGTAAACTCGTCCGACCAAGCCGACCTCTCCGCGCGGCTCTACACGACGCGACGGAGCCCGGCTTGGCCTGGGCCGCGGGCGGACGTCCACCGCGAGACCCAAGCGGCTCCGGCCGCGAACGGCAGTACCGACACCGTGGCAGGCCATGCTCCCCCGCGTGAGGAAGCCGTCAAACGGCACGAATTCCGCTACTAAACCCTTGTCGCTCGACTCCGAACCACCATAAGCTGAGCTGATTTTTCCATCCCTAGCCTATGATCGTTACGACTGCACAGCTGTTCAAGCACGCCTACGGCAAGTACGCCGTCGGCGCCTACAACATCAATAATGCCGAACAGGCGATGGGCCTGTTCCGCGGCGCGATCATGTCGAAGGCGCCGTTCATCATTCAGATTTCGAAGGGCGCCCGGTCGTACACCGACAAACGCATGCTCGAGGCGATCATCCGCTCGGCCGGCGAGATTTTCCCCGAGGCGATCTTTGCGGTGCACCTGGATCACGGCGATGAGGCCACCTGCTACGATTGCATCAAGTCCGGCTTCTTCAGCTCGGTCATGATCGATGCCTCCCACGATCCATTCGAGAAGAACATCGAAATCACCAAGCGGGTCGTCGACGCCGCCCACGCCAAGGGCATCTCCGTCGAAGCCGAGTTGGGCATGCTCGGGGGCGTGGAGGAAGACATCAAGGTCGAGGACGGCCACGCCACGCTGACCAATCCCGCTGAGGCCGAGGAGTTCGTGAAGCGAACAGGTTGCGATTCTCTCGCCTGCGCGATCGGAACGTCCCACGGCGCCTTCAAGTTCAAGGGCAAGCAGTCCCTCCACTTCGACGTCCTGGAGAAGATCAAGGCCCTCCTACCCCAGTTCCCGCTCGTCATGCACGGCTCGTCCTCGGTCCCGCAGGAAGAGGTCGCCCGCATCAACGCCGCCGGCGGCTCGATCAGGGATTCCGCCGGAGTCGACGTGAACGAGTACCTGCCCGCCGCCAAGCTGGGCGTGACCAAGATCAACATCGATACCGATGGACGCCTGGTCTGGACGCGCGTGCACCGCGAGTTCTTCCGCGACAAGCCCTCGGACTTCGACTTCCGCCCCCCGGGCAAGATCTTCATGGACGAGTACGCGAAGTTCATCGCCAGCCGCAACCAGCTCCTCGGCTCGGCCGGACAGCTCGACAGTCTCCGCGAGTCCCTCAAGGCGTAGCCTGCGACCGACTGTCCGGGTTCAACCCGTCCCTTATCCGCGCCGCGGGCTCCCCTTCGGGAGCTGTGGCGCGTTCGTTTATCCGAGGACGCCTCGTCCTTCAGAGGCCACCAAGGGCGCGTGCCTCGATCCCGTCCTCCTTCCCCGGATTCCCCCACGGCGCCATCGGGCGAACGGCCAGGGCGGGCTCCCCGGCGCTGATCCGCTCCCGCGCCGCGATCACTGGTCAGGTGTCCTGCTCAGCACTCGTCGCTTGCCGCACCGCCGTGCCAGGGGTGACGCTCGCTTCCCTACCCCTATTGCATGCAAGCCTTGATCTTCTGGGAACCGGCCGGACTCTCGCTCGATCGAGCCAATCCTTACGCCGCGCTGCTCGCCCGCGCGCTCGAAACGCATGGGGTGCGCTCCGTCGCGGGATTCCGGCCCCAGCTCGATCGTGAATGGCTCCGGGCCAACCGGTCCGCGTTCGACGTCCTGCACCTGCACTGGCCCTCGGGACTCTACCATGGCGCGACCCTGGAGGAGTCGACCCAGCGCTGCGCCACAATGATCGATGCACTCTCCTACGCCCGATCGATCGGCTACCGGGTGGTCTGGACGATGCACAACGTGTACCCGCACGACAGCGCGTGCCAGGAACTGGATCATCTCGCCCGGCTCGGCGTCACCGCCGCCGCCAGCGCCGTCATCGTCCACTGCCAGCACGCCCGCTCGCTGCTCGCGCGGCACTTCCACCGGACCGAGCACGTCTTCCTCGCCCCCCACGGGCATTTCTGCGACGCCTACCCGAACACCGTCTCGCGGGCCGAGGCCCGGGCGCGGTTCGGCTTCGAGGACCGGCACTTCGTCTACCACTTCTTCGGCAACGTCCGCTCCAACAAGGGTGTCGATCACCTTCTGGAGAGCTTCCTCGGTCTGCCCGGTGACGACCTCCGCTTCCTCTTCGCGGCCCGCCTGTGCACCGATTACAGCGAGCGGATCGTGGCGCGCGCCCGGAACGCAGATCCCCGCATCGTACTCCAGGAGTCGAAGTTTTACGCGAACGAGGAGTTCCAGTGGTTCTTCAACGCCGCCGACGTCTCCGTCTTCCCGTTCACCGACATCCTCACCTCGGGCTCGGCGATCACGGCACTCTCCTTCCATTGCCCCGTCATCGTCCCCGCGATCGGCTGCCTGCCCGAATTGGTCGACGCCTCGGTGGGGACTCTGTTCGATCCGACCCAGCCCGGCGCGCTGACCCAAGCGATGATCGCCGCCCGCTCGGTGAACCGGGAGACGCTGCGGCCCGGGATCGAGCAACGCCTGCGCGAACTATCCTGGGACGGCATCGCCCGCACCACACTGGAGGCCTATCGTGCCTGATCTCCTGTTCACGGCGGCGGAGTTGGGCAACCTCCGGCGCCGGGCCACGATCCCCGCCTTCCGGCCCGCGGTGGAGCGCCTGCGCGGCGATGTCGCCCGGGCCGACGCGATGCATCTCCGCGTTCCGGAGCGACCGGGTGGGTATTACCATGACTTCACCTGCCCGGATCACGGCGTGGAACTGCGGTTCGACCCGGCGCGCCCAGGCGAGCACCGCTGCCCCGTCGATGGGGCGCGGTTTTCCGGCGAGCGGTTCGACGCCGCGTGGCGCTGGTTCGTCAACCATCACCTCGCCGAATCCACGCTGCGCCGGGCCGCTCTTTGGCGAACCGAGGGTGACGACGCCCAGCGGGCCGCCGTGCGTGACGTACTCCTTGGCTACGCCGATCGGTACGCGTTCTACGCCACCTGTCCGCGTCCGGGTGCCAACCCCGGGGTCGCCACCTACACGACGCTCGACGAGTCCGTCTGGCTGATCCCGCTCGCGTGGGCGCACGCGCTCGTCGCGGACTCGCTGCCCACCGCGGAGGCGGCCGCGATCGTCGACCGCCTCCTCGTCCCCGCAGCCGAGCACCTCGTGCGGCGCCGCTACGACGCCATCCACAACTTCACCTGCTGGCACAACGCCGCGATCGCCACAGTCGGTCGCATCGCGGGCCGCGCCGACCTGCTGGCCTTCGCGCTTGAGGGCCGGATCGGGCAGCGCGCCCAACTCCGGGAAGGCATGCTCCCGGACGGGCTCTGGTTCGAGGGCTCGATGAGCTACCACTTCTACTCGGTCTGGGCCCTGCTGCTTTCGGCGCTCGCCTTCCGCCATGATCCCCGGACCTCCCTCCTCGGGGACCCGGCGCTGCCGCGGAGCCTGCTCACGCCCCTGGCCTGCGCCCACCCCGATGGCACCCTTCCGGCCACCAACGACTGCTGGTACTTCACCAGCGTCCTCGGTGCCTGCTGCCACGGCGTGCCGCCGGCGCCCGACTTCTACGAACTCGCGCAGCCGCTCTTCGGCGATCCCGCCCTCGCCGCCCCCCTGCACGCGGCCTACACCTCGTGCCCGCGCGACAGCCTCTACGCGCTCATGTTCGGCCCGGAAACACTGCCCGCCGCCACGCCTGCCCCCCGGCGCAGCGTGGGCCTGTGGTCCTCGGGACTTGCGATCCTGCGACCCACCGAGCGCCTCGACGTACTCCTCAAGTCCGGACCGCACGGTGGGCATCACGGCCATCCGGACAAACTCGGCCTGAGCGGTTGGTATGACGGTTGGCGCTTCTCACCCGACCTCGGAACCCCCGGCTACGGCGTCGCGTCACTCGAGACCTGGTACCGCCAGAGTCTCAGCCACAGCACGCTCCTGATCGACGGTGAATCGCAGCCCCCGGTCGACGGTCGCATCGAGCACTGCGCCGACGACCGGGCCAGCGCGACGGTCGCCTGGGAGGGCGTGCGGATGCGGCGCGTGCTGCACGCGCGCCCCGAGTACTTCATCGACGTCTGCGAGATCGCGTGCACGGCACTGCGGCGGATCGACTGGATCTACCACAACGCCGGCCGACTCGACGCGGCGCAACCGCCGGGCCGCCCCGCCGGGCGCCCGCCCGGCGGAATCGCGTATGCGCACCTCGGTGACATCGCGGAGCACGCAGGCGAAGGACCGGGACGGTGGGGGTGGCGCGACGGTGACTACGGAATGCTGGCGTGGACGCCGGCGGTGCGCGGCGAGATGAGTTTGAGCGGCACCGGCCCCTCGAATCCCCCCACGGACCGCCTTGGCTTCCTGCTGCGCCGCCGCGAGGCCGAACGGGCGATCTTCCTCACGGTCTTTCACCCCTTCCGGACTACACCGCACGTGGAGTCGGTGGAGTTCACCGACGCCGGTGGCGCGAGCGTTCGCCTTGCAAATCGCTGCGACGATTGGACGCCGGGCCAGCTTGCCGGCCCGGTCTGAGCCGGAGCGCCGGCGTCAGGGCAGCCAGGGAAACTTGCGCGCCGCCGGGGCCCGCTTCTCGCGCTGCGCCCGATGAAACTCCTTCGCCTCGTCGGTCATGTAGTAGAGCATGGTGGCGTTGCCCGCGAGTTCCTGAATGCCCGTCTGGCCATCGAGCTCCGCGTTGAACGCGCTCTTCAGCGCGCGAATCGCCAGCGGACTGTGCCCCAGGATCTCCCGCGCCCAGCGCACGCCCTCCGTCTCCAGCTCACCCACCGGGACCACCGTGTTCACCAATCCCATCTCCAGCGCCTGCACCGCGGTGTACTGCCGGCAAAGGTACCAAATCTCCCGCGCCTTCTTCTGACCCACCACGCGGGCGAGATAACTCGAACCGAAGCCGGCGTCGAAGCTCCCCATCCGGGGTCCGACCTGACCGAAGATCGCGTTGTCCGCGGCAATGGAAAGATCGCACACGACGTGCAAGACGTGCCCTCCGCCGATCGCATAGCCGGCCACCAAGGCGATCACGACTTTCGGCACAGACCGAATCAACTTCTGCAAATCAAGGACATTGAGCCTGGGTACCCCATCCCCACCGACGTAGCCCGCATGGCCGCGGACGCTTTGGTCGCCGCCCGCACAGAAGGCGTACTTGCCATCGGTGTGCGGCCCGGCTCCGGTCAGCAAAATCACGCCGACGGAGGGGTCTTCGCGAGCGTCCAGCATGGCATCATACATCTGACTGACCGTCTCCGGCGTGAACGCATTCCGCCGATGGGGTCGGTTGATCGTGATCTTCGCAATGCCGTCGACCTTGTGGTACAGAATGTCCGAGTACGCTTTGGCGACTTTCCAATCGGGCTGGCTCATAGGGCGACCCTGCCCGTTTCCGCTGCGGGGTCAATGCGGGCGCGATGCAAGCAATCGTTGAACCCTCGACGAAAACAGCTTGGACGAGCAGCCGAAGTGCGGATGCTAGCGTTCTATGCAGTCGTCCTCCAGGACTTCGGCCGTCAAAGCGTCGCTGGTGCTCGGAGCACTCGGCGTGGTGTTCGGCGACATTGGCACAAGCCCGCTCTACGCCTTCCGCGAGTCGATTGAGCACCTTGCCCCGGCCGACCGGGCGCACGGCATCCTCGGCGTGCTCTCGCTGATCTTCTGGTCGCTCATGATCGTGGTGAGCCTGAAGTACGCGACGGTGGTGATGCGGGCAGACAACCGGGGCGAGGGCGGGATCTTCGCGCTGCTGGCCCTGAGCGGTCTTGAACCCTCCAATGGCGCCCGGCGCCGGATCACGCCCGGCGTCATGGTCGTGCTGCTAGGCGCCGCCATGCTCTGCGGCGAAGGCGTCATCACCCCGGCGATTTCCGTGCTCAGCGCGGCGGAGGGCATGAAGCTGATCGTGCCCGAGTCATCAAGGTACGTCGTTCCCGTCAGCCTCGCGATCCTGGTCACGCTCTTCGCCGTCCAGCGCAAGGGCACCGCGCTGATCGGGCGCTGGTTCGGCCCCGTCATGGCGGTCTGGTTCGTGGTGCTGGGTGGTCTCGGCATCTACCACCTCGTTGCCAACCCTGCGGTGCTTCACGCGCTCAATCCGATCCACGCCTGGAATCTGCTCCATTCCCACCCCGAGAGCGCGGTCGCGATCCTCGGATCCGTCGTGCTCGCGATCACCGGTGTCGAGGCACTCTACGCCGACATGGGGCACTTCGGCCGCCAGTCGATCATCCGCGCGTGGTACCTCTTGGTTCTTCCGGGCCTCACGCTGAACTATTTCGGTCAGGGCGCCTACCTGCTGTCCCATCCGACGGACAACGGGAACCCGTTCCTTTCACTCGCCCCGGAAGGTCCGGCGCGGACCGCGCTGCTGATCCTTTCCTTCTTCGCGGCCGTCATCGCCAGCCAAGCCTTGATCTCCGGAACCTTCTCGCTTGTGCGGCAGGCGATCCAACTCGGCTTCTTTCCCCGCCTGAAGGTGCTTCACACCAGCGCCGAGCAAAGCGGCCAGATTTACGTCCCACTCGTCAATACGCTCCTCGCCATCGGCTCCATCGCCACGGTGCTGCTGTTCCAGTCGTCCTCCCAGCTGGCCGGCGCGTACGGCATCGCCGTGACCGGGGCCATGACGGCCACGAGTTTGACCTTGTTCTTCGCCGCCCGCCGGCGATGGGGGTGGTCACTCCCCGCCGCGCTTGGGGTCTGCGTCCTGTTTGGCATCGTCGACCTCACCTTCCTCCTCGCCAACCTACCCAAGATCTCCGACGGCGGCTGGTTACCCCTCGCCATTGCCGCCGCCTTGTTCGCGATCATGCACACGTGGAAGAGCGGGCGCAGCGAGATCCAGGATCGCGTGTACAGCAGCGCCGTCACCGAGCTTGAGCTATCCAGCATCGCGCGCAGCAAGAACATCGTCCGCGTCCCCGGCAGCGCTGTCTTCATGGTCGGCACACCCAAGGGCACCCCGCTCGCGCTGCTCCACCATTTGAAGGCCAACAAGTGCCTGCAACAAACTGTTGTCCTGCTGACCATCACCACGCAGGACGTGCCCGAGGTCGGGGAGGACGAGCGCATGACCCTCGACTCCATGGGCGAGGGCGTCTGGCGGGCCATCGGCCGCTACGGCTACATGGAGTCGCCCAACGTCAGTCGTCTCATCGAGCGCATCAAGGCGCAGGGCGTGCCGATCAAGCCGATGGGCACGACCTACTACTTCAATCGGGAGATGATCATCACCGGGGGTAATGCCCGGATGTTCGAGTGGCAGAAAAATCTCTACGCCTTCCTGAGCCGCAACGCGACGCCGGTGAAGGACTACTACCAGATCCTGCCGACGCAGATCATCGAGATCGGCCTCCCGGTCCAGCTGTAGTCAGCGGACCGCGGCCGCCACCTCTGACGCCACCCGCGCGAAGAGTTCCTTCCGCTGCCGGGCATCCCGTTTCCGGTCCGTCCGCAATTCCCACACGCGCACGCCCTGCGGGGGGAGCGCCTTCACCGCCGGCTCAAGCTCGTGCCACGAGCCGAACACGCGGTGCTCCACGCCGTGCGCACGAACGAGCGCACCGAGGTCCACGGTCTGCGGCGTGGCGAACAGTTCCTCGAACGGGGGCTCGTGCGCCGCGATCGGGAGGTGCTCGAAAATGCCCCCGCCGTCGTTGTTGATCAGGATCACCGTGAGCGAACCGCGCAGCGCCTTCGCCGCGAGCAGTCCGTTGCTGTCGTGCAGGAAGGCCAGATCACCGGTCAGCAACACCGCCGGCGGCCCGCCCTCCGCCGCCCCCAGCGCCGTCGAGAGCGTGCCATCAATGCCATTCGCGCCACGGCTGCACTGCACGCGCAGGCCCGCCGCTGAGGCCGGAACGAAGTACTCCAGGTCGCGCACCGGCATGCTCGAGGCCACGCACCAGGTCACCCCCGACGGCAGGGTCCGTGCGAGGAGCCACGCCGCCTTGCCTTCAAACAGCCGCTCCTCCGCGGCCAGCGTCGCGTCCAAACGCGAGCGCGCGTCCGCCTCGAGCCGCAACCAGCGCGCTCGTTCGTCATCCGCCGCAGGACTCGCCCCTTCGATCCTCAAGCGCTCCACCGAGCCGGCCCGTTGCTCCGTCCGCAGGTGCAGCGCATCGCGATTCACCGCGCCCTCGGCGAGCAGGAGGCATTGCGCTCCGCTTCGCTCCAGCCACGTCCGAAGCACTTTGCTCGTCGGCCAACCGCCCAGACACAGAATTTGTTCGGGTACCAGCGTCCTCGCGAGGGATTCATCCCGCAGCAACGTGTCATAGGTCGTCACGATCGGCGCTCCGGACGGAGCGTGGTACCGCACCGGGGAGAGCGCGTCCGCCAACACCGGCCAGCCGGTGCGTGCCGACACCTCCAGCACCGCCCGAACGTAGGCGGCCGGGTCGACGGGATCCGCCTGCCCCGCCACGATCAGCCCCCGCGGGGTGGAGACCCGCAGCACGGTCGTGGTTTCCGCCCGCTCCGGCTTCGTTCGTTCCTCAAGATGCGCGAAGAACGCGTCATCCAAGCCGTCCACCGCGACGCTCCCGACCGCCCCGACCGGCGGCGCGAGCGGGTCCCGGAAGGGCAGATTCAGATGCACCGGCCCCGCCGGCACGCCGAGCGCAGCCCGCCACGCCTGAACCACGGTCTGCCGAAGGTAACGCAGCAAGGGGAGCGTCGCCTCCGGCACCGCGACTTCGTGCTGCCAGCGCACGTAGTCACCGAAAATCTTCTGCTGATCGATCGTCTGGCCGGAATGGCAGGCCCGCATCTCCGGCGGACGATCCGCCGTCAGGAGCAGCAGCGGAACGCTGGCCTCATGCGCTTCCACCACCGCCGGGAAGTAGTTCGCCACCGCCGAGCCGCTGGTGCAGAGCAGCGCCACCGGACGCCGCGAGCGGCGCGCCAGCCCGAGGGCGAAGAACGCCGCGGAGCGTTCATCCACCATCACGGTTCGGGAAATCCGCGGGTGTCGAGCCAAGGCCAACGCCAAGGGCGTCGAGCGGGACCCCGGTGACAGGACGACGTGCGCGAGGCCGAGGCGCGACACGGTCTCGACGAGCACGCTGCTCCACAGCGTGTTCGTCGTGCGACGGTCAAACGCGGATCCGAGATCGGCCATGGGAAAAGGGTAACAGGGTTCCCTCCGGAGGAAACGTCAATTCGCGCTGGTCCCCGCGGCCACGAGGGCGTCCACCAGCGCCGCGAACTTCAACTCGGTCTCGGCAAATTCCTGCTCCGGCATCGATCCGTCGACGATCCCCGCTCCGGCATACACGCGGGCGTGGCACCCCTCGATCAACGCGCTGCGGATGCCAACAAAGAACTCCCCGCCGCCGCGGCCATTCATCCACCCCAGCGCGCCCGCATACAAACCGCGCGGAAAGCCTTCCAAGCCCCGGATGGCGGCAATGGCCGCCTCACGCGGCGTCCCTCCCACCGCCGGCGTGGGATGCAACACCGCCAGCGCATCCAACAGGCGCACGCCCTCAGGCAGCGGGACGCTGACGGCCGTGGCGAGATGCTGCACGTTCGCCAGCCGCCGCAGGGTCGGACGCGCGGCCGTGTCCACCGTCATGCCGAGTTGCGCCAACCGCCGCGCGATCGACTCCAGAACAAGGCGATGCTCGCGGAGGTCCTTCTCACTGCGCAGAAGCGCGTGCGCCAAGGCCGCGTCCTCGCTCGCTCCGGTCCCGCGCCGGGCCGAGCCAGCCAGCGCCTCGGTCTCAAGGACGCCGCGACTCACGCGCACGAGACGCTCCGGACTCGCGCCGATGAAGCTGCGACCATGACCGTCCCCCACGGAAAAGGCATAGCAGGCCGGGAATCGCTGCCGGAGACCGTTCAGCACCCGCAAGGGATGCAGCGGCGCTGCCATCCGGAGGTCCCGCGCTCGGGCGAGCACGATCTTCTGAAACTCTCCCGCGGCGATCCGGCGCAGTGCATCCGTCACCGCCGCGCGATAATCGCCCGCCTCCCGCGACTCCACCCCGCGGGGCTCCGTCTTCGGGAGGATCTCGGTCCGAGGCTCCGCTCCGGCGGACGCCGCATACTCGAACCCGGAAAACTTGCGGTGCGCGCGCCACACGCGCTCGGCCAACGGCGCGATCTCCGCATCGGGCTCCAACCAGACGTTCGCGACGGCCGTGGTCGACTCCCCCGCCCGCGCGACCTGCCACCGCGGCACGAACGCCCGCGCCGCCGGAAAGGGCTCCCCGGACTCGACCGCATGCTGGAAAGCGAATCCAGCGAAGACGTGCGGTCCTCCGAAGGGTGCATCGACCGCCCCGACCGCCAGCGTGTGCGCAAAGAGTTCATCGGCCCACGCCTGCATCTCGGCAAATCGTCCGGGACCCGAGGCCTCCCGCACCAGCAGCGCCTCCGCGCCGGCGATCGCCGAATCCAGCGCCGGGTTCTCCGCATAGAAGTGCAGTTCTCCCGGGGCGTAAATCGATTCGAGGACCGCGAGCGGGTCGAGGGCCTCGACCGCCACGGCGATGCTCACCAACTTGCCATGCCGGTCGCGCCGCGCGACTTCGCGGCACTGGTCCAGGAACGCCGCCAGCCGCTCCGGGGACGCGTTGTCCGCTGGATTGACCGGGAGAATCTTCACCCGTTGGGGCGAGGAAAGAGAATCGCCGTCGCGGCGACCTTGCGCCCCGCGAGACTCGTTCCCCAGTTGAGTTCATCCCGCCATGCGGCCGTCGGGGCGTACCCCAACACGCCGCGGATCTTGTCCGCCGTGGTGGGCATCACCGCCGCCAGCAGGGTCGACGCCAGACGGAGAGCCTCCGCGATCGTAGCGAGCGCCGTGCGCAGCCGCGCCTGATCCGCCGCCTCGGTCGACTTGCCGAGCTTCCACGGCGCCAGCTTGTCGATGTACGCGTTCGTCGCCGTCACGAACGCAAAGGTCCGCTCCAGCGCCATGTGGAACTGAAATGATTCATGCAGCGCAATCACGTCATCGCGCGTCTGCTCCCAGAGCGCCCGCAGTTCCTGTTCCGGCGCCTCCGCCGGGCCCGCCTCCGGGACCACCGCCGCGGCGAAGCGATTGGTCATGTTGAGGGTGCGGTTGACCAGGTTGCCGAGGTTGTTCGCGAGCTCGGTGTTGTAGCGCGTGAGGAACTGCGCCTGGGAAAAATCGCTATCCTGACCGACGCTCATTTCCCGCATCAGGAAGTAGCGCAGCGCGTCCACCCCATAGGTGTCGCAGTACGCCGCCGCGTCGATGAAGTTGCCCGTGCTCTTCGACATCTTGGCGCCGTTGATCGACCACCAGCCGTGCGCGAGGATCGACTTCGGCAGCGCGATGCCGGACGCCTTCAGCATGATCGGCCAGTACACGGCGTGCGGGGGCACGAGGATGTCCTTGCCGATCACGTGGAAGTCCGCCGGCCAAATTCCCGGCTTGTCCGCCACCGCCGAGTAGTAGTTCAGCAGCGCATCAAACCAGACGTACGTCACGAACTCAGAATCAAAGGGCAGCGGGATGCCCCACTCGAGGCGCTCCCGCGGACGGGAAATGCAGAGGTCGTTCAGCGGCTCCTTGAGGAACTCCAGCACCTGCTTCGCCCGGTAGCGCGGGAAGATGAAGTCCTCGTGCGAGCGGATGTGCTCCACCAGCCAAGCTTGATGCCGCGCGAGGCGGAAGAAGTAGTTCGTCTCGGTGATCTGCGTCACTTCACCGAATATCTCCGGCCAAGATCCGTCCGGATTGCGGTCCTTCTCCTGCAGGAACTGCTCCTGACGCGTCGAGTAGAAGCCCGTGTAGTCGGCCTTGTAGAGGTCGCCCTGATCGAAGAGTCGCTGCAGGATCGACTGGACCACCCGCTTGTGGCGGTCCTCCGTGGTGCGGATGAAGTCGTCGTTCGAGATTTCCAGCTTGGCACACAGGGCCCGGAACTCGCCGCTGATCGCGTCCACAAACTCCTGCGGCTGAACGTTGTTACGCCGGGCACTCTGCTGCACCTTCTGACCGTGCTCGTCAGTCCCGGTGAGGAACCAAACCGGGGTCCCCATCAGACGGCGGAAGCGCGCGATGACGTCGGTCAGCACCTTCTCATAGGCGTGCCCCAGATGCGGTGACCCGTTGGTGTAGTCGATCGCGGTGGTGACGTAGAAGGTTTTCATCGCCTGAACCCCTGATGAAAGCCGGGCAGGGGGCTTTTGTCGAAGGTTTTGCGGCCGCGGGGGCCTTTAGGGGCCGGTCTCGCGTGCCGATGGAGGCTACATCCCTGCAGCGAACGCTGCCTCAAACCGTGTCCCGGTCTACCCTCCCCCCCCGCCCTTCTTCCAGTCCTGCCCCGGCAGGCGGCCGTGCCGTGCCTCCTTCGCGCGATCCGCACGCCGCGCGTTCCGGCGAACGCCCGGCAGCGACCGCAGCGACTGCACCGGACTTGGTCGTCGTGGTCCCCGTCTTCAACGAGGAATCCGTGATCGTGTCGGTCCTCCAAGAATGGCGTGACGAGGTCGCACGCGTGGTGCCCCATTTCCAACTGCTGGTGATCAACGATGGTTCGACCGATGGCACGCTCAAGGCGCTGTCGGCGCTAGGCTGGCCGGAGTTGACGGTCATCAGTCACGCCAACCGGGGTCACGGCCAGAGCTGCCTCGCCGGCTACCTGGAGGCCGCACGGATCGGTGCCCCTTTTGTGTTTCAGATCGACTCCGACGGACAGTGCGACCCCGCCCCGTTCCGCTCGGTCTGGGAACGGCGGAAGGATGCACCCGCAGTCTACGGTCGCCGGATCACGCGCGACGATGGACCCAGCCGCCGCCTCATCACCCGCGTCCTGCGCTGGTCGCTCAAGCTGCTGCGGCACACGCGGCTCAACGACACCAACGTCCCGTACCGGCTGTACCACACGACCGTGGCCGCCGCCGCTGCACGAGAGGTGCCCGCCACCTTCGACTTGGCCAATATCGGGCTCGCGCTGAAGCTGGAGCCGCAAGGGTTCATTGAGGTGCCGATCCACTTCCGCGATCGGGTCGGCGGGCACGCCTCCGTGCGCTACTGGGGTTTCGCCCGCAAGGCCCGCCGGCTGTTCCGGGATCTACGTTCCCTCTAGCCGTGCGCCCGGCCTACGACTTCGTCATCGTCGGAGCCGGTTTCTCCGGCCTCGTCATCGCCGAGCGCCTCGGCGCCGCGGGCCATCGCTGTCTCGTCGTCGAGAAGCGCAACCACATCGGGGGCAACTGCCACGACCGCACGGACCGCAACGGCCTGCTGTACCATGTCTACGGGCCACACTACTTCCGGACCAATTCCACCGCCGTCCGCGAGTACCTCAGCCGCTTCACCGCCTGGCTCGAGGTAAAGTACCGGGTGCAGGTCTACAGCGCGGGCCGATACTGGAGTTTCCCGGTCAACCTCGCGACGTACCGCCAACTCTGCGGGCGGGCCGATGCCTCCGAGGCCGACTTCAAGGCCTACCTCGACCGCATCGTCGTTCCCAACGAGCATCCGGCCAATTCGCGCGACGCGATGCTCGCCTGTGTGGGGCCCGAACTCTACGAGCTCTTCTTCAAGGGCTACACGCAGAAGCAGTGGGGACGACCCGCCGAGGCGCTCGATGCCTCCGTCTGCCGCCGGATCCCGTGGCGCTCCGAGGTGGACGAACGCTACTTTCACGACGAGTTCCAAGCGCTGCCGCGCGACGGTTATCATCGGCTATTCGAGAACCTGTTCGCCGCCTCGGGAGCGGACCTGCGCCTCGAGACCGACTATCGCGAGATCCTGCCCCACGTGCGGTGCCAGCACCTCGTCTACACCGGCCCGATCGATGAGTACTTCGGCCACTGCCATGGTCCTCTCCCGTACCGCAGCGTCCGCCTGCAACTCGAGGAGTATTCCTCCGCCGATCGTCCCGATGGACTGCTCCAGCCCGCCCTGCAGGTAAACTACCCCGGGAGCGAGCCCTTCACCCGCACGGTCGAGCTCAAGCACATCACCGGACAGGTCAGCCCGTTCTCCAACTTGGTCCGCGAGTTCTCCGAGGAGCACGTAAACGGGGTGAACGATCCGTACTACCCGATTCCCGGACCCGAGAGTCAGGCCCTGATCGAACGCTACCGCACGCTCGCCGAGCGCGAAGCGGGGGTCACGTTCATCGGGCGTCTCGCGCAGTATCGCTACCTGAACATGGATCAGGTGGTCGGCGCGGCGCTCCATACCGCGGAGAAGCTGCGACTGCAGCCGGGGCCAGCCTTCTCCGGCACCGTGCCGTCCACCGCCGCGCGTGCGGTTGCCTGAGGACGCGGGCGGCGCCAGCCTCAGGTCGGCATCCCGATCTGCCGGAGGGCTTCGTAACAGGCAATGCCCGCGGCCGTGCTGAGGTTCAGCGAACGGAGTTCCGGATTCGCCTGGGGAATAGTCACGCGCCCCGCCTCGCCCAGCTCGGTGTGCAGCCATTCCGGCGCGCCGGAACCTTCGTTGCCAAAGACGAGGCCGTCGCCATCGGCGAACGCCACGTCCCAGTAGCTGCGCTGCGTATGCGTCGTGAAGAGCCACAGGCGGCGTGGCGCCAGCGGGCTGGCCCGAAAGGCCGCCCAATCCGCGTGCTCATGGACGTCCAGCGAGTACCAGTAATCCATGCCGGCCCGCCGGAGGTTGCGATCATTGATCACGAAGCCGAGCGGATGGATGAGGTGCAGCCGGGAGCGCGTCAGCGCACACAGGCGACCGATGTTTCCGGTGTTTTGCGGGATCTCGGGTTGGAAGAGGACGATGTGCAGCATGGAGACGCGTCGGTCGGCCGTCGGGACCGACCGCCGGCTCTCACCATGCGCCCACTCCCGCCGGTTTGGCAATCGCACGGAGAGAATGGACCGCTGCGGAAATTCCGCCGTTGCCCCCCGGAATCACCCGCGTTGCGATGGTCCGACCGCCCCGCTGCATGACCGCGCTCCCCCACTCCGTCGCCGCCGCCCCGCTGCTCCGCATGCGCGGGATCGCGAAGCGCTTCGGGGCGACCGTGGCGTTGCGCGGCGTTGAACTCGAGGTCCTCCCGGGCTCCGTGCACGCGCTGATCGGCGAGAACGGCGCCGGCAAGAGCACGCTGATGAAGACGCTGTCGGGCGCGTGCTTGCCCGACGCCGGCACGATGGAGCTGGGCGGGGAGCCGTTTACTCCCGCCAACCCGCTCCACGCCCGGGCACTCGGCGTGTGCATGATCTACCAGGAACTCGCCCTCGCCCCCGATCTGAGCGTGATGGAGAACATCTTGCTCGGGATCGAGCCGACCCGCGGACCCTTTATCCGCTGGGGTCAGCTGCGGGACACCGCGCAGCACGCCCTGCGCGAGGTCGGGCTGCACAATCTCGCTCCCGAAACCCGCGTGGGCGACCTGCCGGTCGCGCAGCAGCAGCTCGTCGAGATCGCCCGCGCCGTCGCCGGCGGCTGCCGCATCCTCGTGCTCGATGAGCCGACAAGTTCGCTCACGCGACGCGATGTCGAGCAGCTGTTCGCGCTGGTGCGCCGCTTGCGCGACCGCGGGATCGCCATCATCTACATCAGCCACGCACTCGAGGAAGTCTCGGCCCTCTGCGATCGCTTCACCGTCCTGCGCGACGGCGAAACCGTCGGCCATGGCCGGGTCGGCGAGGTATCGGTTGACCGCGTCATCGCCCTGATGGTCGGCCGCGACGTCGGGGAGCTCTACCCGCGTTCGGTCCGGACTCCGGGCGAGGTGATCCTCGAACTCGACCACCTCGCGGGAGTACCGCTCCCGCACTCCGCCTCCCTCACCCTCCGCCGGGGCGAGGTCGTGGGGATCGCGGGTCTGATCGGCGCGGGGCGCACCGAGATGGTTCGGACCCTCTTCGGACTCAATCCGGTCCGCCAGGGAACCGTGCGAGTCGGCACCCACCGCGGGCCCGCCACGCCACGCCAGCGCTGGAATCAGGGTCTCGGGCTGGTCAGCGAGGACCGCAAGCAGGAAGGACTGGCCCAGTCACTTTCCATCGCGGACAATCTCACGCTGACGCGGCTCGGCGGCCTCGGACCCTGGGGCCTCGTCCGGCCTTCGCGGCAGCGCGACGCGTGCCGGCCCTGGATCGAGTCTTTCCCGATCAAGTGCCGCGACGCCGGCCAGCCGGTGCAGGATCTCTCCGGCGGCAATCAGCAGAAGGTCGCGATCGCGCGCCTGCTCCACCACGATGCCGAGGTTCTCCTGCTCGACGAACCCACGCGCGGGATCGACGTGGGGTCGAAGGCCCAGATCTATCGCCTGATCGATGCACTCGCTCGCGGTGACGAGACCGCCGGACGGGCGCCAAAGGCGATCCTCGTGATCAGCAGTTACCTTCCCGAACTGCTTGGCATCTGCGATCGCATCGCGGTGATGGCGCGCGGGGTGTTGGGTCCGGCCCGCCCCGTCGGGGAATGGACCGAGCATTCCCTCATGCTCGAGGCCACCCGCCAAAGCGAGACCACCTCCGCCGGCGCGCCCCGGGCCGCCGCATCGCCGCCCTCTTCCGCCCTGTCCTCACCGTGAAATTCCGCGTTCTCGCCACCGGAGGCACCATCGACAAGGTCTACTTCGACGCCGCCAGCACCTACGAGGTGGGCGAGCCGCAGGTCGCGCCGCTCCTGCGCGAGGCAAACGTGACCCTCGACTACGTCGTCGAGTCAGTGCTGCAGAAGGACAGCCTCGCCATGACGCCGGAGGACCGGGCCCTCGTCCGGTCCCGGGTGGTCGCCGCGCCCGAGGCGCACATCCTCATCACCCACGGCACCGACACCATGACGGAGACGGCGAAGGAACTCGCGAACGTCGAAGGCAAGGTGGTCGTGCTGACCGGCGCCATGCTCCCGGCGCGCTTCCGGTCCAGTGACGCGTTGTTCAACCTCGGGTGCGCCATCGGAGCGCTGCAGGTGCTGACTCCGGGTGTGTACATCGCCATGAACGGTCGCATCGCCCTGGCCGCAGCAGTACAGAAGAACCGCGCGCAGAGTCGCTTCGAGCCGAAGGAGGGCTAGCGCTCGAGGAGGCGGCGACTGGCGCGCGCCCCGGAGCAGGCGATGGCCTCGAGCCAGAGTGCGCCAAACCCGGCCGGCATCGTCCGCCGCGTTGGCCGCACGCGCAAATGAAGCGTGTCGTCGGTCGACGAGGCTTCGAGCCACCCCCATCCGTCCGGAACCTCGCCGGCATCGACGATGCCTGGTGCGGTCACGAGATACAGGTGATCCGCCGCGTGGTAGCGGAGCAGTCGCGCAAACTTCACCCGGTGAATCAGGCGCCGCTGCAGGCACTGCGCCTGCCGCTCCAACCGCTCCAGCGTTTCATGCCGCAGGCCCCGCACATCCACATCGTCCCACTCCGGGAACAAGCCCACGCCGCGGCGCAAGTCGGGACGGTGTCCTCCGATCGCCTCCCGCAGCGCGCGCAGCCGATCGGCCACCTCCAGCGCTGTTCGGCGCACGTCCGGCTCGTCCGATTCATCGCGAAGAAAGTCTGCCCGCGATTGCTTGCATTCGAACAGAGCCACTGCGCCCTCACCCGTCGCCACACCCCGCGTCGCCGCCACCACGTCCGCACGATACGGGCTGCGCGGGACGCGCACCTCGCAGGCGGCGAGCACGAGGTCGCGCTCCCGTGCCCAGGCCAGCGCTTGGCGCTTCAGCGCCCGATGCCCGCGGGACTCCCCACGCGGGTTGCCATCGCCTCCACGGCAGAAAACGTCCTTGTCCAGCACGCGGGAAAAATTCGAGGTGCATGCTGCCACCGCGAAACGGTCGCAGACTCCCTGGCTCAGCGTGATCCCCGCCGCAACAGCCCGACCAGCACGCCCTGCGCCTCGAGTTGCTCCGCCGGGATCAGGTCCGGGTACGCCGGATTCTCGGCCCGGAGAATCGCGCGACCCTCGACCCGATCGAACCGCTTCAGCGTCGTCGCCCCATCGATCAGCGCCGCCACGATCTCCCCGGGGCGGGGTTCGCGGCGCTCGAACAATCCGATATCACCCGGACAAATGTACGCCCCGATCATCGAGTCGCCCTTGATCTCCAGCGCCCAGACCCGGGACCGCGCGGCGCTCGAAATGCCAAACACCGCCGGATCCACGCCGACGGAGCCCAGCGAGTCCTGAGCCTCCGCCGACGGCAACCCAGCCGGAATGCTGCCGAAGATCGCCACGTCGATCAGTCCCTGCACCTCGCGCGCCCGCCGCCCCCACGAGCCGTCGGAGAGCTGCTCAATCGCCCCCTTGGCCGCCAACGCCCGCAAGTGCCGAACCACTGACGTCTGCGACCCAAAACCAAAACGACGCTGGATCAGCCGCGTGGAGGGCGGCACGACATGGACCCGCTGGTACTCGCTGATGAAGCCGAGGATCTCCTCTTGGCGCAGGGAAAGCGCTCTGTTCATTTGAACCATGGTTCACTTGAACACACCTCCGATTCGCCCGCAAGGCCAATTCTTTAATAGATGCTAAACAACGATTTAATAAATCGAATGGTGATCGAACCGGTGCCATGGGCATCGGGCGTCATCCCTGCCCGGAGTGGCACTGCCGCCTGCGAGTGCCCCGGCGAGGGCCGCGCCGCCGCCCACGCGCTGGCTCAGGAACGCGGCTGCACCGCGCCCGAACCGGTGGACGACTCGGCGGCGGACTCGGGCGCGCGACTCGCTGCGCCATGGTGTGGATCACGCTCGTAGTGCTCGCGCAGGAGATCGCGACCGAAGTCGCGTTCGGCGTCGCGCCACACCGCGTGCGCGTGATTTGCGTTGTTCTGGGTGTTGTCGTACTCGATCAAGAACGTCGGCCCCTGCACCCGGTAGTAGTGGCCCACTCCCGGTTCGAGGCCACCCGCCCACGCGAAGTGAACGCGACCCCATCCCCCCGCGGTGATTCGGTCGAGGTCCACCTGTGCGACATCGCGCCGGTGACGGAAGACGTAAGCACGGACGATCTGCTCGAGCACGCGCCGCTGCCCTTCGGTCATCGCGGATGCCGGCAGACCCTCGGGTGTCGCCAGGGTGATCTTGCGCTGGTTGGTGGTGAGAATATCCGCAGGAGCCTTGATCGGAAGGACCGCTCTTGCGCGTTGCTCGGGCGTGAGTGAACGCACCAACTCGCGGCCGAGATCCTCCAATTCGCCGAGCGCGCGAAAGCCCTTGCGCGGACCAGACCGGACCTCCGCGGGATTGGCGCCGAAGAACGAAGGCGTGGTCGCGATCGCATGGCCCGCCACCAGCGTGAAGTTGACCGAGAGATGGTGACCCTCCACCCGCCACCCCCATGTGCCGTGCTCCGAGGGCGCGCCGAAAAGTGTCACGGTGTAGAGCCCGGCATCGCGGTGGGAACGCCCCTCGATCTCAAAGAGCACCTGCTCGAGGCTCATGATTGCCTCCGCCTGCTCCCGGCCACGCTCACTCAGGCCAGCCTGGAGCAACGCGATGGCCTTCTCACGCTGCAGGGGGAGCAGATCTTTGAAGCGAAGCCCTTTTCTCTCCCGCGGCACGTAGTGCCAGTTCTCGCGTTCGGCGTCTGCCAGCGGGTACACCACGCGCTCTTTCTCCGCGGCGTCGAGTGAACCCAGGAAGGAGAGCGCAGCCTCCGAGAGTTCTCTGGCAGCTGAATGCGCCCCGAGCACGGAACCCGTGATCACCATCAGGCCCAAGTGCAGGAGAAGCCGGAGGAACCGAATCATGCCAGCATGCTGGATGATCTGAGCCTGCGGCACAATCCCGGACGGATTCGGCCCAACTTTTCCCCAACTCCGAGTTGAGTTTCCGGGCACGCGACGATTCACTCCGCGCGCGCATGGACGGGATCAGCTTCATCCAAGATCTCGCGGTGGTGCTCCTCGCCGCGGCCGTAGCCGGTTCGATCTGCCGGCGGATCGGCCTCTCGGTGATCGTGGGCTACCTCATCGCCGGCATGATCGTGGGGCCGTACACGCCGCCGTTCTCGCTCGTGCTCGATGTCGCGCGGATCGAGATGCTCTCTCAGATCGGATTGATCTTCCTGATGTTCGCGATCGGCCTCGGCCTTAGTCTTTCCCGGCTGCGCTTGATGGGGGCGACGACCTTCATCGCCACGGGCTTGGGCGCGTTCTTCGTCCTGAATCTCACGCAGCTGCTCGGTTTCGCCCTCGGGTGGACGGCGCAGCAGAGCCTCTTCACCGCAGCAATGTTCATGGTCTCGAGCTCGGCGGTGATCTCGAAGGTGGTGCACGAGCTCAAGCTGGAGCACGAGCGCCCGGGCCAGCTGGCGCTCACCATCACGGTGCTGGAGGACGTCGTGGCCGTGGTGCTGCTGGCCATTTTGGGGTCGATCTCAGCGGGGGCGGGGCAGCCGGCGGGAGGGCTGGTGGGCCTCCTCGGCAGCCTCAGTGCCTTCGTCGTCCTGCTCGTGATGGCAGGGCTTTTCCTTGTGCCGCGTCTGCTGCGCCGTCTGGAGGCACGCGCCGACCCGGAACTGCAGACGATCGCGGTCGCGGGCGTCCTCCTGCTGATGGCCCTGCTGGCGGTTCGCGCGGGCTACTCCCTCGCTCTCGGGGCGTTCCTCCTCGGTGCCATCGTCGCGGAAATGCCGCAGAGCCGGACCATCGGCCGCGCCTTCACCGGGCTGCGGGACATCTTCAGCAGCGTGTTCTTCGTCTCCATCGGGATGATGATCGACGTGCGCATGCTCGCGGATGTCTGGGCCTGGGTCCTGGGTCTGGGGATCTTCACCTTGCTCTCCCGCACGCTGGCTACGGCAACCGCGCTCACGCTGGTCGGCACGCCGCACCGCGAGGCCCTGCGCGCGGGTCTGGCCCTCACTCCGCTGGGCGAGTTCACGTTCGTGATCGCCCAGCTGGGCGTGGCATCGGCCGTGATGCCCAAGGCGTTCTACCCAGTCGCCGTCGGGGTGTCGCTCCTGACGGTGATCGTTTCGCCAGTCCTGAATCGGCACGCGGGTGGCCTGCTCGCATGGGTCGAGCGCGTCGAGCCGCGCTGGCTGACCCGCCTGCTCGATACCTATCGGGACTGGCTGCACCAGCTCAGCTCAGTCCGCGGTGGTCAGTGGTGGCAGCTCAGCAAGCGGCGCCTCATCCAGATCGGACTGGAGGCGCTGTTTGTCACGGGTCTCCTGATTTTCTCCGAACGGATCCTCGCCAAGGTTCAAGCGGCCGGCTGGCTGCAGGACTTCACCCCGGGCCGGGTGGTGCTCGTGTTCTGGATCGTGATGGGGCTTGTCGTCGTGGTCCCCCTCATCGCGATCTGGCGGAACGTCGCAGCAGTCGGAATGATCTTCTCCGAGGAGGCCTCGCGGCACACGCGGTTGCCGGGGCAGGTGGTCGACGCTGCGATCAAGGTGATCAGCGCGCTCGCCATGGCCTCGTGGCTGGCCCGCATCCTGCCGACCGAGAGCCTGCCGCGCTGGGCGTGGCTGGTCGTCGCCGCGATCCTCACCGGAGCCGTCGCGGTGTTCTCCCGCCGCATGATCTACTGGCACAGCCGGTGGGAGGAAACGCTCAGTGACGTCTTCCGCGCACCGCCGGCGACGGACGCAGGCGGAATCGGCGAGGCCACGGCCACGGCCCGGGCGAAGCCGTCGTGGCTGACCACGCCCAGCGATTGGAACATCAACGTGCAGGAGTGCGTGCTGCCGGACGGGGCGGCGTGCGGCGGGCGCACCATCGCTGAGCTTCGCATCCGGTCCCGCTTCGGCTGCTCAATCATGGAGATCCATCGACATGGATCGACCCTGATCGCGCCAGAGCCCGACCAGATCCTCTACGGCGGCGACCGCCTGCTGCTGCTCGGCACGCGCGAGCAGATCGAGCGTGCCCGGGAAGCCCTGACCGCGCTCACGCCTCCGACCGCCACGCCGGCGTTCGACGAGGCCCGCATCGAGACGCTGCCCGTCCCGCCCGGAAGCCACGTCGGAAAGACGCTGGCTGAACTCCGAATCCATCGCCACGCCGGCGTGCTCATCGCCGGACATGGCCGGCTCGGTCGACGGCGCATCAATCCGCCGGCTGACCAAACGCTGGAAGTGGGCGACGAACTGCTCGTGCTCGGCGGGCCCCGGCAGATCCGCGAGTTCAAGCACTGGCTTCAGGCCAGACCGGACCCGGATACGCCGGGCACCGCCCAGCCATTGAGCGCGGCGTCGCCCTAGCTTACAGTCGCGCTGCGGCCGCTTCGTCAACGAGCCACGTGACGCGGTCGGAGACCGTCGCAAGGATCTTGGCCGGCACCTGGCTCCATTCCTCGTTGCCGCGAAGCACACGTCGGAGGGCCTCGGCCTTGCCCGATCCGAGCACCATTACGATGATCGAGCCACAGGTCCTCAACCCGGTCGGGGTAATGGTGAGTCGCCAGCCCTTTGCTCCCACATCCACCGCCGCGAACGGCAGCCCTCCGTCGTCGGTGAGCAGCGGCGTTCCCGGAAAGAACGACGCCGTATGGCCATCGTCTCCCAGGCCGAGCATGCAGACGTCATAGGATGCACCGGGTCCCGCGAGAATCAGCCAGGTGCGTCGGTAGGCCTCGGCGGCCGCGGCCGGCTCGTAGGCCACGACCCACGGGTGCCGATGCTCGCGCGGCACGCCGAGCGGCGACAGCAGAAGGCGCTCGGCATTGCCAAAGTTGCTCTGCGCGTCGTTGAGCGGCACCATGCGTTCATCGCTCACGGTGAAGTGCGTCTGCGCGACGAGCTCGGAAGGGAGCACGCCGGGCCGCGCGGCCCAGCGACACCAGTCCTGCGGCGTCTGGCCGCCGCTGAGAGCCCAGGTAAAGTACCGGGAGGCACGCCGCTGCCGCTGTGCCTCCGCCAGAGCGACCACGTGCGCAAAGAGCGCCTCGCGGGGCGCGATGACCAAGCGGCCGTATTCAGTTGCGGTGTCCATGGAAGTGGTCCGGCACGCGGTTCGCACGCCGATCAGAAGAACATCGCCTCGGCAAGGGCGACGTCCGGCGGCAGCAGGCTGACCATAGTCGGCAGGGTGATTTCCCCTCCCCCGAGTTGCGCCGAGAAGCTCCCCTGCCCCGAGCGCAAGTCACCCTGCCAACGGAAGCGCTGCGCCTCGCGGTAGCAGAACTCCAGGGCCAGCCCGCGCTCATCCCCATGCTCCACGAGGCGCACCGTCCCACGCACCCGCTCGCTCGAGGCGCCGCACGCCAACAAACGTTCCGCCGCCCAACGCCGCAACGCCTCGCCCTCCGCATGGAGAGCCGGGTGCGCCTCGACGGAAAACGACTCCAAGCCCGCCACAAGGGTCGCCGGCGCGGTCCCAGCGAGAAACTGCCCGATCGACTGCCGGATCGGCAGCAGGCGGGCCATCGCCAGATCGCGCACGGCATCGGGTCGCGGCCAGGGGTGCGTGAGCGCATCCTGCGGCACCAACGCGGAATCGAGGATGAAGCGGCGGGAGCTGCGCAGGAGGTATTGATAGTCGGCCAGCTTGGAGCTGAAGGTGAACCGATGCGCCCAGTAATACAGGGGCAGGTCTGCCGAGAGGCAGAGCGAGACCGCATTCTCTAAGTACGCCCGCGCGGCGCGGGGATAGCTCAACGCCACGAACTCCACGCAGCGCGTGTCTCCCTTGGCCCGGCCGAGGAAACACTCGCCGTAGATCTTCGCCCGCAGTCCTTGGGCGCCAGCGTCGTCACGCAGGGGACAAAGAATCACCACGCGGCACGGATAGCGCCGGGCAAACTGCAGCGCCGTCCCAAACTGCGCACACCCGTCCTCCGACGTCGTGCCAAAGCCCAGGTGCAGCACCAAATTGAGCTGCGTCGCCCGCACGTCCTCTACTGCACCCACGACATCACTCGACTCGCGCTCCCACAGGTGGGCGAGGCCGCGCGTGATCGCGTCGGGCGCGACTTCTATCCCGGGAAGGGCGTCAAAGACAGCAGACATGGCGGCGCCGGTGAATGCGTTTCCGGCTCAAGGTTTCCGCCAGTGGTGGTGCGGGCGGAGCATGAGCGCGTCCCCAAGGGCGGGACCCCACGAACCCGCGGCATAGGCATCCATCCCTTCGCGTCCCGCCGCCGCCCAAGCCTCCAGCACCGGAGTGTAGAGTTGCCAAGACGTCTCCGCCTCATCCCCGCGGATGAACAGGGTGCCATCGCCAATCATCGCATCCAGCACGAGGCGCTCGTAGGCTTCCGGGGTGTTCGAACCGTAGGTCGCACTGTAACGGAAATTCATCTTCACCGGCTGGGTCCGCGTCTCCAGTCCAGGGACCTTCCCGTTGAGCACGAGGTTAAGTCCTTCGTCCGGCTGGATCTGGAAGGCGAGCGTGTTCGGAGCGAGATTGAAGCGATCTCCTTCTGCAAACAGGGTTCCGGGCGGACGCTTGAACTGGATCGCAATCTCAGTCACCCGGCGCGCCATGCGCTTCCCGGAGCGCAGGTAAAAGGGCACGCCCTGCCAGCGCCAATTGTTGATCGAGAGGCGGATCGCCGCGTAGGTCTCGATGGCCGAGGCCGGAGCGATCCCTTCCTCCTCAAGATAACCTCGGGCCGGACGACCGCCAAGCAGGCCGGAGGCGTACTGCGCGCGCGCAACATCGCCATCGGGCCCAAGCCGCAGGGGCTGGATCGCCTTCAGGACCTTAACCTTCTCATCACGCACCGCTTCGGGATCCAGCGAGCCCGGCGGCTCCATCGCCGTCAGCGCCAGGAGTTGCATGGTGTGATTCTGGATCATGTCCCGCAGCGCCCCACTCTGCTCATAGTACCCGCCGCGCGACCCGACCCCAACCTCCTCCGCGACGGTGATCTGTACGTGGTCGATGAAGTTACGGTTCCACAGGGGCTCGAAGATGGCGTTGGCGAAACGCTGCACCAGGAGATCCTGCACGGTCTCCTTCCCCAAGTAGTGATCGATTCGATACACTTGGCGCTCCTCGAAGACGGAGCGGATGACCCGATTCAGCTCGACCGCCGACGCGAGGTCGCGGCCGAACGGCTTCTCGATCACCACCTTCGCATGGTGCGGCTTGCCCCGGTGACGGGCGGCCAGACCGCTGGCACCGAGGTTCAGCAAGACGGAATCAAAGACCGAGGGCGGCGTCGAAATGTAGAACAGTGGCTGCACTTCGCGCCCGAGTCGGCGCTCGATGTCGTCCAGCTGCTTCGCCAGCCGGTCGAAGGCCGACCGATCATCGTAGGCTCCGGCCACATAGGTGGTCCGGGACACCACCCGACCCCAGATCTCGGGGTTCATCTCCCGCCGCGAAAACTCCTTCACCGCCTGTCCCGCGAGGGTGCGGAACTCGTCGTCCGGGATCGGCTTGCGACCGTACCCGATGAGGTGGAAGTCGGCCGGGAGCAGGTTGTCGACCGCCAGATTGTAGACCGCGGGAATCAGCTTCCGCATGGTCAGGTCACCCGAGGCCCCGAAAATCACCACCGCAGTCGGCGGAGCGCCCCGGTGCTTGCTCAAGCCCTGCAGGAAGGGATGTCGCGGAAGGTTTTCGGCCATGGAGAGCCGCAGTTTGTCGATCGCCACCGGGTCCGAGGCAAGCGTTTGTTTCCCCGCACCTAGGACCGGCGACTACCCGGGAAGATCGGAACGTTCTCGTAATGACGGACCCCAACGCCCGCGCCGCGCCGGCGGGCCGACTCGCCCGGGTCATCCACCTCGACCACGTCAAAGCGGTAGGTCAGGGGTCGGCGCGAGGCTGGCAGGGCCAGGAGGTAGGCCTCGCCGGCCCGCGCCAGCGCCCGACGTTTCCGCTCGTCCACGGCCGCATAGCCACCGACCAGCGCGCCCAGCGCCCGGGTCTTGACCTCGACGAACACCAGCACCTCCCGGTCGCGGGCCACGAGATCAAGCTCACTGCGTCGATCGCGGGGGTTTCGCCAGTTGCGCGAAAGAATGTGGAAGCCCCGCTGCCGCTCCAACCACGCCGCCGCCTCGGCTTCGCCCCACGCCCCCGCCGTGGCGCGCCGCTCCAGGCCAACGAGCCGCCGCAGCCGCGCAAGCATCGACCACCCCTCTCTAGCCACCGGCCGCCGTCTTCGCACCCCGGACCGCTTCCGCGATGTTCTGCGGCGCCGCCTCCGTGTCACCGACCAGGTGATTGAAGCGCATCGACACCGTCTTCGACACGCCGCGCTCCTCCATGGTGACGCCGTAGATCGCCTTCGCCGCCGAAACGGTGCGCTTGTTGTGCGTGATGATGATGAACTGCGACTCGTGCACGAAGCGCTTCAACAACTCGGTGAAGCGACCGATGTTCGATTCATCCAACGGCGCGTCCAACTCGTCGAGCAAGCAGAACGGCGAGGGCTTCACCATGTAGAGCGCGAACAGCAGCGCGACCGCCGTGAGCGTGCGCTCTCCACCCGACAGCAGCATGATGGACTTGAGCTTCTTGCCCGGAGGCTGGGCCGCGATCTCGATGCCGCTCTCCAGAATGTCCTCCGCCTGCACGAGTTCGAGGTTCGCCACGCCGCCTCCGAAGAGCGTCTGGAACGTGTAGGCGAAGTTCTTCGTGATCTGCTCGAAGGTCACCGCGAACTGCTGCTGCGAAGTCTGATTGATCTCGTCAATCATCTTGAGCAGGGCGGCCTTGGCGTGCACCAGATCGTCGTTCTGCGATTTCAGGAAATCGTAGCGCTGCTTGAGCTCCGCGTACTCCTCGATCGCAACGAGATTGACCGCCCCCATGGAGGCAACGCGCTGCCGCAGGGCCTCGATCTCCGTCTTGATCGCAGCCCAATCAGCCTTCGCCACCCACTCGGCCAGCAATTCCTCGGTCGCTTCCGGACGCACCGCCTTCTTGCGACGGCGCTTGGGCGCCGGCGACGAGACCGCGGCCAACCCGTCGGCATCAACCACCGCCGGCTCAGCGGAGGCCGTCACCGAAGGCTGCCCGGCAGCGTCCGCGGCAGCCGAATCAGCCCCGTCACCTTCCGGAGCGGGTGCGGGCGAGGTTCCACCCGCCTCGTCTTCCTCTTCGTCGAGGTCGAGCGGTTTGATGTCCGCGGGTTCGTCATCCGCCTTCCACAGGATCGCTCGCCAATCGTAGGTCCCGACGCGAATCTGGAACTCACGCTGGATGTCCTCCTCGATGAAGGTCGCACGCTGACGGCTCTCCGCCAGCTTGATCTCGCAACGATTCAACTCGGCCTGCGCCCGGTCCGCTTCGTTGCGGATATCGAACTGGCCCGACTCCACGCCGGAGATCGATTGCTCAAGCGCCACGAGTTCGTGCCGGATCTGCTCCACCTGCGTCTGCGACACCACCAGCGTCTCGCCGAGGCGGGAGGCCTCGTCCCGTTCCCGGTCCGCAGCCGTTTCCAGCTCCGCGACCTGTTCGCCCCAAACCTCGATTTCCTGCTGACGCTGGACCAGCAACTCAGACAACTGGCTGCTCCGGCGCTCCATGTCAGCAAGACCGCGGTCGAGCACCTCGACGCGCTGCCGCCGCTCCGCCAGCTCCAAGCGAGCTTGAGCCAGGGACTCGCGCTTCACGTCGCGATCCGTGCGCAACTCACCCAGTCGGATTTCCAACTCGTGGATCCGGCGACGCAACGCCTCGGCCGCCTGAGTCGCCTCCGCCAAGCCACGCTGGGCGCGTTCGAACCGCACGTCAGCCTCGTGCCGCGCCTGATCCAAGGCCGCGACTTCGGACTCCATGCGGGCGAGACGCTGGCCGACTTCCTCGACCGCCTTGACCGCTCCGCGTTGTTCCTGCTGCGCCGCCGCCAGACTCTGCGTGGCGAGCAGGACGTCCTGACGGCACTGCTCCAGCCGAGACTCCAGCTCCGTCAACCGCACCTGAAGCCCGTCAATCACCCCGCGCTGCGCGTCGTGCTGCTGCTGGTCATCGGCGACCGCGCGCGCGGTTTCCCGCAGGTCGATCTCGCGCTGCATGATGCCGGCCGTCGCTTTTTTCTGATGGCCCCCATAGACGAGGCCACGGCGGTCCACCAATTGACCGGTTCGCGTCGCCACCGCCAGGAAGGGAAAGTTCGGCGTGGCCTGCCAGAAACGGAGGAAAGCACCCAGATCGTCCGCGACGTAGCACGACTCCAGCAGGGCGACCGCCGGATGGCCTGCGACCGACGACGTCAGTGCGTGATCGGCCCGGATCAAGCCGGCCGGCAGCTCGGGGGGCGTCGGCCATGCGGGCGCACCCGCCGCCACGCGCAGCACCGCTGCGCCGATCTGATCCTGCTCCAGTTGACGAAGCAGCCGCTCCGCCGTGTCGAGGTCAACGACCCCGATGGCTTCGGCAGCCGAGCCCAACAGCGCTTCGAGCGCCTTCGCGAAGTTCGGATGGACATCGAGCCCCTGCATGACCGGACTCACCTTCGCGCCCGCGAGCGCTCCCTCGAGGCGCCCCTGCAGGATGGCCTTGGCCCCCTCTCCGAAGCCCTCAAAACGCTCCTGCAACTGCTGGAGAAGCTTCAGCCGCGCACTGCGCTGGGCCAGCCCGCGGTCAATCTCCTGCAAACGCCGCTGGGCATCGCGGAACTCGCGCGTGACCAACGTGATTTCCTCCTGCACCGACGACGCCTCGGCATGCGCGCGCGACTTCTCGCCCATCGCCTCCTCGACCCGCGCCTCAACCTCTGAGGCGGCCGCCTGAGCCGCGGACTGCTGGGCCCGGACGGAATCGATCTCCTGAACGACGGCCTCGTGCCGCTGCGCACTCGTCTTTTGGTCAACCTCGTAACTCGTCGTGTCGCTGCGCAGCCGCGCGACCGTGCTCTCGTGCTGCAGCGTCTGGAACTTGGACTGCTGCAAGTCCTGCTCGTGCTTCGAGAGCTCTCCCTCGACGATCGCCAGATCCCGGTTGCGCTGCTGAAACACGTCGTCCGAACTGCCCAGCAACGTCAGCTGCTGCTGCTTGTCGCTCGCCCCCGTGTCGACCTGGGAAGCCAGCTCCCGGAGCTGCATTTCCAGCTCGCTGAGGTTTTCCCGAGAAGACTGCAGGCGCTCGAGCAGGCCGGAGCGCTTGATGTGCGCGAGATTGGCCTGGTTTTCCGCCTGCTCCTTGCGCGAACGCACGGCGTAAACCGCCTCCTGAGCTTCCTGCACGCGCTGGTTCAGGCGCGACCGCTCGGTGCGTTTCTCCTCCAAGGCGCTCTGCCGCTGCTGCAGCTCCACGCGACGCGTTTCCGCGGCCGCACGCAACGAAACCACCTGCGAGTCCAACCCGGCCAAGGCCGCCGTCAACTCGGCGTGCTGATGACCGGCCTGAGCGAGCGCCAGATGGCGCACGCGGTGCTGGAGTCGCTTGTACCTCAGCGCCTTTGCCGCCTGCCGCCGCAGCGATCCGATCTGCCGATCGACCTCGCCGATGACATCCGCCACGCGGGCCAGGTTCTGATCCGTGAGCGCCAGCTTCTGGAGCGCCTCGCGCCGCTGCGACTTGTACTTGGTGATGCCCGCCGCTTCCTCGAACACCGCCCGCCGCTCCTCCGGCTTCGAGGAGAGGATCTGATCAATCTGGCCCTGCGCCATGATCGAGTACGACGTCCGGCCAATGCCGGTATCCATGAAAAGCTTCTGGATGTCCTTCAGGCGACAGGCCTGCCCGTTGAAGAAGTACTCGCCCTGCCCATCGCGGTGCACGCGACGCATGATCTCGATCTCGTGAAACTCGCTGCCGAGCTGTTTCTCACAGTCCGTCAGGAGCAACGACACCTCACAAAGCTGCGCGGGTTTGCGGGTGTCCGCGCCCTCGAAAATGACGTCCTGCATGCGACCGCCGCGCAGGGCCTTCGCACTTTGCTCACCCAGCACCCAGCGGATCGCGTCGGCAATGTTGGACTTGCCGCAGCCATTCGGACCGACGACCGCCGTCACGCCCGGCTCGAAACGAAGGGTGGTCGGGTCAGCAAATGACTTGAAGCCGTGGAGCTTGAGCGCCTTGAGATGCATGCGGAAGCGGCTGATTGAGACGCCCCAAAAACCGTGCGCAAAGAAAAAACGCTTCGCCGCCCCGAACGGGACCCACTCCACCCCGCGAAGGACCCGTCGGCCCGGGGCCGACGGAACGCGGAGAAGCGAGGCAAACAGCTACTTGTGATCCCAGGGTAGGCGGATCTGGAGCCGGGGATGCTCCCAAACCTTGAACGGGGTGAACATCTTCCCGGGATTCAGGATGCCATGGGGGTCGAGCGCCCGCTTGACCGCCTGCATCGCCCGGATTTCGGCCGGGCCGTGCTGGATCGCGAGAAAGGGCGACTTCGCCAAGCCGATGCCATGCTCGCCCGAGATCGCCCCGCCGAGCGCCACCACCCCGCGCATCAGTTCAACCACCGTCTTCTCCGCACGGAGATATTCCGAGCGATCCGCCGCATGGTACATGATATTCACATGCAGGTTGCCGTCCGCCAGATGCCCGAAGGTCGGGATCGGCAGCCGGGAGCGTCGCCGCAAGCGCTCAAGGAAGCGGGCAAAGCGCTCGTAGGATGCGAGCGGGACGACGATGTCCTCGTTGAGTTTGGAGTCGCCCAGCTCAAACATCGCGCCAGAGCAGGTCCGCCGCACCGCCCAAAGGGCTTCGGCTTCCGACCGATCCGCCGCCTCCCGCCACCCGCTGGCCGACGTTTTCGCCCACGCCAGCACCTCGCGACGGGCGTCCGCCACTTCCCCCTCCGAACCCGCTAGCTCGAGGAGGATCACCGGGCAGCCCGCCGCCCCGGGAAAGACCGGTCGTCCGCTCACGCGCTCCGCGCAGGCCACGCTGAAACGATCGAGGAATTCACAGATCGCCGGCTGCACGCGCGCCGCAAAGAGCCGCCGCGCCGCCCGCAGCGCCGCCGCTTCGTCCGCGAACGAGGTCAAGAGGGTCCACCGCGCCGCCGGACGGGGAATCAGCCGCACCGTCGCCTCCGTCACGACCCCCAGCATGCCTTCGCTGCCGATCCAGAGATCGCGCAGGTTGAAGCCCGCAGCGTACTTCCTCGTCGGGGTTCCCCAGCGGACGAACTCGCCCGTGGGCAGGAACCCTTCCAACGCGAGCACGAAATCCCGCGTCACGCCATAGCGCCCGCCGTGCATTCCGCCGGCGTTGCAGGCGATGTTGCCGCCGATCGTGCAGTACTTCTTCGAGGCCGGATCGGGCGGATAGAACCACCCCACCGCATCCGCCGCTCGGTGCAGGTCCTCCACCACCACCCCCGCCTGAACCCGCGCCATGCCGGCTTCCGCGTCCACCCGGATGCGCCGCCAGCCCGAGAGATCCAGCACCCACCCCGCCCGCACCGGCGAACCCGAGCCAGTCAATGAGGTCCCGGCTCCCCGCACCGTCACCGGCACCCCCCGACGATTCGCCAGACCCAGAACCGTCGCAATGTCATCGCGCGACCGAGGCCGAATCACCGCATCCGGCAGAAAAGAGAGTTTGCTGCCGTCAAACGACGCCCGGAACCGCGCTTCGTCGCTCAACGCGACGCGCGATCCGAGTTTCCGACGCAGCAGGCGGGTGGCCTGGGAGTGATCCGACATGATCCCCAACGTTGAAGCCCCGCTCCCACCCCGCAACCGGGAATTCCGACTCCACCTTGGTGAACGTTAGGCATCTTCGGGCTTTTCAGGCCGGAGGGGGGCGGGTCTGCTCCTTTTTCCCGTCATGACCCGCGTCCTCCTCACCACCACCTCGTTCCAAGATACGCCCGGCGTGCACCACGACCTGCTCGCCGCCGCCGGCTTCGAGGTGGTCCGCGAACGCGGCCCCTTGCCCGAGTCGCGGATGCTCGAGTTGGCCGGCGAGTTCGACGCCTACCTGTGCGGCGATGACGCGCTGACCCGCGCGGTGCTGCAGAAATCCCTGCCGCGGCTCAAGGTGGTCTCGAAGTACGGCATCGGTCTCGACAAGATCGACGTGCCCGCCGCCACCGACCTGCGCCTCCCCGTGCTCTTCACGCCGGGCGTGAACCACACGACCGTCGCCGAGCACACCTTCGCCCTCCTGCTCGCCGCCGTACGCAACCTGGTGGTCGAGGCCAACCATGTCGCCGCCGGACGCTGGACGCGCATCACCGGCAACGAAGTGTGCGGCAAGACGCTCGCAATCGTGGGCTTCGGCCGCATCGGCCGCGAAGTCGCCATCCGCGCCCGCGCCTTCGGGCTCCGCGTGATCGGCTACGGCAACTACTGGGACGAGGATTTCGCCCGCTGGCACGACATCACGCGCGTGGAGTCGTTCGACGAGTTGCTGGCCCAGGCCGACTTCATTTCCCTGCACACGAAGCTGACCGCCCAGACGCGGCACCTCATCCACGCCGGCAACATCGGCCGGCTCCGCCGCGGCGCGGTCATCGTCAACTGCGCCCGCGGCGAGATCCTCGAGCTCGGCGCCCTCGTCGCCGCGCTCAAATCCGGCCATCTCAAAGCCTACGCCGCCGACGTGCTCGACCAAGAACCGCCGCCCGCCGATCACCCGCTGCTCGGGCTGCCGAACGTGATCCTGACGCCACACATCGGCTCGCGCACCCACGAGAGCGTGCAACGGCAGGCGTCCTGCGCGGTCGAGAACCTGACCCGCTACCTTTCCGGCCGCACGCCGATTGCCCAAGCGAACCTTCTGCCCTAACGTCCACGCCCCTCTCCCTCCATGGAATCCTTTCACACCGTCCCGGAATCCCGTCACAATACCCTGATCGCCTCAGCGTACCGGCATCGTGGATACTTTGCCGACGAAGCCGACGAGGGCGCGCGGTTCTGCGCCGAGGCCTCGCGCCACGGCATCCGGACCCACAATGGTCTAAAGGCACTGCACCTCGACGAGGTACTGGGCTCGGGCTCGAAGGGTTGCGTGCCCGGCGCGCAGATCGAGGAGCGTCCGAGCCGCTTCCCGGCGGTCCGCATCTGGAACGCCAACCGCAAGCTGGGCCAGTCCACCGCTTTCCGCGCGATGGAGGAGGCGATCCGGCTCGCCGACCAGTACGGGGTCGGCACCGTGTCCGTCGACAACGCGTTTCACTACCTGTGGGGCGGCGGCTACGTGATGGACGCCGCCCGCCGCGGCTACATCGCCTACACCCATTGCACCGCGGCGCTCGCCGAGGTCGTGCCGTTCGGTGGCCGCCATCCGACGCTCGGCACGAACCCGCATTCCTGGGGCTTTCCCACCACGTCCTCGGTCGGCTTCCCCATCGTCATCGACTGGGCCACCTCGGTCATCGCGATGGGGCGCGTGCAGCAGCTCAAGCGCGAGGGCAAGCCGCTCCCGCCACAAGCTGCGGTCGACAAGGATGGCAATCCCACCACGGATCCCGCTGCCGCCGTGTCCCTGCTGCCGTTCGGTGCCCACAAGGGTTACGGACTTTCGCTGGTCAACGAACTCATCAGCGGCTTCATCGGGGGATCCCTGCCAACGGTACGCAACCGGTGGGTGGAGGACGGCGACAAGCACACCTGCACGTTCTTCTTTCAGGTCATGCACCCAGATGCCCTCTCGGCCGGCGCCTTCGCGCGCGGCCGTTCCCAGGCGGAGAACGTCAAGGCGGTGATCGCTGATGTGCTCGGCCACGGCAACGAGCGCTGCATGCTCCCAGGCCAGCTCGAGGCGGACTTCGCGCGCCGCAGCGCCCGCGCCGGCGGCCTGCTCTTCACCCCGGCAGAGATCCAAGCTTTCGATGAGGTCGCTCGCGAATGCGGCCAACCCGGTTGGTCGCTGGACGAGTTCCCGGTCGCACCCTAACGTTTCACCTCTCTCCTCGCCGCCTGAGGGACCGCCCTGCACGCTGCCTCCGCCGGCGACCATTCACCCCTCCCTCACCTTTCTCTTCCGTCATGAGTCTCACCCTCAAGCCCGCTTCCAGCTGCCACTACGACCAGATCTCGCTCGGCGAGGTCATGCTCCGCCTCGACCCCGGCGAGACGCGCGTCCGCACCGCGCGCCACTTCACCGCCTGGGAGGGCGGCGGCGAGTACAACACCTCGCGCGGCCTGCGCAAGTGCTTCAACCTCCGCACCGCAGTGTGCACCGCCTTCGTGGACAACGAGGTGGGGCACTTGATCGAGGACTTCATCATGCAGGGCGGCGTCGCGACCGACTTCATCAAGTGGCGCGAGGACGACGGGATCGGGCGGACGGTGCGCAACGGTCTCAACTTTACCGAGCGGGGCTTCGGCATCCGCGGAGCCGTCGGCGTGCCCGACCGCGGCAACACGGCCGCCAGCCAGTTGAAGCCGGGGGACTTCGACTGGGACCACCTCTTCGGCAAACTCGGTGTCCGCTGGCTTCACACCGGGGGCATCTTCGCCGCCCTGTCCGAGTCGACCGCCGCGCTCACGATCGAAGCGGTGAAGGCCGCGCAGCGCCACGGCACGATCGTGTCCTACGACCTGAATTACCGCCCCTCGCTCTGGAAGACGATCGGCGGCCTCAAGAAGGCGCAGGAAGTCAATCGCGAGATCGCGCGCTACGTCGACGTGATGATCGGCAACGAGGAGGATTTCACGGCGTCGCTCGGCTTCGAGGTCAAGGGGGCCGATCACTCGCTCAGCCACATCGAGACTGAGGCCTTCAAGGCGATGATCGAGACCGCGGTAAAGGAATTCCCGAACTTCAAGGTCGCAGCCACCACCCTGCGCCGCGTCATCACCGCGACGCGCAATGACTGGAGCGCGATCCTGTGGCACGACGGCCGCTTCCACGAGAGCCGCAAGTATCCCGATCTTGAGATCCTCGATCGCGTGGGCGGCGGCGACAGCTTCGCGAGCGGACTCCAATTCGGCTTCCTGACCAAGAACGACCCGCAGGCCGCCGTCGAGTACGGCGCGGCCCACGGGGCCTTCGCTTCGACCACCCCCGGTGACACGTCGATGGCGACACAGAAGGAAGTGGAGAAGCTGATGAAGGGCGGCAGCGCCCGCGTCGTCCGCTGAGGCCCGCGCCTCGCGGCGTCTCCCTCCTCTCCCGCCAAGGCCAAAAACCGGGCCGGCTTCGGCGGGTGCGCATTGCGCTTTGGCCCAAGTGACGTACGGTCGCGGAGTTGGGTCCCGACCCCCACCCTCAACCCCGATGGATCGTTCGCTCTTCCGCCGCCATTCGTACCTCCCCTGGATCCTTGAGCTGCTCTGCCGCGCCATCGTGGCATGCCTTTACCGCGTCCGGACACGCGGATGGGAGCAGGTCCCCGCGACCGGCGGTGTGCTCATCGTCGCCAATCACCTCTCTTACGTTGACCCGATCCTGATCCAGCTCGCCTGCCGACGGCGGCTCCGGTTCGTGGGTTCCGATGAGGTCCGGCAGTGCGGAGGGTTCTTCGACTGGATCTTCCGGATGTCCGGCGCGATTCCGATCGCGCCTCACCAAGCGCTGGAGAGCACGCGCCGCGTCACTGCGGCCCTGGAATCCGGGGAGGCGGTCTGCGTCTTTGTTGAGGGACAGATCTCGCGGACCGGTCAATTGCTCGCCGTCCGCCGCGGTTTTGAGCTGATGGCGCGTCGCGCCCAAGTGCCCGTAGTGGCCGCGTACCACGACGGGATCTGGGGATCGATCTTCTCAGTCTCGGGCAATCGACTGTTCTTCAAGCGTCCGCGCCTGACGTTGACCGACGTGTTTGTCGCCTGGGCTCCGCCCATTCCGCCAGAGCAGGCGTCGCCGGAGAAACTGCGGACCACGCTGCTCGATCTGGGCTGCGCGGCGTTCGAGGAGCGGCCCGTGCTCCGGCGGCACCTCGCCTCCGAGTGCGTGCGCTCGCTCGCCCGCCGACCCGGCCACGTCGCGATCATCGACCGCACGGCCGACCGGCGGGAGATCAAGGCAGCGCAGTTGCTCGCGGCCGCCGCCGCCCTGTCGCGCCACCTGCAACGCACCGTACCCGAGAAGCGCATCGGCATCGTCCTTCCACCCGGAGGAGGTTCGACCATTGCGAATCTTGCCGTGCTCTGCGCGGGCAAGGTCCCCGTGAACCTCAACTTCACGGCCGGCAAGGCCTCCGTCGAAGCCTCCCTGCGCATCGCCGGCATCCGTACCGTGATCTCCGCCAAGGCCATGCGCGAGAAGGTGCCCATGTTTCCCTGGCCGGAGCGGACGGTCGACCTCCGCGAGGAAATCGCCCTCGCGGGCGGCAAGCGCGCGATCCTGCCATGGCTGATCGCGGCCTGGCTCCTCCCCAACCAGGCCCTCCCCCGCCTGCTCGGCTTGCCGCGCACCGGAGATCGCGAGGAGGCCGGTCTCCTCTTCACGAGCGGCAGCTCCGGCGAACCCAAGGGTGTCGTGCTCACGCACCGCAACATCCTCGCCAACTGCGCGCAGCTCTCGTCGCTCTCGGTCCTCCCCGACACCGCCACGCTCCTCGCGTGCCTGCCGATCTTCCATAGCTTCGGATTCACGATCACGCTGTGGTACCCTCTGATCTGGGGCTGCCGGGTCGTGACCGTGCCGAGTCCGCTCGAACCACGACGCATCGTCGATGCCATCCGCGACGAGCACGCCACCGTACTGGTCGGCGCCCCGACGTTCCTGCGGCCGATCTTCAAGAAGGCCGAACCCGGCGAACTCCGCACGATCGATCTCGTGGTCTCGGGCGCGGAACGCCTGCCACGCGATCTGTACGACGCCACGCTCGAGAAGCATCACATCGACGTCCTCCAGGGCTACGGTCTCACCGAAACCTCACCGGTGAGCAGCGTGAACCAGCCCCACCCCCCGCTGCTCACCCGAACCTCCGAGCCGCAGATCGGGAAACGCCTCGGCTCCGTGGGCCGCCTCCTGCCCGGCATGACTGCCCGCATCGTCGATCCAGACACCTTCGCGGAGCGCCGGGCCAGCGATCAAGGGATGATCCTGCTCCGCGGAGCCAACGTCTTTGGCGGCTACCTCGATGATCCGGAAAAGACGGCCGCGTCGTTCCGCGAGGGCTGGTTCGTGACCGGCGACCTTGGGCGCTTCGATGACGACGGCTTCCTCAGCATCGAGGGGCGACTCTCTCGCTTCTCCAAGATCGGCGGCGAGATGGTTCCCCACGGCACGGTCGAGCAGGCCATTGCCGATACTTTCAAGCTCGACCAGAACGATGGCCCGCAACTCGTCGTGACTGGCGTGCCGGATGCCCAGAAGGGCGAATCGCTCGTGCTCATCACGTCCGCGGACCTGACCTTCGATCTGCTGCGCGAGCGCCTGCACGCTGCCGGACTTCCCGCACTCTGGGTTCCACGGATCGTCGTTCGCGTGGAAAAAATCCCCGTCCTCGGATCCGGCAAACTCGACCTCAAAGCCTGCCAGCAAATCGCTGCGACCAAGACCTAGGACGGTATCGGGGTCATCGGAGGTTCCATGAGCGGAGATCCCGGGCCAGCGCAGCGAAGCCCGGGAAGTCGTGCTCCAGGCGTCGGGTGTCCCGACGAAAGCGCTCCACTTCGCCCACCGCGCGGCGCAGCGCGTACTCGAGGCTCGGACGATCGGTGCCGTAAATCCGCTCCTTGAGCTGCCCCCGCGTGTACGGAAGCACGCCGCTCGCCTGCCCATTCGCCCATGCGTCCTCGGTCACCCGTGCATCCCGCCCGCACAGGTACCACGCCTCCACCGCCGGGACGGCAAGGCCGACGCCGCGAAGGACTCGCTCCCGCCCACGTGCCGGCGGCAACCGCTTCACCGTCTGCCGAAAGGTCGCCCGCAGGCGGCACATGCGGCACCGCGGGTGAAAGTAGTCCGGCGCGTCATGCTCCGGGGTGTGCACGACCGAATCATCGCTATCGACCACCACCACTAAACCCTGGGCATCCGTGTTGAAGTGCAGATGGCGAATCACCGCCGGCAACACCTGCAGCACCGATGGCCACCCGCGCGCGCGCAGGTTCGCCCGCACCCGCACGAACGGTCGGTCCAACACCGACTCGATCAGGATGCCGAAGGCCGCCTCGTCGGCCGGAGACTCGCTCAAGATCGCGAGTTTCGCCACCCGCGAGGAAGCATCCGAGGCCATGCGGTGTTCAGGGGGCCGACTCGTCGTTGGCCGCGCTGGAGGTGGACTCGGGTTCTTCCGGCACCCCGCCAATCACCCCCGAATACCACAAGTCACCGAGGGATACGCCGGCCATCATCTCCGAAAGGTCGGGACAATCGCAGAGCCGACGAAACGTCGAGGCGCGACCTTGCTTTTCCGCCACCACCACCTCCTCCGGATGCTCGCGAAAAAGATCGAGCAAGTAAGGTGAATGGGTGGTCGCCACGATTTGCGAGCGCATCGCCTGCGGCTCACCGTTGCCCGGGTGACTCAGGCGGTACAACGCATCCCTCGCCTCACGCAACAAACGGGGATGCAGACCCCGGTCGAGATCCTCGATGCAGAGGACCGAAGGCGGTTCGGGATCCGTGGAAAGACAGAAGATCGCCAGCGCGCAGAGGCTGCCATGCGACAGTTCCTCATGCGTGATGAGTTCACCTTCCTCCACCAGGCGCAGACGAATGAAGGCTCGGGCATCCGACGTCACCTCCGCCGAGATTTGGTCGTACTCCGGCAGCGCCCGCAACACGTCGCGCCGCCACCGGTCATACGCGGGTTGATGGTGGGTACGACGATGGTGCATCACTGCCGCGAGATTTCCGCCATCGGGTGCGAGTTCCGCATCATCCGCGCCCGAGGTTCCGCGCACCATCGCCGCATGCTCGAACTCATACCGGCGCACGCGCTGGAGCCGGGAGCGAAGCTCCTCCCAGGCGACCGGCCCGTCGGCTGCGTCGGGCCGACGCGACCACTGCAGCGCGTCACAGGAGTCGCGCGTCGCGCACCGCATCACCACCTCCCACGCCGCAAACGGAGGCATGAACTGAAAGCGCACCTCCGCCCGGTCACCGCCGTCCTGGCCAGCACCCGGCGCGTCGCTCGCCGGCAGCCGCGCCAGCGCCCCCACACGCATGATGCCTTCAATGAGGCTCGATTTCCCGGACCCGTTCGGGCCGATCAGCAGGTTGAATCGCTCGAGCCGCACCGATGCGCTGCGCAGCGCCTTGAAGTTATAAAAGGCGATCGATGCGATCACGGCCCCATCTTGTCCGCTGCCCTGCCCGGTGCAACCCTCGGATGGGGGCAGGCGCAAGGATCCCGGCCGCCGGTTTTCCGGCTCGCCCTCTCCCGACCGGGAGACAAACCTCGATCCCACTCCACGCAGCGCTTTCCCGATGTGCGACGACTGCTTCCTTTCTCCATGGCTACCAAACGTTCCCAACCACGCATCCTCACGACCACGGTCGGATCGTACTCGATCCCGGATTGGCTCGCCGCCCTCCCCAGCGAGCAAGCGGTCATCGACGCCACGCGCGTCGTCTTCGACATCCAGCGGCAGGCGGGGATCGACCTCCCGACCGACGGCGAGCTCTACCGGTTCGACGTCAACCACCCGGACACGAACGGGATGATCGAATACTTCATCCGCCCGATGGCCGGGGTCTCCGGGGCGGTCGGCCGTTCGGTCACGGATGAATTCTCCCGCCACCACCCGATGGGCTTCCGCCGCAAGCCGGCCGGGGTCGTTGTCGGACCGCTCGGCGAGGGTTCACTCAATCTCCTCGCCGACTGCCAGCGCGCAGCCGCCGTGGCGCAGGGGCCGTTCAAGTTCACCGTGACGAGCCCGTACATGCTCGCCCGCACCCTCCTTGATCACCACTACCGCGACTTCGAGAAGCTCACGCTGGCCCTCGGCGAGGTGCTCGCCGCCCAGATGCCCGGGCTGCCGGCGAGCTGCATCCAGGTCGACGAAGCCAACATCCCCGGCAACCCGGCCGATGCCCCGCTCGCCGCCAAGGCCATGAATCTCGTGCTCGACGCCATTGACCGCGGCACCGAGCGCGCCGTCCATTTCTGCTTCGGCAACTACGGCGGACAGACCATCCAAAAGGGCAACTGGAAGAAGCTGCTCGCGTTCCTGAACGCCCTCCACACCGACCACCTCGTCCTCGAACTCGCTCATCGCCCAAAGGATGACCTCGATGCACTCAAGGGCATCGACAAGAAGATCGCCCTCGGCATCGGCGTCATCGACATCAAGGTCAACCACATCGAGACGCCCGACGAGGTCGCCGCCCGCATCGAGGCCGTCGAGCGCAAGGTCGGTCCCGGCCGCGTTCGCTGGGTCCACCCAGACTGCGGCTTCTGGATGCTCAAGCGCTCCATCGCCGATCGGAAGATCGAGGCCCTCGTCCGCGGACGCGACCTCTACCTCGGTCGCTAAGGCAGCCGTCGGCCATCGTCGCCTCCCGCCCGCGCACCATGGCCTCCCCGCCCGCCGCCCCCGTCGCCGTGGTCGACTGGGGGCGGACGCGCTACCGCGACGCCCTCGCCGCGCAGGAGGCACTCCTCGCGGCGCGGATCGCGGGAGAAGCGCCGGATACCCTCGTGCTGACCGAGCACGAGCCCGTCTACACGGTCGGCTTGCGAGCCGGAGCCGCGCAGAACCTGCTCCTCGACGCCGCGGAGCTCGCCCGCCGAGGGATTGACCTCGTGGAAACCAGCCGCGGCGGCGACATCACCTACCACGGCCCCGGGCAGTTGATCGCTTACCCCATCGTTTCACTGGAGCCGCGGCGGGATCTCCATGCCTATCTTCGCTTCCTGGAGGATGTTCTGATCGCGACGACCGCCGCCTTCGGCTTGCCGGCCGATCGCCGCCCGGGCAAAACTGGCCTCTGGATCGGTTCGCGCAAGGTCGCCGCCATCGGCATCGCGGTCCGGCGCTGGGTCGCGTACCACGGCGTCTCCCTCAATGTTGACCCCGACCTCGACGCCTTTGGCGGGATCATCCCCTGCGGCATTCCCGCGGCAGAGGGATCCGTGACCTCGCTCGCCCGCGAACTGCCTCAGCCGCCCTCCCTCGCTGCCGCCCAAACTGCGCTGGTCCACGCGTTCCAATCCGCGTGGCCCGCCTTCCTGGCCGGTGAGTCGATGGATAAGTAAAATTATGCCGGGGAAGAGTTTGCAACTACACTGACGCTGCTGGACCCTAGGGATCTGGGACTTGGGACGTCTTTTTCGTGGCGGAAAGGCGCCGCTCGGCCCACGTTCTCGGCTACGCGATGGACATTTCACGCAAACCGTCCTGGCTCCGCGCCAAGCTGCCCAGCGGCCCCGGCTACACCGCCGTCCGCAAGTTGGTCGATGAGCACCGACTTCACACGGTCTGCCAGAGCGCGCAGTGCCCGAACCTAGGGGAGTGCTGGTCCCGGGGTACCGCCACCCTGATGATCCTCGGGAACATCTGCACCCGCTCGTGCAACTTCTGCGCGGTCCAAACGGGGCGCCCGACCGAGTTGGACCTGGGCGAACCCGCCCGCGTCGCCGAGGCCGTCGCCACCATGGGCCTGAAGCACTGCGTGCTCACGAGCGTCGCCCGCGATGAACTCACCGACGGCGGCGCATCGGTGTGGGCCGCCACGATCCGCGCGGTGCGTCACCGCAATCCGCAGACGGCCATCGAGGTGCTGGTGCCCGACTTCAAGGGCCGCCTCGAGCACGTCGACATCGTCCTCGACGCGCGCCCCGACATCTTCAACCACAACCTGGAAACCGTCGAGCGGCTCCAGCGCCCAGTGCGCGTGCAGGCTCGCTACGACCGGTCCCGCCTCGTCCTCCGCCACGCCAAGGACCGGGGCTTCACCACGAAGACGGGAATCATGCTCGGGCTCGGCGAGGAGGCGGCGGAGGTCGAAGCCACCCTGCGCGACATCGCCGCCGATCGCACGGACATCCTCACCATCGGCCAGTACCTGCAACCCACCCCTCAGCACTGGAAAGTTCATCGGTGGGTCCACCCCGACGAATTCTCCCACTGGAAGTCCTTCGGACTCTCGCTGGGCATCGGCGTGGTCGAGAGCGGAGCCATGGTGCGCTCGAGCTACCACGCCGACGAACAGTCAGAACGCTTCACCGGCGCGGAACATCTCAACACCGCCAACTCGCTCGCCGACGCCTGACCTGCGCCCCGACCGGCAGCTTTTCACCGGACCCTCTCCTCCCCCATGAAGACGCGAAAGGAAATCGTCCGTAACTGGCTTCCGCGCTACACCGGGGTGCCTTTGGACGGCTTTGGTGACTACATCCTCCTGACGAACTTCCACCGCTACGTGAAGCTGTTCGCGCAGTGGCACCGGGTCCCCGTCCGCGGCCGCGACAAGCCGATGCCCAGCGCCACCGCCGGCCGCATTTCCATCATCAACTTCGGCATGGGCAGCGCGACCGCCGCCACGGTGATGGATCTGCTCAGCGCCATCGATCCCAAGGCCGTCCTTTTCCTCGGAAAATGCGGCGGCATCAAACACCGCGCGGAAATCGGCGACCTCATCCTCCCGATCGCCGCCATTCGCGGCGACGGCACCAGCAACGACTACTTCCCACCCGAAGTCCCCGCGCTGCCGGCGTTCGCCCTGCAGAAGGCCATTTCAACCACGATCCGCGACCACCCCCGCGACTACTGGACCGGCACCGTGTACACGACCAACCGCCGGGTCTGGGAACACGATGACAAGTTCAAGAAGTACCTGCGGAAAATCCGCGCCATGGCGGTCGACATGGAGACGGCGACCGTCTTCATGACCGGTTTCTTCAACGAGACCCCGACGGGCGCTCTCCTTCTCGTCAGCGACCAGCCCATGACTCCCGAGGGCGTCAAGACCTCCGAGAGCGATGCCGAAGTCGACGAGCGTTACGTGACCGACCACCTGAAGATCGGAATCGATTCTCTCAAGCAGCTCATTAACCGCGGACTGACGGTCAAGCACCTGAAGTTCTAGGCCCGCGCAGCGGGTTCAGCGCCCGACGTTCAGCCAGAACGGCACAAACACGTCGCGCCCTTCCAAGCCCACCTGCGCCCAGACGACGTAGGGCCCCGGTTCGGGAATGGTCACCTTGAAACGCAGCGTAGGCTGACGGCGATCCGGCGCCTGCGCCAATCCCGCGTCCATCGGGTGAAGGTGCGCAAATCCGCCGCGAGCGGAGTCAAACGCCACAAGGTGCGCGTAGGCGTCCATCACGGGTTGGAGCGTCACTTCGCCTCCATCAACCCGCTCGACCGAGAAAATGAGGTCCGCCGTCACGCCCGCGCGCACTGCGCCTTCGGCGACCCGCAGGTGGAAGCGCACGCCCGATTGTTCCACCGTCTCCTGCGTCGGGCGGTTGAACTCCGCCGGATGAAGCGGGCCCTCAACGCGGAAGTCCGTTCCGGCATAGAGCCCACGACTCGTCGCAATCGGTACGAAGTCGGCAAACACGCGGTAGTCCCCGCCGAAACGCGGGGTGAATTCGAACTCCCAATCGCCCGGTCGAGCCCCAGGCTCGGGATGCAGGTGCTGGTAGTCGTCAAGCGACGGATCCACCAGGAGCAGGTGGAGCCGCCGCGTGTGCTCAACGCGCAGATCCGCCGGCGCGAGTGGTTTGCCCGTCGAGGTCGCCAGCCTCACCGTCACGCGCACCGGCTGTCCCGCCCGGGCGGGCGCGTCGGAGGTAAGCGTCATGGAAACCGGCGAACGCACCGCGATGACCGGGATGAATTGCGGATTCGCCGGGTCGCAGAACTCGATCGCGTTACCCTCCGCCACCCGGAAGTCCATGTGGTTCAGGTTAGTTCCGATCGGCAGAAGCCGGAAACCCACGTAAAGGCCAACGGCCGCCGCGGTGATCGCGGCCATCTGGATCCACTGCGGACGGGAGAGCGAAGCACTCATGAGCACCGTACGGTGTGCACCGGAAGATCGCGGCGTCAAACGGGAGAACCACCAATCGCTCCGTCTTGACGAGACGCAAACGGGCGGCGGCTCGTTGCGGAGGACGCCCCTCGGCGTCGGAATAATTTGTCAACGCATTTGCCGACCCTAGCGTCCTCGCTTCCTTGACCGAGACCTCTACTTCCATGCCGACGTCTGCGCCTTCCTCTGGTCCGGCCTATCAGCCTGCTCTCGCCTGGTTCACCGCCATCGCGGGGGCCTGGGTCTTCGTCCTCGTGATGCTGGGGGCGTTCACCACCAGCATTGGTGCGGGGATGGTGTTCCCTGACTGGCCGCTTTCGAACGGCTCGATCAATCCGCCGGGCTGGCTGACGGATCTGGCGATGTTCGCGGAGCATTCGCACCGCTTGAGCGCGGGCGTGATGAGCCTGCTCACCGTCGCGATCGCGGTGTTCATGCACCGACGCGAGTCGCGTCCGTGGCTGCGCCGGCTCGCCGTGTTCGCGGTGGCTCTGGTCTTCGCGCAGGCACTCGTCGGTGGTCTGCGCGTGCTGCTGGATCATCTGCATATCGAGACCGTGAACACCAGCGTCGGCCGCATCTTTGCGATGGCGCACGCCTGTCTCGCCCAGATCTACATCTGCACCCTCCTTGCTCTCGTGCTTCCCGTCACCCGCCCTTGGATCGAGCGCCCCGCCCCCGGGGCCGCCGGCGCCCAGATTCCGTGGCGCGGTCTGGCCGTGGGATGCGTCGTGCTGCTGGTGCTCCAGCTCGCGATCGCCGCCGTGATGCGGCATAGCTTCGCCGGCTTGGCGATTCCCACGTTCCCGTGGAGCACACCCTCAGGCGATGTCCTTCCGGCGGACTGGAACTTCCGGGTCGGGATCCACTTCGCCCACCGCGCGATGGCGGTCGTCCTTTCCGTCGCGATCATCTGGCTCGCCATCCGCATCCACCGCGACCCCGCTGCAGGGCGCGCCGCACGGCAGGTTTCCCTCGGGCTCGGCGTCCTCTTGGTGATCCAGATCGTCCTCGGCGCCGCCTCGGTGCTGACCTACCGCCATGCCTATGCGACGACCGCGCACGTCCTGGTCGGCGCGCTGATGCTGGCCTCGTGCTTCGGCCTCGCATGGTGGTCGTACCGTGACGCCATCGACGTCCGGGCTTCCGGCGCCCCGCTCGCGTCCACCCGTTCATGAACTCCGTCTCCACGGATCCCGAGGAGTCCACCCAAGCCCGGCCGGCGGCGCGCTTCTCCGACTATCTGGAGCTGACCAAGCCGCGCCTGAGCCTGCTCTCCGTGCTCACGGCGATCGTGGGCTACCTCGTGGCGAGAAGTCCGTGGGACGGTTCCCGCTTTGGTTTCGCGCTTCTCGGCACGTCGCTCTGCGCCGCCGGCGTCGCCACGCTCAATCAATGGATGGAGGCCGATACGGATGCGCGGATGCGACGGACCGAGGACCGCCCGCTGCCGGCGGGCCGGATCGCCAGCGGCTCCGCCTTCGTGCTGGGCTGGGGACTCTGCGCCATCGGGCTCGGGGTGCTCTTCCGCCAGGTCAACGGTCTCTCGGCGTTCTTCGCGCTGGCCACCATCGTGTCGTACCTCGCCATCTACACTCCAGCGAAGCGCTTTTCGCCGTTGAGCACCGAAATCGGCGCCGTCGCGGGGGCGTTTCCTCCCCTCATCGGCTGGGCGGCCGCCGCCAATTCCGTCACGGAATTGGGTTGGGGGCTCTTCGCGATTCTCCTGTTCTGGCAGATCCCGCATTTCATGGCCATCGCGTGGACGCACCGCCACGACTACGCCGCGGTTAAGTTCCCGATGCTCGCCGTGCGCGACGCGTCAGGGGGTCGCGTCGCGGCTTGGTCCCTGATCAACACCGTCTTGGTCGTGGGCTGCGCCCTGTGGCCGGGCCTGCGCGGCTTCGCGTCGCTCAGTTACCTGTCCTTCACCGCGCTGCTGGGACTTTGGTTCCTCGCCTGCGCCCTCGCCTTCGCCCGCTCGAAGTCGCGGGACGCCGCAGCCAAACGGCTCTTCTACGCCTCGATCATCTGGCTGCCTCTGCAACTGGGGGCACTGGTCGTCGATCGATTCCTGTTCGTGGCTCCTTCCCTCTCCCCATGACCCTCCATGACATCCCGGCGCTGAATGCGTCGTTGAACGCCCTCGCCACTGCACTGATGACGGCAGGTTTCGTGTTCATCCACCGGGGCAACCGCGAAGCCCACCGCCGCTGCATGCTCGGGGCCGGAGCCGTCTCGGCTCTCTTCCTCGTCGGCTACGTCGCCCACAAGGTCCTCGTCCGCGGAGTCCACACGCCCTTCGGCGGCGAAGGCGCCATTCGCACCGTGTACTACGCGATGCTGATCTCGCACATCATCCTCGCGATCTCGATCGCCTACCTCGTGCCGCGCACGTTCCTGCTCGCGATCAAGGGAGACTTCGAACGCCACCGGGCCTGGGCCCGCTGGACTTTCCCCATCTGGTACTACGTGAGCGTAACCGGCGTGCTGGTGTACCTGTTTCTCTACGTGTGGTGGCCCGCCGCGCGCGTCAGTTGACGCTGCGAGGTCGCGAAAAAGGCCGGATCCCCAGGGATCCGGCCTTTTTAGTTTGTGGACCGGGCGGCGGAGGACCACCGCCCGTGACCAGAGACGCGTTTACTTGACGACCAGAACGCCGCGCATGCCCGCCATGGCGTGGGCCGGGAAGCTGCAGACGTAGGGGTAGTCACCCGACTCGGACGGCACGGTGAAGGAGATTTCGTCCGTCTGCTTCGGTCCCAGCAGCTTGGAATGGGCGATCACCTGGTTGGCCAGCGCCGCCGGGATGTACTCGGTGGCCCGGGCCTGCATTGCGGCCGTGCTGAAAGCCATGACATCGGTGCCCTTCGCCAACAGCACCCAGTTGTGTCCCATGGCCTCCTTGGGCAAGGTGCCCATGTTCTTGAAGACGATCTTCAGGGCCTCGCCCGGCTTGGCTTCGATGCGCGTGATGTTGAACTTCATCGCGTCGTTCCCCTCGATCGTGATGACGCGCGCAGCAGCAGCGGCGGGGGTGGCCGCCGGAGCGGCAGCGGCGGTCGGGGCCGCAGCCGCCGGTTTGGCAGCCGCAGCGGCAGGGGCGCTTTCTTGCTTCGAGCAGCCAAGGGTCAGACCGAGCGCAGCGGTGGCAACAAGGAGGGTTGGATGGAATTTCATAGGCGCGTCAACCATAGCGGAGACCCGCCGGGAGGCAACCCGCAGATGCATTCCAACCGGGATCCAAAAATAGAGCCGCCCCGGTCGAGGATCGACCGGGGCGGTTGGTTGCTACCGTCGCAAGGACGGGTTTCGGGTTCGTTTCTGGGCGGCTTACTGGAGGAGTCGCAGAGCCGTCTGGGCCGAACCATTCGCCTGCGCCAGCATCGCCGTGCCGGCCTGAACCAGCGTACTCCAGCGCGCGAGCTGCGTGGACTCTTCCGCGACGTCCACATCAACGATGCGACTCGAAGCGGCTTCGAGGTTCGCCTTGTTGATGGTGATCAGCTCGGAAGCGAAGCCGAGGCGGCTCTGCTCCGCGCCGTTCGCCGCGCGGAACGTGGCCACGTTCTGGAGGGCGTCCGTGATGTCCGACAGATCGATGTCGCTGAGTTCCGTGACCGCACCGGCCGTGATCGCACCGACACCTGCGGTGGTGTCATTGAGATCGCGTCCGCTGATCGACGCCGTCGACGCTGCGTCCTCCGACACCGAGACCGACAGCGCCGAGCCGCCGAACAGATCGATGCCGTTGAACTTCTCGGTCGTCAGCGCCGTCAGCTGAGCCTGCAGGCCCGTGAACTCGGCGTCGTAGTTCGCGAAGTCAGTCGCGTTCTTCGTCGGATCCGAGTAAAGGGTCTTCAGTTCGCTGATGCGATCCAGGACCTTGCCCGCAATCTTCAGCGCGCCGTCCTCTGTCTGGAGCAGGGACATCGCGTTGCCGATCCCGGACGCCACGGCGCCCGATCGCTTGGCCGCCGCGCTCAGTTTCATGGAAACCGCGAGGCCGCCTGCGTCGTCCGCCGGGGTGACGATCTTGGAGCCGCTCGAGAGCCGGTTAAGGCTCCGCTGCAGCATGCTATTCGAAGCAGCGAGGTTGTTCGAGGCAACCGTCGCGGCGTAGTTCGTATTGATGACAACTGACATGGTGGTATCTTTCCTTGATAAGTGCGACGTCCGCCGTCGCCACGGGTCCGGGAAGTACGGCGCGGACCGCGCCGATTAGGGCAATTACCCCAAAGGGAGGCCTGGGTGGAAACCTCAGGCAAAAGGGCTGGAGGGGCCGCCTGCGCGACGCTCCAGAGCGAGACTACACTTACTGCTGCAGGAGTCGGAGGACCGCCTGGCTGCTCTGATTGGCTTGGGCGAGCATCGCGGTACCCGCCTGGACCAGCGTGTTCCAACGCGCGAGCTGAGTCGACTCGGCCGCGACATCGACGTCGACGATGCGGCTGGAGGCCGCCTCGAGATTCGCCTTGTTGATCGCGAGCAACTCGCCCGCAAAGCCGAGCCGGCTCTGCTCCGCGCCATTCTCGGCGCGGAACGTGGCGACATTCTGGATCGCCGTGGTCAGGTCCGACAAGGTGAGGTCACCGAGATCCGTCACGGTGCCGGCAATCACGTCGCCGAATCCGGCCGCGGTGTTCGCGAGATCACGCGCCGCCAGGGTGACCGAGCTGGCGCCGTCTTCCGTCACCGGGACGGTCCGCGCCGTGGCGCCAAAGAGGTTCTCGCCATTGAAGGTCTCGGTGGTCAGGGCCGTGAGCTGGTCCTGGAGCGAGGTGAACTCGGCGTCGTAATTCGCACGATCCGAAGCGTTCTTGGTCGGATCACCGTAAAGGGTCTTCAGCTCACCGATCCGGCTCAGCACCTTGCCGGCGACCTGCAGCACGCCGTCCTGGGTCTGGAGGAGCGAGATCGCGTTGGAGACGTTGGTGGCCGCCGCGCCGGAGCGCCGCGCCGCCGCACTGAGCTTCATTGAGACCGCGAGTCCACCGGCATCATCCGCCGGGCTGACGATCCGCGATCCGCTGGAGAGCCGATTGAGGCTCTTCTGCAGCATCGAGTTCGATGCCGCGAGGTTGTTCGCCGCCAGGGAGGCGGCCGCATTCGAGTTAATAACGACTGACATGGTATCTTCCTTGATCTGATTACCCCGTCCGTAGGGCGACGTAGCCGGGGTGGGATCCGACTCGCTCCGTCTGCTCGCACCGCGTGCAGATGACAGTGCTTACGGGCCACCCCGCACGAAACTTTAGAGCATCTCTGAATTTTTTTGCTTGCGCAGCGTCCTCAAGGCGCGGACTTCGCGCGCCGATGCTCTTGACTAGCCTCGCATCCGTCCGTTCCACCGTTTCCCACCATGCCCAGCCTTCAACTCTCCGGACTTGCTTCCGGACTAGACTGGAAAAGTCTCGTCGACAGCCTGATGCAGCTGGAGCGCTCGCCGGTGAACCGCCTCGAGGCCGAGCGCACCACGCAGGGCAGGCGAATCAGCGCGCTCGAGGGCGTGCGTTCACGTCTGCAGGATCTCCAGTCGTCGATCACGACGCTGCGGGCTCCGGCGCTCGCAGCGGGACGTTCGGTCACGTTGGCCAGCGGCAATGCGACCTGGAGCGCGACCTCCTCCGTCGGCGCCAGCACGGGCGCCCGGACGATCGAGGTGACGGCACTCGCCACCGTCGCGCATCGCGAGAGCACGCGTGCCCTCGGCTCGCCGCTCTCGAACAGCAGCGACCTCTCCAGCCTCACGGTCGCGACTCTGCCGACTTCCTCGGCAGTCACAGAGGGCTTCTTCACCGTCAATGGCCAGACGATCTCCGTCGCGAGCACCGACTCCCTCCAAGAGATTCTCGACCGGATCGCGACCGCCACCAGCGGCGAGGTCCAAGGCAGCTACGACCCCGCGACCGACCGGGTCACGCTGAGCGGCACAGCGACGCTCGCGCTGGGTGCGGCCAACGACACCTCGAATCTGCTCAACGCGCTCCAGCTCTCCCACGCCAGCGGGCTCACCGCGTCGAGCACCGCCGCCTTGGGCCGCGCCTCGCTGCAGGCTCCCCTCGCAAACGCTCGGCTCGCTGAGGCCGTGACGGCTGTGGACCCATCGGGTGATGGCAGCTTCCGCATCAACGGCGTCACGATCGCCTACAACCTCAACACCGACTCGCTCGCAACGGTGCTAAGCCGCATCAATGCCACCACGGCTGGGGTGACCGCGGACTATGACGCGACCACCGATCGCGTCCGGCTGCGCAACAACGTCACCGGCGATCTCGGCATCCACGTCAGCGAAGTGAGCGGAGGGCTGATGAGCGCGCTCGGCCTGCAATCTGACTCCAGTTTGACCCGCGGCACACCCGCTCGGTTCACGGTCGACGGCGGTCCGGAGCGGACGAGCTCGTCGAACACGCTGGACGCGATGAGCCACGGCATCGCCGGACTCACGCTGACGGTACGAAGCACCGGGCGCGACACCTTGACCGTCGGATCCGATCCGGCACCCCTGCGCAGCGCGATCGACAGCTTCATTGAGCGCTACAACAGCGCGCAGACTTTTCTCGAGGAGCAGACCAAGGTGACGGTTGCGGACGGAAAGGTCACCAACTCCGTGCTGAGCGCGAACCGCGAGGTGCAGGCCTGGGCCCAGTCGCTGCGTTCGGCCGCCTTCGCCGCCACCGACGCGCCCGCCGGCCGTCTCCGGCGACTGGAGGATCTCGGGATTGATTTCGCCGCCGGCAAGTCGCTGCTCACGGTGAAGGACCCCGCGCGCCTCGAGGCGGCGTTGCGCGATCGTCCGGCTGAGATCGACGCCCTGCTGCGCAACAGCACGACCGGCTTCACCGCGCGATTGGACAACCTGATGAAGGCAACGCTGGGCAACGGCGCGAGCTCCGGGGCCCTCAGCGCGCAAACCGGCCAGATCAATCGATCGACGGCCGGAATCGCGGATCAGATTTCCGCGCTCGAGCGGCGCCTCGCCCAGCGCCGAAGCCAGTTGGAGGCGAGTTTCATCGCGATGGAGACTGCGCAGTCCCGCCTCCAGCAAATGCAGTCCCAGCTGACCCGAGCCTTCGGCCTGGGCAGCACCTCCACCAAATGAAGCTCCTCGCCCGCGCGCTGGCCTCCGTCCTCGCCCTCGTTTCGATCCTCGGTCTCGGAGGCTGCAAGTCGATCCCACGTCCCGACGGATCGGTGGTCGGGCCCTTCCACACCCCGAAGAACATCCGTGCCACGCCCTCGCTACCGCACTCCGTTGCCCGGGTGGTCGTCCTCCCCGTCGCCGGCCCCGAGGCCGTCTCGCAAGAGACGCTCAACGCGATCGGCGCCGCGTTCCAAGCTGAATTCACCCGCGCCGCCCGCGCGGAGCTCATCGTGCTCGATGGCGTTCGCCTCCAGCGTCTCGCCGGCGAACCGCGAGTGCGTGCAACGGAACCGCTTCCGGATCGCTTTCTGACCCGCCTACGCGAGAGCTCCACGGCGGACGCCGTGCTCTTCCTCGAGGTCACTTCGTACCGCGCCTATCCTCCTCTCGCGCTGGGTATTCGCGGGCGCCTCGTGACCACCGACACGCAGGAGACCCTGTGGGCCTGCGATGAGCTGTTCGATGCCAGCCTCGCCGCCGTGCGTAACTCCGCTCGTCGCCACGCGGCATCGCCGGCCCCGCAGCCTGGGTCACCAGGGGATCTTACCTATACGGTCCTCCAGAATCCGGACCGATTCGCAGCGTACGTCGCCGCCGTCCTGCTCCGCACACTTCCCGCCCGCTGATGTCTCAAGCCCAAGTTAATTTCTCAAGAAATCGGCTTTCCATCCGATCCACTTCTCATCTCGTCACGGCGTTCCCTGACTCGTTCTCACGAGGGCTGACCGTACCAACCACGGAATAGCACCATGATCCAACCCTCGTTTCCTTACCAAGGGTCTCCGCGTGTCGCGGGCACCCCGACGCCTCCGGCGCCGGACAGCGATCGTGCATCGATCGCTTCGCTTCCCAGCTCAGACCACTTGTCGTTCTCGGGCGCGGAATCGCTGCGTGCGGCCCTCGCGGCCACGCCAGAGATCCGGCCGGAAGTGGTCGCCGAGGGGCGCCATCTCGCCATCGATCCCAATTATCCCCCGCTGCGGATTATCGAGGAGTTGGCCAAGGTCCTGATCCAGTCACCCGATCCCAGCGAACAGGTCTAACTCCTGGAGCCATGTCCTTCCCACACGGCGGTGCCCGCACCTACTACGCCCAGTCAATCCTCACGGCCAGCCCCGGTCAGCTGGTCCTGATGCTTTACGACGGCGCGCTGCGCTTCCTTGGCCAGGCCCAAGCGGCCTTCGCCTCCGACGAGGCGTCGCCCCGGCGCATCGAACAAATCAATACGTCGATTCTTCGCGCGCAAAACATCCTGATCGAGCTCCAGTCCAATCTCGATCACCAAGCCGGCGGCCAGTACGCCGCGGACCTCGCCCGACTCTACGACTATTACCTGCGCCGACTGCTCGAGGCCAACCTCCGGAAGCGACCGGAACCGGTCCAGGAGGTCGAGCGTCTGCTTCGACAACTGCGCGACGGATGGTCGGAAATGCTGCGCAAGGACGAGGCCAACCCGAGCAGCGGGGCCCGCGGCGTAGCCTAGCGTGCCATGAGCCCCGCCGGTCCCGACACCGCTCCGTCGGCCCGCCTGGTCGGCGACCTCGAGAGACTGGCGCGCGAACAGGAGATCCTGATCGTCACCGAGGACTGGCCGGCCCTCGATGCGAGCACAGCGCGCGCGAGCAGGCTGACCCACGGTCTCGCCGAGCTCTGCTCTCACCCCGACTTTCCGGGTTCCTCACCCGCACTCCAGCAGCGCGCTCGCACCCTAGTCGAAGACCTCCAGCGCTGCCTCGGCCGATTGGACGCCGCCGCGAAGCAGGTGCGCGCTGAACGCGACGGACTCGACCAGCTCAGGGCGACCGCCCATGCGGTCCTCCCGCGTTATCACAAAGCCGATGATTCCAGTCTCGCAGGCGCGCGACTGACGGGCGCTGCCTAGCCCTCGGCAGACACTCCCCGGGGACGACCACCGCGTGCACCCCGGCGCGGGCACACCTAAACCGCGACCGCTTCGCGACGAAGCGCCGTGCGCTCCCCCACCACCGTCGCGGGCGCACTGCGCTCGACGGCACCGCTCGGGGTCGGCCCCGCCGTCCAAGCCAGCGCCAGCGCATCCGCCGCCGCTGCCCAGTCGTGGCCAGTCGCCCCCGGGAAAAAATTCCGCGTCTCCCGCATGCCGCCCTGCGACCAGGTCAGCGTCGCTTTGATGCACCCTTGGGGAGAGGCTGCACCGGGTACGTGAAGGGTGATTGAACCGCCCTCGCGGAAGAGCAAACGCCCCAGACCCTGCTCGTAGTTGACCGAGCGGATGGCGGAGTGACCACTTCCCGCAGGAGCAGTCCGCTCAAGCCGCTGCTGGATGAGCGAAAGAAACGAAAGCAACCGCAACGACATGAGGACTAGAACTCGTCACGTTTAGGCCTCTGCTTGAACATCTTCGCTGTATTTTTGCCTCGCCGGGCCGATTTGAACCCCGCACCCACCCCGCGGATGTCCGACGAACCCCTACGCCCCTTTGCCTCGGTTCCGGATTCCATCCTGCCACGCCTGTCCGCGTCTTTGCTCGATCAACTGGTCGGCGAGAGCCCGCTTAGCGTCTTGCTTGTGAAACGTGGATTTCCGTCTTCGGTGGTGTACGCTAACCTTTCCATCCACCGCCTGCTCGGAGTCGAGCCCGGGGCGATTGCGGCGATGGACTTCCCCGCCTTCTGCGATCACTTCCTCAACCAAGTGGACCGCAAACGGGTACGCGAGACCGTGGATGTCGGGCTCGCCCACTCCTTTTCGGTTGAGTTCATGGCGACGCCTCGCGGGTCTCTGACCGTTTCGTTGGACGTAGTGCCGCTCCCCGATGACCGCGGCTTGTTGTCCCACTGCGCCTTAGTGATCGGTCGCACGCCGACCCGCGACCAAGCGGCCCCTGCCGAGTCGGTGGCGCCGCCGAGCGGCCCCACGATGCCCTCGGCCGAATCCCTACCCAGCGTGCTGGCGGAGCTCTACCAGCAGATTCCCGTCGGACTCGCCTTGGTCGATCCCACCGGTCGACTGCGCGTGGCCAACCGCGCATTCGCTGCCTGCCTAGGCCTTTCTCCCGAGACGCTCCACGCCCAACCCGCACTCGAAGAGATCTCGGCCGCGTTGGCCCTGGCCTCTCGCGTCCCCGCTGCGGCGGCTGCGCTCCCCGTCTCGCTCCCATCCGCCACCGGCAAACCCGAAGTGTTCGAGCTAACCCTTGGTACCGTTCCAGTCGGAGCCGAGCCATGGCAACTGCTGACGCTGCACGATGTCCGTGCTCGCGACGCGGCGAATGCACTTCGAGAAGAAACGCGGCGCTTGGAGAGTCTGGGAACGTTTGCCAGCGGCATCGCTCACGATTTCAACAATCTGCTTACCATCATTCTCGGTTACGGTGGGCTGATCCGTGATCAGGCCGATCCATCGGGAAGCGTCGGGCGCGCCACGTCGGCGATTCTCGACGCGGGAAAGCGCGGCGCGGACATCGTGCGCCAACTCCAGCTGTTCGCGCACCAGCATCCTCCAGAGTACCGCCGCGTCGATTTCCACGCGCTGATTGAGGAGGCCGTCGCGCACGCCTTCCCCCGCCTGCCGGAAGGGATCACCCTCGCCCGGGACTTCACCCCGCGTCCTTTCGTCGTGGAGCTCGATTCTTCCCATATCCTTCTTGGCCTCAGGCACCTGCTGCAAAACGGACGCGATGCAATGGAGTCCGGCGGGGCCCTTACACTGAGGACCCTCGTAGTTGACCAGAAGGCCTCCCCGGGAGCCCGCCAACCGGCGACCCTCGTGCTATCGATCATCGACGACGGTCCGGAGATGGATGAATCCAGACGCGCCAAGCTGTTCGATCCCTTCTCGGCACCTCAGTCACGCGCCGGCACCCGCGGGCTCGGCCTCGCCGTGGTCTACGGCATCATGCGCGCCCACCAGGGACGCATCGAGGTCGCGGCCGAGCCCGGTCGCGGCAACCGCATCGACCTCCACTTTCCCTGCCGAACCGCAACGGCGGTCCTACTGCCCCCAGAACCTGCCGCACTCACCCCGCCGTTGGCCCCGGGTACCGTCTTGATCGTCGAGGACGAGGTCGACATCGGCCGTCTCTGGGAGGGGCTGTTTTCCAGCCACGGCATTCCCCATGTCTGGGCCCGCGATGGGGATGAGGCGCTGACCCTGTTCCATCGCCACCGCCAAGACATTGGACTCCTGCTGACCGACGTGGGCCTACCCGGCATGAGCGGCTGGAAACTCGCCCAGTCCCTGCGCGAGTTGGACCCCCATCTTCCCATTTTGATCACCAGCGGGGCTTTCCAGCCGAACGACCGGACGGCGTCAGGCCTCGCCGAACCTCTCGTTTGCCTCAGCAAGCCGTTCTTTCCTTCGGCAGTGATCCAGCAGGTTCAGCGACTCACGGCGAATCAGCCGCTTACCGTTACGGCCCCCCACCGGTAAGCCCGGGGTTTTTCCTTCCCTGTCAGCGAAACAGCCGTTTACCTCGGTGGCCGTCACCACGCTTTGACTACATAGCCCCATCGCCATGTCCCTCGAGCGTATCCTCGTGATTGATGACGAGCCGATCATCCAAAAGGTGCTCGAGGAGATTTTCCGGCGCAAAAAGTACACGGTTTCGATCGCCGGCAGCATCGCCCAAGCCGAGGGAGTCCTCGCCCGGGAGAGCTTTGACCTCGTCATGCTGGACGTACGTCTTCCCGATGGCGATGGCCAGCAGCTACTTGAGCGATTGACTACCCTTCCGGACCGTCCCCTGGTCGTCATGATGACCGGCCACGGGACGATCGAGAGCGCCGTCGCCTGCATGCGCGGTGGCGCCTTCGACTACCTGATCAAGCCCTTCGCCCCCTCGCAGATCGAGATCGTGCTGAAGAAAGCCGATTCGTTCCGGCAGCTCATCAAGGTCAACCGTTACTTCAGCGAACAAGACGGTGGGGACGGCGATCTGCTTGGCCGGACGCCGTCCATGCAGCGACTTCGCCAGTTGATCGAGCGGGTCGCCCCGACCGATGCGACGGTTCTGATCACCGGCGAGAACGGGACCGGCAAGGAAATGGTCGCCCGCGAACTCTGGCGCAACTCCCCCCGCCGCAGTGAGCCGTACATCAAGATCAACTGCGCTGCTCTTTCTGAGCAACTAATTGAAAGTGAGCTATTTGGACACGAGAAAGGCTCGTTTACCGGCGCCACGGATCGGCGCGAGGGGCGTTTCGAACTAGCCAACCGCGGCACGCTTCTCCTCGACGAGGTATCCGAGATTCCCCCGAACCTGCAGGCCAAGTTGCTCCGCGTGCTTCAGGAACGTGAATTCGAGCGCGTCGGCGGCACGAAGACGATCAAGGTGAACGTCCGCATCCTCGCGACGTCGAATCGCGATCTGCTGCAGTTCGTGGAGCGTGGTTCCTTTCGTTCGGACCTGTACTATCGGCTGAATGTGTTTCCGGTGCACGTCACCCCGTTGCGCGAGCGACCCGAAGACATCGTGCTACTGGCGGAGGCGTTCCTGAGGCGGTTCTCCCGCAAGCACGGTCTGAAGGTCCCGGGATTCTCCGACGGGGCGATCGAAGCGCTCAACGTGTACCCGTGGCCAGGAAATGTGCGTGAGCTGCAAAACACGCTCGAACGCGCCGTAATTTTATCGGAGTCCGGCCGCCCCGTCAGCGCCGCCGCCCTTGGGCTCCCCTCCTTGGTGCGCTCGTCGGCCGCCGTAGGTGCCCCGATTCCACCGGTATCCACCACCGCTGCGCTGCGGCCGTCCGCCGTACCCGCAAACAACCCGTTCTCCGCCCTCGAGTCGGTCGCGACACCTCACTTCATCCCGCTCCCAACCGAGCCGATCAGCCCGCCGCGAGGTCCGGGTACCCACGAGCCTGCCAACCCGGCCGCCCACCAGCCCGAGGCCGTGATCCCACTGGATGAGATGGAAAAACGCGCGATCATCTCGGCGCTCAAGTCAACCGGTGGAAACCGTACGCGCGCGGCCGAGTTGCTCAACATCTCAATCCGCACGCTCCGCAACAAGCTGCAGGAATACCGCGCGAGCGGGGATTTCAACGACGCGATCGCCTAGGCGAACCGCACCGCACCACCACGGGCTCCGTCACTCCACGTTCGCGATCTGCTCGCGCACGCGCTCCAGCTCGTTCTTGAGTTCGATCACGGCCCGCGAAATGGGGAGGTCGTTCGCCTTGCTTCCGATCGTGTGCACTTCACGCCCGATCTCCTGAAGGATGAATTCGGCCTTGCGCCCAATCTCCCCGTCCGACCGCAGCAACGCCTCCAGTTGCTCCAAGTGGCTGCCGAGTCGGGTCAGCTCCTCGGTCACATCACAGCGATCCGCAAACAGCGCGACTTCCTTCAGCACCCGCTCATCCGCGATGTCCAGCGAGAGTCCGGCCTGACGCAGCCGTTGCTGGAGTTGTTCGCGGTAGTGCGGCGCCACGGCGGGGGCACGGTCAGCGACCAGCGCGACGTTGGAGCGGAGGGTACCGAGCCGCGCCAGAAAGTCCGTCAACAGGGCTGCACCCTCCGTCCGCCGCATCGCCGCAAAGGCCCTCAAGGCTTCATCGAGCGCCGCCATCAGCACCGGGCCGGCCACTTCCGCCGGAGGCAGTCCAGCCGGGCGTCGCACCGAACTGAGCACCGACCACAGGAGCTCTGGAGTGGGAGCAAACGGCATTCCACGCTGGCGTGCCCACGTCTCCAATCGCGCCAACTGGCGCTCGGCTCCTGCCTCATCCCAGGTCTCCGCCGCCTCGCCCGCCGGGCGCTCACACTCGACCGCCACGTGCACCTTGCCGCGCGAGGCGACGCGGCGCACGGCCTCACCTACTCCGGACTCCAGGGGTTCCCACTCGTCCGGCAAGGCCAGCGTCACTTCCAGACCCTTGCGATTCACTGAGCTCACTTGGACGTTCACCTGCAAGCCACCCGCCGTGGCGACCGCCCGTCCGTATCCAGTCATGCTGCGCATCGGTGTCGGACTCCCGCGCTAGAGTTTCACGTTCAGGAGGCGGGCCACCTGATTGACATCCTTGTCACCACGGCCCGAGAGATTGATGACCACGATCTGATCCGGCTTCAGCTCCCGCGCCCGCTTGAGCCCATGCACTAGGGCATGCGTCGACTCCAGCGCGGGCAGGATGCCCTCAAGTCTTGAGACGAGTTGGAAGGTCTCCAGCACCTCATCGTCACAGGCGTAGGCATATTCGATCCGGCCTTGCTCGCGGTAGTAAGCGTGCTCCGGCCCGATCGCGGCGTAGTCGAGCCCGGCGCTCACCGAGTGCGTCAGCTCAATCTGACCGTCCGGATTCTGGAGGATGTACGTTTTGCTCCCCTGCAAAACACCCAGGCGCCCGCCCTCGAACCGCGCAGCATGCTCGCCACGGCGGATGCCGTGGCCACCGGCCTCGATGCCGATCAGGCGCACCTGAGTATCCGAAAGGAAATCAAAGAAGAAACCGATCGCGTTCGAACCTCCACCCACGCAAGCGATCATCTCGTCCGGTAACCGGCCTTCCCGCTCCAGGATCTGGCGCCGGGTCTCCGCTCCGATCACCCGGTGGAAATCGCGCACCATCATCGGATACGGATGAGCGCCCAACGCCGAACCGAGGATGTAATGCGTGCCCCGCACGTGGGTCACCCAGTCGCGCATCGCTTCGTTCACCGCATCTTTCAGGGTCTTCTGTCCCGCCTCCACCCCCCGCACTTCGGCGCCCATCAGGCGCATACGGAAGACGTTCAGCGCCTGCCGCTCCATGTCGACCGCGCCCATGTACACCACGCACTCAAGGCCGAACTTCGCGCAGACCGCCGCCGTCGCGACGCCGTGCTGGCCCGCGCCGGTCTCGGCGATGATCCGACGCTTACCCATCCGTCGCGCCAACAGCGCCTGACCCAGCGCGTTGTTGATCTTGTGGGCTCCGGTGTGCAGCAGATCCTCGCGCTTGAGGTAGATCTTGGCGCCTCCGCAATGCTGGGTGAGGCGCTCGGCGAAATAAAGCTCGGTGGGACGCCCCGCGAACTCCTTTAGGTGATGATTCAGCTCATCGCGAAACGCCGGGTCCTGCTGCGCCGCCGCATAGGCCGCACCGACGTCCGACAACGCGGTCATCAGGGTCTCGGGCACAAACACGCCCCCATAACGGCCGAAATGGCCGGCCGGGGTCGGAAGCGACTGCGGGTCAACAAGGGCGGCGACGGACATGCTCCCACAAAGAAAGCCGCCCTCGGTCCCGGTGGCAAACGGCATTTGCACTCCGCTCCGGTCCGGAGCCCCTCCCCCCTGCCCCCCTGCCCAAGATCAGCCTTGATCGAGGCGCTGCCGCACCATCGCAACCACGTCGGCGAAGCGGGCGCGGTTGGTCTCGTCCGCCGCCACGAGATTCTCATGCGCCGCGAGGACCAGACGTGCGCTCTCGATTTCCGAGCGCGCCTTCTCCGCCAGCGGGTTCGCCGCACCCGCCGCCGCGTCCGGAGGCGCTCCTTCGTCGATGGTCACGAGCCGATGCAGGCCAAGATTGCGGACCAACTCGAGGTTGCGGGCATTCAAGCGCGCCAGCACCAGCGATCCCGCGGGCGTCCGACGCCGCAGCTGGATCGCCAGACCGGCCAACACGCCCAGAAAGGTGCTGTCCATGCTGGTGCAGCCCGCGAAGTCCATGACGAACCGCACCCGACCCTGGCCCAGCCGGTCCTTGCAGAACTGCTCCAGGGATCCGCTGTTCTGAAACGACGCGCGTCCTTCGATGCGCACCGCGACCGGGTCGCTCTCCGGATCCACCAAGAAGACTGCTCGGGAAACGTCCGTCATGGAGAAAGAGAGCCCGTCGCGCGGGGCCGTCCGGAATCACAGGTCGCAATTCCGAACGGCGCCGTCGCACTCGGCACGTCAGGCCTTCGCGATGATCTGGCGCAACACGTAGGGCAGGATGCCGCCGTGCTGATAATAATCGATCTCGATCGGCGTATCGATCCGGCAGCGCACGACCACCTCCTCGACCGCGCCGCTGCGGCGGGTGATGCGAAGGGTCACGTCCTGCTGCGGCTTGAGCGCACTCGTCAGGCCGATCACGTCGTACGTCTCCGTCCCGTCGAGCTTCAGCGTCTGCGCGGTCGTACCTTCCTTGAACTGCAGCGGCAGGACGCCCATGCCGACCAGATTCGACCGGTGAATGCGTTCGAAGCTCTGCGCCACCACGAGCTTCACGCCGAGGAGATTCGTCCCCTTGGCTGCCCAGTCGCGGGACGAGCCCGTGCCGTACTCCTGTCCCGCAAGCACGATCAGCGGCGTGCGCTGCTCGGCGTAACGCATCGCCGCATCGAAGATCGAGAGCTTCTCGCCCGAGGGCTGGAACAGCGTGTTGCCGCCTTCCTCGCCGCCGAGCATGAGGTTCTTGATCCGCACGTTCGCGAAGGTGCCGCGGGTCATGATGCGGTCGTTACCGCGACGCGATCCGTAGCTGTTGAAATCTTCGAACGTGACGCCGTTCTCGAGCAGGAAGCGACCCGCCGGCGACGACTTCTTGATCGCGCCCGCCGGCGAGATGTGGTCGGTCGTCACGGAGTCGCCGAAGATCCCGAGCGCCCGCGCGCCACGGATTTCCTCGATTCGGCCCGCGCTCATCGAGAACTGCGCGAAGAACGGCGGTTCTTGGATGTAAGTCGATGAATCCTCGAATGCGTAGACGTCACCCTTCGACGAGGGAATCTCGTTCCACTTTGGATTCTGCGCGGCGAAGTCGGTGTAGAGCCGGCGAAACACGTCCGGCTTGAGCGCCGCCTGCAGCTGGTCGCGGACTTCCTGCAGCGAAGGCCAGAGGTCGCGCAGGAAGACGGGCTTCCCGTCCCGACCGGTCCCGAGCGGCTCCTGCGTGAGATCGATGTCCACCCGACCGGCGAGCGCGAACGCCACCACGAGCGGCGGCGACATGAGGAAGTTACTCTTGATGTTCTGATGGACGCGGGCCTCGAAGTTGCGGTTGCCCGAAAGCACCGACGCGGCCACGAGGTCGCTCTTTACCACCGCCTCCTCGATTGCCGGGGCCAACGGTCCCGAGTTGCCGATGCAGGTCGTGCAGCCGTAGCCGACGGTCTGGAAGCCCAGTTGGTCGAGGTAGGGCTGCAGTCCGGTCTTCTCCAAGTAGTCCGTGACCACGCGCGAGCCGGGGGCGAGCGAGGACTTCACCAGCGGGTTCACGCTGAGTCCCTTCTCGACCGCCTTCTTCGCGAGGAGGCCGGCCGCCAGCATCACCGAGGGATTAGAGGTATTGGTACAGCTGGTGATCGCCGCGATCAGCACGCTGCCATGACCAAGGGTGCCGTTCGCCGTGCCGGCGACGGGCGTGCGCAGGGAGAACTCCTCCGCCTTCTTGCCAAAACCATTTTCCGCAACGGGCTTCGAGAAAGCGTCGACGAATTCCTGCTTCAGCTTCGGCAGCTCGATCCGGTCCTGCGGACGCTTCGGCCCGGCCACGCTCGGGACCACGGTGGCCAGATCGAGGGACAGCTCGGTGGAGTAATCGATGTCGCCGCGCTGCGGGATGCCCCACAGGCCCTGGGCCTTGTAATACGCTTCGTACAGCGCCACCGCCGAGTCGTCGCGACCCGTCGCGCGCAGGTAATTCGAGCACTCGGCGTCGATCGGGAAAAAGCCCATTGTCGCACCGTACTCGGGGGCCATGTTGGCAATCGTCGCGCGATCCACCACCGGCAAAGCCGCGGCGCCCGGACCAAAGAACTCAACGAACTTTCCGACCACCTTCGCCTTGCGCAGCATCTGGGTGAGGGTCAGCGCCAGATCCGTCGCGGTCACGCCCTCGCGGAGGGCGCCGGTGAGGTGCACGCCGACGACGTCAGGGGTGAGGAAGTACACCGGCTGCCCCAGCATGCCGGCCTCGGCCTCGATGCCGCCCACGCCCCAGCCCACGATGCCGATGCCATTGATCATCGTGGTGTGGGAATCCGTCCCGACCAGCGTATCCGGGTAGATCACGCCCTGCCGATCCGCGAGCACGCCCTTGGCGAGGTACTCGAGGTTGACCTGGTGAACGATGCCGATGCCCGGGGGCACGACCTTGAACGTGTCGAAGGCCTGCATGCCCCACTTGAGGAATTGGTAGCGCTCACGATTGCGGGAGAACTCCAGCTCGAGGTTCTTCCGCAGCGCATCCGCGCTGCCGGAGAAGTCGACCTGCACCGAGTGATCCACGACCAGATCCACCGGCACGAGCGGCTCGATGATCTTCGGGTTCTTCCCCAAGCGTGCCACCGCCGCGCGCATCGCCGCGAGGTCCACGAGGAGCGGCACTCCGGTGAAGTCCTGCAGGACGATGCGCGCCACCACGAACGGAATCTCCTCCGTGCGAGGCGAGGTTGCCCCCCAGCCCGCGAGGTCGCGGATCGCCTGCTCCGAGACGCGACGCCCATCGCAATTCCGCAGCAGCGACTCCAGCACCAACCGGATCGAGACCGGCAGGCGGGGCACCCGCGAGAAGCCCGCCTGCGCCAGCGCCGGCAGCGAATAGAAGGAATGGGACGCGCCGTTGGCCGAAAAACGGCCCAGCGTGTTGAAGGGATTCGGAAGGGACATGGACGGAAACGAGGAAGTGGGTCGCACGCAGTCAGGCGACACCGCCGGGTCTCCACGACCCGCAGCCAGCGTCGCCGCCAATCAGGCTCAGCTCAGCTGGCCAGCGCCGCCTTAACGGCCGCAAAATTCGGGAGATCCTTCGGGGTCGGCGTCTGCTCAGCGTACTTCACCACGCCGCCCTTGCCGATGACGAAGGCCGCGCGGGCCGACGAATCGCCGATGCCCGCGATGCCCTTGAAGAGCACGCCATAGGCCTGCGTGACCTCTTTGTTGAGGTCGCTGACAAGCGTCACCTTGATGCTGTTCGCCTTGGCCCAGGCCTCCTGCGCGAACGGGCTGTCGACGCTGAGGGCGATCACCGAGGCTCCGAGCTTCTCGTACTCGCCCAGCCCCGACGTGACGTCGCACATCTCGGCCGTGCACACGCCCGTGAAGGCCAGCGGGAAGAACAGCAGCACCACCGGCCCCTGAGCGAACTGCTCGCTGAGCTTGATGTCTTTCAGACCCTCCGGGGTCTTGGTCTTGAGCGTGAAGTCAGGGGCCTGAGAGCCAACAGCGATAGGCATGGTGAAGCGGGGACGAAGGTTAGGGATTCGTGGACGCCGGCGGAGGCCGGACCAGAAAGTTCAGGGTGGATGCCCCCCTCCAGACCGGCAACCCTGATTTCCCTCCAGAAGGACGCTTTCTGACGGGCTCACGGCGGCCATAAGAAACGCTCTTGCGGGACCGGACGGACCGGGTGTTACTCCCCCGTCCGTCCCTCTGCCATGACCCTTATCGAAGACCTCCAGTGGCGCGGCCTCATCGCCGACTGCACCGATCTCCCCGCGCTGACCCAGCGCCTCGCCCAGGGACCGATCACGCTGTACTGCGGCTTCGACCCCACCGGCGACTCGCTCCACGTCGGGCACCTGGTTCCCCAGTTGCTCTTGCGTCGTTTTCAGCTGGCCGGCCACCACCCTGTCTCCCTCGCCGGGGGCGCCACCGGCATGATCGGCGATCCAGGCGGCAAGTCAGCCGAACGCAACCTGCTGACCCGCGAACAGCTCAGCCACAACGTGGCCCGGATCAAACTCCAGCTGGAACGCCTCCTCGACTTCAAGGCGCCGCAGAATCCGGCCCGCCTCGTCGACAATGCGGAGTGGACGGCACCCGTCAGCTTCCTCGACTTCCTCCGCGATGTCGGCAAGCACTTCTCGCTGAGCTCCATGCTCGCCAAGGACAGCGTGCGGTCCCGCCTCGAAAGCGAGTCCGGCATCAGCTACACGGAGTTCAGCTACCAGCTCCTCCAGGCCAACGATTTCACGCATCTTCGCTCCCACCTGAACTGCGAGCTGCAGATCGGCGGCACGGAGCAATGGGGCAATATCACGGCCGGCACCGATCTGATCCGCAAGAAGCTCAGCGTTCCGGCGTGGGGCCTCACCTTCCCGCTGATCACCAAATCCGACGGCACGAAGTTCGGCAAAACCGAGGGCGGCGCGGTCTGGCTCGATCCTCAGAAGACTAGTCCGTACAAGTTCTACCAGTTTTTCGTGAATACCGAGGACAGCATGGTCATCGGCTATTTGAAAAAGTTCACACTGCTGCCGCGCAGCGAGATCGAGTCGCTCGAAGCGCGCCACGCCGAGAGTCCCGGCGCCCGCGAGGCCCACCGCGCCCTCGCCCGCGAGGTCACCACCCTCGTCCACGGCGAGGCCGTCTGCGCGGATGTCATCCGCGCCAGCGAGGTGATGTTCGGCGGAGGCTTGGAAGGATTGTCCGAGGCTCTTTTCCGGGACGTGGCCGATGAGCTTCCGTCGAAGCCCATCGAGACCGCGCGCATCCAAACCGGACTGTCGCTCACCGACGCGCTCGTCCACGCCGGCCTTTGTCCGTCCAAGGGCCAGGCCCGCAAGGACATCGAGGGCGGCGGGATCTACGTGAACAACCAGCGCATCGCCGAGGCTGCCCGCACGCTGACGCCGGCGGACATCCTCTTCGGCCGCCACATCCTCCTCCGCAAGGGCAAGCGCACCTACGCGCTGCTGACGCTCACGTGAGCGCCGGCAGCCCGGTGCCCTCGGGCCCTGCCGGACGCCCCCAAGAACCGCTTTCCGCGTGGGGACCGGCGATCGGACACCACCGCCGATCCTCGCCGGCCCACTCACATGGACCGTGATGGGCTGAACGCAGCCTGCCCGCGAGCCCTGCAGCCACGCGGACCGCAAAAAAAGGCCGCGCCCGGAGGCGCGGCCCAAAGGGATTCCGGCGAGGGAGCCGGCCGAGGAATCACTCCTCCTTCCGACCGGAAAGGAGCATGAGGATGTGCAACAGCGAGCCGAGCGAGGCCACGAACGCCGCCACGTAGGTGAGCGCCGCCGCGTTGAGCGTCTCGCTCACCCCCGGCATCTCATCGCGGTCGATCACTCCCAGCGACACGAGTTGCTGCCGCGCGCGGCGGCTCGCGTCGAACTCGACCGGCAGCGTGACCAACTGGAACAAGCAGACCACCGCCAGCGCGATCGCGCCGAGCATGAGCAGCTTGCCACCAATCGCCGTGCTGATGAGCAAGATACCGGCGATCATGACGAAGTTCGAAACCCCCGCCGCGATCTGCGTCGCCGGCACGAGCGTCTGACGGAGCGTCATCATCGAATAGCCGACCTTGTGCTGGATCGCATGGCCCGCTTCGTGCGCAGCCACACCCAGAGCAGCCAAGCTGGTCCCGTGGTAGTTCATCTCCGACAGAGCCAGACGACGGTTGAGCGGATCGTAGTGATCGGTGAGCTGACCGGGGACTTGCACGATCTCAACCCCCGTCACGCCCGCCGAGCGCATCACGGCCTCGGCCGCTTCCGCACCCGTGATGCGGCCGCGCGAAGGGATCTGCACATTCTTATTATAGGCGCTCGATACGCGCATCTGCGCGTAGAGGCCGAAGAGCATCGGAACAATAACGAGAGCGATCCAAATGAGCATGGTGTTAGGAAAAAGGATAGCGTTTTGACCGTAGGCGCAACCCGGGATGCGAAGCACCCGCACTGCGAACCAACGGCGAAAGCCTACTCACCCCCCGGGGATTGCAAGGGGAACTGGCCCGGTTTGGAAAACCGGGATTCGTTTACACCGCGCAGCGCCAGCACCCGGGACGCCAAGCATTTGCGGAGCGCTGCCTCCGTCCATCAGGCCTCGCCGCAGTCGGCGAGGTGATGACGGTATCGCTTGGGAGCCGCCGCCGGATCAACCGAGGGCAGGTACGTCGACCCAGCGACGCTCCGCCCAAGACTTGAGACCAAGCTCCGCGAGCTGAACGCCCTTCGCGCCCTCCCGCAGATTCCACGGGAACGGCGTATCCTTCACCACGTGGCGCAGGAAAGCCTCCCACTGCACCTTGAAGGCGTTGTCGTAACTGTCGTTCGAAGGCACCCGCGTCCAGCCGTCGAAATACTTGATCGGGCTATCGATGTCCGGATTCCACACGCACCGCGGCGTCGAGGAAAGATGCTGGGCCGTGCAGTCGCGCAAGCCAGCCACCGCCGAGCCGTGCGTACCATCGACCTGGAGGGTCAGGAGGTCATCGCGGCGAACGCGGACGGCCCACGACGAGTTGAAATGGCAGATCGTCCCGTTGGTGAGCTCAAAGGTCGCGTACGCGGCGTCGTCCGCCGTGCACTTGTACGGCTTGCCGGCCTCATCCCAACGCTGCGGGATGTGCGTCGCGCCCAGGCAGGAGAGCGACTTGATGTCGCCGAAGAGATTTTGGATCACGTACTGCCAGTGACAGAGCATGTCGACGATGATGCCACCGTCCTCTTCCTTGCGGTAATTCCACGACGGACGCTGCAGCTTCTCGTACTCGCCCGGAAACACCCAATAGCCGAATTCACCGCGGACCGACAGGATCTTCCCGAAGAAGCCGGTATCGATCAGGTACTTGAGCTTCACCAAACCGGGCAGCCACAGCTTGTCCTGCACCACGCCGTTCTTGAGCCCAGCCGCCGTGACTTCGCGGTACAGCGCCAGCGCCTCGTCCGAGGTCGTCGCGCTCGGCTTCTCGCAGTAGATGTGCTTGCCCGCCGCGATCGCCTTGCGGACGCCGATCGGCCGCTGGCCGGTCAGGGTCGCATCGAAATAGATCTGGTTCGCCGGGTCCGCCAACGCCTGGTCCAACTGCGTCGAGTAGCGCTTCACCCCCGCGCGGGCCGCCAGCGCCGCGAGTTTGGTTTCGCTGCGTCCGATCAGGATCGGATCGGGCATGATCACCTCGCTATCCGAGAGCTTCACGCCGCCCTGGTCGATGATCGCCTTGATCGAGCGCAGGAGATGCTGGTTGGTGCCCATGCGTCCCGTGACGCCATTCATGATGATGCCAATCTTGTGTGTGGTCATAGTAAGGTGAGGAAAAGCGGAGTGAGTGAGGCAGAAGGGAAAAACGAGCCCAGTGCGACGACGTGATTCCCGAGCGCCGCTAGCATAGGCCAAACCGGAACTTGCCGCTAGAACGAATCCGTCTGATTTTAGCACAAATCCGCCATGCTCGCCTGGAGTCCCATCCTGATTCAGCAGATCGAAATCCACGCTCTGGGATTCGTGCTGCGCAAACTGCAGTTGAATCGGCACCGGGAAGCCGAGGTGGCCCTGCACCGCCACCCGTACAGCCAACTCATCCTCTACCTCGCCGGCGAGGGTCGCCAGCGGATCGGTACCCGCTCCCTCGAGGCCCGGGCTGGCGATCTGTTCCTCATTCCCGCCGGGACCGCCCACGGCTTCTCCGTCGTCGGGACCAGTCGCCCACTCTGCCTCGTGCTCGACTACGCGACGCCACATCGGCCGCCCCGCCTGGCCCACCGCCGTCTGCCGCAGGACGCGCTGAACGACCTGCACGCCGTGCTCGCGCGGGTTCCCACCAAGGGGCGCCCCACCCTCTCCGACTACCCCGCCATCATCGCCGTGGTGGCCCGCCTGCTCGAACCCCGGAAAGTCGCAGCCGAAGGCGCCCGCCACTCCAGCCAAGGCAGTGCCTCTCCGCCTCCGCTCTTCGAGCAGGTGCGAACGCAACTCCGCTCGGCCCGCTCACTCGCCGAGGTCGCCCGAGCCTCCGGCTACGCCCGCGACGCCCTCACCCGCCGCCTGAAACGCGAGCACGGACTCAGCCTGCGCGGCATGCGCGATCAACTCCGCCTCGAGGCCGCCCAGCAGGCTCTCCGGGAGGTCAACGAGGTCAGCCTGGCCGCAGCCCGGTCCGGCTTCGATGATCCGAACTACTTTGCGCGCTGGTTCCGGCGCCAGACCGGCCAGACCCCAAGCGCCTGGCGCCGCGCGACCCTGCGGTCGCGCCGCGCCTGAGCCGCCGACTCAAGCCCCGGGCTTGAGCGTGCACTGCGGCGCCGCACCCGTCGGCAAGGGCGGCGTGGGCGAGACCCCCGCGGGGGGCAGCGTACCGTCCAATTCCTGCCGCCAATGGGCCACATCGCCCCCGGGGCAGTAGATGTACATCATGTGGAGCGGCTCATCGCCGGTGTTCGTGAGTTGGTGAAACACCGTGGGGGGCAGGAATACCGCCTGCCCGGCGGAAATCTCCCGGCGCTCTTCGCCGACGCAGATTTCACCCCGGCCTTCGAGGACCATGTATACCTCTTCCTGCTCCTGATTGTGCCACGGCACCTGGCCGCCCTTGGGCTCCAGGACCACGTAACCCATGGCAAATCCTTGGGCGGGAATCGGCTGCCCAGCCTGCCCCACCATGCCGCGCGTCCAGCGACGCGCAGGGAAGGTCCGGCCCGGAATCTTGGCGATGTCAGCGATGATCATACCCCGGTCCCTACACAGGAGGACCGCCCACGCGCGACCAAAATCGTGCGAGCCGGTCCGATCCTTCGCTGGCCCGAAATGTCAGGATGCCGCCGGAGCCGTCGTTTCCGACGTTCCTTCCGCCACCGCGGCGGGGGCCTCGACGACGGGAGCCTCGGCCTCGGCCTCGGGTTCCGTCGCGACCGCCGGAGCGGACTCGGCCGCCACCACCGGAGCGGCTGCGGGAGCCTGCTCGGAGGCGGGAACCTCCGGGAAATTCTCCGGATCGTGCTCGGCGCTCTCGATCTCTTTCTTGCGCGCATCCACCATCGCCGGCGGAGCGAACAGTCGGCTATCGAGGAACTCCGTCACGTACCCTTCCGTCACCAGCCACCGCAGGTCGCCCTGCATGCGGGCGACGCGGCCCTGCTGCTCCGGCGTGAGCGCAGCGGCAGCCGGCGCACCTTCCTTGGCCACACCCGTCGCCGCGGGCAACTCGATGCCCAGCACCTTCATCGGTAGCTCGGATGCACGCACCATCGGATGCCCCTCGATGTAGGCGATGAGAGCGCCAATGCTATCCGAGAACGTCTGCCCCGGGATGCGGAACTTGCGCTTCACCGCGCACACGTAACTCACGCCATTTGAGCCCTTCTTGAAGATCGTGAAATTCTCGCGGCGCAGCCGTCCGCGCAAGGCGTTCGCCGTATCCAGTGGAAAACGACGCTGACGCTCCAAAGCACCCTCCACCGCATGGCGAACTTCGCCAGCCGGCAGCGTCGCCAGAATCGCCCCGTGAAAACGCACGCTATCCATCGGCCGCACGAGCTTCTCCCGCGCGTGGGTCAGCAGGTAGAGCCGCGCCTCCTCGAAGGAGTCGAACGCCAGCGCCGGAGGCGCCGCAGGGGCCTCCACCGGAGCCGCGGCCTCACCTTCCGCCGGCGCCGCCACCGGAGCGGCAACGGCCGCAGAACCCTGCTTCCAAGTGTACCGCGTCGCCTTCCGCATCTTCGCCTGCCACTGCGCCACCGCCTCGGGGTCGCGCACGGTCTCCACCCGGCCGCGGAACGCCTCAAAGGGGAGCCCCTTGATCCGCGACGCGTGATGCTGCTGCAGAATCTGGTTGTAACGATGGTAGTTCGGCGGCCCGAGCAATTCGCCGGTGATCGAACACTTGTTGATCACCTGGAAATTTCCCTTCGGCGGGTCGATCTCCACGTCCGCCACGTCGAAGAACAGACCGAGGTGTTGATCAAGCACGTGCGCGATCGCCGCCTCATCCGACTCGAAGGGCAGGCCATCCGGCACCGACACCGAGATCGGCCCCGGCTTCGCGGCCGCGTCGGACTCCGGCGCCTTCCGGGCCAGCACCACGACAAACCGCTCAGCCTTGCCGATCACCGTCTTTGCGATGTCGAACAACTCAAACGTGCGGCAGGACGAACGAATCGTCTTCGCCAGCGCCGTAAAGCTCGCATCCTCCGGATAGAACGTCACCGCAAAGTACGGACTGATGTAAGGCCCACGGTCCTCGGGGCGCACAAAGTCTTCCCGCGGACCGCCAAAACGCGGACCACCCGGGCGACGCTCACCCGCACCCATGCCTGCTCCCGCTCCGGCCCCCGGACCACGGTCACCAAAGCGCGGACCACCCCGGTTCTCACCGGAGCCAAACGGACGCGGCTCACGCGGACCACGGGAATCCGGACGATCACCGCCGCCTCCACCACCCATCTCGCCGGAGAATCCCTGCGGACGACGGAAACCCCGCCGATCCCGCCCCGGCCCTCCCTCGCGGCGCGGCGCATCCTCACGCGACCCCGAACGGGCGTTCGGATCCGCTTTTTCCTGGGACCATTGCGTGCCGAAGCTGAAGCCCTGAAGCTGGCTCAGATCAATCGGGTTAAATCCCTTCTTATCGGGATTTTCGGGTGTGGGCGTTTCGTCCATGACGGAGTCAGGCGGGCTGGGCCCACCGGATTTGCTTGGTGGGGCGAGTGTCCACGCGCTCCCTAGGGTGGCAAGCGCTTTTGCGGAAGCAGCCCGTTCCGCCCCTCCTCGGCACCCCTAATTTCCGTCGAGTCATGGGTAAAATCCGAATCATAAGCCGCTTACGAAAACGGCCGCATTCCAAACCAAACTAGGGTTGCGGCAATCCGGATAAGTGTTCATTTGTACACTATGCCCAGCACCCTGTCGCCGCGCCAACGTCAGATTCTCGACTTTATCCTCGCGCATCGCGAACGGCAGGGGGTTTCGCCTTCGATCCGGGAAATCCAGGCGCACTGCAAACTCGCCAGCCCCTACGGCGTGCAACGCCACTTGCAGGTCCTCACCGCCAAGGGCCTGCTGCGGCGACTCCCCGGCCACGCCCGCGGGTTGCTGCCCCCGGGGCCTTCCACGCGTCGCCCGACGCTGGCCGACGTGCCCTTGTACGGCGTGATCCCCGCCGGACTGCCCGCCGCCAACGAACGCGAGCCCGATCGCTTCCTCGCCCTGGATGTCACCTCCCTCGGCCTGCGCCACGGCACGCCCGTCTACGCCTTGCGTGTCCGCGGAGATTCCATGACCGGCGCCGCCATCCTCGACGGCGACATCGTCTTCCTCACTCCACGCGAGCCCCGGCCCCGCGACATCGTCGCCGCCTTGATCGACGGGGAATCCACGCTCAAGCGCTTCATCCGCCACGAGGGTCGCACCTGCCTGCGCGCCGAGAATCCCCGCTATCCCGACCTGCTGCCGGCCGTCGATCTCACGATTCAAGGCGTCATGGTCGGACTGCTGCGCGCCACCGTCTGATCCGTCGCTCCGCCCGCGCTTCTTCTCCGCCGTCCGCGCCGCGCGCCGCCGCCTTCGCTCCACCGAGGCCACTTCCCCGGCCAGCGGCGCGCAACCCTGCGCGTCACACGTTGCCGACTCCTTTTTTCGTCCGCGCCTCCGCGCGCCCTCCGCGCCCTCCGCCATGCATCCCGTGTCTTCCGTCGCCTCCACCTCGTCTGCCTCCACCCTCAACACACTGCGGGAACTCATCGCCCGGCGACACGCCTCCCCGTCTTCCGCCAGCACCCCGGAGTCCTCCCTGCCCACCGGCCTGCCCGGCATTGATCAGGTTCTCGGGGGCCTGCCCCATGCCGCCTTGACGGAGATCGTCTGTGACTCGCCCAGCTGCGGGGGGCATTTGTTGCTTGCCGGGCTGCTGGCCACGACGCGCCAGGCGCGGCTCCGCGTCGCGTTGGTCGATGCGGCCGATGCGTTCGATCCCGCTTCCTACGCCACCGCTTCGTTGGAGCACCTGGTCTGGGTGCGACCACGCACCCCCGAGGAGGCGCTGGCCGCCGCCGATCTACTCGCCCGCGATGCCAATCTCGCCTGGGTGGTGCTCGATCTGCGGGGTGTACCAGCCACTCGGTTGAGCCGCCTGCCCACTCAGCCGTGGTACCGCCTGCAACGAGCCGTCGAGTCATCCGGCGTGGCGGGTCTGATTCTTTCCCCTCTTCCCCTCATCCCGTGCACGCGCGTGCGCTTGCGGCTGCGTCACGCGCATGCCTTCACCTCGCTGCACGAGGACCAATCGGCCTTGGTCACGCAGCTGCAGCCCGAGGTAGATCGCCACCGATCCGCCTTCAGCCGTCTCGCGGGAGCCTGAGCCCTCTCCATCCTCATGGAGAAATCAGCATCAGCGAAGGCGCCCGCCTTCTCGGTCCTGCTCGCGGCCGACTTCCCACTGCAGGCCCTGCGGCGCACTCGCCACGAACGCGAGCGTGAGAAACCGCTCGGCCTTTTGTCCGGCACGCACCGCCGCGCCGTGATCCTCGCCGCCTGCGCGCAGGCCCGCGCCGCCGGCGTCGTGCTCGGCTCATCCCCGTCCCAAGCCCTCGCCCGATGCCCGCGGTTGCAACTCCAGCCCGCCGACCCATCCGCCGAGGCGGAGGCCACCGCCGCCTTGCTGGCGGTCAGCTTTTCACTTTCTCCGGTGGTCGAGGAAACGGAACCGGGAATCTGCACCCTCGAACTCTCCGGTCACGCCCCCCACCAGCGCGAGCCGCGCCTGCGGGCCGCCGTCGCGCAGTTGCGCGAGCTCGACCTGCGGGTCTCCGCCGGCCTTGCCGCGACCCCGCTGCTCGCGCTCTACGCCGCCCGGGAATGCCCCGCCGGAGAGGTGCGAGCCATCGCACATCCGCGCGCCTTCCTCGCCGGGCTGCCACTCTCCGCCGCCGCTCCTCCGGAGACGCTGCAATCCATCCTCGCCCGCTGGGGCGTGCGCACCCTCGGCGACCTGACCGACCTGCCGCGCGCGGAAATCGCCCGCCGGCTCGGCGCCGAGGGTCTCGCCCTCTGGGAGCGGGCCGCCGGGGAAACCGTTCGGCCGCTCACGCCCGCCCGCCCGCCCGCGCACTTCATCGCCCGCCATACGTTCGATCACGAGGTGGGCACACTCGAGCCCGTGCACTTCATCCTGCGTCGCCAGCTCGACCGCCTCTGCCTGGATCTCGTCAACGCCGGCCTCGCCACCGGACGGGTGGAACTGCAGCTGCATCTGGAAGACCCACCTGATTTCGTAGCTTATCTTTCACTACCTGATCCCTGCAGCGACCCGGCGACCTTGTTTCGCGTCCTCGCCACTCGCCTTGAGTCGCTGCACACGGCGTCACCCGTGGTGGGCCTGACGCTCCGCCTCGCGCCCACACGCCCGTTGCTGCGGCAACCCGGCTTACTCGATGCCACGCTGCGCGATCCGCACGGCTTCGCTGAGACGCTCGCCCGCACCACCGCGTTGGTCGGAGCCGACCGCGCCGGCACCCCCTCAGTCGAGGACAGCCGCCGGCCCGACGCGTTTCGTCTTTCTCCTCCGCCGGCCCTCCTGCCTCCGCTGTCACCTTGCGCCTCCGCCACTCCACCGGCGGTGCTCGGCCCACCCCTGCGCCGCTTCCGTCCGCCCCGCGCCGCCTGGGTGGAACTCTCCGCACAACGCCCTTCCTTCGTGCGCAGCACAGAGGTAGCCGGGGAGGTCACCGCCTGCGTCGGTCCATGGC
>JBEIGD010000012.1:0-92377 GCA_040382075.1 Opitutaceae bacterium
ACTGCGGCCGATGAAGGCCAGAGGTTCCTGACCCTGCTCGATGAGGTAGTCGCGCAGCCAGTCTTGGCGACGCTGCATCGCGTGGATCGTGTCGATCAGGTCCGGACTGGGCCGCCGCCGCACGCCTTGGCTCCCCAAAGTGCGAAAGTCGGGCACCGGCAAACGCTCCTCCGGAGGCTCCGACAGGAAGAAATACCCGAGCGGCGTGCGGGTCCTTTGGGCCAGTCGCTCCAGTTGGGTCAGGGTCGGCGAGGCTTGGCCTGACTCCCACAGCCGGTAGCGCGGGAAGCGACCGCGGAGGTCATCCACCGCCAGGCCGGCGCGCTCGCGCGCCCAGCGAATCAGGACGGGCTGGATGGAGACGGTTTTCATGGCCGAGACACCGATGCTTCGGTGGAGAGATGAGTGCGTCAACCCGTCCGGCTGACCTCTTCGGGGCGAACCCAGACCGCTCGGCAACGCGTGGAGAAGGCCGTTTCCAGATCCATGCCGACGAGCGGGGCGTGAGGCTGGGTGATGGCGTTGAGGAGCTCCACTGAGAGCTCCGGTCGATCATCCTCGGCGTCGCGGGTCGCTTGATTGGGCGACCGGATCACGTGCGCCCGCTCCTGAGCGTCGAGCCTCAGGATGCCGTCGTGAAGGGCCGACAACGTCGTCACGCGGAACACCCTGTTCCGCGAGCACGGATGTGCGATCCAAAATCCGGGACTTGCCCTGGTTTGGGCTGCTCAGGGTGTGTAGTACGAGCCCATCGCGGCGACGATCGCGGCGCGGGCGGCGGCAGGGTCGATCACGCCGTTGTGGCGCCAGAGGATCTGGCCGCCGGGGGCGACGAGGATCGTGTGCGGCACCGGGCCCGGCCACTCGGGGTCGAGCACGGCGGCGAGGCGGTCCTGCGAACCTTCCGTCGTGAGGTAATGGTTCGTGCGACGGCCTTCGCGTTCGACGGACTTCTGGCGGCGGGCGCTCAGGCCGGCGCCCTGTTTCTGCAGGAAGCCCTGCGCCCGCGCGAGGTCCTTGGGGTCGTCGAGGCTGACGGTGATGAAGTCGAATTCCCGCATGTCGTACTGGCGGGCGATTTCGACGAGGTCGGGGAATTCCTCGACGCACGGGGCGCACCAGGTCGCCCAGATGTTGATGAGGCGGTGCTTGCCGGTCGGGTTGGCGCGGAGCGCGGCGAGCCCGTCGGCATCGATCTTCTCGACGGTCACGGGCGTGCGGTCCCACGCGGCGGCGGCGGCGACGTGGCCGGCGCGCTTCTCGCGCCACTTGGTCGAGCAGCCGTGCGGCTTGGTGCGCTCGACCGGCACGGGGCGGCCGTCGAGGAGGGCCATGATGGCGTTGCGGGCGTCATGGTGCCGGATCGTCGACTCGTCGATGAAACGGGAATCATCGAAGCGGCCGGCGTAACGCAGGCGCCGTTCCTTGTCGAAAATGAAGACGTGGGGGGTGGCGAGGCAGCCGTAGGCGCGCGCGACTTGCTGCGTCTCGCCGTCGTAGAGATAAGGGAAGTCCCAGCCGTTCTTGGCTGCGTAGGGCTTCATGTCCTCGAACGAATCGTTGAATTCGCCGTAGCCGAGTTCGTCGATGCTCAGGCCGTCGGGGTGGTTGGGGTTGATCGCGACAAGCGCGACGCTGCGCGAGCGGAGTTCGTTGCGGAGCGTCTGGAGACGGCGTTCGATCGAGTGCGACGTCGGGCAGTGATTTGAGGTGAAGAGCACCATCAGCACGTCCGGACCGGCGAAGTCGCTCAGCTTCCAGGTGCGGCCGTCGATGCCCGGGAGCGCGAAGTCGGGCGCGGCGTCGCCGATCTGCAGCGTCCGCAGCGACGGCGGATGCCCCGAGGAGTCGAGCTTCTCCAGCGCCGGTGCCGCGGCGGCGACCCCGGAGGGCGAGGCGGCGTTGCCGGTGACCGCGGCGGAGAGGGGCGGGGCGAAGGACCACGCGGCGAGGGTGAGCGAGGCGGCGGCGGCCGCGCGGCGGAGGAGGGCAGGGTGAGGTGAGGGCATGGCGGGAACGGGCGGGTGGGGCGGTCGGGAAAGAGCGGCGGGATTGGCGCGGGCCGCGGCGAAATGGACGCCGCGAAACGGACGGTGGAGCGGGTGGAAGCGGGGCGGGGCGGGGCGTTGGCTGAGGCGGGTCGGGCGTCGTTCCGCGGAGTGGCGGGTCAGGGCGTCGTGGGCGGCGAGCGCGGGGGAGGGGGCAGTCGCAGGGTCTGTTCCGGCTCGCAAGGAAGGCGCGGGCCGATCCGTCCGCACGAGCGAAGTGGCGGACGGCGGACCGTAACGCGGCCTGCCGCGGTGGCAAGTGGATCGCCGCGCACCGGGCGGGGCTTGGGCATGATCGATCGACGGAGGCGCGAGCCCGAGTTGCCGGTCCGCCTGCCCGGTTGCGTCGGGCGTTCTTTGTGTATCTCTTTGAAAATGAACATCCGACGTCCGTTCTTGCCCGCGGCCCTCGTTTTCGCCCTGGGCCTGGGAGCCACCGCAGTCGCGCAGACCCACCCGATCGCTTTCCAAGGCGGCCGGATTTTTCCGGTGGAGGGTGCTCCGATCGAGCGGGGCGGGCTGGTGGTGCAAGGCGGCAGGATCGTGGCGGTGGGTCCGATGGACTCCACGCCGATCCCGTCCGGTGCGGAAGTCCGGGATGTGTCCGGGAAAGTGCTGATGCCCGGTTTGGTCGACTCCCACAGCCACATCGGTGGCGGCAGCGGCGCGGGGGCGGACGGTTCCTCGCCGATCCAGCCGGAAGTCCGCGCGCTCGACGGCATCGACGTCGGCTCCTCCTCGATCGCCAAGGCCCGGGCCGGCGGCATCACCACGGTGAACGTCATGCCGGGCTCCGGCCACCTCATCAGCGGTCAGACGCGGTACCTCAAACTGCGTCCGGCGCGGACGATCGATGACTTGCTGATTCGACTGCCCGATGGCTCGCCGGCCGGCGGCCTGAAGATGGCGAATGGCACCAATTCTCGGCGCGACGCGCCGTTTCCCGGGACCTCCGCCTGGAGGCGCTCGGTCGCGCGCTCGACGGATCGCAGCCCCTGTTGATTTCGGTGGACCGCGGCCGGGACATTCTCGCGGCGCTGCGCGTGGCGCGGGAGTTCGACCTGAAGATCGTTCTCGAAGGCTGCGCCGAGGCGCCCCTCGTGCTGGAGGAGATCAAGGCCAGCGGTTTTCCCATGGTGCTCCATCCCACGATGGAGCGCAGCTTCGGCGCGCGCGAGAACCTGAGCATGGAGACCGCGGCGGTGCTGCGCGGCGCTGGCGTCCCCTTCGCGATCCAGAGTGGATTTGAGGATTACGTGCCGAAGACCCGCATCGTGCTGTACGAGGCGGCGGTGGCGGCGGGGCAGCGCCTGGACCGGGACGCCGCCCTCGCCGCGATCACCCTCGACGCGGCGCGGATCATCGGCGTCGCCGACCGCATCGGCTCGCTCGAGGTCGGCAAGGACGGCGACGTCGCGCTCTACGACGGCGACCCCTTTGAGTACGTGTCCCGTTGCGTGGGGGTCGTGATCGACGGCGTGGTGTTCCCTGGCGAGTAGGATCTTCCCCGGCGAGTAGGATCTGCAGCGGCGCGTGGACGACGAAAACGCGTTGCCGGCGGACCGGCGGGCTGGAACGATGTGCGGTCAATGACTGCCGCCGCTCCCGCCCGCCCCCGTTCCGACTGGACATCTGCGCCGGTGCTCTGTTTCGGGGAAATCCTCTGGGATCTCCTCCCGCATGGAGCTTTTCCGGGCGGTGCGCCCTTCAATGTTGCGTCGCATCTCCAGCGTCTTGGCATTCCGGCGGTGCCCGTGTCCGCCGTCGGACGGGATGCGTGGGGCGAGCGGATCCTTGCCGTGATGGCCGAGCGTGGAGTGACCGATGCGGGCGTGGCGCGCCTTGCCGATGCGCCCACGGGCACGGTGACCGCGGAGCTCACGCCCCGCGGTGATGCGCGGTACACGATCGTTGAGAACGTCGCGTGGGACCGCATCCCGGTGTCCGAAGCCGTCGCGGCCCCGGCGGCGGCGTCGCGGGCGCTCGTTTATGGTTCGCTGGCGCTGCGGAGCGCGGCGAACCGCGACGCACTCGGGCGGCTCCTGGAGGCGGTGCCGGCCTATGCCTGGCGGGTCTTCGACGTGAACCTGCGCGCCCCGTTTGATGATCTGACCTTGGTGCGCGAGTACGCGCGCCACGCGAATCTGTTGAAGCTGAATGCCGAGGAGGCGGCGCGACTCGCCGGTGAGCCCGGGCGGGACGCGGGCGCGGAGGAGGAGCATGCCCGACGGCTCGCGGCGGAGACCGGGGTGGGATGGGTTTGCATCACCTCGGGTGACCGTGGCGCCGGCGTGCTGCGGGGTGGTCGCTGGACCTGGGAGCCGGGGCGGCGCGTCGACGTCGTCGACACCGTGGGCGCCGGCGACGCCTTCCTTGCGCAGTTGCTGGCCGGCCTGCTCGCGGGTGGCCGAAGCGAGGCACAGCTCGTGGCCGATGCCTGTCGCCGCGGCGAGTGGGTCGCGAGCCGCGCGGGGGCCTGTCCGGACGGTCCAGGCCCTGAGATCGGCTCCTAGCTAGGGCGCGACCCCGCTGAGGGCGACGGCGTCGATTTCGTTCCAGCCGGCGATCTTCTTCGAGTCCAACACGACCTTGACCTTGGTGATGGGTGTGGCGGTGCGCGGGAATTGAACGACGAGGAGACCGATTTCGTTCTTTGCATAGACGGTGGTGTCGGGGCCGGACCACACGGAGGCAACTGCTCCGGCGACATCTACGACCTCAACCCGGAAAATCGCCCCGGGGTTGAAGCTCTGCACTACGCTCACACCGGTCGCGTGGACGGGGCGGGCGTAGGTGAGCTCGATCCATTCCTCGCCGAGGTCGGCCGCCTTCGGTGTCCAAGCATTGCGGCTGTCGCCGTGGCGCGCGACGTTGGGCAAGCCGGTCGCTTGCTCCGCGCTGTAGTTAGTCGCGCTATACTCGGAACTTGCTCGGGCCGACACCGCCCATTGCGCAGCCGCGTCGATCTCTGGAGTGGGCGCCGCGGAAGCGGTCTGCGCTGGAGATGGATTCGTGGTCGCCGGGTGACTGCCGGCCGGAATGCTGGCGGTCGCCGGCGGGGCCCTGGCCTCGACTGGCCGCGCTGCACCCAGCGCCTTGATCCAATAGGGCTCGAAGTAGCGATCGGTCTCGGTCGCCGGGGCGGCGAGTCGTCGGCGCAGCCCGGCGATCGCTGCAGCCCACGTCGCCTCCTTCGCGCCGGGCATAGCCTCGATGCGCGTCACGGCCGCGGAGGCGGCTGGCGCGTTCGCCATCGCGAAAAGGACCTCGGCCTGCAGCAGCGCGGCGCGCGGCGAATCCGGCTGCTCCCGCGCCAGCGTGTCCGCGAGGGGTGCGACGCGTTTCAGCGCCGCCGCCGCCTCGGTCATCAGGCGCTCCTGCCAGCTGAGAAAACTCCGCACGGACTGCAGTCTCTGCCGCAAGGCGCGGGCCTCGGTGAGGGCGAGCAGCACCGACGCCGTGCGCGCATCGGCCTGCGTCGCCGCCGCGGGCGTGAGGACCTTGATGGCGACGGGCGAAACCTGGATGGGCTCGCGGCCCGCCGGACGATTGATCCGCACGGCGAGCGTGTAGTCACCCGCCGGCAAGTTCTGGGTGGCCGCGGCGGGCACGCGCAGCCAGATCGGGCCAAATCGTTTTCCCTTCCTCACCTGGCGGTCGCCCGCCTTTGGCGAGACCAACGGATCAGCCCATCGCAGACTGACCGGCTCACCGGCCGCGTTGCGCATGTCCAGCGCGACCCCCTCGAGCCATGAACGTTCGGTGAAGTCGGGTGCGGCGTAACCGTCGCGGTTACCGAATTGTGGCGTCGCGATGAACGCGAGTTCCACGAGCAGCGGATCGCCCGGCGTCAGCTCGCCGGCGTTGGCAATCGAGGCGGTTACTTCGGGCAACACCTCGTCGGCCACCGTGATGGCCAGAGGCGCGGACTCCACGCGGCCTTGCCAGCCGGTTCCCGGCACGCTCTGCAACGTCGCGCGCAAGGTGTAGCGGCCCGGCGGCGGATCGAACCGATACCGCGCCTGATTGGTGAGGGCGAAGAAGAAAGTCCGACGCTGGCCGGGGAACACTTGGAGCGGCGCAGAGGTTGATCCGGCGCCCGCATCCCAATCGAGGTTCAGGGCCTTTCCGTCGGCATCCGACAGCGTGAGCGTCAGCAATCGACCGCGGGCCAAGGTGAGCCCGGCCTCGGGCGCATCGTCGCCGCGCAAGCCAACGTCGACGCGCACGATCAGGGGCTCCGGCGTGCGCCAGACCCCGGAGGCGGGGGTCGCGAAGCTCGCGCGCACCCAAACCGGATCGGCCGCGAAAACCCGCGCCGCGCAGCACGCGAACGAGGCTAGGAAAAGCAAAAGGAACACTCTCATCGGCGGACCTTCCATTTGACGTGATAGTGGAAACGGTCGACCCGCTGTTCGATCACGCCGGTCCACTCCTTCTCGGCTTCGGCCGAACTGGTGGAGAAATTCTGAAGATCGAACGGCAGGTTCGCGATGGCCCAGCCATTAGCGAGTTTCGCGAAGTGCAGCGGGTCTTTCGTCCCTTTCGGAAAAAACGTCTGATGCGTTTCTCCCCCACTCCGCGCCGTTGCCGTCCGTAGCCATGAAGCCATGGGAATATCCGCCTCCCACTTCTTCTCCTTGGAATAGTAGATGAAATCGGGAACGGGCATTACTTCGGTGCCGCTCGACTCGGCGGACTCGGTCAGCGTTTCGCCTCTCTTGCCATATTCCCCGGGACCCTCGTTGGCGTGACTCGTCGTCCGGCTCAACTTGGCCTGATAGCTGAGCTTGATCGGCTCACGCTTCGCGTCGCGAATCCAAATCGAGTCCCCTTTCTTCGACTCGCGCATTTTCAGCACAAAGGAACCCTCGACGACCAACGATTCCGAGAAGTCCTCGGAATCAACCACTTCGAACCCATCCGCGTTTGGCCCGAAGCGACGCACCTTATTCGCGTAAGTCAACGTGCAGGTGATGTCGACGGCGACCTCGCCCTCGTCGAGCAAACGGACGGGTGCGTGGTAGGATTCCACCCTCTGGCCGCGGCGCACCTTTGCATAGATCATCACCGTGTTATTCTCCCGACGCAGCAACTCCGCCGGTAACGTCTTGGGCGCGGTGTACTCGATGGTGTCAGAGATCACGCGGTTGCGGCTCGAATAGTATGTTTGCTCAATGGTGCCGTACGTCGGGTTGCCCCACGGCACGCCGAAGACGAGCCAACGCTCAGTCACGGGTTTGTTCTCCTCCTTGCGGCGCGGCGCTTCACCGAGCGCTTGGTCGATCGCGCGGTTGGCCGCCGACGCCTTGGATGAAGCCGCTTTGGCGCTCGATCCCGAGGCGGCCTTTTTCGACGGAAGGGGCGCGAGCGCTTCGTCGTCTTCGACGTCCGAGGAGGCCTTCTTCGATGGGGGGAGCGCGCGTTCTTCGTCGTCGTCTTCTCCGGCGCCGGACGCGGCAGGCGGCGGGGGCGGGGCGTTAGGCCGGAGCTCGAAGGTTATTTTCTCCCCTAGCGCCAAGATCGCCCGGCTCGGCACCAGCTTGAACAATCGGATCGCCGTGACTTTGGTGTCGATCGGCTCGAGATCATCGTCGATGCGCACCTTCCGCGCCCCATTGGCCTGTCGGGGCGCCTCGACTTCGCGCCACTCGCCATTGCCCTCCTGGATCTCGATCACCGGCTCGGGCGGTTTGACCGGGCCAGGACCGGGCCCGGAATCGCCCGTCGCGCCGGGAGCGGTCTCTCCGGGAGGAAAACAAGAGATCGTCGCGGGGCCCGGAGCTCCCTTGATCTGAAAGCTAAGCCCGCCTCCGCCTCCAGTCGCCACGAGGGTCCAAACGCTTGATGGGGTCGGCGCACGCTGAGGATTCGGGTCCCACGCGACTTCCACGGTCCCGTCGGGCGAGACGAGGGTGCCGCCCTCCGGGCCGATCACGCCCTGGCTCAACTCCACCCGGCCAACCGCCGCGGGATGCGTGGCGGCGGTCGCCGGGTTTTCCGCACCGAAAAGAGCCAGCGGGAACAGGAGTGCGCCGAGCCGCGCGAGAGAAATGAGGTTACGCATGGAATGTTCGAATTTCGCCTTCGTTAGGAAGCCCAGTCTTCCGGGGATGGGTTGCAAAGGAGGATGACCGTTCGGACGTTCCGTTCCTTCCGTGGGAAGCGCTTAACGGCGTATCCCTTTCTCGGACACAGCAGCAGGCCCGTAGGCTGGAAAGCCCGCCCCGCGCTTGCCCGCCTGGCTTGCCCCCCGAAGCCGGAGGGTTGGAACGAGAGAGTCGGTTTGGATGAGGGATTCCTGCCGGCTCAGGTTGGAACTGCAAGCTTAGGGTTGGTCAGGCCCACGGAAGCCCGCACGGCGGCCGGCGTGATCTTGGCCTCAAACTCCGCTGGCGTGAGGTTCGCGAGGGAGCGGTGGGGCCGGCGGTGGCTGGACTCGGCAGGCACGGTCAGCAGGCGCAACGGCCGGCCGTTGGCCAGCGGTGCGCGGACAGAGTCCTGGCTCCCGCGCTCGCTTGTCAGCCAGGGCACGCCGACCGATCGGGTTCCCGGACGCCCCCGGGCGAAACGGCGTGTCGGCGTGCGTCACGGTTCGACGGATACCAGCGTCACGTCGAAAATCAGACCGGAGCCCGGCGGGATCCCCCCGGCGGCGCGGTTGCCGTAGCCGAGGGACGGAGGGATGAGCAGCTCGATCCGGCCGCCCGGGCCGATGAGTTGCAGACCGGCGCCGAGGCCGGGGAGCAGCGCGTTGAGCCGGAAGACGGACGGCTTCGAGACGGAGTCGAAGACCCGCCCATCGCGCAGGCGGCCGGTGTAGGTGAGGCGGACGGTGGAGTGCGAGCCCGGCGCGGGACCCTCGCCGCGCGTGACGATGCGATGACCCAGACCGCTGGCCCGGAACGTGAAGCCCGGCTGATCGGCGACCTCGCCGAACCAGTCGCGTCGCCGGGCTTGGAGCGCAGCCTCGGCGGCCGCGGCCTCGGCGGCGGCCTGCTCGGCGGCGCGGCGCAGCTCGGCGGGACGGTGCACGCCGAACCACCAGCCGGCCCCGCCGAGCAGGGCCAAGGCCAGACCGATGGCGGCAATGGAGGAGGCGGAGGAGGGGGTGGAGGAGGTGGCCATGAAGAGCGAAGAGGAACGGGGCGTCCGAGGATCGGCCGTCGTCCAGGGGGGGGCTGCGTGGGGTGCCTGCGGATGCGCGACGGAGGACGGAACGGACCGTGCTCGTCGGAGGGTTGGGTTTCAAGTCGGAGCGGAGTGGGCGGTTGGGGGCCGACCGCAGTCTGGGGACTGGGCGCTTCGACTCTAGGGTAAGCCTTGGATTGCTCTGGCGGAGATGCGTGATATGTTGGTGGGGATGTGGTTGCTCGGCATTGACGGGGGCGGAACGCAGACGCGCGCGCTGATTGCGGGTGCGGACGGTCGCGTGCTCGGGATCGGGCGGGCGGGAAGCTCCAATTACCACAGCGTCGGTTTGGACGCCGCGGTGGCGGCGGTGGCGGAGGCCGTCGCGGCGGCGCGGGTGGCCGCGCATGTGCGCGGCCACGCGCAGGCGGCGTTTCTCGGGCTCGCCGGCGTGCGGTCGGCGGCGGATCACCAGGCGTTCCGGGAGCCGCTGGCGGCCCTGGGTTTGACGGATGCGCCGGAACGGCTGGGCTTGGACCATGATCTTCGGATCGCGCTGGCGGGAGGCTGCGCGGAAGGGCCGGGAATCGTGATCATCGCGGGCACGGGTGCGGCGGCTTATGGACGCGATCCGGCGGGGGCCACGGCCATTGTGGGCGGCTGGGGCTGGTTGCTGGACGACCAAGGCAGCGGGGTGTGGCTGGCGCTGCGCGGCTTGCGCGCGATCATGGAAGCGACGGATGGGCGCGGGCCGAGGACCCGGCTGGAGCCGGCGATTTTCGCCGAACTGAGCGTCACCTCGGCGCGGGAAGCGATGCAATGGACGATGCGTCCAGACACGGCGCGCTCGCAGCTGGCGAGCCTGGCCCCGGTGGTGTTGGCGACGGCGGAGGACGGGGACCGCGTCGCGCAGGAGATCGTGACGGAGGGTGCGCGGCAGCTGGGCCGCCTCGCGCGCGCGCTTGGCGAATCCCTGGAGTGGCCGGCCGGCGCGGCGATCCCGGTGGTGCCGGCCGGTGGCCTGCTGGAGCGACGCTCGTACCGCGACGCGGTGCGGACGGAACTGGCGGCGGCGGACGTGAGATTCGCGCTGCTGGAGGCGCCGGCGCCGCCGGTGGCCGGGGCGGTCTTCCTCGCGGCGGAGCTGGCCGGGGCACCCTTCAGTGCGGAGGCGCGCCGGCGGCTGGCGACGGAGCTGGCGACTCGCTGATCGCAGCGGTGAAGATCAGGAGTTCGCGGGTGCATCGCCGCCGCGCACCACGCGAGTCCCGCAGGGGTATGCGTCGCGAGTCCGCACGGGCGGGATCGAGTCCTCGCGAACGATGCATGACCGCGCCCAGCGACCACTCAGTGGGGCCGTGAGCCTGCTTCAGAGATCTTCCGGTCGCAGTCCGGTGTGCCGGGCGACTCGGGAAAGCATCCGCGGGCCGATCTCATCGCCGTCGTGAAACGCGAAGACGAAGTCCGGCCAGCCTGCCCGGGCCAAGACCCGGTGAGAGCCACTCTGACGCTTTACCGTCCACCCGATCCGGAGCAGGGCGGCCAGCACCAGCCGGGCCTTCCTTGCTCCCCATTCGCTCATGCCGCGACCGTGAAGACGTGGCTGACCTCGGGCGCGTCCTCCCCGTGTTCGAGCTTGTCGGCGAGGACCCGCAGAACGAGAGCCTCGACCTTCGCCACGGCCTCAGCCTTGGAGGCGCCGTAAGCCAACGCCCCGGGCAGCGCTGGCACCTCGGCGATCCAACGGCCATCGTCTTCGCGCTCGACCTCAACTCGCATGGTCTGACTGTGGCGCCGTTGTGGCGTTCGAGCAAGGCCTTCTTCAGCGAGGACGCACGGGCGGCGGCGGACCTGAGAGTTGCGCTGCTGGAGGCGCCGGCGCCGCCGGTGGCCGGGGCGGTCTTCCTCGCGGCGGAGCTGGCCGGGGCGCCCTTCAGTGCGGCGGCTCGCCAGCGTCTGGCGACGGAGCTGGCGACTCGCTGATCGCAGCGGTGAGGTCGGCGATGAAGCCGTCCACCACGGCGTCCCAGGAAAGCAGCTCCGCGCGCGCCCGGGCGGCCGTGCTCAAGGCGTGCCGCAGCGTGGCGCTCCGCGCGATCCGCTCCGCCTGTGCGATGAACGCGGCCTCGTCGCCCGGCGGGCACGTCAGACCCTGCTGACCATTGATGATGAATTCGCGGGCGGCGGCGTAGTCGAAGGCGCCCACCGCGAGACCGCTGGCCATGGCCTCGGTGACCACGTTTCCGAAGGTCTCGGTGTGGCTGGCGTGCAGGTAGACATCGCCGGACGCGTAGTGGCGGGCGAGGTTCACGCCGGTGTAGAACCCGGTGAAGACGGCATCCGGCCGCATCCGCTGGTACGTGGCGAGCAGGGGCCCGTCGCCCACGAGGACCAGCAGCGCGCTCGGCTGGACCGCCTTCAGGGCGTCGAAGGCGCGGAAGAGCAGCGGGTAGTTCTTTTCGGCGGCGATCCGCCCGACGTGGATCACCACGAGATCATCCGGCTTCGCGCCCCAGGCGGCGCGCAGCTCCGGGTCACGGCGGGCGGGGGAAAAGAGGGATGTGTCGACTCCGCGGGAGAGGAGACGGAGGTTCTCGTAGCCCTCGGCTTGGAGCGTCTGCTGCAGATGGCGGGTCGGCACGAACGTGCGCCGCGTGCGGTTGTGCACCCGCCGCAGCCATGCCGCGATCACCGGCTGCAGCCAACCCACGCGATAGTCGCGGGTGTACTGGTCGAAGTGCGTGTGGAAACTCGACGTCACGGGGATGCCGAGCTCGAGGGCGGCGCCGATGGCCGACGCACCGAGCGGACCCTCGGTGGCGACATGCACGAGGTCGGGTCGTCGTTCACGCCAGAGCCGCCGCAGCCTCCCTCCGGCCGGCAGGCCGATGCGCAGCTGCGGGTAACCCGGCATCGGGATCCCCGGCAGCCGGACCTGCTCGCCGGCGAGCCGGCGGGTCACCGAGTAGCGCGGCGACTCGTGCCGCTGCCGCGGACGGATCACCGTCACCCGGTGACCCCGCAGGGAAAGGCCGTCGACCAGCCGCCCCAGCGTCATGGCGACCCCATTGATTTCCGGCGCGTACGTTTCGGTGACGAGGGCGAGGTGCAAGGAGTTTGCCCGCAGGCAATGGTGAGAGTGGCGGCGAAGGGTGAAGGACGGATGGCGGGGGAGTGACGATCCGGCGAAAACCGAATGCGGAAGCGGTCGGAAACTGCGACTTCCCGCTTGCCGCTGGCGGGAGGGGAGCCAACCCTCCGGACACTCACGTCCATGCCCAAGCGTACCGACCTCAAGTCCATTCTCATCATCGGCGCCGGTCCCATCGTGATCGGACAGGCCTGCGAGTTCGACTACTCCGGCACGCAGGCGTGCAAGGCCCTGAAGGAAGAGGGTTACCGCGTGATCCTGGTGAACTCGAATCCGGCGACGATCATGACGGATCCGGAGTTCGCGGACGTCACGTACATCGAGCCGCTCACGATCGAGTTCCTGGAGAAGATCATCGCGGCCGAGCGTCCCTCGGCGCTCCTGCCCACGCTGGGTGGCCAGACCGCGCTGAACCTCTCGATGGAGCTCTTCAAGAAGGGCATCCTGGAAAAGTACGGCGTCGAGATGATCGGCGCGAAGCCGGATGCGATCTCCAAGGGCGAGGACCGGGAGCTGTTCAAGCAGGCGATGATCAAGATTGGTCTCGACGTCGCCCGTTCGCGCACGGTCAAGACCATGGATGAGGCGCGGGCGGCGGCGGAGATGCTTGGGGCGTTTCCCCTGATCATCCGCCCGTCCTTCACGCTCGGCGGGTCCGGCGGCGGCATCGCGTACAACCGCGAGGAATTCGAGCGCATCTGCGCGAACGGCCTCGACCTCTCCCCCGTGCACGAGGTCCTCGTCGAAGAGTGCCTCCTCGGCTGGAAGGAGTACGAGATGGAGGTGATGCGCGACCACAAGGACCAGTGCGTCGTGATCTGCTCGATCGAAAATTTCGACCCGATGGGCGTGCATACCGGTGACTCGATCACGGTGGCGCCCTCGATGACGCTGACCGACAAGGAGTACCAGGTCATGCGCGACGCCTCGTTCGCGGTGATCCGCGAGATCGGCGTCGAGACCGGCGGCTCCAACATCCAGTTCTCGGTCGATCCCCAGACCGGCCGCATGGTCGTGATCGAGATGAACCCGCGCGTCTCCCGCTCGTCCGCGCTCGCCTCGAAGGCGACGGGCTTCCCGATCGCGAAAATCGCGGCCAAGCTGGCGGTGGGCTACTCGCTGGATGAACTCCGCAACGACATCACGCGCCTGACGCCGGCCTCGTTCGAGCCGACGATTGATTACGTGGTGACGAAGATCCCGCGTTTCACCTTCGAGAAGTTCCCGGATGCGGACCCCACGTTGACCTCGGCGATGAAGTCGGTGGGCGAGGCGATGGCGATCGGCCGCACCTTCAAGGAATCGGTGCAGAAGGCGCTGCGGTCCCTCGAAGTCGGCGCCCGCGGTTTCGGCGGCGGCGGCAAGTGGGGTGGTGACGAACTACCCGAGCGTTCGGTGATCGTGGCGAAGCTCGCGACGCCCAATTCGGAGCGCATTTTCTTCCTTCGTTACGCCTTCCTCGCCGGCTTCACGGTCGACGAGATCTTCGAGCTGACCAAGATCGATCCGTGGTTCCTGCACCAGCTGCGGGAAATCTACGAGATGGAGCAGGACCTGAAGCGCCACCGCCTGCCCTCGGCCCCGGCGGATGCGCGGCCGGCGGCGACGCCGGAACTGCTCCGGAGGGCGAAGCAGTTCGGCTTCTCCGACGTGCAGCTCGCGCATCTCCTGGGGTCCGACTTCGCGACGATGCGGGCCGAGCGCAAGCGCCTCGGGATCCAGACCACCTACCGCCTGGTCGACACCTGCGCGGCTGAGTTCGAGGCGTTCACGCCGTATTACTATTCCAGCTACGGCGACGAGAACGAGGTCATGCCGGGCGGCAAGAAGCGCAAGATCATGATCCTCGGCGGCGGCCCGAACCGCATCGGCCAAGGCATCGAGTTCGACTACTGCTGCGTGCACGCGAGCTTCGCGCTCCGCGAGATCGGCTTTGAGACGGTGATGGTGAACTCGAACCCGGAGACGGTTTCGACCGATTACGACACCTCGGACCGCCTTTACTTTGAGCCGCTGACGCTCGAGGACGTGCTGGAGATCTACCAGCAGGAAGGCTGTGACGGCGTGATTGTGCAGTTCGGCGGCCAGACCCCGCTCAACCTCGCGACGGCGCTGAAGGCGAACGGCGTGAACATCATCGGCACCTCGCCCGAGAGCATCGAGGCGGCGGAGGACCGGAAGCTCTTCGCGAAGATCCTCGACAAGGTGGGCCTGCGCCAGCCGGCGAACCGCACCGCGATGAACGAGGCCGACGCCCTGACGGCGGCCCGCGAGCTCGGCTTCCCCGTGCTCCTGCGTCCGTCCTTTGTGCTGGGCGGCCGCGGCATGTTCATCGTCTACAGCGAGGAGGAATTCCGCGGCGTGGTGCGCCAGGCCTTCGAAGTCATGCCGGACAAGCCGGTGCTGATCGACGACTTCCTCGAGGACGCGATCGAGCTCGATGTCGACTGCCTCTCCGACGGCGAGACCAGTGTGATCGGCGGGATGTTGGAGCACATCGAGTTCGCCGGCGTGCACTCGGGCGACGCGGCGATGGTCATGCCTCCGCACACGCTCTCGCCCGCGATGCTGGACACGGTTCGGGCGGCGACGCACGCCCTTGCCCGCGAGCTCAAGGTCATCGGCCTGATGAACGTCCAGTTCGCGATCAAGGACCAGCAACTCTACGTCCTCGAAGTGAACCCGCGCGCCTCCCGCACGGTCCCGTTCGTCGCCAAGGCGATCGGCGTGCCGATGGCCAAGCTTGCGGCGAAGGTGATGACTGGGCTCAAGCTGAAGGATCTCGGCTTCACCCGCGAACACGTCCCGCGCCACTGGTGCGTGAAGGAAGCGGTCTTCCCGTTTGCGCGTTTCCCCGGGGCGACCATCGTGCTCGGCCCCGAGATGCGCTCCACCGGCGAAGTCATGGGCCTCGACGAGGATCTCGGCGTCGCGTTTGCCAAGGCGCAGGCGGCGGCCAAGCCGGGCCTGCCGACCAGCGGGAACGTGTTTCTTTCGGTCAAGGACGCGGACAAGCCCCGGGCCGTCGCGCTGGCCCGCCAGCTCGAGGAGCTTGGCTTCTCGCTTTATTCCACCGGCGGCACCGCCAAGGTGCTCACGGAGGCCGGCCTCAAGGTCGCGAAGCTCGCGAAGATCGAGGAAGGTCGCCCCACGGCGGTCGACCTGATCAAGAACGGCCAGATCCAGCTCGTGATCAACACGCCGGCCGGGATGATCCCGCGCAAGGACGAGAACAAGATCCGCTCGGCCGCCTACGCTCACAGCGTGTGCATCATGACCACGCTCACCGGGGCGCAGGCAGCGGTCGAGGGCATCAAGGCGCTGCGGAGCAAGCGGGTCGGCGTGAAGCCGATCCAGCAGTACCGCGGCAACGTGACCTTGGTCTAAGCGCGTCATGGCTCACGGGACCGCCACGCCGCCGACGCTCGTTGCGTTGTTGCATGGCCCGGATCAACCGGGCCTCGTGGCGCGCGTCGCCGGCTGGATCTTCGAGCGGGGTGGCAACATCCTGCACGCCGACCAGCACCGCGACACCGAGGCGGGGATCTTCTTCCAGCGCGTCGAGTGGGAGCCGGCCAATGGGGACGCGTCGGCCGATACCGCCGCCTTCAACGAGTTCGGGCGCGGCCTCGGCATGAACGTGCGCGTCGCCTCGTCGGCCCACCGCACCCGGGTCGCCTTGTTCGTTTCCAAGGCGGACCACTGCTTCCACGACCTCTGCCTCCGGTGGCGCGCGGGCGACCTCCCCGGCGATGTCGTCCTCGTCATCGGCAACCATCCCGACCTCGCGCCGATGGCGCAGGGGTATGGACTCCCTTTCGTTCACGTGCCGGTGACGGCGGAAACCAAGGCCGCCGCGGAGGCGCGGCAATTGGCGTTGTTGCGCGAACACCGCGTCGAACTCGTCGTCCTCGCCCGCTACATGCAGGTGCTGTCGAATGACTTTCTCGAGCGTTGCGACGGTCCGGTCATCAACATCCACCACTCCTTCCTCCCGGCCTTCGCGGGCGGGCGGCCTTACCACCAAGCGTACTCGCGCGGCGTGAAGCTGATCGGCGCCACCGGCCATTACGCGACCCGAGATCTGGATGAAGGCCCTATCATTCAACAAGATGTGAGGCGAGTGACTCATCGGCACAGCGTGGAGGACCTTGTGCGGATGGGGCGGGATTTGGAGAAGACCGTCCTCGCTCAGGCGGTGCGTTGGCACTTGGAGAACCGGGTGCTGGTGTACGGCAACAAGACGGTGGTCTTCGATTGAGCTGGGCGGTGGGAGGCGGTCTGGCCGCCGGGGCCTGATGCGGGCTGGGGCTGCAACTCCCGTCTTTACGCCTTCCGGTCGCTGTGTCTTTGTGGGGGGCTATTCTGCGTTGACCATGTCGAACTCACCCATTCCCCCGAGCCCCGCGTCGCGCGCGGAAGACCCGCAAGCTGCCGCCTCGGCGGAACCTGTTCCGGTGGCGGGGCCGAGTTTCGAGGATCATCTGCGGGCCTTTTGGGAGGCGCAGCGCTCCCGCATCGTCACGCTCGTGGCGGTGGTCACGCTGGTCATTCTCGGCAAGGGCGCGTGGGAAATGTACCAAGAGCAGCAGGAAGCCGGGATCGCGGCGGATTTTGCCAAGGCGAAGACCAGCGAGCAGCTGCAGCGCTTTGCGGCTGAGCACCCGGGCAACGCTCTCGCCGGCGTGGCGCATCTGCGCCTGGCGGATGAGGCCTACGAGGCGGGCAAGTTCACCGATGCGGCGGCGAGCTACGGCAAGGCCGTGGCGGTCCTGAAGGACGGCCCGCTGTCGAACCGGGCCCGGATCGGTCAGGGCATCGCGCAAGTCTTGGGAGGCGACCGCGCTGGCGGGACGGCTAATTTGAAGGCGTTGGCGGACGACCTGGCGGCGGCGGTGTCCGTTCGGGCGGAGGCCAGTTACCACGTGGCTTCGCTCGCCGCCGAGGCCGGTGATGCCGCGGGCCTGCAGTCCACTCTCGAGCAACTGACCCGCGTCGCGCCGCAGAGCCTCTGGGCCCAGCGGGCCTCGCTGCTCCGTCCGCTTTCGGACTCGGCCGCGACGGCCACCCCGGCGGCTCCGGCTCCGGCGGTGACCTTCCCGACGAAGGGCAAGTAAAGCCGCGAAGCCCGGTTTCCGGGCTGGATCGGCTGGTCGGGGCGATAGGATTCGAACCTACGACCTCCTGGTCCCAAACCAGGCGCTCTACCAGGCTAAGCTACACCCCGCAACCGGGCCTGAATCTTGTCGGACCGCGGGAGGTGTCAACGTATTCCCCGCGCGCGCTGCAGCGCGAGGCGACGTTTGTGAAAACTTCGTTCCAGTCTCTGCTTGCGTCAGTTAGGCGCGTTCCGTAAATCCAACATCACTCGCTTATTTCTCATGGACACGATTTCTCGGGAAAATACCAGCTACCTTCCGGTTGCCGGCGTCATTGTTGGAGTCCTCGCGCTGGTTTTGGCTGGCGTAGCGCTCGCTAAGGTCTCCTCCACTTCCAAGACGGTCGCCGCTCACACCGAGCAGCTGACCCGAATGGACACGCTTGAAAGCGAGGTTCGCACGGCCGCGACTGCTTCGGACAAGGCCAGCTCGGCAGTGTCCGCGCTGCAGCGTTCGACGCAGGATGCGTTCAACGCCGTGAGCCTCGAGCTCGGCAACGTGAAGGGCGAGATCACCAAGCTGCAGGAGTCCGCAAAGGCTCCGCGCGCTGCCGCCGCCAAGGGCGCGGCCGCCGGTGGTGCCGCCGTCGCGGGCGCTGGCGAGTACGTCGTCAAGGCTGGCGACACGGGTGCGAAGATCGCCCGCGCGAACAATGTTTCCCTGCCCGACCTCATCGCCGTCAATCCCGGCGTGAACTGGTCGAAGCTGAAGGTGGGCGACAAGGTCAAGCTGCCGAAGCGCTGATCCGAAAACGGTTTTTCTCCCGCCCCTTCGGCTCACCGCTGAAGGGGCTTTTTTTTGTCCAGCGGCGCCGCTTCCATCCTGCCCCGACCGATCGTGAATCCCCCTGTCCATGACCGCCACCGCCCCGCCGGTGCACCGGCGCCGGCGCCGGCGCCAGCGCACTGGCGTCGCGGGCCGGAGCGCCGGCTCGCCGCCACGCGTGTCTTCGATGTGCACGGCGTGCAGTTCACGCATCCCGTGCGCGGTACCGAGCGCGAGTTCATCGTCGTGCACGTCCGCGACTGGGTGAACATCGTCGCCCTCACTCCCGAGGGCGAGGTGGTGCTCGTGCGGCAGTTTCGTTTCGGCATCGAGACGCTCTCGCTTGAAGTGCCGGGTGGGGTGATCGAGGCGGGCGAGGATCCCGTGGCCGCGGGCCTGCGCGAGCTGCGCGAGGAGACCGGTTACGTGGGCGAGCGCGGCCGTCTCATCGCGTCGATCCACCCAAACCCCGCCATCCAAGACAACCGCTGCCACCTGGTGCTCGTCGAGAACGTGCGCCGCGTCGCGCCGACGGAGTGGGATGCGGACGAGGAGATCGAGGTGGTGACGCTTCCGCTCGCGGAGGCGCTGGCCTGCACCCGCGACGGCCGCATCACGCACGCGCTCGCGCTCAACGCGCTGCACCTCGCCGCGCCGCTCTGGCGGGGCCGGGACGGCGCCGGGGCGACGGCGTGACGATTTCGGGGGGGGCGCGGGCGCCGTTTGACACGCGCCGCGGCCGGGGCCACGTTGATCGTTGGTGACCATGACCACCTCCGTTCCTGCCTTCGCCAACGCCCCGACCGCCCTCGGTGAGTCGACGGGCGACCGTGTCCCGGTCGCGCTGGAGCAGGAGATCCGGCGGATCTACGAGCGCAGTCCCCTCTACGGGGAGCGCTTCCCCTTGCATCATGAGCCGCTGCGCTGGTCGTGCTATGCCGAGCTGCCGGCGCTCTCGAAGAAGGAGATCGTCCAACGCGGGCATCAGGCATTCTTCCGCGATTACCGCGACATCGAGCGGGGCTTGGTGGAAAAGCGTTTCGAGTATGAGTCGACGGGCGGGACGACGCAGTCGCCGATGACCGTGATCATGGAGGACGGTTGGTGGAACGCGCAGACTGCGCGGGCCTACCTGGCGTCGCCGATCCTGCGGCAATTCGTCGGGCGCCCGTACCGCAAGTGCGTGCTCGCCCCCGTGGGGTGCTCGAGCAACCTCTGCCCGTACGAGGATCACCCCTTTCCGCACCGGTACTTTGATGGCACGGTTTACCTGAACCTCTCCAGCGACCCGTTCGTGTTTCCGGAGAGCGAGTGGGACCGCATTGTGACGGAGCTGCAGGCGGTGCAGCCGGAAGTGCTGGAAGGCGAGCCGGTCTACCTGTCGCTGCTGGCCCGCGCCGCGCAGCGTCGCGGCGTCGTGGTGCCCAGCGTCCGTGCGGTGATCCTCACCTATGGCAAGGCGAGCCGGCAGCACGCGCAGCGCATCGCTGAAGTCTTCCCTGCGCCGCAGGTCGATCTCTACGGATCCACCGAGGCCGGTTATCTTTTCGTCGGCGAAGCGTTCCGCGACGACTCGCAGGTGATCGACGCGAATGCCTTCGTCGAACTCGCGCCCTACCGCGGCTTGGCGGATGTGTTCCAGATCTTCGTGACCACGCGTGATCGCGAGGCGATGCCGCTGCTGCGGTACCAGACCGGGGACATCGTCCGCCGTTTCCCCACGGGTTATCGCCTGCTCGGCCGCGAGGGTGGCCTGCATTTCCGGGCGGATGGGTCGCTGGTTTCGCCCTCGGAAGTCGACGCGGCGCTCCCGGAGGGCTTCCGGTGCTGGCATTACTCGTTGGTTCAGACCTCGGAGCACCGCTGGGACTTCCATTACGTGGCCGACGAAGGCGCGGACCATCCGGCAGTCGAGGCGGCGCTGGCGCGGTTGCTGGGAGACGGCGCGCGGGTGGTGGCGTTTCGCCGCCGCTTCATCGCTCCGGCCGCCAGCGGCAAGTTTTCCCTCCTCCGGCCCCTCGTCCGCTGAGTCGGGCAACCGCCGGGGATGGACGGAACCGGCCTTCTCTTTGCGTTTAGCGGACCTAATAGCCGCGGCGGGAAGCTGAAGGGAAGGGCGCTGCCCTTTACACTTTTGCTTCGCCGTTTGTAACGTCCCTCCCATCGTCCTCTCGACGGCCTCCGTGCCCCCTCGGAGGATTTCCCCCCTGAACCACCTTACGATGAGCCTCTCCGGCAATCTCTTTCGCACGTCCGTCGGCCGCAAATTCCTCATGGCGGTCACCGGCTTCATTCTCATCGGCTTCGTCACCGGGCACCTCGTGGGCAACCTCCAGGTGTTCGGTCATCCGGACCAGATCAACGGCTACGCGCACTTCCTGCACTCGCTCGGTGGCGCGCTCTGGGCCGCGCGGCTCGTGCTGCTGGCTGCGGTGGTGATTCACGTGTGGGCGGCGGTGACGCTGACCCTGGACAGCCGCAAGGCGCGGGGTACGGAAGGGTACGGCGTGCGCCGCTGGATCCGCGCGAGCCTCGCGTCGCGCTACATGCGACTCTCGGGCCTCGTGGTGCTGGCGTTCATCGCGTACCACCTCGCGCACTTCACACTCGGGACGGTGCAGACCGACAATTACAAGGCCCAGCTCGCGCCGTACGCGATGGCCGCCGACTTCCACCTGCTGGGTTTCCCGGTGGTCGAGAAGGGTGAGGCGGTCGCGGACGTCTACAGCATGGTGTTCCTCGGCTTCGCGAATCCGTGGGTCTCGCTCTTCTACCTCGTCGCGATCAGTCTCCTCACCGTGCACCTGCTGCACGGGTTTGAGTCGATGTTCCAGACGATCGGCTGGAAGAGTGCGACGTGGGCCGGCTGGCTGCGGCGGGTGGCGGTGGTCTTCTGCCTCGCCTACCTCGCGGGCAACGTCGCGATCCCCGGCCTGATCCTCTCCGGCGCGGCCAAGCCCGCCGCCGGCACGACCGCCGCCGAGCGCCTCGCGGCACCGGCCAGCTCGGATCCGCGCTGAGCCGCCCCGAACCGCAACCTTTCTCTCCCTCTCAACCTCACCCGCGCGCGCCGCGTTCCCCATGGCCAAACTCGATTCCAAGATCCCCTCCGGCCCCCTCGCCGAGAAGTGGCGGAAGCACAAGTCGGAGATCAAGCTCGTCAACCCGGCGAACAAGCGGAAGTACGAGGTCATCGTCGTCGGCGCCGGCCTCGCCGGCTCCTCGGCCGCCGCGACGCTCGCCGAGCTCGGCTACAAGGTGAAGTCGTTCGTCTTCCACGACAGCCCGCGCCGCGCCCACTCGATCGCCGCGCAGGGCGGCATCAACGCCGCCAAGAACTACCAGAACGATGGCGACAGTGTGTATCGACTTTTCTATGACACGCTGAAGGGTGGCGACTACCGCGCCCGCGAGGCCAACGTCCACCGCCTCGCCGAGGTGTCGGCCAACATCATCGACCAGTGCGCCGCTCAGGGCGTGCCGTTCGCCCGCGAGTACGGCGGCCTGCTCGCCAACCGCTCCTTCGGCGGCGCGCAGGTTTCCCGCACGTTCTACGCCCGCGGCCAGACCGGGCAGCAGCTGCTGCTCGGCGCCTACTCCGCCCTGTCCCGCCTGGTCGGGCAGGGCGCGGTCCAGCTCTTCACCCAAGAGGAGATGTGCGACCTCGTCGTGGTCAACGGCCAGGCCAAGGGCATCATCACCCGCAACCTCGTCACCGGCGAGATCCGCCGCTGGGCCGCCGACGCCGTCATCCTCGCCACCGGCGGGTACGGCAACGTGTTCAATCTCTCCACTTACGCCCGCGGTTCGAACACCACCGCGATCTGGCGCGCCTACAAGCGCGGCGCCTGCTTCAGCAACCCATGCTACACGCAGATCCACCCGACCTGCATCCCCGTCACCGGCGACTACCAGTCGAAGCTGACGCTGATGTCGGAGTCGCTGCGCAACGACGGCCGCATCTGGGTGCCGAAGCGCAAGGAGGACTGCGACAAGGATCCGGCGTCGATCCCGGAGGCCGACCGCGACTACTACCTCGAGCGGCTGTACCCGAGCTTCGGCAACCTCGCCCCGCGTGACATCGCCTCGCGCGCGGCGAAGCGCGTGTGCGACGAGGGTCGCGGCATTGGCGAGACCGGCCTCGGCGTGTACCTCGACTTCTCGGAGGCGATCAACCGTCTCGGCGAGGCCGCGGTGCGCGAGCGCTACGGCAACCTCTTCGCGATCTACCACGAGATCACCAACGACAATGCCTACCGCACGCCGATGCGCATCTACCCGGCGGTGCACTACACCATGGGCGGGCTCTGGGTGGACTACAACCTGATGTCCAACGTCCCCGGGCTCTTCGTGCTCGGCGAGGCCAACTTCTCCGACCACGGCGCCAACCGCCTCGGCGCCTCCGCGCTGATGCAGGGATTGGCCGATGGCTACTTCGTGGTCCCGTACACGATCGGCGATTACCTCGCGTCGCAGAAGCCGGGTTCCCGTCCGTCGGCGGACGGTCCGGAGTTCCGCGAGGCCGAGGCGAACGTGCGCGGGATGAACCAGCGCCTGCTGGGCGCGAACGGCTCGCAGCCGGTCAGCCATTTCCACAAGCGGCTTGGCCACATCATGTGGCAGTACTGCGGCATGTCCCGCACCCGCGAGGGCCTGCAGCAGGCGCTCCGCGAGCTGGCGACGCTGCGCGAGGAGTTCTGGGCCACGGTCAAGGTGCCGGGCTCGGCCGACACGCTGAACCAGTCGCTTGAGAAGGCCGGCCGCGTGGCCGACTTCATCGAGCTGGGCGAGCTGATGTGCCTCGACGCGCTGACGCGCGAGGAGAGCTGCGGCGGCCACTTCCGCGAGGAGCACCAGTATCCCGATGGCGAGTGCAAGCGCGACGACGAACACTTCGCGCACGTCGCGGCCTGGGAGTACCAGGGTCCCGGCAAGGAACCGCTCCGCAACGTCGAGCCGCTCAACTACGAATTCGTGAAGATGTCGTTGCGCAACTACAAGTAAGCGCCGCCCGTCCGCCCCGCTCCGTACAACCCGTCCCCGCCCCTTCTCCCATGGTCGCCGCAGGCTCCTCCAAAACGATCTCCGTCACCCTCCGCGTCTGGCGTCAGGCTGGCCCGAACCAAGCCGGCCGCTTCGTTGATTACCCCGCGCAGGACGTGAGCCCGAACATGTCGTTCCTCGAGTTGCTCGACGTGGTGAACGACCGCCTCACGGTCACCGGAGACGAACCGATCTCTTTCGCCCACGACTGCCGCGAGGGCATCTGCGGCACGTGCTCGCTGGTCATCGACGGCAAGCCGCACGGTCCGCACCAAGGCGTGGCCAGCTGCCAGACGTACCTGCGCAGCTTCACGGACGGCGCGGTCATCACGGTCGAACCCTTCCGCGCCCACCCGTTCCCGGTGGTGCGCGATCTCGTGACGGATCGTTCGGCGTTCGACAAGATCCAGCAGTCGGGCGGCTACATCACGGCGCGCGCCGGTTCGGCGCCCGACGCGAACTCGGTGCCGGTGCCGAAGGTCGATGCGGACCTCGCGATGGACGCCGCGCAGTGCATCGGCTGCGGCGCCTGCGTCGCCGCCTGCAAGAACGCGTCCGCCATGCTCTTCGTCGCCGCCAAGGTCTCCCACCTCGGGCTCATGCCGCAGGGTCAGCCGGAGCGCGACCGCCGCGTGCTCGCGATGGTCAACACCGCCGATGACCTCGGCTTCGGCAGCTGCACCAACCAGTACGAGTGCAGCGCCGCGTGCCCGAAACTCATCAGCCACGACTTCATCGCCCGGCTCAACCGCGACTTCATCGCGGCCACCTTCCGCTCGGGCTTCGCCGCCACCCCGGCCAACACCGGTGGCGGCGCCGGCTAAGCGTCAGGGAATGCCCGCCGGGGGCAGGAGGCCCGTCAGATCAATAGCGCCTTCGCTCTGGGTTTTGATCTCCATCCGCTCCTCGCCCGCGGTCACGAACAGCGTGCTTTCGATGCGGTAGGCGGCCTGCTGGCGCTGGGCAACGTTGCGCAGCACGCTGAGCAGCGCGCCGTTCTTCACCATCACGGTCACGTCCTGCGTACCCGTGGTCAGGGGCGCAAGGCCCATCGGGCGGTTGCTGACCGCTTGGCCGATGTAGGTGCCGTTGAGGTAGAATTTGTGCCGGGAGCCGCCGAAACCGACCGGGACCACGTTCTCGTTGGTGTACCGGAGGCCGAGGACAACCTGAGTCTCAAGGAGCTCGGCTTGGGCGGAGCGGATCGTGACCACGCCCACCGCCACGCCGCCGAGCTTGCCCCCGGAGCGGCAACCCCCGAGCAGCAGCGCGATCGCGACCAGCGGAAACAGAAGGAATGCTTTGCGGTTCATGCTTCGGTGGATGGCGGGACCTCGGCCCGATCGCAAGACTCCGCCCATCCAGAGTGCGGGGAAAGGCTCCTGCTTTGGGGTTAACCCCCGGCCTTCGCCACTATCGCACTACGATGGCATTAGTAGGCCGGTGATCGGCCGACTTGGGTCAAAAGAGCGAGAGGGCGCGCGCGCTCTCGAGCCCGACCCATGCGACCGCGCCGCCGACGGAGGCGGCGACGGCGAAGCGGACGAGGCGCTGGCGGCGGAGGCGCGCCTCGTGCCGGTCCGACGCGATGCCGCGGCCGAGCCCCTGCTGCGCCATGAAGCTGACAAACTGTGCGTTCCGCAACGCGGTGCGGCGTTCAAGGCGCGCATTGTCGACCTTCCCCAACGGATGGAGGGGACGGTGGAAGATCGACTGGAGGATTTGCCGCAGCACGCGTTGGAGAAGCTAAGTTTTGATTCGTTTTTTCAAGGGGAAACGCGCACTTTCTACGCCCCTTAGTCATTTTGTTTGCGAACCGCTTTTTTCATGCACCACTTCCGCTACACGGGTAACGATCTGCACTGCGAATCCGTCAATCTCGCCGAGGTCGCGCGGCTCTACGGCACGCCGACCTACGTCTACAGCGCGGCGACGATGACCGACAATTACACGCGTTTGGCGAAGAGCCTGTCCGGTCTCGATCTCCAGATCTGCTACGCGATGAAGGCGAACTCGGCGCTGGCGATCCTGCGGCACTTCGCGAACCTCGGCGCGGCGTTCGACCTCGTGAGCGGCGGCGAACTGCGCCGCGTGCTCGCCGCCGGGGCGAACGTGAAGCGGAGCGTCTTCGCGGGCGTCGGCAAGACGAGCGAGGAGATCGAGCTCGCGCTACAGAACGGCATTTTCGCATTCCACGTCGAGAGCGAGCCCGAGATGGCCCGCATCAACCACGTCGCCGGTCGTCTGGGCGTGAAGGCCCCGATCGCGATCCGCATCAATCCCGACGTCGATGCGCACACGCACGCCAAGATCACGACGGGGAAGTCGGACAACAAGTTCGGCATCCCGCTGAAGGTCGCCGGCGCCGCCTACGAGGCCGCCGCCAAGTACCCGAACCTGCGAATCAAGGGCGTGCAGATGCACATCGGTTCCCAGCTCACCGATATCGCACCGTTCGTCGAGGCGGTGAAGAAGGTCACGCCGTTCGTCGCCGAGCTGAAGGCCAAGCATGGGATCGATTACTTCTCGATCGGCGGCGGCATCGGCATCATCTACCGCGATGCGTTGGCGAGCGGTTCGGCCGAGTGGTGGGACGCCCAGCCGGCCGGCCAGCGCCCGCTCACGCCCGAGGCCTACGGCGCCGCCTTGGTGCCGCTGCTCCAGCCGCTCGGCTTGAAGATCCTGCTCGAGCCGGGCCGCTTCCTCGTCGGCAACGCCGGCGTCCTCCTTTCCCGCGTCGAATTCGTGAAGCGCGGCTCCGCGAAGAACTTCGTCATCATCGACGCCGCCATGAACGATCTCGTGCGGCCCGCGATGTACGACGCCTTCCACGAGATCGTCCCGCTGCACCGCGATACGTCGCGCCCGGCGATGGTCGCCGACATCGTCGGCCCGGTCTGCGAGAGCGGAGACCGCTTCGCCAAGGAGCGCTCGCTCCAGCAGGTCGGCGAGGGCGAGTACGTCGCCTTGCTCAGCGCCGGCGCCTACGGCTACACGATGGCCAGCCGCTACAACACGCGCGGCATGGCGGCCGAGGTGCTCGTCAAGGGCAGCGCCTTCGAACTCGTCCACGAGCGCGAGTCGTTCGAGACAATGATCGCGGGCGAACACGTCCCGGCGTTCCTCAAGTAACCGAAGTGGTCCGATCCGCCGCCTCGCGCGGCGGGTCGACGCCCCATTCCCGTCGCTCGTCCGGCCCCGCACAGGGGCGGTCGATGCCTCCGGCCGTCGCGCCGCAGCGCCCCCGTTTCAGGTTGTCTGGCGGCTGGTTCCGCCGCGGCTGACGGCGCAGGGTCGCGGCGTGCCGCATTCCGTCGTCGATTCACCGCACCGTCCGGTCTCGTCCCGTCGCACCGCCGTGACCGCCCTCTGCGGTGGGGTGTTGGCGGGGATCCGCGTGCGCTTGGTGGCCCGGCCGTTCGGTCCGGCGGACCGCGTCTCGATCTTTCGCTCCTCCCCGCTGCGCGGGCAATCCCGCCCGCGGGCGCAACTCCGGGAGTCGCGAAGTACAACACCATGAACTCAGTCACGACGTTGACCCTCGATGAAGCGACGCTCGCCCGATGCCAGGGCGGTTTCCTGCCGACCCTGCCCCTGACCTTCCCCTTGCGCCTGGACGATGTGCCCGGGCTGTGCGAACCGCTGCGGCAGCTGATGCGGCCGCAGACGCTGGCGGACTTCCTGCGGCAGTTCGGGCTGTCGGTCGAGTCGTAGCCGCGTGGCGGGGAGGGCGGGCGAGTCCGGACGTGGGGAGCGGCGCGACCATGCGGCAGCGTGACCAGACCGACTGTGGGCCGACGTGCCTGGCCTACCTCTGCGGGCGGTTCGGTCGCCCGGAATCCGTCGCGCGCCTGCGTCAGTGGGCGGGAACGGACCGCGGCGGCACCAGTGCGCTCGGGCTCATTCAGGCGGCGCGCCGCGTGGGCGTCCGCTTGGAAGGCGTGAAGGGGCCGGTCGGGGAGATCGACGGCCTGCCGGTTCCCTTCATCGCGCACGTCGTGCTGCCGACGGGCCACCCGCACTTCGTAGTGGTGGAGCGGGTGGGCCCGCGGTGGCTGAGGGTGATGGATCCGGCGGTGGGCGCGGTGGCGCGCTGGCCGCGCGAGCGCTTCGCGTCCGCCGCTTCCGGCGTTTTCCTGCTGGCGGCGGTCGCGCCGGAGGACGGGGAGGCGGCGAGTCGTCGGGCGGCGGGGCCCGAGACGCCTCAGCGCGGAGGAAGGATCGGACTCTTGGGTCTGCCCTGGCGAGCTCGGGCAACTGAAGGTCACGGTCGCGACTCGCAGTGGCGCGGACCCTGGGTCCGGCTGGCGGGCCTGCTCTGGCCGCACCGTGCGCTGGTGCTGCGGGCAGTGCTCGGGGCCGTGGTCGCGACGGTGCTGAGCCTGGCGTTTTCGCTCTACGTGGAGCGCGTGGTGGATGCGGTCGTACCGCACCAGGATGTCCGCCTGCTCACGGTTCTCGGGTTCGCGATGCTCTTTATCGTGGCCGTGAGGCAGGCGCTCGGGTGGGTCCAAGGCTGGTGGGTGCTGCGGCTCGGCCAGCGCCTCGATGTCGCGCTGATCCTCGGCTATCATCGGCATCTGTTGGCGCTGCCGGCGACGTTTCATGACGGCATGCGGGTCGGCGACCTGCTGGCGCGGGTCGGTGACGCGATCAAGGTCCGGACGTTCCTGAGCGCGACGCTGGTCGGGATGGCGCTGCATCCGTTGCTGCTGGTTGGGGCGTTGGTGGCCCTGTTCCTCATTCATCCGGCGCTTGGGCAGATCGCGGTCGTGCTGCTCGCGGTGCAGGCGGCGCTGGCGCCGGTGGTGAGCCGGGTGAGCCGGGAGCGGCAGCGCGAGTTGCTGCAGCGCGGATCGGAGTGGCAGGCGCACCTGGCGGAGTCGCTGACGCATCACACCACGGTTCGCGCCCTGCGCTGGGAGGCGCGGGAGGAGCGTCGGGCCGAGCAACAACTCGGGCGCCTGCTCGGCGCCAGTCGCCGCGTCGTGGTCGCGGGCCTCTGGACCACGGTCTTTGGGCAGGGCACGGCTCAGGTTTACACGGTGGCGACCCTCTGGGCGGGCGCGGCGCTGGTGCTGCAGGATCAGCTCACGCTGGGTCAGCTGATCAGCGCTTACACCCTCTCTGCTTACGTGGCGGGACCGGCGGCGGCATTGCTGGGCTTGAGCGGCAGCGTGCAGGAGGCGGTGGCGGCGACGGAGCGACTCTTTGAGGTGATGGACCTGGAGCGCGAGGGGCGGGCCGGGCGGCTGCGTTGGGAGGGCGCGAGTGGCGGAGGAGTTCGGTTGGAGCACGTCACCCTGCAGCCGGCGGGGCGGCTGCCGATCCTCCGGGAGCTCACGCTGGAGATCTTGCCGGGCCGATGGACCGCCCTCGCGGGAGCGTCGGGCAGCGGCAAGAGTTCGGTGCTGGCGCTCGTGCAGGGGGCGGTCCGGCCCACGTCCGGACGCGTCCTGCTCGGAGGAACGGATCTGGCGCTTTTCGACGGTGGGGCGCTGCGCGACGCCCTCTCGGTGCTGCCGCAGCGCGTGGAACTCTTTTCCGGCACGGTGCTCGAGAACCTCACCGGGGAGACGGAGACCCCGGATTTTCCGCGGCTCGTGGCGGCCTGTCGCGATGCCGGGGTGTGGGAGTGGATTGAGTCGCAGCCGCAGGGCTTCGGCACCGTTCTGATGGAGGGAGGCGCCGCGCTTTCGGGTGGGCAGCGGCAGCGACTCGCGCTGGCGCGCGCGCTTTACCGGCCGTGCCGACTACTCGTGCTCGATGAGCCGACCTCGGCGTTGGATGCGGAGTCGGAGCAACGGATCGTGGCGGCCCTGCGGCGCCGCGTCGACGCCGGCCTCACGCTCCTCATCGCGTCGCACGCCCCGGCACTCCTTGCGGCGGCGGACACCGTGCTGCATCTGGAAGATGGCTGTGGCGTGCGGGACGCCCGCGACGCCCGCGCCCCGCTGCCCATTGCCCCCGCCTCGGTTTGACGGATTGCCACGGCGGTTTTTGGCAGCGGTGGGTCCGATGCGGTGGGTTCCGGACGACTGACCGACAGCGGTTCGGGGCGACGTCCGCCCAGCAGCCGTTGGTCCCGGTTGCAGGGAGCGGGCATCGGATCGGAGCCCGCGCGAGCGCATTCGAGATGCGGCCGAGCCGTCCGGCGGGCGCCGCTTCCGCGGGCCCGCCCGCGCTGCCTCAATCAAGCGGCTGGCGTCCGAGGGTGCCGACGAGGCCGGCGCGGTAGGCGGGGGCGGACATGCGGGCGAGCTCGCGTTGCGCGTGGATCAGTCGGCCTCGAATGCCGAGCCGCGCGGCGACGTCGGCGTAGTGCGGTTGGTCGAGGAAGAGTTCCAGCGACTGCACGTGGCGCGTCCAGCGCCGCTGGTCCTCCGCCTGTTGCGTATCGAGGCGCGTCGCGTACCACGCGCTCCCGAGTAGGTGTTCGCGGGTGAACAGGTGGCGCACTGCGGGAGAGGTCAGTCCCTCGCCGCCCGCCGTCTTGCCGTGCACCATGATCTCGAGCAGCGCCCGCAGCGGCGGGCAGGCGAGCGCGGCGCTGCCGTCGTTGAAGTAGCTCTCCGCCACGCGCTGATGGGTCGCGACAATGTTGTCCATGCCGTCGGCGAAGATCGCCGCGTCCTGCAGCTCCGGCCGCAGCATCTCTTCCGTGAAGACGGCGTGCGGATGCGCGAAGACGCGGCCGAAGTAGGTGCGGACGAATCCGCTGGTGATCCGGTAGCCGAGCCGGCTGGCCGGTACGGTGCGGCCGTCGACCGTGAAATCTCGGCAGGGCTCGAGGCTGCCTTCGTCGATCAGGTGCCGCGCACTGCGCTCGAGCGGGCTCATGCGGGCGAAGACCTCGGGGACGAGCAGGCTGACGTCGTGGTCGACGCGCACCTTCGGGCCGACGTAGCCCGCGGCGGAGAGAAAGACGTCGTGGCCGGTCAGGATCAGCGAAACGAGCGCGGCGTTCAGGTCGATGATCGGGGGAAGCGCGTTGAAGGGCAGCTTGGTCAGCGCGCCCTCGGAGCCCGCGCCCGTGGTGGAGGGCGACTTTCCGGTCATCGAGCTGATAAATTCCAAGAACAGCTCAGGCAACTCGAGGTGGTGGATCGGGTTGAAGACGCAGAGCGGGCGCACGCCGGGCTCGGGTGGGTTGTTGCGTCGCCCGGGGATGACGAGGTGCACCGGCGTGAGCGGCGCGGGGCCGCCCGCGGGGAGCTTCCGCCGCAGGCTCTGGCTCAGGTGGGCCAGCGCGGTGCGGTGCGGATTCGCGAGGTCGGGACGGAGCTGCAGGTAGCGCGGGTTCTTCGAGGGCTTGCCATCGACCAGCCGCGGGTGGGCGGAGGAGACGAAGTAGTCCGGCCGCGCACCGTCCGCGGCGGCGGCCCGGATCAGCTGCTGCATCGGCGGAGTGAAGGCGGAGAACCCGATCGCGTCTTCCATCATGGAACGTGCGTCGTCCACCGTCAGCGGCGCGTAGTTCGACAGGAAGTTGCCCGGGCTCGCGATGTCGGCCTCCGCTTGGTTGTCGTAGCCGCGATGGATCGCGTCGTCAGGACGCTGGAAGAGCCGCGTCTCGCAGTTCTGGACGAACTTCACCGCGGTGCCGGGCGCCAGCGGTGGTTGCGAGGGAGGCAGGAGGGACTGCGCGACCTGGTGGGCCGGGACCACGATCGAGGCGGTGATATCGTCCTCGAGCTGCACCTTTTCCGCCGGATGAAAGTCGTGGCGCAGCCCGAAGACGCGCCACGCACCGTCGGCGGAGAAGCCGACGCGCAGCGTGTTGACCACGACCTTGTGGCCGTCATGGCGGAGTTCGTTCGCCGGGCGGCCATTGATCTGGTCGACCGAGAAGTGCCGCCGCCACTGGTCTCCCCACTCCGGCCGGTGGAACCGCTTGATCACGAAGACCAGCTCCTTGATGTGGGGCGGGATCGAACGCAGCCAGTCGTTGTAGGCGTCGGTGTAGTCGGCCGCTGACGGCGTGAGGAGCTTGATCACGCTGCCGAACGAGCGCGCCGGGCTGAGGATGGGCCGGTGGTCCGGCTCGCCGCGTTGGGAGCGGAAGCGGTCCGCGTAGTCGCGGGCGAGGATCGCGGCGACCGCGTCCATGTCCTTCTCGAAGTCGGCGACGAACACGCTGCCCGACATGATGGCGTCGGTGATCGCCTTGGAGATCTCGGATTTCCCGCCGCCGGAAACCGTGCACGGCTTGTGGCAGACGAGCCCCTCGGCGAGGGTGCCGACGAGACGCCAGCGACTCGGATCGGTTTCGTCGGCCTCCAGATGCACCCGGTAGCCGCCGGGCCGCAGGTAGGTCTTGCCGGCGAGAAGACGGATGCGCTGGGCCCGGCCATCCGGCGCGGTCCACGAGACGCTTTGGTCCTTGAGGCTGAAGTGAGCCTGCTCGGGGACGAGGATGACGTCGGGCAGCACCTGGTCCAGTGCGTGACCCTCCGGCTGGGGCTGGAAGCGGCCCGGGTGACGCGCGAGGACATCGGCGACGCTGTAGAGTTCGGGCTCTCCGTAGGCCTCGAAGTCGAGGCCGAGATCGTAGGACGGGAAGACGAGGGCGCCGCCGGCGTGTTCCTCCTCGGCGAGACCGTGGAGATTGGCGGCGTAGCTCACCTGCGTCTTCACCTCCTTCTTGCAGTACCCGAAGTAGTTGTCGGCGATGAGGGTCACCATGACCCCGCGGGTGTCGCGGGCGCAGACCTTGAAGGCGGAGCCCCCGTTGTAGAGTTCGTCCTCGGTCTTCCAGCACATCCCGTCGCGCCGCTGGCGCGGGGTGGCGAGGTTCCAGTGGGGCAGGCCGAGGGCGTGCTTCGGCACGCGGGTCAGGTGCGGGGCGAGGATCACGCCGCCGCTGTGGCCGCTCCAGCCATCGACATCGAGGGCGGCGTCGTTCTCGGGGAGCAGGGGATCGCCGGCGTTGCCGAAGATTTCCTCGACGAAGTCGAGGTTGGCGACGAGCGAGCCTGGGACGAAGAAGCGAATCTCCATGCGCTTCTCCGGGATGACCCCGGGCACCGCAGGCACCACGAGCGGGCGGAGCAGCAGGGAAACGAAGCCCTCGGCCGGCTGCGGATTGCGGGCGGTGAACGGAAGGCGGGAAAGATCGCGCGGCGGATCCAGCGCGATCGCGAGCAGGCGGGCGAAGGCCAGTTTCGGCACGGCGAACTTGTCGTCCGGCACTGGCAGTCCGCCCTCGGCGACATGGAAGACGCCCTGAGTGGTGCGCCGGTCGGTCAGCGGATTGTGCAGCACCCCATTGTGGATGCGGTAGCTCTGGAGCAGCGGCGACTCGTGGACATCGGCGTCGGGCGGCAGGGACAACTCCCGGGCGAGGCCGGGTTGATCGAGGACGAACGTGCGGGCGGGGAGTCGCGCGGCGGGGCCGACGTCGCTGAGGTACTGGTTGAGGAAATGCTGGATGCGCGCGTCGGCCGGGCAGAGTCGGTCGGCCAGCTGTCGGGTGACTTCGCGGTGGCGGGCGAGGATTGGGGCGGTCAGCTGGCTCCAAGGCCGGCTTTCGGCGTCATCGAGCGTGGAGTGACCGAGCAGGGCGAGCCGCAGATTGATCGCCTGTTGCAGGCGCTGGCGGGTGGCGTGATCCGTGGGTTGGCTCATGCGGAGAGAGAGGGGGGGAAGGCGGCGGGCGGGAGAGGGAGCGGGAACGACCGAAACTTAGGCGGCGGCGCGGAGGAAGCGGCGCAGCCAGACCAGCAGCAAGGCGAGCCGGGCGGTCCAGCCGGCGGTGCGGATCCAGTTGCTGTCGACCAAGTGATCGATCACGGCGGCGTCGGCGCCGCGTTGGACGAGGTACTGGTGAAGCGGCACCTGGACGAACGCGGTGGAGGCCCAGAGCAAGCCCACCAAGGCGGCGCCTCCCCAGGCCAGCGGTTCCTGCCGGTGCAGCGCGAGGGTCGCGAGGGCGAGGCCCAACTCGGCCAGCATGGCGGGGGCGACGATCCAAGTGATGCGGCTCATCTCGGCGGCGTGGTAAGCGGGGAAGTCCGCGGGGCCGACTGATCCGAACAAAGGATAGAGCACCCCCTGCACGACCCAGATGAGCCCGCACAGGATGGCGGAAAGCACGACTTGCGCCAGAACAAGGGGACCGGTCGCGCGACGCATAAGTCGATCAGCAAATCCGTTTGTCGGGCCGGTGCAATCGCCCGCCGACCGCCGGGTGGGATTTCCGTCACACTTGCCTTCCCGCCAAGTCATGATGCCATGGAGGCATCGTGTCGCCTGCTGAACACCCTGGATCTCCAGACTCCACTGCACCGCTGTCCTTGGGCGCGGAACTGCGCTATCGGGCGAAGCATCTGCCGGAGACCGCGATGACCCTGGGGGAGCTGATGGACTCGCTCGGCGGGCGGGTGTCGGCGCTGCTCATGCTCGTGTGCGCGCTGCCGTTTTGCGCGCCGGTCACGATTCCCGGTCTTTCGACCCCGTTCGGGATCGTCATCGCCGTCCTTGCCGCGCGCTATGCGGCCGGGCTGCCGCCGTGGCTCCCGCGCCGCCTGCGTGCGGTGGCCTTGCCCCCCCGGATCGTGGGGCGCGTACTCGAAGGGGGTGGTCGGGTGGTGGGATGGTTTGAGCGGCGTCTGCGGCCCCGCTGGCACTGGGTGGCCGATGCTCCATGGAAACTGCGCCTGCACGCCATTGTGATCCTGTTCGCGGCCCTCCTGCTCATGCTGCCCTTGCCGCCTTTTCCGCCCTTCACCAACACCCTGCCGGCGTTGACCGTGGTGCTGCTGACGATGAGCAGCCTGGAGCGTGACGGCGCGGCGATCCTCGTTGGCCATGGTCTGTTTGTCGGGACCTTGGGCTACTTTGCGTTCTGGGGCGCGATTGTGTGGGAGACCCTGCGTCGGTTGGTGCCGGCCATGGTGGGTTAGCACCGCAGCGGCTCCCGGATTGCGCCCGCGGCCCGTCCCGGGCAGACTGCTCGGAATGCCGCCTTCGCCCGTCACCCCTGGACTCCGTCCGATCACGCTGACCCGCTGGGACTCGGCGCGGGGCGTGGTCGCGGAGCCGGACATGACGGCGGTTGAGGAGCCGCTCGAATTGCGTATCGGCGGCCGCAGCCTCGCCGTGCTCATGCGCACGCCCGGGCAGGATCGGGAGCTGGCGCTGGGGTTTCTGATCACGGAAGGCATCCTCGCCGCGGCCGATGCGGTGCTCGACCTCGTGTACTGTGCCGACGGCGACGCGGGGAAAGGGAACATCCTTGATGCGGTGCTGGCGCCGGGCGTGACGGTGGACTGGGAACGCCTGCAGCGGCACAGCTTCGCGTCCTCCAGCTGTGGCCTCTGCGGAAAGGCCAGCATCGAAGCCGTGCGCACGCGTTGCGCGCCGCTCCGGGCTGGCCTGCGGCCGGATCCGGCGGTCTTGGTGCAGCTGCCGCAGCGCCTGCGCGCCGCGCAGGCCTCCTTCGCGGCCACCGGCGCGGTGCACGCGAGTGGCCTGTTTTCCCCCTCGGGCGAATTGGATGTGCTGCGCGAGGACGTGGGACGGCACAACGCCCTCGACAAAGTCGTCGGCTGGGCCGCCGCCGCCGGGCGGCTGCCCCTGCACGACCGCATCCTGCTCGTGAGCGGTCGCGTCTCCTTTGAACTCATGCAGAAAGCCTTGGCCGCAGGGATCCCTTGCGTGGTGGGGATTTCCGCTCCCACCAGCCTCGCCGTCGAATTCGCCCGGGAGGCCGGACAGACGCTCGTCGGCTTCCTCCGCGGCGATCGCATGAACGTTTATGCGGGCACTCTCGGCGGCTGAGCGGGTCTGAGTTTGTCCGCGTCACCGTTTCGACTCCACTTCCTTCCCATGCGCTTCCCTCTGATTTCCTGCGGCTTGGCGATGCTTCTCAGCGTGGCGACCTGGCTTTCGGCCGCGCCGGAGGGCGATCCTGCGGAGCGCCTGCAGACCCTCGTGGCGCGCCAGCGCGAACTGCTCGCCGCCGCGGAACGCAAGACGTCTCAGAACGAACTGGAGGACCTGCGGCAGCCCTTGCAGGAGCTGTGCTTTGCGTACGAAGACTACCTGCGCGCCTTTCCCGATCAGGCGGCGGGATATGCCAGTTACGCGCTGTTGCTCGACCATCCGATCATCGACGAGCGGCGCCGTTCCACCGCGCTCTTCCTCCGGGCGAACCAGCTGAACTCCGAGATGGCCATGGTGAAGAACCAACTCGGGAACCACCTCGCCGAGGACGGCAAGCCCCTCGAGGCCGTGAACTACTACCTGGCGGCGATCCGACTCGAACCCAAGGAATCCCTTTACCACTACCAGCTCGGCACGCTGCTGGCCGAGGCGCGGGACGATTTCCTCAAGAGTGGCGAGTGGGCCCGCGAGAAATTTGACGCCGCGCTCATCAGCGCCTTCCGCGAAGCCATGAACCTCGCGCCCGACAACTGGCGCTACGCGTATCGCTTCGGTCTCGCCTTCTACGATGTCGACCAACCCGACTGGGCCGAGGCGCTGGGCTTCTGGCAGAGCTTCGAATCCCGCGTAAAGCCCGGTATCGAGCAGCAGACCTGCCGCATCCACCAAGCCCGCGTCCACCTCGCGCGGGGCGAACGGGACCGCGCCCGCGCCCTCCTCGAGACCGTGACGGAGTCCGTCCTCGACCGCCAGAAGACCAAGCTCATCGCGGAACTCGAATCCGCCAAGTGACTTAAGCGTGGACGGGGCGACGGATTACGCTGGCACTATATTACCTTTTGCTTATATAGTTTTCCCATGGCGATGAGTTGTAAGACGGGAAGTCGGGTGGCGATGCGCCCCCTGAGTGAGGAAGCGTTGGAGATGATTGCGCGGCGGTTTGCGCTTTTGGGCGAGCCGATGCGGCTGCGGTTGCTGCATGCGTTGTTCGATGGCGAGAAGTCCGTGACGGCCTTGGTGGAGGCGAGCGGTGGCACGCAGGCGAACGTCTCGCGGCACCTGCAGGCGATGGCCGAGGCCGGGCTGCTGGGGCGTCGCAAGCAGGGACTGCAGGTCTTCTATTCGATCGCGGATCCGACCCTTTTCCAACTCTGTGAATTGGTGTGTGGGAGCCTTGAGGAGAAGCTGGCGCGGGACGCGAAAGCGTTCGCCCGCGCTGGCTGAGCCACGCGCCCGGCCCGGTGGATGCCCCAGAGGCGTCGGCGAAATCTGCTCGCCCCCTGCGCGGCCCTCCGTCCCAATCCGCTCCCTTCGGACTTTCTCTTTCCGCGATGCAAAAGACCGCGATCAAACGCACCGTCGACATGCAGGTCATGGCCGACTGGGTCGAACCCGGCGCGCGCATCCTGGACCTTGGATGCGGGCGCGGGGTGCTGCTGGAATTCCTTGCGCAGACCAAGGGAGCGAAGGTTGTCGGAGTGGACATGGACGTCGACAAGATCGCCAGCTGCGTCCGTCGCGGGGTCACCGCGTACCAGGGCGACATGATGGGCTTCATGAAGGCGTTCCCTGACGGGCACTTCGATCGCGTGATCTGCTCGCGCACGCTCGAGGAAATCGTGGAGCCGGCGGGCGTCATCGCCGAGGCGCTGCGGGTGGGCCGGGCGCTCACGGTGGGCTTCGTCAATTTCGGCTACTGGAAGAACCGCGTCGACATGGCGTGGGGCGGCCGCAAGCCGCGCAACGCGGTGTACACGACCACGTGGCAGACCAGCCGTCCCGCCAATCCCCTCACGGTCGCCGACTTCGAGGACTTCTGCGCGCAGGCAGGTATCCGCATCGCGCGGCGCGTGCACCTGCGCGGTGACTGGCAGAGCCCGTGCTCCTTCGCCCCGAACTTCTTCGCGGGGTACGCGCTCTACGACCTCGTGCGCTCCGGCGCCTAGGCGGCGCGATCGGCGGCCACTCCGGCCATCAGGCGCATCAGGGACGCCTCGGTCGCGTCGGCCCGCGGGACGTCGCCCACGAGGCGACCCGCGCGCATGACGAGGATCCGGCGGCACAGGCCGAGGAGCTCGGGGAGTTCCGAGGAGACCACGAGGATCGCCTTGCCCTCGCGGGCCAGCTCGTCGAGCAGCGGATAGATCTCCGCCTTCGCGCCGACGTCGACTCCGCGGGTGGGTTCGTCGATGAGCAGGATGTCGCACGACCGCGCGAGCCATTTGGCGAGGGCGATCTTCTGCTGGTTCCCGCCGCTGAGCCCGGCGACGAGGCTCTCGATGCTGGGTGCCTTCACGCGCAGCCGCTCCGAAAAATGTCGCGCCTGCGTCCGCTCCGCGGCGCGGCGTACCCAGCCGAAGCGGCTCAGCGCCGGCAACGCGGCGAGCGATACGTTCTCGCGGCAAGTGAGGCCGAGCACGAGCCCTTGGCGCTTGCGATCCTCCGGCAGCAGACCGAGTCCCGCGGCGAGGGCGGCGTCGACTGAGCCAAGCCGCAGCGGCTGGCCGCGGACGAAGACCCGGCCCTCCGCGCGCGGATCGAGCCCGAAGATCGCCTGCAGCGTCTCGCTGCGACCGGCGCCGACCAGCCCGGCGAGCCCGACCACCTCGCCGGCGCGCAGGCTCAGCTCGACCCCGGAGAATCGCCCGGGTGAACTCAGGTCCTCGACCCGCAGCACCTCGGCGCCGAGTGGCTGCGAGAGGTGGGTGGGTGTTTCGACGCGCAGCTCGCGGCCGATCATGCGCGTGACCACCTCTCCGGGCGTGGTCTGCCGGATCGGTCCGGTCCAGACATGGCGGCCGTCGCGCAGCACGGTGAGCGTGTCGCAGAGGGCGAACAACTCGTCGAGCCGGTGGGAAACGTAGACCAGCGTGATCCCGCGGGCGGTGAGGCTGCGGACGAGGCGGAAGAGCTCGCGGGTCTCGCCGGCGGAGAGGGAGCTGGACGGCTCGTCCATCACGATGACGCGGGCGCCGGTGCCGATGGCGGCGGCGATTTGCACGAGCTGTTCCTGAGCCGTGGAGAGACTCCCGATGAGGCGGGCTGGATCGAGGTCGGCGCCGATTTCCGCGAGCAGCGCGCGGGCGCGGCGGTGCAGCGCCGCGCGGTCGACCCAGCCCCCGCGGCGGGTGGGCAGGTCGCCGAGGCAGAGGTTTTCGGCGATGCTGAGATTCGGGCAGAAGGCGAGTTCCTGATGGACCATCGCGATCCCGAGTGCGCGCGCTTCGAGCGGCGTGGCCCGCGCGATCGGCCGGCCCACCAGCAGCAGCGTACCCGCGTCCGCGGAAAGGATCCCGGCGAGGATCTTGCCCAGCGTGCTCTTGCCGGCGCCGTTTTCCCCGATCAGCGCGTGGCAGGAGCCCGGGGCGACGGAGAAGCTGACGCCATCGAGCGCCTGCACGCCGGGAAAGCGCTTGGCGATGCCGCGGAACTCGATCTGCGGAGGCGGAGACATGCGGAGCCGCGGCGGCCGCGGGATCCCGGCCGGATTACTTCCTCAGCCAGACGTCCCAGTTCTTGGCGAACGCGTCGACGTTCTCGCGCGTGACGGGGATCAGCGCGCTGACCTCCTTCTGCGCGGGCGGATTCTTTTTGAAAAGGATGCGATCGACGATCATCTCGACCGAGCGCTTGCCCCATTCGTAGCACTGCTGGGCGAGCAGCACCGGCACGTGGCCACTGCGGATGTAGGCGAGCTGGGGCGGCAGCGCATCGACGGAAACGCACTTCACGGAACCCGGGGTCCACTTCAGGGCGTTGTCGGTGAACAGCGGCCAGCCGCCGATCATGGCCCAGCCGGTGATGTCGGGATTGGCCTGCATGACCTGCTCGACCTTGGCGGCGGCGTCCTGCGGGGTCTCCTTGTGATAATATACGCCGCGGATCGAGATGCCGGGATACTTGGCAGCGGCCTCGCGGACGCCTTGCGTGCGCTTCTGGAGATTCGGAGCGTTCTGGTTGCCGGCGAGGATGGCGATCGTGCCCTTGCCGCCCATCAGCTTCGCGAGTTCGTCCATCAACTGGCGGCCGCACTCGATGTCGTCGATGCCGTAGGTGACGAAGCGCTTGCTCATCGGCGCGTCGGAATCGAAGGTCGCGACGTGCACGCCGTTGGTCACCGCGGCGTCGATGGCGTCGGTGAGCTTGTTGGCGTCGGAGCAGCTCACCGCGATGCCCTCGGCGCCGGCGAGCACGAGCTGCTCGATCGCCTCGGCCTGCTTCTGTGCGTCCTCTTCATTCGGCGTGCGCCAGTCGATGCGGATGTTCACGCCGTGTTTTTCGCTGAGGGCCTTGGCAGCGTCCTCGGCGCCCACGCGGGCGGCCTGGAAGACGGGGTTGCCTTGGGACTTGGCGACCAAGCCGATGGTGATGGTGCGCGGGGCGGCACTCAGGGTGACCGCGGCGGCGACGGTGAGGAGGAGTGAGATCAGGGTACGCATGCGAAGGCGGGGGGAGAGGGATTTCGACCGAAGCGGCGAGGCTCGGTCGGACGGGTGATGAGTAGGAGGGTGACGGCGACGAAAGGCAATCGCGGGGCGGGCGGTGGACGACGAAGCGCGGCGGGTCGGCCGGTCGACTCGGGTGGGCGGAATGGCGGGGCGGGTGGTGGTGCCGGGTGCGGTGACCGATCAACCCTCGGATGCCTGCTGTAACCGGCGGCGGGCGAGCCAGGAGTTGACGTTGTCGAGCACCACGGCGGCGATCACGACCGAGCCGATGATGATCTGGCTGTAGTTCTGGTCGATCCCGAGGATCACGATGCCGCTGTTGATCATCTGGATGATCAAGGCCCCGAGCACGACCCCGAGGGCGGAGCCCCGCCCGCCGGAGAGGCTCGCGCCGCCCACGACGGCGGCGGCGATCACGCTCAACTCATAGCCCTGACCATCGCCCGACGTCGCTCCGCCGTAATAGCCGAGCGACAGCAGGGCGGCGATGCCGGCGGCGAGGGCGGACATCAGGTACACGCCGAGCTTCACGCGCTCGATGCGGATGCCGCTGAACCGCGAGGCGAGCTCATTGCCGCCGATCGCGTAGACCCGGCGCCCGGAGGCGAGCCGCGACAGCACGACCCAGCCCACCACGGTCACCGCGATCATCACGAGGAGCGGCATCACGCTCAGACCCTGGCCGACCTCGATCCGGATGACGTCGCGGAACGACTGCGGAAAACCGCCGACTGACTGGCCCTGGGTGGCGACGAAGGCGACCCCGCGGAAGACCGCCATGGTGCCGAGCGTGACGATGAACGGATGGACCCGGAGGGCGACGATGAGGCCGCCGTTGGTGAGCCCGCACACCAGTGCCGTCCCGAGGCAGACCGCGGCGCCCGCCAGGCTCCCCGCGAGTCCGATGTCCCCGGCCGGGCCACCGGGGCCGAAGTGATTCAGCACGAGGGCGCCAGCCACCGACGCCAGGGCGTAGATCGAGCCGACGGAAAGATCGATGCCTCCCGCGATGATCACGAACGCCATGCCCACGGCCATGATCGCGATGAAGCTCGTGTCCTTGGCGAGCTGCGCGAGGTTCTGCGCGTTTAGGAACTTGTTCCGCTCCACGAACGCCGGCGTGCGCTCACCGTTGGCGTCGGTGATGAACACCCGCTCGCGGGTCCCGTCCGGCCCCTGCTGGAAGAGCGGCGCGCGGACCGAGCCGCTGAAGGCGGTCAGGAACGCGCCGAGCACGAGGATGACGACAAGGAGGCCGCTCTCCTGGAAGCGCAGCAGACCGCGAAGCGACAGGCTCATGGGGCGTGTGGCGGGGGGGGGTGGGGGTGGAACGGAAGGTCGACGCGCGGCGGGGACCGCGGACCGACGGCGCACAGCGGGGAGCGCCCGCGCGTCGGTGGGCCGGTCAGCGGAGGAAACCGCGGACCAGATCGTAGAGTTGGGGTGATTCGAGCAGGAACGAATCGTGGCCGAGATCGGTGTTCAGCTCGGCGTAGCTCGCCCGCTTGCCGGCGCGCAGCAGCGCGAGGGCGATGTCGCGGTTCTGTTCCGGCGGGAAGAGCCAGTCGCTGGTGAACCCGACGATGAGTGACTCGGCCTGCACCGGGGCGAAGGCCTGCTCCAGCGAGCCCTCGCCGGCCACGTCGAAGGCATCAATTGCCCGCGTGATGTACAGGTAGCTGTTCGCGTCGAAGCGATTGATGAAACTCTGACCCTGGTGGCGCAGGTAGCGCTCGATCTCGAACTCGAAGCTCGCGAAGCCGGGCGCGGTGCCCGCGCCCTCGGTGGCGGCCGCCCTGGCTGCTTCGCTCGCTGCAGCTTCCGCCGTCGCCGTGACGGGGGTCGTCGCGACCGCGCGCCGCCGCCGGCCGAACTTGCGGTCGAGACCGGCGTCGCTGAGGTACGTGATGTGCGCCATCATGCGCGCGATGGCCAGGCCGACGCGCGGACCGCCGTTACGCGGGTAGTCGCCACCGTTCCAGCCTGGGTCTTGCAGGATGGCCTGCCGCCCGACCTCGTTGAAGGCGATGCCCTGGGCGCTCTCCCGTGCGGTCGTCGCCATGGCGATCACGCGCCGGACGAACGTCGGGTACTCGATCGCCCATTGGAGCGCCTGCATTCCGCCCATGGAGCCGCCGATGACCGCGTGCAGGGCGGTGACCCCGAGGGACTGCAGCCACCGGTGCTGCGTCCGCACCATGTCCCGGATCGTCACGCCCGGAAACGCGACCCCGTAGGCGCGGCCGGTGGCCGGGTTGATCGAAGCCGGCCCGCTGGAACCCTGGCAGCCCCCGACGACGTTGGCGCAGAGAACGAAGTAGCGGTGCGTGTCGACCGGCTTGCCCGGCCCGATGAGATTGTTCCACCAGCCCGGCTTGCGGTCGCTGAGGCTGTGGATCCCCGCACAGTGGTGGTCGCCACTCAGCGCGTGGCAGATCAGGATGGCGTTATCGCGCGCGGCGTTGAGCCGGCCGTACGTCTCGTAGCGGAGCGTGTACCCCGGCAGTACCTGGCCTGAATCGCAGACGAACGCATCCTTGCTGACAAAATCGCTGGAGGCGACCAAGCCGACCTCGCCCGGCTCCGAGACGGGGGAGAGTGGGAGATCGTCGGCGTCGTTCATGGCGGCGGCTGGGCCCGGCAGCCAAGCAGGATTCGGCACGGATGAAAAGCGGGGATCGCGATCAACCTGCCCTCAGCCCACCGCCGGGGATCAAGCGTCCGGAGAGGAAAGTAGTGGGAAGTAAAGGATATTAATTTGCGTTGCATATTGATAGCAATCGATTACTTTGGGGATATCGCCCTCTTCCCGGATATTTTTCGATTCGCTATGGGGTCAAGCGGGGTTTTGTTTGGGAGCTCTCTTTATGCGTCCCCTCGTGCAGATTTCGCTCGATCTGACTGACCTCAAAGAGGCTCTCGCGACGGCCGCGTTGGCGCGCCGGGCGGGCGTCGATTGGCTGGAGGCGGGCACGCCGCTGTTGCTGGCAGAGGGGCTGCATGGGGTGCGGGCGTTGCGCCGGGAATTCCCGGGGGTACCGATCATTGCTGATCTGAAGACGATGGACGGGGGCTACCTCGAGGCCGAGATGATGGCCAAGGCCGGCGCCACTCACGTGGTGGTGATGGCCCGGGCGCATCCCGAGACGATCAAGTGCGTGGTCAAGGCGGGCCGCGACTACGGGGTCAAGGTCATGGGCGACAACCTCGGTTGCGAGGACATGGTCGCGGGGGCGCGGCACTTGGAGGATCTGGGCTGCGACATGGTGATTCACCACATCGGTTACGACGAGCGCCGCGGCATCGCGGCGAGCGGTCGGCGCATGCCGAGCCCGCTCGATCAGCTGCGCGAGGTGGTGGCGGCCGTGAAGGTCCCGGTGCAGGCGGTGGGTGGGCTGACGCTGGAGCAGGCGGTGCGCACGCCCGAGTACGGAGCGCCGCTGGTCGTCATCGGCGCGCCGCTCGCGGTGGATGCGGACTCCTTCCGCACGGCGGATGGCAACCTCGAGGGAACGCTGCGGATCATCTGCGACCGCGTCCATGGCTACGGAGACGTGCCGGTCGGCGGCACCCAAGTTTCGTCATGAACAAGACCAGTCCAGGAGTGGTGAATTTCTCGTCCACGCCGCACAGCGTCGAGCTGCGCGACGTCGCCCGCCCGGAGCCGGGTGCGGATGACGTCCTCCTCGCGGTCGAGGCGGTCGGCGTGTGCGGCAGCGATCTGCACCAGTGGACCGCGCAGCACAGCTGGACGGTCAATTACCCGGTGGTGCTTGGCCACGAATTCGGCGGCCGCATCGCGGCGGTGGGGGCAAACGTGCAAGGGTTCAAGGAAGGCGATCGCGTGGTCAGTGAGACGGCCGCGGTGATCGACGCCAACAGCCCGCTGTCGCGGCGGGGCCTCTACAACCTGGATCCGACCCGCAAGGGCTTTGGGTACGGCGTGAACGGGGCGATGACCCGCTACGTGCGCGTGCCGGCGCGGTGCCTGCACCGGGTGCCGGAGAACGTGCCGCTGCTGCACGCCGCGCTGACCGAGCCTTGCTGCGTCGCGTACAACGCGGTCATCCAGCAGGCGCGCATCCAGCCGGGCGACCGGGTGATCGTGCTCGGGCCCGGCCCGATCGGCATCTTGTGCGCCGCGATGGCGCGCCTGGCGGGCGCGCAGGTGGCGCTGGTGGGACTTGAGCGGGACAAGGTCCGTCTCGAAGTCGGCAAGCAGTATGGCTGCGACGTGATCATCGGTGACGCCACGGAGTGGGCGCGGTCGCGCGACGGTTTGGGTGCGGACGGCGTGATCGATGCGGCGGGCGTTTCGGCGTCGCTCAAGGCGGCGCTCGATCTCGTGCGCCCGGCCGGCTGGATCAGCAAGGTGGGTTGGGGTCCGCAGCCGCTTGGTTTCTCGCTCGATCCGCTTGTCGCGAAGGCGGTGACGCTGCAGGGCAGTTTCAGCCACAACTGGCCGATCTGGGAGCGCGTCCTCGCGCTCATGAGTTCGGGCCAGCTGGACGTGCGGCCGATCATCGGCGGCACGTGGCCGCTGGCGGGCTGGCACGAGGCGTTCGAGCGCATGCACCACGGCGAGATCGTCAAGGCCGTGCTCACGCCGACCGACTGAGCCACGGCGGCCGGAGACGGACCGCGCGGCCTCGCGTCGCGGTGGAGTCCGATCCGGCCTCTTCTTTTCCTCTCCTCCCTCCCATGCGTCTCGAAAACAAGGTCATCCTCGTCACCGGCGGCACCTCCGGCATCGGTCGCGCGATCGTGGAACGGTGCGTGGCGGAAGGTGCCCGCGTGGTGATCAACGGCATCGATCGGCCGGCGGGCGACGCGCTGGTGCGCGCGCTCGGGGCGGACCGGGCGGTGCTGTCGATTGCCGACCTCGGCGAAGCGACGGCCCCGGCGCGGGTGGTGGCGGAGGCGCTGGCGGCGTTCGGCCGGGTGGATGGGATCGTCAACAACGCGGCCTTCATCGGGCGGAGCACGATCGACAACACGAGCGCGGAAATCTTCGACCGCATGATGGCGGTCAATCTCCGGGCCCCGATGCTGCTCGTTCAGGCGGCGATTGCATCCCTGCGGGCGCACCGCGGCTCCGTGCTGAACATCGGCTCGATCAACGCCTACTGCGGCGAGGCGACCCTGCTGGATTACAGCCTCTCAAAGGGCGGCCTGATGACGCTCTCCCGCAACCTCGCGAACGCGCTGGCGAACGACGGGGTGCGCGTGAATCACCTCAACATCGGCTGGGTGCTCACCGACCGCGAGTATCACCACCAGATCGAACTCGGGCAGCCGAAGGACTGGCACGAACACATCCCGAAGGCCTATGCGCCTTCAGGCCGGATTCTGCGTCCGGAGGAAGTCGCCACCGCGGCCGTCTACTGGCTCGGCGACGAGTCCCGGCCCGTCAGCGGCTCCGTCCTCGAGCTGGAGCAATACCCGATCATCGGCCGCAACCCGGTAAAGTCCTGATCCCATGCCCCGCCTCGCTGCATTTCCCAAGGCCTTCATTCGCGATCTTTGCACCCCGCAGGGCATGACCCTGCAGGCGTGGGTCGACCTCGCGGCACCGCTGCGGCTGGACGGATTGGAATTCTACAGCGGCTTCTGGGAGCTGGCTGACCGCAGCCGCTGGGCCGGGCTGCGCCGCAGCGTCGAGCGCGCCGGAATGACGATCCCGATGCTCTGCTGCTCGCCCGACTTCAGCCTGCCCGAGGGTGAGGCCCGGCAGCGTGAGATCGCGCGCGAGCAGGACTGGATCCGCATGGCCGCCGAACTCGGCGCGCGCTACTGCCGCGTCCTCTCCGGCCAGCGCCGCCCCGAACTCACCCGCCAGCAGGGACTCGACCTCGTCGTCGGCTGCATCGAGGCGTGTCTCCCCGTCGCGGAGTCGTGCGGCGTGACGCTCATCCTCGAGAATCACTACAAGGACGATTTCTGGAGCTACCCAGAGTTCGCCCAGAAGATGGACGTGTTCTGTGAACTGGTGGATCGTCTGCACCACCCGTATTTTGGGGTCAACTACGACCCCAGCAACGCCTTCCTCGCCGGCGACGATCCGCTTGAGCTGCTGCGGCGGGTGAAGCACCGGGTCGTGACGATGCACGCGAGCGACCGCACGCTGATCTCCGGCACGCTGGAGGACTTGCGGCGCGAGGAAGGCGGCGTTGAAGGCTACGTGAAGCGCCTCCGCCACGGCACGATCGGGCGCGGCCTGAACGATTACGATGCCATCTTCCGCGAGCTCCGCTCGGTGGGTTTCGACAGCTGGATCAGCATCGAGGACGGCGTGGAAGGGATGGACCAGCTGGTGGAAAGTGCACGCTTCCTCCGCGAAAAAATCGCCCAGCACTGGGGTGCCTGACGCCCGTCGTCTCTCCCGCGCCACCTCCGCGCCTCCGGTTTGACCGGTTGGCGAGGTAACGAGGAGGCGCCTCTGACACCATGAACCTATTTGCTGATCTCCTGATCCTGTTTCTCCTGCTGATGCTGAACGGCGTCTTTGCGATGGCGGAGATCGCCGTGGTGTCCTCCCGCAAGGCGCGGCTGAAGAAACTGGCCGACGAAGGATCGACCCGGGCGAGCGTGGCGCTGGCGCTGGCCAACAGCCCGGACCGGTTTCTTTCGACGGTGCAGATTGGGATCACCTTGGTCGGCGTCCTGGCGGGCGCGTTCGGTGGTGCGGCGCTGTCGGACGAGTTCGAGCCGATGATTGCGGCGATTCCCGTCCTCGCCCCGTACGCGGGCATTATCTCGATCGCACTGGTCGTCGGCGCCATCACGTACCTCTCGCTCGTCATCGGCGAACTCGTCCCAAAGCGCATCGCCCTTTCCAACCCGGAGCGTCGGGCGATGCTCGTCGCGGGAGCGATGACCAGCCTCTCGCGTCTAGCGTCGCCGTTCGTGTGGTTGCTCACGATCTCCTCCGACCTGGTGCTCAAGGTCTTCGGGCTGGCCAAGGAGGTCGACGCGCCGCCCTCCGAAGAGGAGGTGACGCACATGATCGAGCAGGGCACGACTGCCGGCGTCTTCCACAAGGCCGAGCGCGCAATGGTCGAGGGCGTCCTGCGGCTCGACGAGCGGTCCGTCACCGAGATCATGACGCGGCGGACGAAGATCGTCTGGCTGAATGTCTCCGACATCGACGAATCCAACTGGCGGAAGATCGTCGCCAGCGGCCACTCCCAATTTCCCGTCTACGAGGGCACCCGCGATCACGTGCTCGGCATGGTCTCCGTGAAGTCGCTCTGGGCCAACGCCGCCGCCGGCGTGCCGAACAGCATCCGCAACCACCTGATGCCGCCGCTGTTCGTGCCCACCACGATCAACGTCGTGCAGCTTCTCGAACTCTTCCAGAAGTCCGGCAAGCACATCGCCCTCGTCACCGATGAATTCGGTAGCGTGCAGGGACTCGTGACGCTGATCGACGTGATGGAGGCCATCGTCGGCGACTTGCCGGAGCCCGGTGACCGCCGCTCCCCCGACGCGCAGCAGCGCGAAGACGGCTCGTGGCTGGTCGACGGCAGCATGGCGATCGACGACTTCCGGCAGCGCTTCGGCCTGCCCGCGCTGCCTGGGGAGGAGGACGGCGACTTTGAAACGGTCGGTGGCTTCGTGGTGGATCGGCTTGGCCGTATCCCCAATGCCGGAGAACACTTTACGTGGAATGGGCGACGCTTCGAGGTGGTCGACATGGACCGCCACCGCGTGGACAAGATCCTGCTCGGGGCTCCCCCGGCGCCTCCCGCAGTGCCGCCCGCGGCGGACTGAATGGGGCGATCCGCCCCCGATGGGCAAAAAAAGTGGCGGGCCGTGTACCCCTACACGGCCCGCCTTTGCTTTCTTAGTTACCCCAAAACTCCCGCTAAGCGGGAGAAGTGTTCTTACAAGGGAGACAGAACTCTGCCGGGGAGGTTCCGTCAATCTTCACCGAACGAATTTCCGACCTATTAGCGGCAGCAACGCCCCCTGTAAGCGCGGGACACGGTCCTCCACGAGGGATCAACTGTTACTTAAATACCTGTTAGAAAGTTATTTATGAATAGGTTCGACCTCATTGCCCAGACTTTGCACGGTTTCGGGCCGTGAACCCCTGCGAAGCCCCCTTCACGGTCACCCGGCGTCGTTTCCTTCAGCGCTGCGCGGCTGCAGCCGCAGCCACCGGTCTACCGATGTGGTTTATGGAAAGGCACTTAAATGCTGAATCGACAGGGCCCGCGAAGGTGGCGGCGAATGATCGGCCGGGGGTGGTGCTGGTGGGATGCGGGGGAATGGGGACGGTGGACGCGCTGAATGCCGCGAATTACGGCGACGTGGTGGCGGTGTGCGATGTGGACGCGGAGCACGCGGCGGCGGCGGCGGCGAAGCTGACGGTGGAGGGGAAGGCGCCGCCCCAGATTTACCGGGACTTCCGCCGGATGCTGGAGCGGTCGGACGTCCAGATCGTTCTCAATGGCACGCCGGATCACTGGCACACGCTGGTCAATCTCGGGGCCATCCGGGCTGGCAAGGACGTGTACTCGGAAAAGCCGCTCACCTTGACGATCGATGAAGGGCGCCGCCTGGTGACCGAGACGCGCAAGCACGGTCGCGTGCTGCAGACCGGCACGCAGCAGCGCAGTTCGCAGCGTTTCCGCATGGCGTGCGAACTGGTGCGCAACGGTCGCATCGGTCGCCTGCAGGACGTGAAGGTCTGGCTGCCGGCCGGACTGCGGGAGGGCCCGTTTGCCACGGCGGCGGTTCCCGCCGCGCTGGACTGGGATTTTTACCAAGGTCAGGCACCGCGCGTCGACTACGTGCCGGAGCGGTCGCACGTGGAGTTCCGCTTCTGGTACGACTACTCGGGCGGCACCACGACGGACTGGGGCGCGCACCACATCGACATCGCCTCGTGGGCCATCGGCCAGACTGCGCCGGTAAAGGTTGAGGCCACCCGGCTCTCCGAGCCGATCCCGGGCGGGTTCACCGCCGTCAGCGACTACGAGGTCCGGCTCACCTACCGGGATGGCGTGCGGCTGACCGTGGCGACCACCCGTGACGACGATATCTTCGGGCGGGTGGCGAATCCGCAGGGCCAGCGCAACGGTCTCCGTTTCGAAGGCACGAACGGTTGGATCTGGGTGAACCGGAGTGAACTGCGCGCCAGCGACCCGGAACTGCTCCGGACGCCGCTCGCCGCGGACGCGCTCCGGCTTCCCGTCAGCAACAATCACATGGAGAACTTCATCGACTGCGTCCGGACGCGCCGCGATCCGATCTGCGACGTGGAGGTCGGGCATCAGTCCGCGATGGTCTGCCATCTGGGCACGATTGCGCTGCGGACCGGGCGTGCGCTGAACTGGGACCCGGAGGCGGAACGCTTCACTGGCGACCACGCGGCGGAGGGCAATGCGCACGTCGCCCGGGAAATGCGCGCTCCCTACGACTATAGCTTTGTGGCCTGAGGCGTGGCGGTGACCCCTTTCCACGCGGCGGGTGATCGAATCATGACGAAACGAAGGCATCTCCGCGGTCCAAACCAGATCGCTTGGGCGTTGCGGCGCGGGGTGGTGACCCTGGCATGGATCGCGGGTGTGACCGGGATGTCCGCGCAGTCGGCGACGGATGCCGGCGCGACGGCGCGTGCGTCGGCTCGCGGTTCGGCTCCGGCCGCCGCTGCGGTCGCGGCACCCGCACCCGCGCCCGGTCCTGGGTCGGGGTCGAGCGGGACCGCCGAAGCGCGCGGAGCGAGCGTTGCCGTGCCGGCCGCAGTGCACGGCGACCCGACCTCCGTCGCGACCCTGCCCCCGACCCCGCTCACGGCTGCGGCGCTCCGCGCCGAGCTGGAAACGATGCTTGCGGCGCCGCGCTTTGCCGGAGCCCTGTGGGGGGTGAGCGTGGTGTCGTTGCAGACGGGAGAGGTGCTTTTCTCCCATGGCGCGGAGCGGCGGATGAGTCCCGCGTCGAACGCCAAGCTCTTCACGGCGGCGCTCGCGCTGGACCGTCTCGGCGGGGCGAGTCGCCTGCAGACGCGCGTGCTCGCGACCCAGCCCGTGGACGGGTCCGGCGTGTTGCGCGGCGACCTCGTGATCGCCGGTCGAGGCGATCCGAGCTGGAACCCGCGGCGGTCGGGTCAGCCATGGGCCGAGGTCTTCGCGCCGGTCGTGGATGTGCTGCGGCGCGCCGGCGTGCGGCGGATAACAGGTGACGTGGTGGCCGACGGGACGTACGTGCGCGTGCCGCCCTTTGGGGCGAGTTGGACCGCCGACGACCTGATGGAGGACTACGGCGCGGAGGTGTCGGGCGTGGTGCTTGACGAGAACTACGTCGAATTCGAAGTCGCGCCCGGCGCTGCGCCCGGTGCGGCGGCGAGCGTTGGGTGGCGTCAGCCGGGGCATGGACTGACGCTGGACAACCGCGTGGTGACCGGCCCTGCGGACAGTGCGCCCGCGCTGCGGGTGCTGCGTTTTCCCGGCGAGACGACGGTGCGCGTGTTGGGCACGATTCCGGTCGCGGCGCAGCCCCGGGTCCTTGAGGCCACGGTGCCGCGGCCGGCGGAGTGGTATGCGGCGGAGTTGGTGGCCGCGCTGCGCGGCGCCGGCATGGCGGTTGAAGGCCGCGCGCGCGGCGTGCGCTGGCCGGAAAAGCCTGAGGAGCCGCGGGCCCCGGTGATCCTTGGCACGGTGGCGTCGGCGCCGGTGCGGGAGATGGTGCGGGTGATGATGAAGGACTCGAACAATCTCCGGGCCAGCCTGCTCTTCGATCTCGCGGGTGAACTGACGCGGCTGCCCGACACCCCGGCTTGGCGCACCTCGGAGGAACTGGGTGCGGCGGACCTGCAGGCCTTTCTGCGCGAGCGGGGCATCCCGGCGGCGGAAGCGATTCTGGAGGAGGGATCGGGGCTTTCGCGCAATAGTTTGGTCAGCCCGGCGGTGATCGTCGCGCTGCTCCAACACATGGCGGGGCACCGCGAGGCAGCGGCGTGGCTGGACGCGCTTCCGGTTGCCGGGGCGGATGGATCATTGCGCACGCGTTTCCGGGGCGGTCCGGCCGAGGGCAAGGTGTGGGCGAAGACGGGCACGCTGCGCTGGGCCCATTCGCTTTCCGGCTATGTGGACACGGTCGGCGGAGCGCGTTTGGCCTTTGCGGTGATGCTGAACCGTCACCGCGCCGAGCCGGGCTCGCCCGAAGCCAGGGCAGAGTTGGATGCGGTGGTGGAGCGGCTTGTCGCCTACGGCGGCCGCTAAGGGGACTGCCCGGCGCGGGTCGCCGGGTCTCCTCCCGTCCGATTCGAGGATTGCGGCGGGCAATCGGCGCGGCTCGGCTAGCGGAGCATGAGCGGATCCGAACGACTCACTTCCCTGGATGCGTTTCGCGGGGCGACCGTGGCGGCGATGTTGCTGGTCAACAATCCGGGCTCGTGGTCGCACGTCTATCCTCCGCTGCGGCACGCGCCTTGGCACGGGTGGACCTTCACCGACCTGATCTTTCCCTGTTTCCTGTGGATTGTGGGGTTGTCGATGGCGTTGTCCTTCGCGCGGCGCACCGGTGTGACCGGCGGCCCCCCCGGCGCCGATCGGGCTGAATCGACTCAACGCGTCAGCGGGCTGGCGCGGCATATCGTCACCCGCTCGGCGATCCTGTTTGGGCTCGGCCTCTTCCTGGCGGCCTTCCCATTCGGGTTGCTGGGAGATTCCTTCTCGCTGGCGACGCTGCGCATTCCGGGAGTCCTGCAGCGCATCGCGCTCTGCTTTCTGATCGCGAGCCCCTTCGTGCTGTACTGCCGCTGGCGCGGTCAGCTGCTGGCGGCGCTGGGACTTCTCGCGGGGTATGCGGCGCTGCTGCTGACGGTGCCCGTGCCGGGTCATGGCGCCGGGGTGCTCGAGCCGATCGGGAACCTGCCGGGTTGGCTCGATGCGCGGTGGCTCGCCGGGCACACGTGGTCCGGGGCGCCGGCGCCGGGCTTTGATCCCGAGGGCATTCTTTCCACGCTCCCGGCGATCGCCTCGACGCTTCTCGGCGCGGCAGCGGCCCCGTTGCTGGCCTTGCCGGTCGGTCCGGCGCGACGTGCTGGGGCGCTTGTCCTGACGGGCGCGGGTCTCGTCGCGCTCGGACTGATGATGGGAAAGTGGATACCGGTGAACAAGAACCTCTGGACTCCTTCCTTCACGTTGCTGATGGCGGGGTGGTCGGCGCTGTTCTATGGCGTCTTCTACGGACTGATCGAGGCGACGGGCTGGCGGCGGTGGGCGGCGCCCTTCACGCTTTACGGGCGCAACGCGATCGCGGTGTACGTTTTTGCCGGGCTCGTGGCGCGGTTGTTGTACCTGATTTCATGGACCGGGGCAGACGGTGAGAAGGTGACTCCGAAGCAGCTGCTGGCGGGCGGAATCTCGAGCCTGCTGGGGACGAGTCCGCTGGCGTCGCTGGTCTTCGCCGTGGCTTTCGTCGGGGTGAGTTTCCTCTTCGCGTGGGCACTCTGGCGGCGCCGGTGGTTCATCAAGGTCTAGGTCTTGGTGAGCCCAGCCCCCCGTGAGAGCCGGTTCGCTTCGTCGGGAAAGCCGCGCTCGCCAGTCGGCGGTCGAGAGGTCACGCTTGCGGTTCGGCGAGAGGGAGAAATCGTTTTCCTAATCCCGAGTGATCCGACCCATGTCTGTTCCGTCGATTCCTGATTCCATCCTCCGGCTTCCCTCGCGCACCGCAGAGTTCGGTGCGTTGCTCGCTCGCTGGTGCGCAATCAATTCCGGCTCCGGTCACGGTGCCGGCCTCGAGCGGATGCGCCTCGCGCTGGCTGAGGCCTTCTCCCAGTCGTTCCCCGCGGCGAAGGTGGAGATCCTGGCGTCGGATGCTCCGGGACGGAACCCCGAGGGCGCGAAGTCGCTCCGCATCCGCCTCCGTCCCGAGGCGCCGCGGCAAGTCCTGCTCTGCGGCCACTACGACACGGTGTTTGAGGCGGACGATCCTTTCCAGGCTTGCCGGTGGACCGACGCGGACACGCTGAACGCTCCGGGGGCGTCGGACATGAAAGGTGGAATCCTCACGATCCTGGCGGCGCTGGAGGCGTTCGAAGCGGCGCCGGGAGCGTCGGGCTTGGGGTGGGAGGTGCTGCTGACTCCGGATGAGGAGACGGGATCGCACGGCACGCGGGCGCTCTTCCTGGAAGCCCGGCAGCGGTATGACTTTGGATTCGTGTTCGAACCGGCGCGGCCGAACGGCGATCTGGTGCATTCGCGCAAGGGCACCGGCGTCTTCGTGGCGGTCTGCCACGGCCGGGCATCGCATGCGGCGAAGATTCCCAACGACGGCCGCAACGCGATCCTCGCGCTCGCGGAGTTCCTGCTCGCGGCGAGCCGCATCCCCGCCGAATTGCCGGGCGTGCTGGTGAACGTCGGCAACATCCGGGGCGGCTCGGCGGCGAGCAACGTGGTGCCGCACCTTGCGCAGGCCGAGATCGACGTCCGGGTCACGCGCCTGTCCGACCGCGAGCCGCTCCTCGCGCGTCTGCAGGCGCTGGTGGACGGCGTGAACGCGCGCGAGGGATTCCGGCTGGAGTTGAAGGGCGGAATGAACCGGCCGCCGAAGGAGTGCATGGCCGCGGAGGAGCACGTCTTCGCCGCGTGGCAGGCTGCGGCCGCGGACCTCGGGCAACCCGCCTTCACGTGGGTGCACACGGGTGGGGCGTCGGATGGCAACTTTCTCTCCGCCGGAGGGCTTCCGAATCTCGACGGAGTCGGGCCGATCGGCGATCAGCTGCACAGCGACCGCGAATTCTGCCGCATTCCCACGGTGGCGTCGCGCGCCCAGTTGGCGGCGCTGGTGCTCCATCGAATCGCGCACGGTCTGGTGCCGATCCCGAGCCGACCGCGACTGCCGGCGACGACCTGACGCGGTCGCCGTTCGGCGATCAGCCAGAAGGGAACCAAGCTCCGAGCACGGCGGCCCGCCGGGCTCCGGTCACTGCGGGGAGGTTTCCGGTTCGTCCCTCAACGTGCCGGTGGGCAAGCCACGCGAAGGCCATGGCCTCGACCCAGGCTCCGGGGACGCCCCGCGCGTCGGTGAGATCAATGGACGAAGCGGGCAGCGCGGCGCGGAGTGCCGCGACGAGGCGGGGGTTCCGCGCGCCGCCGCCGCAGAGCAGCACCTCGGGCGCCCGCAGGCCGGGCAAGGCGCGGACGGAATCCGCGATCGTCGTCGCCGTCAGCGCCACCAGCGTCGCCTGCACATCCGCATCGCTCGCTCCCTCGCTGCGCCGGCGCAGGCGCGGCTCCAGCCATGCGGTCGAGAAATACTCCGGCCCCGTGCTCTTCGGGGCGGGCAGGGCAAAGAAGGGATCGTCGCGCAGCGCCTCGAGCAGCAGCGGATCGACGCGCCCGCAGGCCGCCAGCGCGCCATCGCGGTCCATCGGCTCGCCCAGCACCCGCTGGCTCCAGCGGTCGAGCAGCGTGTTGCCGGGGCCGGTGTCGAAGCCGAGCACGGGAGCGGCCGGGTCGCCGGGGAGCGAGGTGAGGTTGGCAATCCCGCCGATGTTCACCACCACACGATCCTGGCCCGGCACCCGGAAGATGCCCTCGTGGAAGGCCGGGACGAGCGGGGCGCCCTGGCCGCCGAGGGCGACGTCCTTCCGGCGGACGTCCGCGACTACCGGGATGCCGGTCTCGACGGCGATGACGTTTGGGTCACCGATCTGCAGCGTGAAAGGGGTGGCGAAGCCGGGGCGGTGCCGGATGGTCTGGCCGTGGCTGCCGATCGCGCGGATCGCGTCCGCCGGAAGGCCGGCCTGGTCGAGGAGTTCCCGGACGGTCCGGGCGATGAGACGGGCGAGGGCGACATCGGCGACGCCGAGTCGGTCGATCTCGTTGTCGCCGGGGGTGGCGAGCGCGAGCAGTTGCCGTCGGAGCTCGGCGGGCAAGGGATGGCTGTGGGTGGCCACGAGGGCCGGTGCCGGCGCGAAGCGCACCACGGCCGCATCGATCGCGTCCATGCTGGTCCCCGAGAGCGTGCCGATGAAGAGGTCGCTCATCGGTGCAAACGAACCGGGGACCGAGGAAATCGGCTCGCCTCCGTTGCCTGCTCGCGGCGCAATTGGGCCAGGTTCATGCTCACTACGGAAACACCCAGCAGTCAGCACGTCGACTTGGATCTGTACCGGACCGATGCCCTCGTGGCGGCCCTGATCGAGGACCAGGCGCGGGCGGCGGCGGCGGTGTCCGCCGCGGCGCCGGCGCTCGCGCGGGTCGTGGATGCCGCGGCGCCGCGACTGGCGGCGGGTGGGCGGCTCGTTTACGTCGGCGCGGGAACATCGGGGCGACTGGGTGTGCTGGACAGCGTGGAGCTGCTACCGACCTTTTCGTGGCCGACGGATCGCGCGATCGCGGTGATGGCGGGCGGCCTCTCGGCGGTCTTCACCGCGGTGGAAGGGGCCGAGGACGACACGGCGCAGGGGGCGGCGGATCTCCGCGCGCAGAACCCTGGGCCGAATGACGTGGTGTTCCTGCTGGCGGCGTCCGGCCAGACTCCCTACGTACTCGGTGCGCTCGATGCGGCGCGGGTGGCGGGGGCATTGACGGTGGGTTTGGCGAACAACCCGGACTCTCCGCTTGCGACGCGGGCCGAGATCGGGGTCACGCTCGACACCGGCAGCGAAGTGATTTCTGGCAGCACCCGCTTGAAAGCCGGCACGTCGCAGAAGATCGCGCTCAACATCCTCTCCAGCGCGATCATGGTGCGGCTGCATAAAGTGTACGGCAACCTCATGGTCGACGTCATGCCGACGAACGTGAAGCTGCGGCGGCGGGCCCTCGCGCTGGTGCAGCGCGCCACGGCGGCGGACGAGGCGTCGTCGGCAGCGGCGCTGGCGGCGTGCGGCGGGCACGTGAAGACGGCGATCGTGATGCTGCGCGGTGGCTGCGCGGCCGACGAGGCCCGGCGGCGTTTGGCGGCGGTGGCGGGCAACGTGCGGGCGGCGATCCGGCAGCGCACATGAGCGCGAGCGGATCCAGTCGGCGGCGCGGCGGGGTGTCGCGCGAGGTTCACGACTTGCCCCGCTCGACCCGGGCGGCGGGCGGCGGATGGGTGGTCTTCGCGCTGGCCCTGTGGCTCCTGAGTTTCGCGGCGCCGGCGGGCCGGGCGGACGTGCTGGCGCCCGTTGACGCGCCACCGCCGGCACCGCGGGAGTTTCGGGCCGCGTGGATCGCGTCGGTGGCGAACATTGATTGGCCGAGCCGTCCAGGGCTTTCGGTGGGTGAACTGCGGGCGGAGATGAAGACCCTACTCGACACGGCAGTCGCGGTGGGCCTGAACGCCGTCATCCTCCAAGTGCGGCCAGCGGCCGATGCCCTCTATCACTCGCCCTTCGAGCCGTGGTCGGAGTACCTGACCGGTCAACAGGGCAAGGCACCGGGATGGTTCTACGATCCCTTGAATGACTGGGTGGCGGAGGCGCACGCGCGTGGCCTTGAGCTGCACGCGTGGATCAACCCCTACCGCGCGCGTCACCCCTCCGCGAAGGGACCGCTGGCGCCGGAGCACTTGGCGAACCAGCGGCCCGACGTGGTGCGGACTTATGGAGATTTCCTGTGGATGGATCCGGCGGAACCCGCGGCCCAGCGGCGCACCCTGGACGTCGCGGCGGACTTGGTGGCCCGGTACGACATCGATGGCCTGCACATCGACGACTACTTTTATCCCTATCCGATTGATGCCCCGGCGGGGTCGGGGGTGGCGGGCAAGGTGGATTTCCCGGACGACGCGGCGTGGCAGCGGTATCGGAAGAGTGGGGGTTCCCTCTCGCGGGCGGATTGGCGGCGCAGCAACGTCGACAAGCTCGTGCGGGACCTGTACGCGACCGTGCGTAGTGTGAAGCCCTGGGTGCGCTTCGGGATCAGTCCCTTCGGCATCGGTCGTCCCGATCTGCGGCCGCCCGGCGTGGAAGGGTTTAGTCAGTACGACCAACTGTACGCGGACGTGGAGCTCTGGCTGGAGCAAGGCTGGATGGATTACTGTGCGCCGCAGCTCTACTGGCCGAGCGACCGTAAGGCGCAGCCCTTCGGCGTGCTCTTGGATTACTGGATCAGCCGCAACCCGAAGGGCCGGCATATGTGGCCGGGTCTCTTCACCAGTTCGGTGGCGGAGACCCCGAAAGGCTGGGCGGCGGAGGAAATCGTACGCCAGGTGGCGCAGACCCGCGAACGCCCGGCGGCGACCGGTCACATTCACTTCAGCATGATCGCGCTGCAGCAGGATCGGCGCGGCGTGGCGGGGCGGCTGCGGACGGAAACCTACGCCCAGCCCGCGCTCGCGCCGGCGACCCCGTGGCTCAGCACCCGGGTGCCGGAGGCGCCGCAGATCCTCGGGCGCAACCTGGTCGGTCCGGCGGCGGAGCGGTCCTTGCTCCTCGCGCCCGGGCTCGGCGGCGAAGTGGCGCGCTACGCCGTCTGGCGCCGGGAGGCGGGACAGTGGACGTTCGCGGTGCAGCCGGCGAAGAACCGCGTCGTGTCGCTCGCCCCGCAAGGCGCCTTCGGCCGCGTCGAGGCGGTGGTGGTCAGCGCGGTGGATCGCCTCGGCAACGAGAGCCCGCGCGTCACGGTGGTGTTGCCGTAGGTCCCGGCGCTCCCGGAATTCTTCCCCTCTCACGATGAATCCCATCCCCCCCTCCGGCGCGAACCCTGCCGCCTCTGTAGCGTCCGCGCGGGGTGCGGCGTCGCCGTGGTGGTGGATCCCGACCCTCTATTTCGGCCAGGGCATTCCGTACGTCGTCGTCATGACGCTCTCGGTCGTGATGTACAAGAACCTGAACCTCTCGAACACCGAGATCGCGCTCTACACGAGCTGGCTGTACCTGCCGTGGGTCATCAAGCCCCTGTGGGCGCCGCTCGTGGATCTGCTCGGCACGAAGCGCGGGTGGATCGTGGCGATGCAGTTCCTGGTCGGCGCGGCCTTCGCGTTGGTGGCGCTGACTCTGCCCGCGGCGGATTTCTTCCGGTGGTCGCTCGCGGTCTTCTGGTTGATGGCGTTCAGCTCAGCGACCCACGACATCGCGGCGGACGGGTTCTATCTCCTCGCGATGCAGCGTCATCAGCAGGCGGCGTTCGTCGGCGTGCGCAGTACGTTCTACCGCCTCGCGATGATCGCGGGGCAGGGCGGGCTGGTCTTCCTGGCCGGGCGGCTGCAGACCGTGCTTGGCGATGTCGCGCGCGCGTGGTCGTGGGTGTTCATCGGACTGGCGGGCGGCTTCGTGGTGCTGGCGGCCCTGCACGCCTTCGTACTGCCCCGGCCGGAAGCGGACCGGCGGGCGCCGGCTGCGGCGCGCCACTTGGTCCGCGACTTCCTGGCCGTCTTCGCGGCCTTCTTCCGCAAGCCCGAGCTCGGCGTCACGCTGGCGTTCCTGCTCCTCTATCGTCTGGGTGAGGCGCAACTGCTCAAGCTCGTGACCCCGTTCCTGCTCGACGCGCGGGACCGCGGTGGGCTGGGGCTCTCGACCGAGGCGGTGGGCATCGTTTACGGCACGATCGGCGTGATCGCCCTGACGTGCGGCGGCCTGCTCGGCGGCTGGATGATTTCGCGGCACGGCCTGCGCCGCATGCTCTGGCCGATGCTGCTCGCGACACACGTCCCGAACTTGGTCTTCGTCGCGCTCGCGACCCTGCAACCTGGCAACCTGGCGATCGTGGCGGCGGCGTTGGCGACCGAGCAGTTTGGCTACGGCTTCGGGTTCACCGCGTACATGGTCTACATGATGCGCGTCGCGGAGGGGCAGCATCAGACCGCGCACTATGCGCTGTGCACCGGCTTCATGGCCTTGGGGATGATGCTCCCTGGAATGGCCGCCGGATGGATCGAGGACCAGATCGGCTACCGCGCGTTCTTCATCTGGGTCTGCCTCGCGACGCTGCCATCGTTCGTGGCCGCGGCGCTGCTCAAGATTGATCCGGGCTACGGACGGAAGTCCGAGCCGGCGGCGTGACCCTCACCGCTGGCCGAGGAGCTCACGGGCGCCGTTGATCACGCGGTCCCACTGCAGCGCCGGCCCCGGGTCGACCTTGTTGGCCTGGATGTGGAAGTGGCCGAGCACGCCCTGGTAGTTGCGCAGCACGTCGTCGGGCAGCTTGCGCGTGACCACGGCGCCGGAGGCGTCGCGCGGGTAGTCACAATTGATCTTGGGGAAGACCGCGCAGAGCGCGGCGGTGAGCTTCACCAGCGCCTCATACTGTTGCGGCGTAAGATCGTACTGCGTGAGCGAATCGCCCTGAATCTCGCCGGTGACGGCGTCTGGCCGATCCGGTCGGCCGACGAAGCCTGGCGTGCGCACTGCGGGGTCGCCGAGCCCCGGCGGAATGGTGAGGACCGTGCCCTTGGCATCGCGGCCGTACCAGCGGGCGAAGGGATGCTTCTCGGTGGCGCGGTAGGCGCCCATGTTGGCGATCTCAATGCCGATGGACCGGTCGTTCGAGGTCGTCGCGTGCCACGCGCGCTCCTTGAGGTCGAGCGTCTGGTAGATCGTGCCATCGACATCCAACATGAAGTGCACGCTGAGCCCGCGTTGATCGTGGAGCACATCGAAGCACGCCTTGCTGATGCCGCAGACGTCGTAGTGCAGGACGAACTGGTCGACCACGCGCTGGAGCGTCGGCAGGTCCCAGCCCCCGCCGCGCACGCGCTCGACTTCGGCAGGCGTGAGACCGCCCTGCCGCAGTCCGTAACGGTTCGGCGTGCGCATGGCCGGTGCGGAGGCGCGGGTGGCCTCCCAGCTGCTTTCCGCCAGCGGGACGAAGCGTCGCTCCACGCGGTAGGCGTCGTAGCCACCCGGGTCCATCCACGTCACGATCGGCGTACCGGTGTGGAAGAACTGACCCGCCACCACGATCTCGTCGCCCTTGCGCGGGGCGAAGGTGCGGGGCTGGCCGTGCTGGCAGCCGCTCAGGCCGAGGGCGAGGGCGAGGGCGAGGGCGACGAGCAGCTGGGCCGCCGCGCGGCGGGGGCGCGGATGGGCGGCGGCGGAAGCGCGGGAAAACGGAGCGAGGCGCGGCATGGTAGGGGGGCGGAAAAAATCATCCGGTCGCCGGCGCACCCTGCAAGGTGCGAATCCGGGCGACCGAGGCCGCGATCCGCTCCTCGGTGAGTCGGCCGGAGATCACGGCCTGCTCCAGGATCGCGATTGCCTTGGGGGCGATTTCGGGATCGTAGCGCTGGTTGTTGCCGAAGCAGAGCAGGTCCACCCCGGCTTCGACTGCCGCCGGGACGGACTCCTCGAGTCCGTAGCGCGAGGAGATCGCGCCCATTTCCATGTCGTCGCTGCAGATCACGCCGCCGAAGCCGAGCGTCTGGCGCAGCAGGCCCGAGAGCGCTGCGGCTGAGAGCGTGGCCGGATGACGCGGATCGAGGCCCGCGTGGAAGACGTGGGCCGACATGACCGCGTCGGCCAAGCCCCCGCGGATCAGATCGCGGAATGGCTCCAGCTCCCGTTCGCTCCATGTCGCGGTGACATCGACAAGCCCGTGGTGCGTATCGCCGGCGGCGCTGCCGTGTCCGGGGAAATGCTTCAGGCACGTGCGAACCCCGTGGGCGCGGTGGGCTTGGATGAACGCGGTGGCGTGCCGGGTGACCGTCGCGGAGTCGGCGGAGAAGGAACGTCCCTTCCCCTTGATGATTGGATTGGCGGCGTTGGCGTCGAGATCGACGACAGGCGCGAGGTTCAGGTTGATCCCGGCGGCGGCGAGCGTGCGGGCGGTCTGCTCGGCCTCACGGTAGGTGTGCTCGGGATCGTCGCGCCGCCCCAGCTCCTCGTGGGATACGCTCGGCGGGAAGCCGTAGCCGGGTTTGAGGCGGTTGACGCGCCCGCCCTCCTGGTCGATCGCGACGATGAGCGGGCGGCCGGCGGCGGCGCGCAGGCCGGCGACCAGCGTACGCAGCTGTTCGGGCGATTCCACGTTCCGGCGCCGGGTGGATGGATCGACCATCTCCTGGTCGAAGAGGATGATCCCGCCAATGCGGTGCTCCCGCAGGTCCCGGAGGATCGGCCCGCACTCCTCCAGACGGGTCCCGCGGAAACCCACAAGCAGGAGCTGGCCGAGTTGCTCGCGAAGGACGGACATGGAAGAAGGGAAGTGGGGGAGTTGACCGGCGGCGGGTCCGACCGCGGAGTCGCGGCGGATCTCCCGACCGGCCGCCGGTGGCGGCGGCTCGAAGTCCACCGAACGGTGGACGAATGAGCCGTGACGACGGACGGCGGGCAGACTGGCAGCAGGCAGACGGGCCGGCGAGCGGACGAACGGACGAACGGAAGGGCGGGCGGACGAGCGGAGGGACGATTCAGCGGCGGACGATGCCGATGCCCGGGAGATCCGTCAACGTCACCTTGCCGTCGACGATGCGGGCGCCCTCGAACGGATCGTTGCGGATGAGCAGGGCGCCATCGAGGTCGGCCCAGTCGACCAGCGGGGAGAGTTGGGCGGCGGCGGAGATGGCGCACGACGTCTCGGTCATGCAGCCCAGCATCACCTTCAGCCCGAGTGCGCGCGCGACGGTGATCATGGCGCGGGCCTCGCGGAGGCCGGTGCACTTCATCAGCTTGACGTTGATCCCGTCGAAGACCCCGGCGAGGCGCGGCACATCGCTCAGCCGCTGGCAGCTCTCGTCGGCGAAGAGCGGAAGCGGACTCCGCTCGCGCAGCCACGCCGTGTCTTCGAGACGGTCGCGGGCGAACGGCTGCTCGACGAGTCGGACATCCTGCGTGGCGAGCCACTCGATTTGCCGCAGTGCGTCCTCGCGGTCGGTCCAGCCCTGGTTGGCGTCGACGATCAGCGGCGTGGACGAGACGCTGCGGATGGCGCTGATGAGTTCACGGTCGGAGTCGCGGCCCAGCTTGACCTTGAGCAGCCGGTATTCGCTGGCGGCGCGGGCCTTCTCGCGGACGACCTCGGGCGTATCGATCCCGAGCGTGAATGACGTGACCGGAGTGCGTTGGGGATCGAGGCCCCAGAGCCGGTGCCACGGAGCGCCCAGCCGTCGGCCGACCCAGTCGTGGAGGGCGATGTCGATCGCGGCCTTGGCGGCGGTGTTGCCTGGGGCCAGTGCGTCGACCTCGCGCAGCACGTCCTCGAGCAGAAAAGGATCGGAGTGGCCGGCGAGCAGCCGGGCGGCGGCGGTGAAGAATGCCGTGGCGGATGCCTCGCTCTCGCCGAGGTAGGGAGGCATGGAGGCTTCCCCGTGGCCGATGAGCCCCTCGTGCTCGACCTCGACCAGCATGGCGGGCGTGGCGGTGCGCGACTGGGTGGCGGTGGTGAACGGCTGGCGCAGTTCGAGCGTGTACGGTGACCAGCGAAGCAGCATGGGTTTCAACATGACGAAGCCGGGGGCGGATGGCCACCCTCGGCTGGCTCCACCCGCAAATTAGCGGACCCCTTCGCCGGGGGCGAAACAGGCTGAGCGCGACGTTCCCGCCGACCGGCGGCGCGATCCGGTCCCACCACCAAACCTCACGGCGCGAGCTTTGCCGCTTCGGCGGCAACGGAGAAATCCACCCACCGCGCCATCTCGCCGAGCTTCGCGTTGGGCTGGCTCGACAGAAACGCCCCTGCGTTGCGCAGCCAGGTCTCTGGCGTCGTCACGCCGAGCTGCGGGCTTTCCGCGGTCAACAGCGGCCCGATCGCCGCCAGCGAGCGCGTTTGGTAGTCGAGCGCGAGCCGTGGCTCGTGCTTTTCGACGACGAACTTGGCCGTGCCGGGCCCGTCGGCCAGCGCCGCCCGCCAGCCCCGGTTGCTTGCCGCGATGAATCGCACCAGTGCCGCCCGGTGTTTCCGCAGCGTCATCTCCGACACGAAATACACCTGCGAATAGGCCGCGTAGCCGTTGGCGCCGAAGGGCAGTGCCACGATGTCGTGCCCCTCAACTTGCAACTTGATCAGCTCGTCCACGAGGTAGCCTTGCTTCGCATCGTATTTGCCGGCGAGGAGCGGCGCGTTGTCGTAGTCGGCCTTGGTCACGGTGAGCTGCGTGCGGTTGAGCCCCGCTCGTTGCAACACGGCGTCGAGCGCCTCGTGGCCGTCGCCGTGCACCGCGACTGTTTTGCCGGCCAGATCCCTCGGCGTGCGAATCCCCTTGGCGCGAAAACTCATCAGCCCCAGCGGCGTTTCCTGAAACATCGCGCCGAGCGCCACGATCGGCAGCCCGGCCGCACGGCCCGCCAGAAACAGCCCGCTCTCAATCGAGCCGACCATGCCCTCCGTCGCCGCCACCGTCGCGGCGATGTTGGCGTAGTCGGACGGGCCCTTGCCAAGCCGCCGGATCTCCACGTCGAGCCCGGCCGCGCGGTAAAAGCCCTCCCGCTCCGCCACGAGCAGGCCGGCGAACTGTACGTTCTTCACGCCGAGATCCATTTGGAAGACGAGTTTGGTCGGTGGCTCCGCGGCGGCGGCCCCGCCGGCCCAGACGAGGCTCACCACACCCATCATGACCCGGCGCCAGTGGCGTTGCGTTTTCATAAGCGTAGACAGCAGTCATCGTGCCGTCTGGCCGCAAGTCTTCCGGCTGATCGGCAACTGGATTCTCAGGGGGATCGGATCCGGGAGGGGTTTAGCGGAAAAAAATGCCGTAGCGCGACGACCAGTCCTGCTCGCGGAGGTAAAGGTTGTCACCACGCCACCGCATGAAGTCGCCGCCGTGCTTCGCCATGTTGCGAAAAATCTCCGGCGACGCGCCATAGGGCGGTCTGGTGGGGCCGGAGGGACGATCGTAGGGTGGGTCGTTGATGTAGCTGCACGATCCGACGAGGAAACGGACCACGGGCGGGTCGCCCCGCCATTCCCATTGGGACTTGGCGCGAAACGTAAGCGGGTTCGCAGCGGGCTGCGCGGTGCCGTCGAGCATGATGGCGTAGCTATAGGCGTGGCCAGCGACGAGCCCGTCCACGACGAAGTGATGCACGTGGGTTCCGATGGGGTCGGTGAGGCTGCGGGTCGCCGGGACGAGGCGGGACGGAGCGTCGGAGGCTGCCGGCCGGACCGAGAGTTCAACGCGACCGGCTCCCTCGGTTTCAAGCCAGACGAGCACTTCGCGATGTTCCTGATGGCCCAGCATCGGGCCGGCGACGATACGGCCGGCGGCGCAGAGGGAGGTGGAACACGCGAGGACGCTCAAAATCGAAACGAGTACGCGATGGTTCATCCCGTGAGCGAAAACGGCGGCGAGGCGGGGGCCAAGAGGCCAAGTGGAGGGAAACCCAGTCGTAACCGGGCGTATTGGCGGCTTGGATCGAGACTAGAAAAGCTCGGCGCTGTTTCCAAACTGGGCCCAACCGCTGAACTCGGCCTTGAAGCCTCCGGAGAATTTCTCCCGCTTTGGCGTTTTCTCCCAATCTGCTTTCCTACTTATGTCTGATCTCGTTCCCGCCAGTCCCGGTCCCGATGCCGATTCGAAACGAGAAGCCCCCGCCGACCAGACGCCGGCGATTGTGCGGCAAATCGGGCTCGGTCTCGGTTTCGCGTTTTTTCTGATGACCTTTTTCGTCGCGCCGCCCGAGGGCATGACGGAGCCGGCGTGGCGAGTTTGCGGACTCGCACTGTGGATGGCGGTCTGGTGGATCACCGAAGCGATGCCGCTGCCGGTGACGGCGTTGCTGCCGCTGGTAGTGCTGCCGCTCTCGAACTTGATGCCGCTCAAAAAAGCGGCCGCAAACTTCGCGGCTGAACTCATCTTCCTTTTTCTCGGCGGCTTCATCCTGTCGATCGCCATTCAAAAGTGGCGCGTGCATGAGCGGCTCGGACTCGGGCTCATGAAGTATGCGGCTTGGAATCTGCCGAGCCTGCTCGCGGGTCTGCTGTTCGTGACGGGCTTCATGGGCATGTGGATGAGCAACGCGGCGACGGCGATGGTAATGATGCCGATGGCGCTGAGCATCGCGGCGCTGATCACCAAAGGTGACGCGACCTCCCCGGTCACCAAGACGCTCGTGTTGGCGGTGGCTTACGCGCCGTGCATCGGCGGGCTGGCGACGTTCATCGGCACGCCGACGAACGCCGTGCTCGAGGGCTACGTCAGCAAAACCTACGGCGTGAATCTCAGCCTCGCGCAGTGGATGTCCTTTGGCGTGCCGGTGGCGGCGGTGCTCTTGGTGGGCTGCTGGCTGCTGCTTTATTTCACGCTGCTGCGCGGCGCGCCGGCGGTGGCCAATCTGGCGCCGATGATGCGCGGCGAGTATGCGAAGCTCGGGCGGTTTACGGCCGGCGAGACCATCACCACAGTGGTGTTTCTTGGTTGCGTGACGACTTGGGTATTCAGCGATTTCTTCGGCGGCCTGATCGGGGCCAATATCGAGGACGCGGTGGTGGCGATTGTCGGGGCGCTCGTGCTTTTCCTGACGCCGTTGGACCGCAAGTGGAACCGAACGGTGCTTTCGTGGAAAGATACGGAAAAATTGCCGTGGGGCATTCTGATTTTCTTTGGCGGCAGTCTGAGCCTCTCGGCGGCGTTGACCGAGACAGGCGTCACGCGCTGGCTGAGCCAAGAGCTCCAACTTTTGCACGCCGTGCCGGTCTGGCTCGTCATGATTGTGGTGGTGGCATTGATCGTCGCGGTATCGGAGATGATGAGCAACTCGGCGACGATCACGGCGTTTCTGCCGATCCTTGCGGGGCTCGCGGGCGGGCTCGGAATTCATCCGTTTCTCATCATGATCCCGGCGACGCTGGCGGCGAGTTGCGCGTTTATGATGCCCGGTGCTTCGCCGCCCAATGCGATCGCATTTAGTACGGGCAAAGTCTCGGTGCCGGACATGGTGAAGACGGGGCTTTGGCTGAATCTGATCTGCGCCGTCGGTATCTTGTTGGCGGCGTTTTATCTGATTCCCGGCATCATGGGCTTCGACCCGCTGACCCCGCCGGCCTGGGCGCTGCCAAAGACGCCTTAAAGGCGGGCGGATACGACGCGGGTGAAATCAAATGCGGGGAAGCGGGCGGTGCGGCTGAACTTATGTGCCGCGCGTTCGTGCCGCTGATGACCGGGCGCGGCTACGGCCGGATCATCAACCTGACTTCGATGATGGCCCATGTTTCGTTGCCGGGCCGCACGGCTTACTCGGCGAGCAAGTCGGCGCTGCTGGGATTCAACCGCGCGTTGGCTTTGGAATTGGCGCCGGGGAAGATCACGGTGAGCGGGATCAGCCCCGGCGTCTGCGATACGGAGATCAATGCGCCGCTGATGGGGAACCCGGAGCTGCGGGCGACATTTTTGGCCAAGACGCCGCTGGGTCGCTGGGGCCTGCCGAGTGAGATCGCGGCGGCGGCGCTTTATTTGTGTTCGGATGCGGCGGGTTTCATGACCGGGACGGACCTCGTCATCGACGGTGGTTGGACGGTGCAGTGAACGACGCTTTGATCAACGATGCAGATTGCGATGGGGCCGGGATTTGGTTGGGGTGCCGGGATGAACCGACGCGAATTTATGCAATGCACCTCATTGCTGGCGGCGACCGTGGCTCTGTCGGGGAGAGGACTCTCGGCGGCGGCCAGCGGCCCCGGTCGGTCGTTTAAACTCGCGCTGACTCCCGGCAGTATCGGCGTGGCGGTGACGAGCCAGCGTGAGCTCAACAATCTGGCCCTACGCCACGGCTTCGAGGCCGTCGAGCCGCGGCCGGATGAGTTGGCGGCGATGTCGGTGATGCAGGTTTCAGAGACGCTGGCGGATTTGACCGCCAAGAAACTGACGTGGGCCGCAGCGGGGCTGGCGGTTGATTTTCGCAAAGACGACGCGCTGTTCCGAGAGGGATTGGCGAAGCTGCCGGCGATCGCGGCGGGCCTGCAACGGGCGGGAGTGCGGCGGATGGGCACGTGGCTGATGCCCAGCAGCGACTCGCTGACGTACCGCGCCAATTTCAAGCAGCACGCGTTGCGGTTGGCGGAAGTCGCGCGGGTGCTGCGGGATCACGGGCTTGGACTTGGGCTGGAGTATGTGGGTACGCAGACCCTGTTGGTCGGGCGCAAGTATCCGTTTGTCCATACGCTGGCGGAGACCCGGGAGCTGATCGCGGAGATCGGGACCGGCAATGTGGGCTTGGTGCTCGATACCTGGCATTGGTGGCAGGCGGGCGATACGGTGGCTGATTTGTTGACGTTGAAGAACACAGACGTGGTCAGCGTCGATTTGAACGATGCGCCGCAAGGCGTGGCGAAGAACCTGCAACGAGACGGCGAGCGGGAACTGCCGGCGGCAACGGGCGTGATCGATGCGGCGGCGTTTCTCTCCGCGCTGGTGACGCTCGGCTATGACGGACCGGTGCGGGCCGAGCCGTTTAACAAAGTGCTGAATTCCCTGGAGAACGAGCCGGCCTGCGCGGCGGTGTCGGCGGCGATGAGGCGGGCGGTGGCGCTGCTCAAGAGCTAGTGTAGTGTCCCGCAATTGAGTCGGCATAAGCGGGGGGGGGCGGAGGAGATCGACTTTGAGGCTGGGCGCGGCGATTGATCGGCGTTGATGAGCGGCGTTTTGGAAGCGTGGAGCCCGGCTCGATCCATTCGAGCCGTGGGCTGAGAGGAAACTGGATTCTCAGGGGGACCGGATCCGGGAGGGGTTTAAGGGCAGGGTGCCGGGTGGAAACGGAGTCGGACCCCTGCGGTCCCCCCAACCCTCAAGTCCGCCTGACCCGCCAGCGACGCGGAGCGCCGCCCATTGCAGTTGTCCCGGGGGAACCCAGCAACTCGTCCGATTGCGGCGCCGCTCGGGCGGATGTTCGGACGTCAGTCGCGGCGCGTCGCTGGTGGGAGGCGCGTCTCAACGGCGATGAACCGGTCGGTCTGGCTTGGGCGACCGCGCTGGGCTTTGTCCGCCTCACCACGCACCGCCACGCGCTGGTGCAGCCGCTCGCGGTGGAGGAGGCGACGGTTTTGGTGGAGGGATGGCTCGATCAGCCGGTGGTGAGGGTGCTGGTGCAGGGCGGGACCACGCCCGGCACTGCTTTGGCTTCCTGCGCCGGCTGGGAGTGGCGGGCAATCTCACCACCGATGTCCACCTCGCGGCTCTGGCCGTGGAGGATCAGGCCGAACGGCAGAGCACCGACGCGGATTTCGCCCGCTTTCCCGGTCTGCGGTGGCGGAGTCCGCTCGAGCCCGGCAGGCGGCGCTAACCGCGCTACCTGCCGGACCGAGGATACTGTGGACCTAGCGGATTACAGGCGCTTGGTGACCTGCACGGACCAGGAGCGGCCGCGGGCCATCTGGTTGTAGACGCCCGGATCGTAGCCGCGGGAGTCGGCGGACAGCGGCGGGATGGCCTCGAAGAGGTTGATCACGCCGACGCGCAGGGTCGTGTCATTGAACCAGGAACCCTTGGACCGGATACGGTAGGACACGTAGGTGTTGTAGCTGATCGAGTCGGCAACCACGTAGCGGTACTGCGTGTTCCCGACGGTGAAGAACGGGGCGATGTAGTTCGGACGTCCCAGCGAGTCCCAGGTCGTGAGCGTCGTCGTGGCACCGGTCTCGCTGTAGTTGCCGATGTAGTACGCAGACAGACCGGCGCTCCAGGCATTGCGGCGCCACGTGACGGCGGCGGAGCCGCGCCACTTCGGGGTCGCGCCGCCGGTCGCGTTACTCCAGCGCAGGTCGGTGCGCGGCTCGCCCGGGGCGTTGTAGGCGTGGAAGTCGTTCAGGTACGTCCACGTGGTGGAGACCGTGATGTTCCCGAGCGGCAGCTTCGGCAGCCGGTACGTGGCGTCGAAGTCGAAGCCGTTCACGAACTGCTGCGAGCGGTTGAAGTAGGTCGTGCGGATCACATCGATCGCGCCGACCACGGCGCGCTGGTTGCCGGCGGGGCGGGTGGCGTTGTAGGCGGCGAAAAAGTCGCGGTCGGCCTGCGTGACCGGCAGGCGGACGATGGCCGGGTCGCCCTTGTAGTTGGCGGTGGCCGAGCCGAGGTCGATCTGGGTGATTGACTGACCGGCGGCGAGGGCGGCCTGGGTGGCGGCGATCAGGGCGGCGGTGTCGTCGGCGATGGAGCCGGCGGAAGCGATCACGTTGCGCTGGCGGATTTCCCAGTAATCGACGCCGACGGACAGACCCTGCACGCGCGGCACGTCGATGACGACGCCGGCCGACTTGCCGCGGGACTCCTCGGGATCGAGATCCAGGTTGCCGGAGGCGATGCTGCGGCGGTTGGACGGACCGTCCGTCGGCAGGCCCGTGACGGCGCTGCGGTAGGTGTCGGTGCTCCCGGTGACGGTGCGGATGAGCGTGCCCGTGAACAGCTGGGCGAGGTTCGGAGCGCGGAAGCCCTCGTTGTAGGACGCGCGGACGAGGACGTTGGCGAACGGACGCCACGTGGCGCCGACCTTGGGCTTCGTGGTGGTGCCGAAGTCGGTGTAGCTCTCGAAGCGCGCGGAGGCGTTGAGTTCGAGCGAGTGGATCAGCGGCATGCGGAACTGATTTCCGACCAGCGGAATCACGGTCTCGACGTAGGCGGCGGTGACGTGACGGTTGCCGTAGGTGTCGGAGTTCGGCGAGAACCCGAGGAAGTCGTTGGTGCTCGTGTCCAAGCCGACGCCCGGCGGATTGAGGCCCGCGTACGGCGGACGGAAGTCGGCGTACGTCTCGTGGCGGAATTCACCGCCGACGGCGGCGCCGATCGCGTTGCCGCCCCAGATCGAAAGCAAGTCGCCGGAGGCGCGCGCGTCGAGGCTGGCGAGGCTCGTGATGCCATTGCGCACGAACTCGGAGCGGAACGTCGATTGGACGCTCTCGGGGTTGGTGTACGGACCGGTGACGACGAGCGTGTTGTTCTGGACCGCGAAGGAGCGGGTGAACGGATTGAACGCCTTGGCCGGATCGGTCTGGTTGATTGCGGAGATCAGCAGGCTCTTCCGGCTCGGGCCGACTTCCCGGTCCTTGACGCGGGCGTCGGCGAGGAGACCGGCGGTCTCCCAGTTCCAGGTTTCGCCGAAGCGGCCGCGGAAGCCGAAGACCCCGCGGTAGACGGAGTTCTCGATGATGGCGTTGCGGTTGGCGAGGTCGGTCAGGCGCTTGTTGCTGATGCGCACGGCGGCGGGCGTGCCGGTGAGGCGCGGCGTGCCGTCGGCGTTCGGGGCGCCCGTCGGGCTGAAGAACCGCGTGCCGAACGGGTTAAACGGGTTGGTCGTCGGCACGATGATGTCGCCGTCGGTGGAGGCGGTGATGCCGTCGGACTCGCGCAACGTGTCGGAGCGGGCCTCGTAGGCGACGAACTCCGCGAAGGCGGTGACGCGTGACGTCAGGTCGTACTCGCCGCCGAGGAAGAGATTGCCGCGGGTCGACTGCGGCTGGATGACGCGGTACGGGTTGTTGTTCCAGTAGTAGGTATTGGTGATTCCGCTACGGGCGGGCGTCGTGGTTTGGAAGCCGACGCCGGTGGCGGTGGGCACGAGGAAGAACGTGCCGGAGGTGGCGACGAGGGTGGACGGGATGCCGGTCGGGCGGCTGGCGGTGAATGCGCCGGTGGGTGAGACGGTGCCGGTCGCGTAGTTGCCGAACTCGCTGGTGGCGGAGCGGGCGTTGAACGTTGTGCTGGTCGAGACGTTCCACGGGGCCGGGGCCATGTTGGAGTGGTCGGCCTCGGCGGAGAACGGACGGTCGGCGGCGGAGATCACGTCGCGGTCGTAGACGTCGAGGACGACGAGACCCCGGCCGCGCGAGCCGAGCTTGAAGCCGTGCGTCAGCGTGGCGCGCATTTCGCGGCCGTCGCCGTAGCTGGTTTCGCCGAAGCGGAGGGCGAGCTCGGTGCCGTTGAAGCTGCGGCGCATGAGGGTGTTCATCACGCCGGCGACGGCGTCGGTGCCGTAGATGGAGGAAGCGCCATCGCGGAGGATGTCGACGCGTTCCAGCCCGCGGTTGGGCAGGATATTGACGTTCGTGGAGAGATTCGGGACGCCGGCCTCGCTCTGGCTGATCGGATGCGGCGGGAGCCGGCGGCCGTTCAGGAGCACGAGCGTGTTGGCGGACGCAATGCCGCGGAGGGAAACGGACGAGTTGTCGCCGCGGGCGGTGGCGCCGAGGGTGGCGGTTTCGTTGCCGGGCAGGCCGGTGACCTGGGGCAGGGAGGCGAGCAGATCGGCGGCCTGCGGGGCATCCCGCAGCTCGATCTCATCGCGGCCGAGCAAGGTGACAGGGAGCGTCTTCTCGAAATCGAGGCGGCGCAGATTGGAGCCGGTGACCGTGAGGGCCTGCAGCTGCACGGGCTCGTCTTCGTTGTTCGCGGAGGCCGCAGTGGCCGGCGCGGTCGGGGCGAGTTGAGCGGAGCCGATCGATGTGAGACAGAGGACGAGGCCGAGCCCGCCGCGGCGGATTCGGGCGAGAACGTTTTCTCGGGTGGGTTGGGTCATGACGGTCGTAGGGTTTGGGTCTGCGGTTGGCTTGGTTGGAAAGAAGGAAGGGTCATCGAATGAATGCCTTGCGCGATCGCTGAGGTCGCCCCGCTACTGGAGCGGGCAAAGGGGAGGCCTTTTCCTTCCGGGGATCGGAGAAAGAAGGGGAAAAGTGGAGCGCGCGCAAGCCCTGCCCCGGAAACGCTCCGCTGGCCGGGGGGGCTACCGACTCAGTGCAAAAAGCTTGTGGGATTAACCGTTCGCCGGTCGGGTGGAAAAGTCCTTAGCCCGGACCCGCCCACGTCAGCAGTCCGACGAACAGAGCAATGATGCTGCCGGAGACGGCGCAGCAGATCAGGAAGCCGATGGTGTCGACCTTGTCCCAGCGGGCGAACTCCCAGGACGAGTTCGGGAAGAGCTTGGTGTGCTGGAAACGATTGGGGTCGCGCCGGGTCGCCTCCATCGCGGCCTCTTCCTCCTCCGGGGTGGCGCCGACCGGGGTCTTCATGCGACCGTAGAACTGGTCGATGCGGGACTTCTCGGGCGGACGCGTGAGGAGACTGACGAGGATCAGCAGGACGAACGGTGAGAGGGCGTTGAACAGGAAGCGCGCCGCGAACCGATCGCCGGGGCTGAGGGTCTCGGCCTTGATGCCGACGAGCCGGAGCGAGACCAACTCGAGGTGGAGACGGCCGCGGCCCTGCAGGGCACTCTCGGGATTAGCCGGATCGGTGCGGATGACCGAGTCGAAGTAGACCGCCTCAGGCTTGCCCTGGGGGCCGGCGGCGCGCTGCACGAGGGTGGGGTGGGAGCGCAGGGCGGGCAGGGGAGCGAGGGCGAACGGCCCGACGACATTGAGGAAGATGCCGACGATGAGACCGACCCACGTGCCGACGACGGTCAGGCGGCGCCAGAAGAACATCAGCAGGATCGCCGCGCCGAACGGAATGCTGACCGTCTGCACCAGCAACAGCGCCGAGATGACGTCGTCCATCGAGAGGGCGGCGATGATGCCGATGGCGAGAGCGACGAACATCGAGACCCGCCCGGCGCGCACCGCGCCCGACTCGGACAGATTCGGGCGGAGCGGACGGAATACGTTGCGGACGAAGAGCGCGGCGATGGAGACGGTCTGCGCGGCAACCGTCGACATGTTGGCCGCGAGAACGCCGGTCAGCATCAGACCGAGGAGCCCCGGCCCCAGCAGTTGTCGGGAGAGCGTTCCCCACGCCAGATCTGGGTCGGAGAGCGCGTCCACCCCTTGGTAGAGAGCGACTGCGATCAATCCCGCGAAGGCCCAGAGGATGAACATGATCCGCTTGGCGAACGTGCCGCTGACCGCGCCGAAGCGGGCGGCGAATTCGTTCTTGGCTGAACCACTGACGCCCATGTTGGCGATGATGCCGTTGATCTGCACGAGCGCGGCGAGGAAAATGGCGAACAGGGACCACGCGGTGATGCGTTGGCCCGCACCCTCGTCGCCGATCAGTTCAAACATCATCGCGGGAACCCGCTCCTGCAGCGCGCCGAAGCCGCCGATCGCGGCGAAACCTGCTGGAATCAGCAGGATCGAGAAGGCCACGATGATCAGACTCTGCAGGACCTCGTTGACCGCGGTTGCGGACAGACCGCCGAGGATCACGTAGACACCCACCACGATCGTGTAGACCAAGTAGAACGGCAGCGGCTCGATCGCCGTGATGTAGCTCTTCAGCTCTCCGCGAGCCTGGCGCTCACGCAATTCCTTCAGCCGGGCCTCGTCGAAACTGCCCGAAGCCTGCGTCTTTGCGGCGTGTTCCAAGGCCCGCCATTCCCGGTGACCCTCGATGGACGCACGCTCCTGCACGGTCCAGGCCGCCTCCGGCTTCACCGCCAGAGCGGCGCAGATCTTGTAGGTGACCAGATTGCCGAAGCCGATGACCACGAACGTCGCCGCGATCATCTGAAACACCGCGTAGAAGGAAGCCAGCTTGCGGCTCCCCAGCCGGTCTTCGAAAAGATCGGCCGTGGTGACAAGCCGAACCCTTCGGAACCACATGTTCATGAACCAGTAATACGGATTCAGGAAGATGAGCTGGAAGCCCAGCCAGATGCCGGAAACCCCCTGCTGGTACACCACGCTGACGGCGCTGACGGCCCCATTGGCGTCGGTGGCGTTGCCGAAATTCAGGAAGAATTGGTACAGCTTGCCCAGCTTACGGCCCGCGAGGAAGTAGCTCTCCTGCCCCGAATCGGCTCCGCGCGAGGCCCGGTGGCCAAGATAGAGCACCAGGACCAAGTAAGCGACGATAACGGACAGATCGAGGGGATGGATGCCGAACATGAGGGGGTAAAGGGGCAATCCGAGGCCAAGAACGGCCCGCGGAAGGACGGCGCAGAGTTCAGCCCCGCGGGGCGGCTCGAGGCAACGGCAAACCCCCCGGCAGACTCGGTCGCCCCAGATATAACTCACCGATGTCGCGCAAAAAGGGGCATTTCCGACAAAGTTAACAATATAACCTTTCCTAAGGTGTCCCTTCCGGGCGAGATGGCCTTACTGAATGTTTCTACCCTGCTCAGGGAGGAAGTGGCGCAAGCCAATCCGACCTGCGCGATGTCAGCGTTCCTCGTTCTAACCTCGATTCGATCCGACCTCACCATGAAGACCCTTCGTTTGCGGGGCCTGCGGCAGCTGGCTCTGTGTGTCGCCGCGGCCTCCGTTAGCCCACTGATTTGGGCCCAGACTGCACCTACTCCCAAGCCCGAAGCGCCGCCCGAAGAGGCGGTGCGCCTGTCCGAGTTTTCCGTCACGGCCTCCGACGATCGCGGCTATGTCCCGTCCGAGACGATGACCGGCTCGCGCGTGGCGACCAAGATCATCGATCTGCCGTACACGGTGAACGTGCTCACGAGCGAGTTCTTCGAGGACTTCGGCGTCTTCGAATTCATGGACAACATCGTCCATGTCGGTAGCTTCACCGGCCTCGACATCGGCGGTAACTTCAATCTTCGCGGGTTCGGCTCCACCTACCAGCTGCGCGACGGGTTCTTCCGTCTGGGTCGTTACGGTTCGAGCAACATCGACCGCATGGAGATCATCAAGGGCTCCAACGCCGCGATCTACGGCCGCACGTCGCCCGGCGGCATGGTGAATATGATCTCCAAGCAGCCGAAGAGCCGGGCCAGCCAGAAGATCTCGCTGAACTACGGTTCCTATGGCACGCAGCGCGGTACGCTCGAGCGGACGGGCCCGCTGTACTCGGGTTCGCTGGGCAAGACGTCGTACATCATGACGGCGAGTCATTTTCAGCGTGAGTTCGACCAAGAATACGCGCGCAACCGCAATCAGGAGTACTACCTCGCATTCTCTCACCAATTCCCCGACGGCTCCACGCTCTTCCTCTCGGGTGAGTACTTCCTACAGATGCGCCACGCGCCGAACAATGCGGCGCCGCTCGTGATCGACCAGAAGGGCACGGCCTCCAACACGGACGACGTCGCGATCGGCTACGCCAAGAATCTTGCCGGGTACAATCCGTTCGGACCGAACAGCGAGCTGAACCGCGGCTACAGCGGTCTGACGACGAATTACGACAAGCGCCTCAGTGATGTGTGGAGCATCCGCGCCTCCGCGAATTACTACGGTGCCCGGCGCTGGGACTACAACCAGAACACCGGTTGGGGTAGCATCAATATCAACCCGGCTGTCGCTACGACCCCGATCACCAGCGCCCGCGGCGCCACGCCGTCGAAGACACTCATCGTCGAGGACGGTGGCGGCTTCCAGGGTGACCTGCTCGCCCACTACTGGACCGGTAACCGCTCGGTCGAGCACCGCACGCTCGCGACGATCGACTACAACGACTATCACCGCTGGGACCCCACCCGCAGCTTCGCGGGCCCGACCAATCCGGACATCGTCGCGTGGAACGCGGTCCGCACCGTGCGGCTCGATTCCGATTTCCGCCCGATCGGTGATATCGCCTATTTCCCGCGCTGGTTCCAGGCCGGCCAGGAGATCTCCACCCGCATTCGCAAGATCCGCGCCACGGTGCTCGGCGGTCTCATCCGCCAGCAGTCCGCGTTCATGAATGGCCGCCTGCTCGCGTTTGCCGGCGGGCGCTATGATTCAGTGCGTTTCCGTGACCGCGATTACATCACCGTGATCCCCGGCTACAATAAAGGTGACCTGATCAAGCGCACGATCACGTCCTTCAAGCCGAATGTCGGCGTGAACTACAAGCTCACCCCGAGCCTCCGCGTCTTCGCGAACTACAGCGAGAGCTACTTCGTCGGCCAGGCGGACGCTCCCGCGACCATCGCGGAGAAGGATTTCGAGCCGGAGACCGCGGCGGGCTACGACTACGGCTTCAAGGGTTCGTACTTCGAAGACCGCCTGACCTTTACCGTCAGCGGCTTCTACGCCGTCCGCAACAACGTCACCGTGACCGACATCGAGGAGACCCCGGTCGGCTCCGGCAATTACGTGCAGGTGCAGCGTCGCGATGGCGACCAACTCGTGCGCGGCTGGGAAGTCGATGCCAACTGGAAGGTCAGCGAGGAGATCTTCACGGGCATGAGCTACGGCAACGTGAATTCGATCTACACGGACTTCGGCACGGCGTTCCCGCTGGCCGTCGGTCGCAAGGTCGCGGGCATCTCGCCGCGCAACGGCAGCGTGTACTTGAAGTGGAGCCCGGCCCGCGGCGCGCTGAAGAACTTCTCCGCCAACCTCGGCGTGACCCATGTCGCCGAGACGCCCACCGAGCAGCCGAACGCCGGTGACACCTACACGACCGGCCCGGGCGGCGTCCGCGTGCTGTCGCGTTCGACCAACCAGTGGAGCCTGACGGTCCCCGCCGCCACGCTGCTGAACCTCGGCCTGCGCTACACGATCGTGCAGCCGAAGGTCAGCCACACGCTGGCGGTCAACCTCAACAACCTGACCGACGAGGATTACCTGCGCGCCAACCGCCTCCTCAGCGAGCGGCGTTCGGTGTACTTCACCTACACGCTCGCCAGCGGCGGCAGGCGCCGCTGAGTCCGGCGCGCTCCAACGGGTTCGGGATTTCTGCGGGAAGCCGCCGCGGTCCCGCCGGAGCACGAACGTGGAAAAGGGGGCGACCGCCGACGCGGTCGCCCCCTTTTCGCTTGCACCCACCGCCGTCTCGTTCCGCCTTGCCAGCCATGGAAGCGTGGCAGCAGCCCTCCCTGGCTGGTTTTCTGGAGCGTCTCGGTCGCTGGAACATCCCATTCCGGACGGTGATCGACGTCGGGGCGTCGAACGGGCTGTGGACCCGCGACGTGATCGCGCGTTTTCCGGATCGGCAGTACTTCCTCGTTGAAGCCCGTCCCGAGCACGAGCCCGGCCTCAAGGACCTGGTCGCGGCGCACCCGCAGGTGCGTTATGCGCTGTGCGCGGCGGCTGATCGGCCGGGTGAGGTGCATTTCCATGGTGGCGACCTTTTCGGCGGCCTCGCCGCGCACACGCCGTTCTCCGAGCACAATCTCGTGGTCCGCGCCCGCACGCTCGACGAGCTGGCCGCCACCCACGGCTTGAGCGGACCGTTCCTCCTCAAGCTCGATACGCACGGCTTCGAGGAGCAGATCCTTGCCGGCGCCCCCGCAGTCTTGGCGCAGACCGAGATGCTGGTAATCGAGGCGTATAATCACCGCATGGGCTTCGGCAATTTGCTCTTCCCGGAACTCATCGCGCTGCTGGGTCGGCAGGGCTTCCGCTGCGTCGATTTCTTTGACCCGCTGTACCGGCCTCACGACGGGGCCTTCTGGCAGGCGGATTTCGCCTTCGTCCGGGAAACGTGGGCGGGTTTCAAGCATCCATCCTACCAGTGAACGCGCCCGCCTTCCTCGACCACGGTGGCGCTTTGGACGGGTCTGGCTCTCGCCCCGGTTTCTTTCTCGCGACGTGAAGGAGCTGCTCCGCGATTCCCGCGTCGTCCGCCTGCTCGTGGCCAACAGCCTCGGGTCGATCGGCTCCGGCATCACGATCTTCTCGGTGCCGTGGCTGCTGGTGAACCAGCCGGGCGGCTCGGAGGCGTACCGGCACGTCACGATCGCGACCACGATCGTGCTGTTCCTGATCATGCCGTGGTACGGCGCGAAGATCGACCGTTCCTCGCGTCGCTCGATGGTGCTTTTCAGCGAGCTCTTCGGTGCCTCGGCGACGCTGTCGATGGCGCTCTTGGGGCTGGCGCTGGGCGGATTCGGCACGGCGCAGCTGATGGCGATCTACCTGCTCGGCATGCTGTACTACACGCTGCACTACCCAGCGAAGTGGGCCATGGTGCAGCAGATCTTCGACCGCTCCCAGTATCAGTCACTCACCGGGCTGATGGAGGTACAGGGTCAGGCCGCGATGCTCCTCGCCGGCGCTCTCGGGGGCGTGGCGGTGTCGTATCTCCCTTTGTGGGTGATCCTTTTGGTCGACTGCGGGACGTACCTCGCGGCGTTCTTGATCGAGCGCGGGATCCCCTACGAGGCGACGCACCTGAGCGCGGCGGCCCCGGGTGAGTCGGTGGGCGCTGGGCCGAGCCGCAGTGGCGTGCTGGACGGGGTGGCCGAGGGCTGGCGCTGGCTGGCGGAGCGTCCGGCGTTGGCGGTGTTCCTGACTGCTTCGCTCATGCCCTTCGTCGTGGTGATGGCGGGCAACTATTTGGTGCCAGTGTACGTCACCGAGACACTGCGCGCGGGGCCGGGGACGTTTGCGGTGAGCGAGGTGGCGTTCGCGGTCGGCGCCATGGGCGCGGGATTTCTGCTCCCGCGCCTGCTTTCGCGGCAGACGGTCGGGACGCTGCTGCCGCTGGTCATGGCGGTCTTTCTGGTCGGGTTGATCCTGCAGGCCACGCTCCCGTTCACCGCGGTCTTCGTCGGAGCGATGGTGCTGCTCGGCTTCGGCAACGCGGGCAGCCGGGTCGGGCGCTCGGCGCTCATGCTCCATGTCGTCCCGAACGCGGTGATGGGTCGCGTCACGGTCTTCTTCAGCGTCGTCGATCGCGTGCTGCGGACCTTGCTGGTGTCGTCGATGGTGGTCGTCGATGTCTGGGGCGCCCAAGCCGGCTTCGGGGTGCTGCTCGCCGTGATGCTGGTCGGTCTCGTGGCAGCATGGATCAGCCGGAAGCGCCTCCCGGTGGTCCCTGCCTGATCCCGGGTTGGCCTTGTCATCGTGAAGGATCACGACGACCGTGGCGCATGCGTGGCGATGGTGCGTTCCGGGGTGTGCGTCGCAGTTTTCTTCCTCTCGCGCTTGGCGTGAGCGTGATGGGGATCGCGCCGTGGCGCGCCGCGGCGACTCCGGAGGCAAGGACGCCGATTGCGTCGTCGTCTGCATCACTTGTTCCAGCCGCCGCGCTCGCCGGTTATGCGACGGGCGAGGCGACGGCGGGAGGCACGGGGCGCCTCTTCTTTGGGCGCGAGATCGCGTCCTTCATGTCGCACCTCGGGGCGCCGTGGCTGGAGCGGCCTGAGCGGGAGAGGGAGGAGCGGCCGGACCAGTTGCTCGAGGCTCTTGCCCTGCGCCCGGGAGACGTCGTGGCCGACATTGGCTGCGGGACCGGGTACCATGCCCGGCGCTTTGCGGAGGCCGTGGGGCCGACGGGGCGCGTCTATGGCGTGGAGATCCAGCCGGAGATGCTGGCGCTGTTTGAGCGCGAGATGGAACGGCGTGGGATCACCCACGTCCAAGGCGTCCTCGGGACGCCCGAGGATCCGCGACTGCCGGAGCCGGTGGACGTCGCGATCCTGATCGACGTTTATCACGAGTGCAGCCACCCGGCGGAAATCATCGCGGCGATCTGCCGCCGCCTCAAGCCGGGCGGCCGGCTCGTCCTGGTGGAATTCCGGGGTGAGGATCCGCGGGTTCCGATCCGGCCGCTGCACAAGATGACCGAGGCGCAGATCCGCAAGGAGATGGCCGTCCATCCCTTGGAACACGTGGAGACGGTGCGGACGCTGCCTTGGCAGCATCTCGTCGTCTTCCGTCACCGGGAGGCGTGACGCTCCCGGAGTCGCAGCGTCGTGGCGCCGGGGTAGGCGTCGCGTCGCGCCGCGCCTGACATGGGGCGCGGCGGACGGCCGGTTGCAGCGGGGGCGCCCGGCGGCGCTCAGCCGTGCAGGTAGCGGGTGAGCAGATTTTCGAGGTATTCCTGCTGGCCCGAGCGGGGTGAGGGTTCGCCGAGGCGGGAGAGGACGAGCTTCTCGAGGGCGGCGAACGAGGTCTTGCCGCGTTCGATGTCGCGACCGAAGCCGGAATCGAAGGACCGGTAGCGGTCGGCGACGAAGCTCTCGAAGGTGCCGTCGGCGAGGATGCGGCGGGCGATCTTGAAGGCCAACGCGTACGCGTCCATGCCGCCGATGTGGGCGTGGAAGAGGTCGGCGGGATCGATGCTCTGGCGACGCAGTTTGGCGTCGAAGTTGAAGCCGCCCGAGCCCAGGCCGCCGGCGCGCAGGATCGAGAGCATGGCCAGCGTCAGCTCGCGCACGTCGGTGTTGAATTGGTCGGTATCCCAGCCAAGGAGCAGGTCTCCCGCGTTGGCGTCGATTGAGCCGAGCATGCCGGCGGCCGCGGCGACCTCGATTTCGTGCTGGAAGGTGTGCCCCGCGAGAGTCGCGTGGTTGGTCTCGATGTTGAACTTGAAGTGCTTCTCGAGCCCGTAGGTGCGGAGGAAGGCGATGCCGCTGGCGACGTCGAAGTCGTACTGGTGCTTGGTCGGCTCCTTCGGCTTCGGCTCGATGAGGAACTGCCCCTTGAAGCCGATCGCCTTGGCGTGGGCGACGGCGAGGTGGAGGAAGCGTGCGAGGTGGTCCTGCTCCCGCTTGAGGTGAGTGTTGAGCAGGGTCTCGTAGCCTTCGCGGCCGCCCCAGAACACGTAGTTTTCTCCGCCGAGCTCCTGGGTGACCTCGAGGGCCTTCTTCACCTGCGCGGCGGCGTAGGCGAAGACATGGGCGTCGGGATTCGTCGCCGCGCCCGACATGTAGCGGGGGTTCGAGAACAGGTTCGCGGTACCCCAGAGCAGGCGCACGCCGGTGGCCTTCTGGAGCTGCTTCGCGTGGGCGACGATCTGGTCGAGGATCCGGTTGCTCTCCGCGAGCGACGCGCCTTCCGGGGCGATGTCACGGTCGTGGAAACACCAGAACGGCGACTCGATCTTCTGGAAGAATTCGAACGCGGCATCCATGCGCACCTTGGCGACGCTGACCGGGTCCTTGCCGTTCTCCCACGAACGCTGGATGGTGCCGGGGCCGAAGGGGTCGCTGCCGGTGCCGCGGAACGCGTGCCAGTAGGCGATCGAGAACCGCATGTGCTCCTTCATGGTCTTGCCGTCGATGACCTCCGCCGGGTCATAGTGGCGGAAGGCAAGGGCGCGGTCGGAATCGGTGCCTTCGTAGGCGATCTTGTCGATGCCGGGGAAGTGCTGCTTGCGGGGCTTGAAAACGGTTTTCTTGGCCATGGTGAGGGAAAGATGAAGGGTGGTTGGGACTGCGGAAGAGGGCCGGCGAGGCGACGAAGCGGCTGCGGTCGAACCGTGGCCGCGGAGACGAGGACAGGCGTGGATCCTTGGCCAGGGAAGGGCTGACGGAAACTAAAAAAGAGGGTCGCCGGGCGCACGCGAACAGACACGATGCGAGGTTTGTCATGCACGCCGCCCTGATGATTCTCGATGAGCGTTCCTCCGGCCTGATTTACGGCGAGGAGCTGCGCGCGGAGATCGGCCGCCAAGTCCGCTGGCTGGCTGGTCCGTTGACTCGCGAGGAGGCGGTGAAGCGGCCGGACCTGCTGAGCCAGGCCGACGTGATCTTTTCGGGCTGGGGCGGGCCGGTGCTGGACGCCGCGTTTCTCGCGCAGGCGTCGCGGCTGAAGGCGTTCTTCTACGGTGCCGGGACGATCCGGAGCCTGACGACCGACGCGTTCTGGGACCGGAACATCCCGATTTTCAGCGCCTATGGGATGAACGCGATCCCGGTGGCGGAGTACACGCTGGCGATGGTCTTCTTCTCGCTGAAGCGCGGCTGGCACCATGTCCTCGAGACCAAACGTCTCGGCGCGTTTCCGCCGCGCCCGCCCATGACCGGCGGCTATGGCAGCACGGTTGGCCTGATCTCGCTCGGAATGATCGGACGTCTCGTGCGCGAGCGGCTGCGGCCCTTCGATCTGCGCGTCATCGCTTACGATCCCTTCTTGTCCGCCGCCGAAGCCCAGAGTCTGGGCGTCGAAAAGGTCGCGCTCGATGAACTGTTCCAGCGCAGTGATGTGGTGAGTCTGCACACTCCTTGGTTGAAGGAGACGGAAGGCATGATCCGCGGGGAGCATTTCCGTGCGATGCGTCCGGGTACGACCTTCATCAACACGGCGCGCGGAGCGATCGTTGACGAGCCGGGCTTGATCGCGGCGCTGGGAGAGCGGCCCGACCTGACGGCGGTGCTGGACGTGACGTGGCCGGAGCCGCCGGTGGCGGGATCGCCGCTGTATTCGCTTCCCAATGTCATCCTGACTCCGCACATCGCCGGTTCCCAGGGCAACGAGTGCCGTCGGATGGGGCGCTGCATGCTGGAGGAATATGAGCGCTGGTCGCGGGGCGAGCCGGTGCGGTGGCAGATTTCGCGCGAGAAGGCGAAGCTGCTGGCGTGAACGAAGGCACGCGCGTCACGCGATTGGAATCATGGATGCCGACGCACGGGCGAGGGAATTGATTGAGGCGGCGCATGGCGCCGATCCCGAGCGTACGCCGGAGGGGCGGGCGGCCGAGGCGGTCTATGCCGAACGCATGGAGGCCTGGGTGGCGCGCCTCGTGCCCGGGGCGCCGCCGATCCTGCGGTTGGCGGCCCGGTGCCAGCACCTGGAGCGCTGGAGCGTGCCGCGCGCCTCGTTCCCGCTCGACAAGGCCGGCTACCACGCGTGGCGACGGCTGCTGTACACCCGCCAGGCCGAGCGTGCCCGCGAGCTCCTGCTGGCCGCTGGCGTGGCCGCCGACGAGGCGGCCAGCGTGGCGGTGTGGGTCTCGAAGACCGGCCTGAAGACCAACCCTGGGACGCAGGCCTTGGAAGATGCGGCCTGCCTCGTGTTCCTTGAGCACGAGATCCTGGGATTCGTGCACCGCCATGCGGACTATACGCAGGAAAAGCTCGTCGACATCCTCCGGAAGACGACGCGGAAAATGAGCCCGGCCGCGCTCGCGGCGGCGCGATCCCTCCCGCTCCCGGAGACCGTGGCCGCGTTGCTGCGCCAGGCGATGGCGACGCCGGAGCCGCGGTCGGACTCCGGCGTGGCGTGATCTGGCGACTCGCCTAGCTGTGCCGGTTAGGCGGTGGCGGCCGGAGCGGCGGCAGCCTGCGGGGCGCGGCGCACGAACAGACCGAGGATGAGCGAGATCAGCGCGCCCACGATCGGGGACATCACGACCGCCATGGCGGCGAGCCAGATCGGTCCGGTGAAGAAGCGCATCATCCCCTCCGCGGCGTCAGCCTGCTCCTGGGTCATCTCGGCGATCGTCTGCTGATAGATCAGTTCGTGGTATTCGGGATTGATCACCAGCCCGTAGAGGAGGAGGTACGGCGCGGTGAGCAGGCCCGAGAACAAAGAGACCAGCGTGCCGGTGCCGACGGCGCGTCCGTAGGACAGGCTGCTGTCGGGTGACGCAGCCCGGACCGCGCGCATCGCGAGCAGCATGAAGGTCAGGGAGATGATGAGGGTGACGACCTGCGTGACGGTGTTGGCGGTCTCCATCCGGCTGAGATCATCGTGCAAACCGAGGAGGTAACTGAGCAGGCCGATGACGATTCCGGCGACTGCGATGGCGGCGCCGTATTTGAAGGCGATCTTCATGGATTTACAGGGGTGAGGGTTGGGGGTGGGGGGAGGAGTCGATCCGATCGTGGGTTCGCCCTATGCTTACACCGGGCCGGGGGCCGCGGGTTCGATGCCGCCGCCCTCGGCGAGTTCTTCGTCGGTCTCGACGATGCGGGCGATGCTGAGCAGCCGGTCCCCCTCGGCGAGGGACAGCAGCTTCACGCCCTTGGCGCCGCGGTTGGTCTCGCGGATGTCCTTGACCGGGCAGCGGACGCTCTGGCCACGGGCGGTCAGGAGCATGATCTCGTCGTGATCGTGGACGCTGAGCGCACCGACGAGCTTGATCGAGCCATCCTCCGGGAGATCGATGGCCCAGACGCCGCTGCCGCCGCGGTTGATCAGGCGGTAGTCTTCGAAACGCGTGCGGACGCCGAGGCCGGCCTCGCTGGCGACGAGGAACTTCGCCTCGTGGTTGACCACCTCGAGGCACTGCAGGAAGTCGCTCTCCAGCTTGAAGCGCATGCCGGTGACGCCGCCGGTGGCGCGGCCGGTGGGGCGCAGCAGGTCCTCGCCCGATTCCGGATCTCGCTCGCGGAAGCGGACAGCCAGACCTTGGTGGGAGACGAGGATCAGCTCATCGGCACCCGACGTGAGGACGGTGCCCACCACGGTGTCGCCCTCGGCGAGATTGATGCCGATGACGCCGGATTCGCGGGTTGCGTTGGTGAACTCGGAAAGGACCGTCTTCTTGATCATGCCGCTCTTGGTGGCGGTCACGAGGTAGCGGTCCGCGGCGAAATCCTGCACGCAGAGCATGGACGCGATCTTCTCGCCCTCGGAAAGGCGGAGGAAGGACGAGACGGACTTGCCCTTTGACGTGCGGTTGCCCTCGGGGATGTCGTAGACCTTGTTCGCGAGGCACTGCCCGTGCGACGTGAAGAACAGGATGTAGGCGTGCGTGCTGGCGGTGAAGAGCCGCTCGACGAAGTCGTCCTCGTACGTCTCGGTGCCGATCACGCCCTTGCCGCCGCGCTTCTGGGAGCGGTATTCGACGACGGGGGTGCGCTTGATGAAGCCGAGGCGGGAGACCGTGATGACGCAGCCCTCGTTCGGGATGACGTCCTCCATGCGGAAGTCGCCGAGGGCGCCGATGATCTCGGTGCGGCGCGGGGAGAGGTACTTCGCGCGCAGCTCCAGCAATTCGGACTTCACGAGGGCATTGAGCTTCTCGGCGGAATCGAGGATCCCGCGCAGTTCCTCGATCAGCTTGATGAGCTCGAGATACTCCGCCTCGATCTTGTCGCGCTCCAGACCGGTCAGCTGGTAGAGGCGCAGCTCGAGGATCGCGAGCGTCTGGCGCTCGGACAGCGGGTACTTCGCCATCAGGCGCTCCTTGGCCTCGTCGCGGCTGGAGGATGAGCGGATGATGCGGACGAAGTCGTCGAGATTGTCGAGGGCGACCTTGTAGCCCTCGAGAATGTGGGCGCGGTCCTCGGCCTCGCGCAGCCGGAAGCGCGTGCGGCGGGTGATGACGTCGCGGCGGTGCTCGATGTAGCAATCGAGCAGCTCGCGGATGTTCATCTGCTTCGGCCGCTTCTTATCGAGGGCGAGCAGGTTGACACCGAAGGAGGACTCGAGGGCGGTCTTCTGGAAGAGCTGGTTGATGACGACGCGGGACTGCTCGCCGCGCTTCAGCTCGATGACGATGCGCGTGTTCTCGTCGGACTCGTCGCGGAGATCGCGGATGCCCTCGAGCTGCTTCTCACCGACGAGCTCGGCGATGCGCGAGACGAGGTTGGAGCGGTTGACGTTGTAGGGGATCTCGGTGATGACGACCTGTTCCATGCCGCCCTTGAGTTCCTCGGTGTGGGCGCGCCCGCGGATGCGGACGATGCCGCGGCCGGTGCGGAGGTAGGAGTCGATGCCCTCGCGGCCGGCGATGACGCCGCCGGTGGGGAAGTCGGGGCCTCGGACGATGGCGACCAACTCATCGATCGAGACCGACGGACGTTCGATGATGGCGCAGGTGGCGTCGATGAGCTCGCCCAGGTTGTGGGGCGGGATGTTGGTCGCCATGCCCACGGCGATGCCGGTGGACCCGTTGAGCAGCAGGTTCGGGAGGGCGGCGGGGAGGACGGCGGGCTCGGTGGTTTCCTCGTTGTAGTTTGGGACGAAGTCGACGGTGTCCTCGTCGATGTCGCGGAGCAGTTCCTCGGCGATGGCGGCGAGGCGGGCCTCGGTGTAGCGGTAGGCGGCGGGCATGTCGCCGTCGACCGAGCCGAAGTTGCCCTGGGGATCGATCAGCGGGTAGCGGACGACCCACGTCTGGGCGAGACGGACGAGCGTGTCGTAGACCGAGGCGTCGCCGTGGGGGTGGTAGTTGCCGAGCACTTCACCGACGACCTTGGCGCACTTGTTGAAGGCGCGGTTGTGGAGCAGGCCGAGGCGGAGCATCGCGTAGAGGATGCGGCGCTGGACGGGCTTGAGACCGTCGCGGGCGTCCGGGAGGGCGCGGGCGACGATGACCGACATCGAGTAATCGATGTAGGCGGTCTGCATGATGTCGGTGATGTTCGCCGTGAAGAGTTTCTCGTTGGCCGTGTACATGGTGGCGGGGGCGGTGGCGGTGGGGCGGGCGGGTGGGGCGGCCAGGGCTTAGACGTCGAGGTACTGGACGTTGAGGGCGTTGTCCTCGATGAACTGCCGGCGGGGCGGCACCTCGTCGCCCATGAGCAGCGTGAAGAGGGCGTCGGCCTTGGCGGCGTCGCTGTTGGAGACCTTGAGCAGACGGCGGTTCTCCGGGTCCATGGTGGTCTCGAAGAGCTGCTTCGGATTCATTTCACCGAGGCCCTTGTACCGCTGGATGGAGAGGCCCTTGCGTCCGTTGGCGCGGATCTGGGCGATGACCTCGAGCGGGGAATGGAGCTCGATGCGGTTCTCGTTCTTCTGGCCGGGATTTTCGGTGATGACGAAGCGGGCCTCCTCGGAGGCGGAGAACCGTTCCCCTTCGAAGCCGGCGGCCGTGAGAGCTTGGACGAGCTTGAACATTTCGCTGGCCTCGAAGATCTCGTGCAGCGTGATGCGGCGGGCGGGCACGGCGGCCTTGCGGTCGGCGGCGGGCTCGGGCTGCTCGAAAAGATCGGCGTCGAGCCCGTGGCGCTGCACGAAGGCGGCGCGGGCGGACTCGTCGAGGAGAAACTCGTGCGACTCGCGGTTGCCCTCGCGGATGCGGGCGATGTAGCGCGGCAGTGCGTGGGTCTGCGCGTCGCGGCAGTCGAGGTAGGCTCCCAGGTTGGCGCCGTAGCGGGAGACGCTGGCGCCGAGCTTCTCGAGGGCGGCGAGGGCTTCGACCAACTGGTCGATTTGCGCCGGCGCGAAGATGTGCTGGTCGCGCAGGCGGGTGATCGTGACGTCCTCGGAGCCGAGTTCGAGGAGGATGCGGTTGAGCTGCTCGTCGTTGTCGACGTACTGTTCGCGCTTCTTGCGCTTGATTTTGTAGAGGGGAGGCTGGGCGATGTAGATGTACCCGCGCTCGATCAGCCCGCGCATCTGCCGGTAGAGAAAGGTGAGCAGGAGTGTGCGGATGTGGGAGCCGTCCACGTCCGCGTCGGTCATGATGATGATCTTGTGGTAGCGGGCGCGGTCGGCGTTGAAGCCGCCCACCGCCTCGTCGCCCTCGCCGATGCCGGTGCCGCAGGCGGTGATGAGCGTACGGATTTCCTCGTTGGCGAGCACCTTGTCGATGCGGGCCTTCTCGGTGTTGATGAGTTTGCCGCGGAGCGGGAGGATGGCTTGGAAGCGACGGTCGCGACCCTGCTTGGCGGAGCCACCGGCGGAGTCGCCCTCGACGATGTACAGCTCGGTGAGCGCGGGATCGCGCTCGGAGCAGTCGGCGAGCTTGCCGGGGAGGCCACCGCCGGAGAGGGCGCCCTTGCGGACGGTCTCGCGGGCCTTGCGCGCGGCCTCGCGGGCGCGCGCGGCGTTCAGCGTCTTGTCGATCACCCGCTTGGCGATCGCCGGGTTGGATTCGAGGAAGAACTTCAGCTTCTCGCCGACGATCCGCTGCACGATGCCGTCGACCTCGCCGTTGGAGAGCTTGGTCTTCGTCTGGCCCTCGAAGCGGGGCTCGGGCACCTTCACGCTGATCACGGCGGTGAGGCCCTCGCGGACGTCGTCGCCGGTGATCGAGGGGTCCTTCTCCTTGATCAGGTTGTTGCCGCGGGCGTAGGCGTTGACGACGCGGGTGAGCGCGGTGCGAAAACCGCTCAGGTGCGTGCCACCCTCGACGTTGAAGATGGAATTGGCGTACGCGAAGACTTGGTCGTTGTAGCTGTCGTTGTACTGCATCGCCACATCGACGACGATGTTCGGCAGGCTCGGGTTCGTCTCGTTCGCCACGCTGTCGCTGAACGTGATCGGCTTCTCGTGGACCACGTTCTTGTTCGTGTTCAGGAAGCGCACGAACTCGGTGATGCCATCCTTGAAGAAGAAGTGATCGTTCTTCTGCGACCGTTCGTCTTGCAGCTCGATGCGGATGCCGGGGTTCAGGAACGCCAGCTCGCGCAGCCGCTTCGCGAGGATCTCGTACTGGAACTCCCGCGTGGTCTTGAAGATCTCCGGATCCGGTTTGAAACTGATTTTCGTCCCCGTCTTCTTCGTGTCTCCAATCACCTGCATCTTTTGCGTGGTGGTGCCTCGCGCAAAGCGCATCTGGTAGACCTTCCCGCCGCGGCGGACCTCGGCTTCGAACCATTCGGACACCGCATTCACGCACTTGGCGCCGACGCCGTGCAGGCCGCCGGAGACCTGATACGCGCCTTTGCCGAACTTGCCGCCCGCGTGGAGGTTCGTCAGCACCAACTCCAGCGCCGGGATCTGGTACGTCGGATGGATATCGACCGGAATGCCGCGCCCGTCGTCTTCGACGGAGCAGGAACCGTCGAGATGCACGCTGACCCGCACGAGGGTCGCGAAGCCCGCGAGTGCCTCGTCGATCGAGTTGTCGACGACCTCAAAAACGCAGTGATGCAGCCCGCGCTCGTTGGTGTCGCCAATGTACATGTCGGGGCGCTTTCGCACGCCCTCCAACCCCTCGAGCTTCTGGATTTTGGACGCATCGTAGTCGTCGGCTCCGGGCTTGGTTTTGGGCAGATCTTGCGGGTCGGGAAGGTCGGACATGTGGGCGGAAAAATCGCGGGTTTCGGAAGTCGAAAAGTGCATCCGAAAACCGCCGTAGCCACAACGGAAAACTCGGCCGAAAAACCGGTCCAAACCGCGCTGCTCCGCGCCCCGTAAATGGCTCTCTCTCCGGAGCCTTGGCGTCAATTTTAGGTTGCTGACCCAAGATTATCCTTCACCCTGCCGCTGCGTGAAGCTTTCGGTCAAGGTTGACTACTCCTGTCGGGTGCTGGCGCGAATGGCGCGGATGTACGGGACCGACGTGCTGGCGCACATCGAGGAACTGGCCCGGATCGAGGCCGTCCCAGCGAACTACTTGGTGCAGATCCTGACCGAGCTGCGCAACGGCGGCCTGATCGTCAGCCGACGCGGCAAGCAGGGAGGCTACGCGCTGGCCCGTCCGCCCGAGGAAATCTCCTTGTACGACATCGTCCGGGTCATCGAGGGCGACCTGCTGGAGACAAACATGGCCGGCGAGGGCCATTCGGGGCGCCGCGTGGCCCACGTCTGGGGCGAGGTGCGGCGGGAGTTTGAGGGGGTTTCCCGCCGTTGGACCCTCGATAAGATTGCCTCCAAGGCCGGCGAGGAGATGTATTACATCTGACGCCGCGCGACGTTCCTTCCCATGCTCCCACCCGTCCTCGAAAAACTCCTCATTCTTCAAGGACGGGATCGACGCCGACTCGATCTTGAGGCGCAGCTGCGCGGCGTCCCGGCCGATGTCGCGATCGTCGATCGCAAGATCGCTGCCGAGCGGGCGGCGATCGAGGGGGCCAAGGCGGAATGGCAGCAGCTGGAATCGCGCAAGAAGCTCCTCGAGATAGAGATCGGCAGCATCCAGCAGAAATCTTCCCGCTACAAGACGCAGCAGTTGGAGGTGCGGAAAAACGACGAGTACCGCGCGCTGGGCCACGAGATCGAGTTGGCGGACGCGGCGATCAGTCGGCTCGAGGAAGAGGAACTCGGGGTGATGTACGCCATCGAGGGCGCCAAGCAGAGGTTTGCCTCCGCCGAGGCGGAGCTGAAGGCCAACATCTCCACGCACGAGTCGCGGCTCCGCACGCTGCGCGACCGCGAGGCCGTGCTGTCCGCCGAGCTGCAAGCCGCCCGGGCCGAGGTGGCCGAGGCCCGGAAGCCGCTCGATGAGCCGGTGATCCGGGTTTACGACCGCATCGCGGCGCGTCACCAGCCGGTCTGCGCGCCGCTCCGGGGCAGCAAGTGCGGCGGCTGCCATCTCAAGGTCTCCTCCGAGGTCGAATCCGCCTCCCGCGGCCGTTTTGACCCCACCCAGCCGCTGCCGACCTGCGACCAATGCGGCCGGATCGTGTGGTGGGAGTCAGCGACCTGACTCGTGCGGCCCGGCTTGCTTCCGCCCGGTTTCGCTGAGATTCTGGTCCTCCGCTCCCGCTCTCGGGCGGTGGCGGACTTGGTTTTGGGGCCAGATTGTCGCTCCAGGTTCTTTGAATCCCGCGACCGGCGCAAGCCGGTGGCGGCGTTCCTCCTTGGAGAGGAAAGTCCGGACACCATAGGGCACGGGGCCGCACGAGGTTAACCCCAAGTGCGGGCGTTGCGCGTCAAGGCGCGGCGACGGACAGTGTCACAGAAAACAAACCGCCGGGATCGACGGGCGAGCAATCGTCCGCCGACACCGGTAAGGGTGAAAAGGTGGGGTAAGAGCCCACCGCGCCGTCCGTGAGGACGGCGGCACGAAAAACCCCCTTGGGTGCAAGGCAAACTAGGCGACTGGGTGGCCCGCCCGATAGTCGCGGGTATGCCGCATCCCGCTTGCCGGGACGGTGACGCAAGTCAGCGAGAGAAATGACAATCGAAACGCTTCGGCGTGGAACTGAATCCGGCTTATCGGCCCCAAAACCAAGTCCTTCCGCCGAGGCTTCCGCCCGGGTGGGCTGGGAGTTTCCCCTTGACTCTCCCGCTCCGGTCTGGGTTTTTGACCGGCTTCCAAGATTATCTTACGCCATGGCCAACACCAAATCCGCCATCAAGGCCGCCCGCAAAGCCGCCCGCCTTACCACCCGCAACCGGGCCACGCAGACGCGCCTGAAGACCCTGCACAAGAAATTTGAGCAGGCGGTGGCCGCCGGCGACGGCGCTGCGATCAAGGCGGCGGGCAGCGCCTACGCCTCCGCGATGGACAAGGCCACCAAGTCCGGCGTCGTGCACCGCAACGCCGCCTCCCGCGCCAAGAGCAACGTCGCGAAGCACTCGCGCCCGAAGGCCAGCTAAGCGCCGCTCGCCCCATTCCGTTCCCCCGGGTCTTCCCGGTCGTTTTCGCCCCGCGGTTTCCGCGGGGCTTTTTCGTCTCCACCCTTCGCCCCGCGAGCGGCGGCGCGGCCCGGCGGGGCGCGCGTCTTCACCGAAGCCGCGGCGGGGTGGATGCTCGACCCCTGGTACGGTGCGCAAGGAGCAAGCCCGCCGCCGCCGATCCGCCTACCGCGGGTTCAAGCCGCATCAGGCCCGGTCCGGCTGCTGCAGGAGGCGATCACACAGGGCGACCAGCCGCGCTCGGAGGGGCTCGCCGCGTGCGGCAAACGCCCGCTGCCGGGCTTCGTACTCGGCCCGGCCTTCGGGCGTTTCGATCGGAATCGGGGCAAAGCCAAGTCCGCGGAGATCGTAGGGGCTGGCGCGCATGTCGACTTCCCGGATGTCCCGGGCGAGCGCAAAGGTATCCGCAATCAGCTCAGACGGGGTGTACGGGGCGAGTTTGAAGGCCCATTTGTACAGGTCCATGTTCGCATGGAGGCAGCCGCGTTGCTCGAAGCGGAGCGTGGCCGTGCGGTCGAGGGTGTGGCGGTTGCGCGGTCGGGCCTCGGTCGTGAAGAAGCGAAAGGCGTCGAAGTGCGTGCAGCACAGGGGCAGCGATTCGACGATCTCCGCGAGGCGCTCGGGGGAATGGCGCAGGGGCCAGGCCGCGTGCCGTACTTCCTCGGGTGCCTCGCGGTACACCATCGCCCACTCGTGCAGGCCGTAGCAGCCAAAGAAGGGCGCCCGCAGCTGCGTCGTTTGCAGGAGTTCGCGCAGCCAGGTCACGAAGGGGCGGCGCTTTTCCGGGAGGGTATGCACCGCGAGGGCCACGCCGCCCGTCGTGCGCTCGTACTCAGGCCAGCGGAGAAACGCCTCCGCCTCCGCACCGGCAAGCACGACGTCGGGTCCGGGATGCCACTGCCGGAGCCACGCCGGGCGGAAGGCGTAGTACGAGAAGAGGAAGTCCCAGACCGGATGGGGTTCGCCGCGCGAGGCGCGGTCTTGGTGCGGGTCGGTCCACTCCCGTACCCGGAGTTCGTGGGCCTGCTGACGCGCCTGCCACGCCGCGTGGTCCAGCGTGGTGACGAAGGCCGGGGAATCGTACCGCGGGGGACTCGCGGTCGGAGCGTTGGGCGCGGAGGGATCGGAAGCCACGCTGGGCGTCGGGTTTGAGGCAGGGGCGTACTCCGCCGGGCGGCCAACGGACAGGCGCTCGAGCGGCGGGCGGGGCGCCGGTCGGTGCGTGGGCGGGCGGGACGCGGTCAGCGTCTCGGAGGGGTTGCCGGGGTTCGGCATGCGGGACGCAGGGTGAGGAAGCGGGGCCCGGCCGCCAGGGCCGGTGATGTCGCGCGGGGATCAGGCCCGGGGCGCGGCTTCAGCGGCGCGCGGACGGAAGAACAGGGCCGTGCCGCCCACGGTGCCGACGAGGCAACTCTCCGTCGTCTCCGCGAGGCGGGCGTTCAGCGTCTCGCGTTCGTCGCGATCCGCCGCCGTGTAGCGGACTTTCACGAGTTCCTGCGCAGCGAGGAGGGTGCGGAGCGAGGCGACGACGCTGGGGGATGCCCCTTCCCGGCCCACCTTCAAGGACGCCTCCAGCGTCTGTCCACGCCCGCGGAGGCGACTTTTCTCGGCACCGGTCAGGGAAACAGCACTCATCGGAAATCGATCAGCTCAACCTGGAAGATGAGCCCCGCCTTCGGCGGAATCTTGCTGCCCACGCCTTTCTCGCCGTAGGCGAGCCAGTACGGAATCGCGAGCGTGCGCTTTTCACCGCGCTTCATGCTCAGGATGGCTTCATCCCAGCCGGGGATCACGCGGCCGAGGCCGACCTGGAAGTTGAATGGCCCTTGGCCGCGGTCGTAGCTGCTGTCGAACTTGGTGCCGTCGAAGAAACGGCCTTCGTAGTGCACGCTGGCCCACTGGCCGACCTTTGGAGTCTCTTCGCTGGTGCCGAGGGCGCGGACGAAGTAGCGCATGCCGGTCTTCGTTTCGCGGGCGTTGGAAAAGTCGCGCGCGAGGACCGCGGCCTCCGCTTCGCTCCACTGGGGCGAGCGGGCCGCCAGCGCTTCACGCATCGCGCTGTTGATCGGTTTCCCCGGATTGTCGCGACTGATGATGCCGGAACGCGCCACAAAGGCGATGCCCGCAAGGGCGGCGGCGAGGGCAAGCAGGACGAAGAGGCTGCGCATGGTGAACGGGAGTCGGCCAAGAAAGCGTGACCTAGGAC
>JBEIGD010000013.1:0-87158 GCA_040382075.1 Opitutaceae bacterium
GCAGTTCACCGAGGTGATCACCGCCCAGGCCAAGGGCGACGTCTTGCACCTCACCCGCACCACCCCGCGGATCGACGGCTCCGGGTTCGATCGCGCCGACTTCAGCGGGCGCCGGACCCCGGCCATGCCGCCGCGGCCCGATCTTTCCCGCGTGCGCTTCGGCGAGCCAATCGCACTGCTCAACGGCCGCGATCTGACCGGCTGGCGGGTCGTCGAGGCCGGTGCCCCCAATGGCTGGGTCTTCCGCGACGGCCTGCTGCTCAATTCGCCCGAGGAGCCCGCCCCGGGCCAGCCCAAGCGTCGCTACGCCAATCTGCGGACGGATCGGGAATTCGAGGACTTCCGCCTGACCGTCGAGGTCCGCGTACCGCCCGGCGGCAACAGCGGAGTCTACCTGCGCGGCATCTACGAGATCCAGGTCTTCGATTCGTACGGCAAGCCGCTCGACTCCCACTACATGGGTTCCGTCTACAGCCGCATCACTCCCACGGTCTCCGCGGAAAAGCCGGCCGGCGAGTGGCAGACGCTGGACCTCACGCTCGTCGATCGTCACATCACCGTGATCCTGAATGGCCAACGGATCATCGACAACCAGCCCGTGCCGGGCTGCACGGGAGGCGCCCTCTGGTCCGATCCGCTCCGCCCCGGCCCGATCTACCTGCAGGGCGATCACGGCGGCATCGCCTACCGGAACTTCGTTCTGCGGCCGGTGGTGAAGTAAACCACCGCCGCCCTATTTCGCGTCGTCTCACCCCACACGCGAAACCTCGGGGCCATCTCGGGCGTCTCTTCCGCCAGCTCTCGTCGTGATGCCCGAATCGCCGCCCAACTCCGATCCCCTCGCGATGCCAGGCGGACCCTGCACCGGCGTGTCGCAGGCGTGGGCGGACCGATTTCTCACGCGGCGCCAGTTTCTGAGCCGGACGGGAATGGGACTGGGCGCACTGGGGCTCGCCACGCTGCTCGATTCCGGCGCCCAGGCTGCCCCCGGCGTCACCCGCAATCCCCTCTCGCCGCGGGCTCCGCACTTTCCGGGGAAGGCAAGGGCCGTGATCCAGATCTTCGCGCAGGGCGCGCCGTCGCACCTCGACACCTGGGACCCCAAGCCCGCGCTGGCGCGCTTCGACGGACGCTCCATCGGCAAGGACGGCGGTGTGGCCATGGGTTCTCCCTTCACCTTCCAACGTTACGGAAAGTCGGGCATCGAGGTCAGCGAGCTCTTCGCCAAAACCGCGGCGCACGTCGATGACATGGCGGTGATCCGCTCGATGTACACCGACATCCCGGCGCACGATGTCGCCACGGTGTTCATGAACACCGGCTCGCTGCGCATCACCAAGCCGAGTCTCGGCTCGTGGACGGTCTACGGGCTGGGCACGGAGAACCAGAACTTGCCGGGATTCATTTCGCTGCGCGGCAACCGACTGCCGGCCGGCGGCGCGAATTCCTACGGCGCGGCGTTTCTGCCCGGCCTCTACCAGGGCACGAGCATCAACACGACCGCCGCCACCGTGCAGCAGATGATCCAGCACATCCGCAACGGCTACGCCTCCAAGGCGGAGCAGCGGCGTCAGCTGGATCTCGTCCACTCCCTCAACGGGCTGCACGCCGCCAACCTCGCCCGCGAGGACGCGCTCGAGGCGAGGCTCGAGACGTACGAGATCGCTTTCCGCATGCAGGCTGAGGCGACCGATGCCTTCGATCTGTCCCGCGAAGCCGCCGACACCCGCGCCGCCTACGGCGAAACCGCGCAGGGCCGGCAGATGCTGCTCGCCCGCCGCTTGGTCGAACGCGGCGTGCGCTTCGTGCAGGTCTGGCACGACGGCTGGGATCACCACCAGGATCTCGAGGACCGCATCACCGCGAAGGCCCGAGAGATCGACCAACCGCTCGCCGCCCTCCTCGCCGATCTCAAGCTCCGCGGGCTCCTCGACTCCACGCTGGTGATCTGGGGCGGGGAATTCGGGCGCAAGCCCACCCGCGACCGCAACGGAGGTGACAATCCGGGCCGCGATCACAACGCCAAGGCCTTCTCCCTCTGGCTCGCCGGCGGCGGGATCAAGGGCGGCATCGTGCACGGGGCGACCGACGAACTGGGCGCCGCCGCCGTGACCGACAAGGTCCACGTCCACGACCTGCACGCGACTGTCCTGCACTGCCTTGGCTTCGATCACCGCCGCCTGACGTACCGCCACAATGGCCGCGATTTCCGGCTGACCGATGTCGCTGGTCGCGTGGTACAGCCCATCCTGGCCTAACCCCGCTCCTTCCTGCGCCGTGCAGCCCCGCTCTCCCGAGTCTTCCGGCACTCCGCCACCGCGCTCCACGTCGGCCTTCCCGGGTCGATGGTCAACGCTCCTCTGCGCCACCGGCGTACTGCTCTTCAGCGCGGCTCTCGCACCCCACTCCCTCCGCGCGGCCACCGCTGCGGCCAGCCCATCCGAGGCCTCCGCCCGCTCCGCGCCCTCGCGCGCGGGCGTGGGCGCGCCGGGGTCCCTGAGCGAGCAGGCGCGGACACCCGACCGCACCGCACCGTCCGCCGCGGCTACGCCCGTGGACGACGCCTTCTTCCTCACCCGCGTCGAACCCGTCCTCCGCGAGAGCTGTCACGCCTGCCACAGTCACTCCGCCGAACGCATCCGCGGCGGCCTCGTGCTCGACAGCCGCAGCGGCCTGCTCCAGGGAGGTTCGTCGGGCCCGGCGATCGTGCCGGGGGATCCGGCCAAGAGCCTGCTGATTCAGGCGGTCCGCCACGACGATCCGGACCTGCAGATGCCGCCGGCAGACCACGGCCCGAAGCTGCCGGACCCGGTCATCGCCGACCTGACCGCATGGATCGCCCAAGGCGCGCCCATGCCCGCCGGCACTGGTGCGTACAGCGAAGTAGCGGCCACCCCGAACGCTCCGCACTGGGCGTTCCAGACGCTTCAACGTCCCGCGGTTCCCGCGACGAACGACGCGTGGGTCCGTTCGCCCATCGATGCCTTCATCCGGCAGCGACTCGAGGCCTCCGGACTTACGCCGAACGCTCCGGCCGACCCGCGCACGCTGCTCCGCCGCGTGACCTTTGACCTCACCGGGCTGCCCCCGACGGCCGATGAAGTGGCCGCGTTCGTCTCCGATGATGGCCCCGAGGCGTTCGCGCGAGTCGTGGATCGCCTACTCGCGTCTCCCCACTACGGCGAGCGGATGGCGCGGCTGTGGATGGACCTCGCGCGCTACTCCGACACGAAGGGCGATCCCGTGCGGCGCGATGATCCACGCTTCCCGCACGCTTGGACCTACCGCGATTACCTGATCGAAGCGTTCAATCAAGACCGTCCCTACGCCGACTTCATCCGTGAGCAGATCGCCGCCGATCTCCTCATCGAGTCGGATGCCAAAGCGGCGAAGGACGCGGGACACGGGCCCTCGGACGATCACTCACGACTGGCCGCCCTCGGATTTCTGACGCTGGGCAACCAGCACGATGGACGGCGCAACGACATCATTGATGACCGCATCGATGTCATCTCCAAGGCCTTCCTCGGTCTCACCGTGTCCTGCGCCCGCTGCCATGACCACAAGTTCGATCCGATCCCCACAGCGGACTACTATTCCCTGTACGGAGTACTGGCAAACACGGTGGAACCGGCATCTCCCTTGACCGCGCCGGCGCTGCAGGCTCGCGTGCCGACGACGCCCGAGTTGGAGGACTACCTCGCGCAGGCGAAGTCGCTTGCGCAGCAGGACAAGGAACTGCGGGCCGAATTTGCGGAGCTGCGTCGCCGCCGCCAGCTCACCCCGGAGCGCCGCCGCGAGCTGATCCGTCGCGAGGGCGCCCTGCAACGCGCAATCGCCCAGCTCGAACTGACCCATGCCGGCGCGCCGGCGCGCGCACCCGCCTTGACGGATGCGCCGCGAAGCCGCGACTACCCGATTCTCCTGCGTGGCGAGGCCGGCAACACCGGCGAGACGGTGCCCCGGCGCTTCCTCACCGCGCTCTCACCCCACCCCGCCAAGCGTCCGACCTGGCGCGGTGGATCCGGGCGGCTGGAGTTAGCCGAAGCCATTGCTGATCCCCGCAACCCGATGACCGCCCGGGTGCTGGTCAACCGCCTCTGGCAGCAACACTTTGGTCGCGGCTTTGTGGATACACCTGACGACCTGGGTCGCATGGGCGGCGCACCGAGCCATCCGGAGCTGCTCGATTGGCTGGCCACGGAGTTCCTGGCCCAGGGCGGCTCGATCAAGCAGCTTCACCGCGTCATCCTGCTGAGCAGCACCTACCAGCAGGCGGGTGGATCCCATCCCGCCGGCATGGCGGCTGATCCGGAGAACCGCCTGCTCTGGCGCGCCCCACTGCGCCGGCTGTCCTTCGAGCAGATGCACGACTCGCTGCTCGCGATCTCGGGCACGCTCGACCCCACGATCGGTGGGCGGTCCATCCTGCCCAACGGAGAGGTGCAGCATCGCCGACGCGCCCTTTATCTCTTCCTCGATCGACGCAACCCGCCGGAATTGTTCACGCAATGGGACTACCCCAATCCGGATGTTCCGTCGGGACGGCGCTACCTGACCACCGTCCCGCAGCAGGCGCTGTTCCTGATGAACAGCGCGCTGGTGATCGAAACCGCACGCGAGTTGACCCGCCGGGCGACGTTTCAATCGCTTCCGGATGACCCGGCGCGGGTGACGTATCTCTACCAAGCGCTCGTCCAGCGCGAGCCCACCGCGGCGGAGCTCTCGCTGACGCTCGATTACGTGCAGGGTGAGCCCGCGCTGTCGGTCGGCCCGGCCACAGGCGCCCGCGCGAAGGTCGCTGCTCGCGAGCGAGCCAATCCCCGCGGCGCGGCCAACCGCGCCGCGAGCTTCATCGTCGAGAGCCGCGGCCCGCTTGATGCCTGGACTCGCCTCGCGCACGCGCTCTTCCAGAGCAACGAGGCGATCTACCTGAACTGATCAGGCGATTGCTCCACCGGCGAGCGATCGCACTGATGCCTCCTCGCTCAGTCTTCGATCGCTCGCTGCTGCTTCCAGCCCGCGCGATCCGTGAACGTAGGCGTCAAGGTCTCCGTCGGCGGGTGTTCCGTGGTGGTCAGCAGGATCGTGCGGCGACGCGCGGTGGCCGGATCCACGCTGCGGGCGAAGAGCGCTGCGACGTCGTCGCGGGTGAGTTGGTCGAGAGCCGCCAGCGATTCCCGGCGGCGTTCCCAGTCCTCACCCTGCACGAAGGCCTGCGCGAAGAACTGCTCCGCCTTATCCTGCAGGCCCTTGGGCTTCTCCTCCAGCGTGGCGCGCACACCCGCGATCAGGGTCGCCCACTGTTCGTCCGAGGTGGCCTGAAGCTGGGCAGGCAGCGTGGCAATGAAGGTCTCGGCGCGGCGGCGCAGGTCGTCGGCTGCATAGCCGCTGGATTGGACGGTGAACGAGAGGTACCGCTGCCGTCCGGATCCACCGGCGCCGGCTCCCACGATGTAACCGAGCTGCTGCTTCGTCCGCAGCTCGCTGTAGAATAGGTCGGCCATGAAGTTCGACATCACCAACGCCGACGTCCGCACCGTCGGCGAATCCGGCGGCAGCAGGTAATCGCTGAGGTACGCCGAGTTCACGCCGGGCGTGGGCGCGACATCCAGCACCGTCTCGCCAGCGCGGATCGCTACGTGGCGACGGCGGAGCAGCTCCGCGGGCTCCGCCGCCGCGCTGCCGAGCTTTGCGGCAAAGGCCCGGGCCGCGGTCACGGCGGCATCGGGGGCAACGTGGCCATGAAGAACCGCCTCCAGCTTGCCGCGGCCGAAATACGTCGAGGAGAAGGTCTGGACCTCCGACCACGCGGCGGATTCCGCGCGCGCGAGCTCGTCGCTGGGCAGGAAATAGATCTCCCGGGAAAGTGCATCGCGGCGATCCCGTCCGAGCAGGTAAGCCTCGGTCTGCGCGTAGCTGCGGAGGCCGCGGAGCGTGATTTCCTTCAGCGCGGCAAAGCGCTCCGGGGTCGGTTGGAAGGTGCGGATCTGTCCCGCGATATATTCCGCGAAGCGCAGCGGCGAATCACCAAAACCCGTCACCGAGAGCTTGAATCCTTCGAGGGAGCTCTCGAGCGAGAAATCCAGCCCCGCGAGCTCCGCCTCTCCACCGGCCGCCTCGAGGTGATCACGCAGGCACGCATCGAAGAGCCTGAGCAGCGCGGCCGACTCCGCCGAGCCCAAGGCGCGCGTCGGCACGAAGCGGTAGATCAGCGAGGTCTGCGGACGCTGGAACTCCGTGTCGGGCGCATAGAACAGCGAGAGCCCATTCTCGTTCACCAGCTGCACCGGACGCTCGGCCAGGAGCCGGGTCTCTCCGGGAAGGAAACGGTTTGCGGACGGCAGCGCGAAGCCCGCGATGGCCGGCGGCGAGGTCAAGCTCGCGAAGGCCGGACCCTCTTCCTCACGATAGCTGTAGGCCGTACCGTAGATGCGCTCTTCCCGGTCGGTCTTCAGACCCTTCGCCATCAGCGACACGAGGAGGTTCTCCGGCACGAGCGCGGCCAGGAGTTGCCGGTACGAGGCCTCGTCAGGGGCGCCCCACACGTCTCCGGCGCGGTCTGCCACTTCGAGCGGGAAGAAGAGCGCCTGATTCGCGAGGCGCGTCGCGAGCTCGGCGCCTTCACCGCGATCGCGGTACGTTTCATTGAGGGCCGCGATCCGCGCGCGATCCTGGAAGAAATCCTGCGGAAAAGGCGCGCTCCGCAGGTGCTGCAGGTAGGCGAAGACGGACGCCAGCACCTGCGGATACGCCGCCTGCCCTTCCGGGGTCAGCGAAATCTGCATGAAGAGCGATCCGTACGCCGGCGTGCGGTCCCAAATGTCGCCGCTGACCGAGTTCGCGAAGCCATCGCGCTTGAGTCGGGCGACGAGTCCGCCTTCGCCGGGATAGGAAAGGAGTTGGCTGAGCAGCAGGTCGGAGCGGGCGGCGAACTGCGAGCGCGTTGACGGCACGACGAATTCGAGGGTGAGCAGCCGTTGCTCCTTGACCGGCTCGATCTGCGCCAAGCGCAGCGCGGATGCGCGGGGAAGGAAGGCTGGGACTCGCTCCACGGTCGGCAGGTTCCGCCGCGGGACGGCCGCGAACTTCTCCCGCGCCAGTTTCTCCAATTCGTCGAGCGAGAGCTTGCCGGCCAGCGCCAGCGCCATGCGGTCGGACGAGTAATGCGCTTCGTAGAAGGCGCGGACCTGTTCCGGCGTCGCGCCTTGGAGCGTGTCCTTGTTGCCGGCGGAGAACTTGCTCTCGCCGGAACCAGGTGCGTACAGCTCGCGCGACACATTCATCATGCGGCGGATGTCGTTCTGCATGTGCCGCATCGCCTCGTTGTGCACCGCGAAGATCTCGCGCGCGGTGAACTCCGGGCTGAACCGGGGGGCGATGAAGAACTGCGCGAAACGATCGAGCGCCTCGACCAACGCCTCATGCCGAACCTCGAACTGGTAGTTGGTATGATCCGATGCCGTGTAGGCGTTGCTGTAGCCGCCGTTCGTGCCGATGAAGTTGTCGTAGCTCGACACGTCGGGGTACTTCTCCGTGCCGAGGAAGACCATGTGCTCGAGGAAATGGGCCATGCCCTCGCGGTCCGCCGGGTCGTCGATCTGGCCGATGCTCACCGCGAGAGCCGCGCCCGACTTGTTGAACTTCGCGTCGGACACCAGCAGGACGCGCAGACCGTTCTCGAGCACGAGGTGCCGGAACTCCGCCGTGTCGGTCGGCGCCTTGACCCGTGGCGGCAGCGCCGGCGTCGCGGCGGCCTCGGCCGCTCCTCCCGCGGAACGGAAGCAGGCCAGCAGCATGACGCTAAGGAAGAATCTGAGGCACGGACCCAAACGTGATTTCATGGCTCGGAGCGTAGCCACCCATGGCTCACTGCCAAGCCCAGCCGCCACTTGCGGCCAAGTCCCACCCCGCCCAGCCTGCTCCGCGGCACCGCGCACGGGGAGCCGGACCCAAGCGCACCGGGCTTCGCCGTGGCGCTGGAGGGAGAGGCTGCGGACCACGCGCTGGTCGTCACTTCCGGCTCGATTCGATCCGTCTTTCCGACGTCGTCTCTCACCGTCTCTCCCGCGTCCGCACCCCCCACCCCCCTTCTTTTCAACCATGACCCCCGCCACGGCTGATTCGTCCCTTTCCGCTTCGACCTCGAACCCTCCCCTCGCGCTGGGCGATGCGTCTTCGCGTGCGGTGGCGGCGCTCGTCGCGCGGCACGGCGAGCCGCAACGCGCCGTGATTCAGGCCGGCGTCGACCGCGTCGCGGCCCGATGGAGCGCGGCCGACGGTGATGCCGCGGCGTTCGATGAGTTCTGCACGAAACACTTCGTCGCCGACCCGGCTGAGCGCTCGCGCCTGCTCGCCCGCCTCGAGGGCGCGCTGGAGCAGATCAGCGGGCACCTGTACGAAATGCGCCGCACGCTGCGCCGCCACCACGACCTCCGGGGCGACGAGTTTGAGGGTGTCGATGACCTCCTCGCGCAGTTCGATCCGGCGCCCGATCTCTCGGAGCAGCTTTACCGTCAGAAGATCGCGCACCTCGCGCTCCTGAACTTCGCGCGGCCGACGCTCGACGAGAGGCTCCGCGACGGACCGTCGTGGTCGCCCGAGCAATGGGCGGCCACGCGCGTGGCGCACCAGTTCGGACCGCGCATTCCGGCGGGGCTCTCCGACCGCGCGCGCAAGAACGCGTTCGAGTCGGGCAAGTTCGTCTCCGACTTTCATGTGCCGGTGGGCGGCGTCATCGACGCGAATGGCAAGCGCTGGTTCGAGGCCAACCGCCGGCTGATCGCGCACTGGCTCGTCCGCGAAGAGATCAAGGCGGGCTACGGCGACGCAGACGGCATCTACAAGCAACGCGCGCTGACCTGGGTGATGGCACGCCACATCGACGGCACGATCCCGACGCGCGTGATGAAGGGCGAGGAGACGCGCGACTGGAACCCCGAGACGAACGCCGTGGCGGGCGGCGACCCGGGCGAACTACTCGGCCTCGTGCGCTACGAGCATTGGATCCGGAACTTCCACATGGCCCAGGCGTTTGATCCGCTCTATCCGGATGAGCCGAGTGCGATCGCCCGCAAATTCGCGCTCGAACGCGAGATGCCCGAGACCGAAGTCGAGAAGCTGATGGTGGACTTGCTCGAGTCGCCCGTGCGCAAGGACATCGCGGCGTTCATGACGCGGAAGCTCGGCCGGAAGCTGGAGCCGTTCGACATCTACTTCGACGACATCGTGGAGGCGAAGCCCGCAACCGAGATGAACGCGGCGGTGAAGGCCCGCTTCGCCGACTTGAAGGATTTCGAGCGGAAGCTGCCCATCGTTCTGCGCGAGCTCGGCTTCAGCGCGGAGGATGCTGATTTCCTCGGCACGCACATTCGCGTCGAGTTCAGCAAGGGCGCGGGCCACGCGATGCGGCCTGAACTTACCGGCTACGCCGCTTGGCTGCGCACATCGAGTCTCGAAAAAGAGATTGGTTGGGACGGCTTTGACACCGCGATGCACGAGCTCGGCCACAACCTCGAGCAATTGTGCTCGACCTACTTCGTGGCGCGGCCGGCGTTGCGCGGCGTACCGAACACGGCGTGCACGGAGGCGTTCGCATTTCTCTACCAGTCGCTCGCGAAGCGCGTCATCGGCGTCGAAAGCGCCGCCGAGGCTGACCGCCAGTTCGCCGTCGACGCGGTGGCGACGATGCTCGCCGCCTGTCAGATCGCCGGTCCCTCGCTCCTGGAACTCCGCGCCTGGCGCTGGCTCTACGCGAACCCGAAGGCGACCGCCGCCGAACTCCGCACCGCGGTGCTGCAGATCGCGGACGACCTTTGGAAAACCTACTTCGAGCGCGACTTCGGCCCGGATCCGTACCGCATCCTCGCCGCGTACCAGCACATGATCGCATACCCGCTGTACCTGCCGGACTACACGCTCGGCCACATGATGAGCCACCAGATCCGCTCGTACCTGCGCGGCAAGGACCTTGCCGCCGAGACGAAGCGCATCACGAGCCTCGGCTGCCTGACGCCCGACCTTTGGATGCGGAAGGCCGTCGGCTCACCCGTCTCTCCCGCCCCGCTGGCGCGGGATGCCGCGGAGGGATTGAAGGTGCTGGAGTCGACGTGAAGCGTCACCACCTCACCACACGGTGATGAGGTCGGGATACTGACGGATCAGCGGATCAGGAGTCACGAGACACAGCCGGTGCTCCTGGGCGGTGGCGATCAGGAACCGATCGGCGGGATCGCGATGAATCTGAGGCAAAGCGGCCATGCGGAGCGCGATGGCGCCGCTCAGGGGGAGTTCACGGAGCGCATGAATCTCGAGCGCGAGTGGAAACCAACGCTCCGGCTCGAGATCGAGGCGCAGGCCGCCGTTGCGGTGCTTCCAAGCGATTTCCCAAGCGGAGAAGGCCGAGACAAACGCGTCCTCACCCGCGCCTACGATCGCCTCGCGGGCGGCACCGCTCAGGCGCGTCGGCTCGATGGCGAGCCAAAGCAAGGTGCAGGTATCCAACAGGATCATTGCGCTTCAGGCCAAGCCTCGGGCGGCAAGGGAGCGGACGGATCTTCCACCAGCACGCCGCCAAGACGTGGGTCGCGCCGAAAATGGTCCAGCGACTCCCCCGTGTGGGGGACCAGTCGGGCGACGGGACGGCCATTCCGACACACCACCACGGTCTCTCCCCGTTCCTCAACCGCCTGAACGAGTTGGGAAAGCGACGTCTTCGCCTGATGCATATTGACTTTAATCGTCTTCATAGCGCCTAGACTAGACTAAGCTTAGCTAATATCAGAGGTCAAGCCGTTGGCCGACTATCAGCCGCCGCAGGCACTCCGGAACTTGTAGCGGACGTTAGCCTAGCGCGCGAGTCCACCCGCTTGATGGCCCGGAAGAGGGGTTGGGCCCATTCGAACCTTCTTTCCTCCTCCGGCCCCGATCCGCCGACCCGCTTCCGGACGCCGGTATCTCCCGCCGCAGTCGAGCGGCCGGCGGCGCGGGCGGGCCTCCTTTTGGGGGCCCACCGGCTGTAGGGCCGCGCTCAGACGGCCCAGGGTGCGCGGGCGGGGCGGGTCAGGAGGGCGTTGGCGTCGGGGCGGCCGGGGAAGGTTTCGGTCACCGGATCCCAACGGAGCGTCGTGTCGAGGCGGGCGGCGATGTAGGCGATGTGCGCCATCGAGGCGGCGCGATGCCCGACCTCCGCCGGGATGATGGTCTCACGGCGGGACTTCACGCAGGCGATGAAGTCATCCTTCTCGTCGGCGAGCGGCAGCGCGAGGTCACCCGGCCCGGGCTTCCACTTCAGGAGCGCGGGGTCATGCGCCTTGAAGCCGTCGGACCGGAACCACGTGTTCTCAATCCAGCCCTCGCTGCCCTCGACGCGGACCGAGGCGCGGTCAGAGTCCGTGTAGTCGATCTCGACGCCGTTGGCGTAGCGGTAGCGGACGACGAAGTTGCGCGGGACATCCCAGAGCGAGTCGGTGGGAAACTCGGCACGGCCGGAGACCTCGACCGGTCCGGTGTGTTCGGTGCCCAGCGCCCACTGCGCGATGTCGAGCATGTGACCGCCCCAGTTGTTGATGTTGCCGAGGTTGTAGTCGGAGATCTGGAACCAGCCAGGGCTCTCCGCCGCGATGTAGGCCAGCCCACCGCGCGGATGGTGCACCCGCGCCTGGGTGTAGGGCCGCTCGGGAGCCGGTCCCTGCCACAGTTCGTAGTTGAGGTCGGCGGGCACCGGCATCGGCGCCGGAAACCCCGGGATCGGCTCCGGGCTCCGCGGGACCGTGACAACGAGTCGACGCACCTGGCCGATCCGTCCGTTGCGTACGATTTGGCAGAGACGGTGGAAGTACGGCTGACTGCGGACTTCGGTGTCGGTGCGGAAGACGCGGCCGTGCTGCGCCATCGCGTTCGTGATCGCGCGGCCCTCGGCGACCGAGAGCGAGATGGGCTTTTCGAGGGCGACGTCCTTGCCGGCGCGGGCGGCGGCGACCGCCATGGCGGCGTGCCAGTGATCGGGCGTCGAGATCATGACCGCGTCGATGTCGGGCCGGGCCAGCACGTCACGGAAATCCTCATACACCGCGCAGCCCCGGTAGGTGCTGCTGGGCGCGGCCTGCGCGTAGGCCGCGTCGACTCGCTGCCGGGCCTGCTCGGCGCGCCAGCGGTCGACGTCGCACACCGCCACGACCTGGACCTCGGCCGACGCGAGGAACATCGGGAGGTTGGCGTAGGCCACCTGCCGGCCGGTGCCGATGAACGCGAGATTGATGCGGTTGCTCGCGGCCACCGTCCCGCGAGCCCGGCTGGGCAAGATGAGCGGGGCGAGCGCCGCCGCGGCGCCCAGCTGGCCGAGAAAACTGCGGCGGCTGACCGAGCGGCTAAAGGTGCGGCTGGCGGTCTCCTGTCCACTTTGGGGTTGGCTCATGGTGGGAAAGTCCAAGGGAAGCAGCGCCGAAATCGATGACTCAATCAAGGGCGATGCGGATGGCGCCACCGTTCATCGCTTGCCGGCCAACGATCTTCGCAGCTCCACCCGGGCGGCCGATGCCGGTGCTGGTGTCGGCGTTGCAGCCATTGGTCGCTCGTTGCTCCCGCTTCGTCGCGGGTCGCGCTTGCATCCACGGGAGGCGGAGCCGGCATACCGGGAAGCTTCATCGCTCCAGCCGGCCGAATAAGGCCTCCATCGCCTCCGGGGCGGCGAACATCATTGCCGCGTCGTGGCCCACGCCGGCGGCCTCCACGAGGCGCCAGTTGAAGGTCCAACCGCGCTCTGCCGCCAACGCCCGCGCGAAGGTAAAGCAGGCATGGCCGCGCTCATAGCGGCTCGCTCCCTGACGCAGGGCCGCGGCGCTGCGATCGAGGCTCTTCGCCTTCGGATCCGTGTCCGCCGTGCCCAGGTAAAAGGTCAGCGGCGCAGCAAGGTAACGCCGCAAGCTCGCATCGTCGCTCCACTCCGACGGCAGCGCGCCAAAGCCATAGCCAAAATCCGCGTCCCGCGTCGGGAAGAGATGTGAACCGGGATTCGCCGCGATGATGCGCACCGGTCCCTCGGGGCGGAAGGCGGCCAGACGCGCGAGAAACTGCCCGCCCGCGGAGTGTCCGAGATAGTAGAAGGGGAGATCTGGCCTCTCCTCCTTGGTGAGGACGTCCGCCACCAGACGCGGCAGGACGGAGAACGTCCACGCCTCCGGGGGCTGGGGCTTCCCCGCGCGCGTGATACCTCCCCGCTGATAGCGCTCCATCGGGAAGCGTGCGCGATCGAAGAGCGGGGTCACCACAAGCGCCCGCGACCGCTCCGCGAGGTTGATCGCAAAGTTGCGGTAATCCTCCGCGTTCCGCGCCACGCCGTGAAACACCACAATCAACGGCCCATCACGGTAGGTCGCCGGCTTGTACGCAAAGACCCGGATTGGCTCGGCGCCGTTCGCAAACGCGTAGTCGGAAGAACCGATCGGCAGTGCCGTCGCGGATCGCGGCGCCGCTGAAGGCGAATCCGCCGCACGCTCCGCCCCGTCAGCCGCCGCACGGACCGGAGCCTTTGCATTCGATCGGTCAGCTCGGTCAGCTCGGTCGGCCGGATTCGCCGGCGCCGCCACCGCAGACGCCACACCCACCGCTCCCGCGAGCACCACGAGCGCCACCGTCACCCAAGCCGTCCGCGGCGAAAGACGGTCGCTCGTCGCTGGGTTCATGCCGTGGTCTCGGTCGGATCCGCGGACGAATCGGAAGACGGACTTGGGCTCGCAACCTCAGTCCCGCTGGTCATCGGAGCCGGGCTCCGTGTCAGGCCCACGCTGGCCGCTGCGAGCTGCGCCGCGGCGGCGCCACGCTCCAGCGTGATGATGCACTCGAGGTGCCGGGTCTGGGGAAAGAGGTCGAAGGGCTGCACCGCGCGCACGACGTAGCCCGCGTCGAGGAAGTGCCGCAGGTCGCGCATCTGGGTCGCGGGGTCGCACGAGACGTAGACCACGGCACGCGGACCGAAACCGAAGAGTTGCGTCAGGAAGGTCTCATCACAGCCCTTCCGCGGCGGGTCGATGACGACGACCGTATCCGCGGCAGGATTACGTAGCCCGGCGAAGATGCGGGCCGCGTCACCGGCCTCGAAGCGCGCGTTGGTGATGCCGTTGGCGGTGGCATTCTCGCGCGCGAAGGCCACGCTGCTCTCGCTGATCTCGATGCCCGTCACCTCGACAAACGCCGGCGCGGCGGTGAGCGCGAACAGGCCGCTGCCGCAGTAGGCGTCGACGAGATAACGCGCCCCGCTCGCCGCCGCCTGTTCGCGCACGTAAGACGTGAAGGCCGGGAGGATGAACGGGTTGTTCTGGAAGAAGTCGCGGGCAAGGAAGCGCAGACGAAGGTCTCCGACCGTCTCGACGACCACGGCGTCGTAGTCCGTCGTCACCACGCCCGATGCATCGCGCAGCAGCAGGGTCGCGCCGCGCTGGTAGCCGCCCGCGGCGGCGCGGGTGCGCACTTCTTCGCGCAACGGCCCGAGGCGCTCATTGATGGCCTCGGTGGCAATGGCGCAGCGCGGCACGTCGAGGATATCGAACCGCGTCCCCTGCCGGAGGAACCCGATCGGCGGCGGCACGGCCGGATCGCGCGGCGCGGCGAAGTGCGGGGTGATCTTCGAGCGGTAGCCCCACTCCCGGGACGAGCCCTGCACCGGAGCGACCGGGAACGATAGCCCGGCCATGTGCTCGAGCAGCTCGGCGACCTGCCGCCGCTTCCATTCCAGCTGGGCGGGATAGCCGAGATGCTGGTACTGGCATCCGCCGCAGCGTCCGTAGAGCGGGCACGGCGCCGTCACACGGTCCGGCGAGGCCACCAAAACCTCCAGCAAGTCCGCCTCGGAGAAATTGCGGTGATTGCGGAACACGCGGGCCCGCACCCGTTCGCCGGGCAGGGTGAAAGGGATCATGACGACCCAGTTGTCGATCGCCCGCCCCTCGGGACCCGGGCGCGAGAAGCGGCCCAACCCGGAGCCCAGGTTGGTCAGAGTGCTGATCTCCAACTCAATCTCCTCGTGATAGGAGAAAGGGAGGTCGTTGAATCGCGGCTTCTTCTTGCCCACGGCTCCACGTTTCGACGCCGGGAGGAATTCACAACGCCAAATCCGCTCCGCGCCAGGCGCCCAGCTCCGGCACGGGAGCCGAGGCCTGCGGCGAGGATTTGGTGCCGTCCGCGGCTAACGCACGCCGGCGGCCACGCGAGGCATCGCGACGGACATCCGTCGGGACGGGTCTTCGCATCGGCCGGCGGATGCTGCTCTGGATTCGTCGGCTGCGAAGCAGGCTGGCCACGTCGGGCGGAACCACTAGCGTGACCGCTTGTGGACCTGACCACCGAGAAGATCTCCAGCCTGCAGAACCCGCGCGTGAAGCAACTCGTGCGGCTGCGCGACCGCCGGCCGCGCGACGAGGCCGGCGTGTTCCTCGTGGAGGGCTACCGTGAAATCCGTCGTGCCCTGGAGAAGGGTGTCGCCCTGCAGGAGATTTATTTCTCGCGCGACTGGTTCCTCGGAGAGAACGAGCCTGCTCTCCTGGAGGAGGCGCGTCGTTGCGGCGCGGCACTCTTCGAGCTCTCCAAGGACGCCTTCGCCAAGGTCGCGTACCGCGAACGGCCTGATGGCCTGCTCGCCGTGGCTCCGCAGTGGCGGCGCTCCCTCGCGGAACTCACGTTACCCGCCGTCCCGTTCCTGCTGGTCGTTGAATCGATCGAAAAACCCGGCAACCTCGGCACGATCCTGCGCAGCGCGGATGCCGCCGGATGCGATGCCCTGATCGTCTGCGATCCCATCACCGATCTGTTCAACCCCAACGTTGTGCGGGCCTCCACCGGCGTCCTGTTCTCCGTGCCCTGCGTGGTCGCCTCCAGCGAGGAGGTCCAAGCTTGGCTCCGCAGCCGGGGCATCCGCAGCATCGCCACCACGCCGGCGGCCACGACCCGGTACACGGACGCCGATCTGACGGGTCCGTTGGCCGTGGTGATGGGCAGCGAACAGTACGGGCTGAGCGAGTTCTGGCTCAAGCATGCCGACCTGCCGGTGCGCATCCCGATGGCGGGGCAGGCCGACTCGCTCAACGTCGCCATGGCGACCATCATCACGCTCTTTGAAGCGGTGCGTCAGCGCACGGCCCACCGCTGACCCGGACCATCGGAAAAGAAAGCGTTGCCGCGACCGGCAATTTGCAAAAGCTCACCCCGCCCTTCCACCATGTTCCAGGTCACCTTTTCCGAGCAGGCGATCAGCGAACTGAACAAGCTCGACAAGCTCGCGCAGCTTGAAGCGGTTGAGCCCATCAGTGGCCTCCGGGCCGGGGACCTCGAGAAACCCCGCGAACCGCTCGGCCGTTTCCATCGCGGCGGCGAGACCCTGTACCGCCTCCGGTCCGGCGACCACCGCTTCTATTTCGACATCCAAGCGAACACCCTGTTCGTCCGCTATATCCTCCATCGTAATTCATTGGAGGACTTTCTTTTGCGAAATAAGCTTCCCGTAACGGAAACGCAGCTGGCGGAGCAGCATTCCAAGTTTTGGAAGTACTTGGAGTCGCTCACCAAGAAAGCCGGGTAAACCCGCGAGATCCCTCCCATGGCTGATCCAGTGCGTACTGCTCAGGACGAAGAGTCCGACCCGAACGAGGTGGTTCCGACGGGTGCGGAGGATCGCGAGAACCCGTATTCGGTGACGGCGGCGAGCCGGATTTACTTCCTGCCGAACCTGATGACGGCCGGGAATCTTTTCTGTGGTTTCACCTCGGTGATCCGCTGCATTCAGGCGAACTACGAGATGAAGCAGGCCACGGTGATCACCGGGTCGGCGATCGACCTCTACAAGCAAGCGATTTGGCTGATCTTCGGGGCGGCGGCGTTCGACATGCTGGACGGCCGGTTGGCGCGCATGGGAGGTCGGGAGTCGCTGTTCGGGGCGGAGTTCGACTCCCTCGCCGATGTCGTTTCCTTCGGGATCGCGCCGGCACTGTTGGTGTTCTTCCTGATCCTCTCGCCGACCCAAGGCTACCCTGTCTTCCGGGAGATTGGCTGGGTGTTCGCGTTCATTTATCTCCTCTGCGCCGCCGTTCGCCTCGCGCGGTTCAACGTCATTACGAATCCCTTGTTGGCCCGCGCGAAGGCTGAGACCAACAAAGATTTCGTCGGGTTGCCCGTCCCTGCGGCGGCCATCACCGTCGCGAGCCTCGTCCTCTTTCTCCTGAGCTTGGCGGAGCAGGACCGATCGTTGCACCGCTGGGCGCTGGTTCTTCCCGCGCTGCTGGCGATCATCGCGATCCTCATGGTGAGCACGGTCCGCTACCCCAGTGGCAAACAAGTGGACATGCAAACGACGACGCGGCTGACGCGTTTCGTGACCCTGCTGTTCTGTGTGGCGTTGGTGATCGTGTTCAAGGAAGTGGGCCTCTTGGTGGTGACGCTCGGCTACATCGGTTTTGGCCTGGTCCGGCACCTTCGGCGCAGCTTGCTGCCAAGGACACCACCGGCGGCATGACGACGGGATCGAATTCTCTGTGAACAACCTGTCGGGCCCTCGCGCACAGTTTGGACCCGGTGAAGAACCCGATACTTTCTCGGCACTTCCGGGCAAGTTCTTCACGGCCTCCGACGGCAATTCCGCGCGAGGGTTTTCGGAGGAGGACAAGGAAGCAACCGCTGGGTTGTTGGTCCTTTCCTGACCCCATAATAAGACTGCTGCTAATTACTTATTGAATAAGGTATCACTTAGCCTTTGTTAACGACTCGGCACCACGTGCCTCGCGCCCCATGAAATTCAAGATCAACCGCGATCATTTCAGCAACGGTTTGGCTCAAGTCCTCAACGTCGTTGGTTCCAAGACGACGATGCCTATCCTGAGCAACGTGCTGATCGAGGCTGAAAAGGACTTCATCTCGTTGACCACCACCAATCTCGATCTCGGCATCCGCTGCCGGATCAAGGCAGAGGTCAAGGAAGGGGGAGCTGTGACGCTGCCGGTGAAGCGCCTGGCGACGATCGTGCGCGAGTTGCCGAATCTCGACGTCTCATTCGATGCCTCGCCGAACCATCAGGTGAAGCTGGCCTCGGGTGGATCGAACTTCCGCATCATGGGCATCGGCAAGGAAGAGTTCCCGCCGCTGCCGGAGTTCGGTGACGAGAAGTCGTTCACCCTCGACCAGCCGGAGCTGGTTTCGATGCTCAAGAGCGTCTCCTACGCGCAGAGCAGCGATGAGACGCGGTACATCCTCAACGGCGTCTACTTTGCCTTCCGCGATGGGAAGTTCTCGCTGGTGGCGACCGATGGCCGCCGTCTGGCTCTTATCGCGAAGGAAATGGAGATCCCGGCGACGAGTGCCGGCGCGATCATTCTGCCTGCCAAGACGGTGTCCGAGCTGCTCCGCATGCTCGACAAGGGCGAGAAGGTGAAGATCGATTTCAGCGACCGCCGGTGCTCCTTCCAGATCGGAACCGACAAGGACTCCAGCGGCTTGGTTGACTCGATCTACCTCTATTCGAAGGTCGTGGAGGGCAACTACCCGAATTACCAGCAGGTGATCCCGAAGGAGACGCACCAGCGCATCAAGCTCGAGCGCGAGCTCCTGCTGCAGTGCATCCACCGCGCCGCGCTCGTCACGAGCGAGAAGGCGAACTCCGTGAAGCTGAAGCTGAGCAGCAACCTGCTCGAGATCACGGCGCAGAGCCCGGACTTCGGCGAGGCGCATGAATCGATGGCGATTTCCTACAGCGGACCGGAGCTGCAGGCTGCCTTTAATCCGAGCTTCCTGATGGACCCGTTGAAGGCTCTCTCCAAGGACGAGGTCTTCTTCGAAGTGAAGGACGAGGTGAGTCCGGGCGTCTTCAAGACGCTCGAGAACTTCATCTGCGTCATCATGCCCGTCCGCCTGAGCTGATCGTTCGATCCTGGCGGCGGCAACGCCTCCCACGATGCTTGAGGCCTACGTCCTGTTCGGCGCCATTGTGGCGTCGTTGATTCTCACCCAGCTCAACCAACGGCTGGCCTCACCGGTCATCGCGATCTTCAATCGCTGGCTCCGCTGGTTCGTCTTCAGCCTCGGTGCAGCCTCGGTTTGCGCGCAGTTCCAGCTCATCGATCGCCCGTTCTGGGTGCTGCTGGTCGGATTCGTGCTGATCTACTTCCTGATCGAGACCGGCTATCGTTGGATGGAAATTCATGCGCTGAGCGTCAGCCCCATGCCGCTCTTCCCCCGTTTTGCGGTCAATTCCAGCGGCGAGGAATGGCCCACCCACCCTCGCCTGCTCACGCTGCGCGAATGGCTCCGGCAGCAGGGTTTCCGGCCTCTCCAGTCACTCAAGGCCGAGGTTGGGGCGGGCATCTACCTGCGCACCTCCGTCTATCAGGACGCCGCCGGGACCCTGCGGGTGCAGATCACGTTCCTGCCCCAACCCAGCGGCGGCATCACGGTCTGCCACACGTTTTCCTCCCAGACCACCGAGGGGGACCGGATCGTGACGGATAATCTCTTCCTGCCGTTCGGCGGTTTCTACCCGGAGAACTGGTTCGTCGAGCGCCATCCTTGGACGCGCTCGGCCGCCCGGCTGCTCCAGCGCCACGAGCAGCGGGTGCGCGCCGTCCAAGCGCCGCTGGTGGCGTGGGACCTCGAACCTCTCGGCGATCTCAATCAGCAGCAACGCGAGGTCGAGCGGATCAATACCGAGCTCGGTTTTCTCCTGCCGCACGCGGAACGGGAGGAAAATGGGAAGATCTCCCACGAGGGTCGCTACCGGGTCTGGAAGGAAGTCTGGCTGCTCAACTACTTCGGCATCGCGTCGCGCTACTGACGCGGCGTCCTCCGCTGAGGCGTTGCCATCCCTCTCCGACCACGCCAGCGTCAGGGCATGGATCGGTTGCGGCCACAGCTGAAGAAGCCGAGTTTCCCCATCAGCGAGGGTCTGCGCAGCTACCTCCAGCGCTACCGGCGCGAGCGCGCCCTGCCGGTCACCTACGATCGGCTATGCCACTTCACCGAGGCCGCGCCGCTGGTGGATGCCGCCGGGAAGCCGACGCTGTGGGAGACGGTCGTCTACGATCGGCTCGAGATGGAATCCCTCAACGAGGACCTCAAGCAGATCTACGCCCTCATCCGCGTCGACGGCGATCTCTCCGTGATGCGCCATCTCTACGTTGACCGCGTCGACTTCTGCTCGTTCGGAAACTCCGCACCGTTTCGCATCCGGATCGTCAATTCGTTCAACGACAACGCCGACTACTACTACATCAAGCGCGCCGACGCCTCGCGGGTCTACGGTCTCGAGCTCGAGCACGTGTTGTCGCCGAACCGCCTGAACTACCTCACCCACGGCCCGACGCTGGTCGAGGAGCACATTGCAGGCTTGCCGGGCGATGTCTTCATCCAGCGCTGGCTGGACAGTCCGGAGCTGCGTCCCATCCGCATCGCCAAGGAATTGGTGAAGTTCAACGAGCGCTGCTTCGTGCGGCTCCTGGGTGACATGCGGAGCTACAACTTCGTCTTCGTCATCACGCCCGACTTCGAGGGCGCCCAGGTGCGCATCCGCGCGATGGACTTCGACCAGCAGAGCTACGAGGGGCGCATGAACTTCTACCGGCCGCAGTTCTTCCGCGAGAACCAGCCACTCGCGCTCTTCTGCGTCCAACATTTGAATCTCGAGACCGCCCGCCAATACCAGCGCGAGGAACAGGTGCTGATGCTGCAGCGCGCCGCCGTCACCGAGGAGCGGCTGAGCTTCCTGCTCCGCGAGATGTCGGCCGATCCACTCTCTCCGTTGGAGAATCTCGAGATGCTCCGCGAGTCCCTCGCCGTGCATTACGACTGGCCGGAGTTCCTCGATTGCGGCTCCATGGGAGGCCTCGTCCGCGAGAGCCTCGCGGCCATCCAGGTGCGCGTACGCGACCAGGAGCGTGCCACACCGTTCGGATTCGAATAATCGGAGGAAGTCTCGGCGTGACGGCCGGGTTTGGTCACCGTACGCTCCTGCTTCTTTTCCTTACTCCCCATGGTCAAAGGCCAGAAAGTCGTCTGCGTGAATGATACCTTCCCCGCGCTCATCCGCGCGCTCTACCAGCAGCTGCCGGTCAAGGGAGACACGTACACGATCCGCGAGGTGTTCCTCGGCCGGGAGAAGATCGTGAAGGGCGGAGACACGGCGACGGTCGGGCTGTTGCTGGAGGAGCTGAAGAATCCGCCGGACCCGTTCCACCAAGGAAAGCAGGAGCTTGGGTTCACGTCCGAACGGTTCGCTCCGCTGGACGAACTGCCGCCCGAGGAGGAGGAGGAATTCGAGCTCGTGGGCGCGGGCGCGAAGAAGGAGAAGCATCTCCCCTTCGAGATTGGCGTGGGCGGGAACAACTGACGGCCCGCCCCTCCGCGGTCCGGCTCGGGTGCACGGTCTGGCCGCAATCGCGGCGTTGCCGGTTGATGGAGCGCTTGAGATCGCGCCCTTGCGGACGAGTGCGCCTGCTTCGGTGCGACCGTGTCAGTGACCGGTCTGGCGGGCCCTATTCGATCCGGCCTTCGTCGAAGTCCATCAGGTCCGGGACGCTGCGGATCTCACCGATGCGGTCCTCACAGCCCATCGCCTTGAGTGCCGTCGCAAGAAATTCCTGTCCGGCGGTGGTCATCCCCTTCTGGCAGAGCTCGCGATTCCAGCGGTGCGCCCGCGGGTCGGCCGGGAGGATTTCGCGCAGGCGGCGCGCGAGATCGGCGTCATCCGTCGCCGCGAACACCGCCGCTTCCACCGCCGCCGGTTCGATGCCGAGATGCTGACAGAGAAAGCGGTCGAGGCCGCGCTTGTAGTTCTTCGCGTAGCTCGCAGGGAGGGCGCCGTGCTCCTTCACGTGGCGGCACTTCGCGAGGAAGCGCGGAAAATAGAGCAGCCCGGTCGCAGGATCCGGGATATAGGGCGACGGGAGTGAGGAGAGGACCTCGCCCGTGGAACCGGGGATGGGCTTCGACGGCATCGGCGTCCAGGCGGCAGCTCGGGTGGTGCCGACTCAGCGCGTCGAGAGGCGACGCTCGCGGGCCACGAACCAGCGCGGCGCGCCCGAGTCGTCGACGATCGGGGTGATTGCGACGTCGACCTGGTAAACGCTGCCGTCCTTGGCGTAATTGGAGAGGGTCTCGCGGCAGGGCTGGCACTCGCGCAGGGCGGTGCGCATGCGCGCGACAGCAGCCCGATCGGTCGCCGGGCCTTGCAGGAGCTCACCCGGCTTGCGGCCACGCAGCTCCGCGAGCGAGTAGCCGCACATGCCGGTGAACGACTCATTCAGCCACTCCACCCGGCCTTCCGGACACGTGACCACCATCGCGTCCGGGGGCGGAGGGCAGGACGTCGCTCCGATGCTCTGGAGGATGCGTTCGCGCAGGGGCGCTGGCGGCTCCACCGCCAGCGGGGCCTGGGACAGCACGAGCTCGGCTCCCACCGCCTGAAACCGCGCCACTTCGGCGCGCGCCCCATCGTGAAATTCCAGCACCAGCTCAAAGGCCTCCCGTTCGGCAACGGTCATCGCACCAGCCACATACAGCGCGGCGCGTTCATTGAGGAATTCGAGTGGCATTGCGAAAACCGGTAATCAAGAGCCGCTTCGGGTCAAGCTGGGGGGCTCGAATCAGGTCCTGGCGGGAGGAGTCCGGACGACGAGTGAGCGGATCTCCGTCATGTCCTCGATCGCGAACCGGACGCCTTCGCGGCCAAGCCCGCTGTCCTTCACACCGCCGTAGGGCTGATTGTCTGCCCGGAACGAGGGAACGTCCCCCACCACCACGCCTCCGACTTCCAGCTCATCCCAAGCCTGTTGGACCTTGTACAGGTCGCGGGTGAAGATCCCGGCCTGCAGGCCGAAGGCGCTCGCATTGGCCAGCGCGAGTGCTTCGTCGAAGGTGGAATAGGGAACCAACACCGCCACCGGCCCGAAGGCTTCCTGCGCACAGATCGGCAGGCCCGCCGGCACGTTCTCCAGCAGGGTGGCTTCCAACACCGCGCCATGCCGGCGTCCGCCGCAGAGGATGCGCGCCCCGGCCTGCCGCGCCGCTTCGATCCACGACTCCAGGCGCTTCGCCTCCGCCTCCGCGATCATCGGCCCGACGAAGGTCTCTTCGCGTTTCGGGTCCCCGGCGACCAGTGCCGACGCGCTCCGCACCAGGCGGTCCCGCACCGTCGCGTAGATTGATTCATGGATCAGGACTCGCTGCACGCTGATGCAACTTTGGCCCGATTGAAAAAAGGCGCCGAAGGTGATGCGGCGCACCGCGTCGTCGAGGTCGGCCCAGTCCGGCTCCACGATGCAGGCGGCGTTCCCGCCGAGTTCGAGGACGACCTTCTTCTTGCCGGCGCGGGCCTTCAGCGCCCAGCCGACGTCGGGAGATCCGGTGAAGCTGAGCAGCTTGAAGCGCTCGTCCGTCGTGAAGAGATCCGCTCCCTCGCGGTGGCAGGGCAGGATCGAGAAGGCGCCTAGTGGCAGAGCGGTCTCCGCCAGCACTTCCCCGATGAGCAGGGCACCGATGGGCGTGCGGCTGGCCGGTTTGAGGACGAACGGACAGCCGGCGGCGATGGCGGGAGCGATCTTGTGGGCGGCGAGGTTGAGCGGGAAATTGAAGGGCGAGATCAGCGAGCAGGTCCCGATCGGCACGCGGCGGAAGGAACCGCGGTAGCCGCGCGTCCGCGGCGAAATCTCCAAGTTCATCACTTCCCCACCGATCCGGACCGACTCCTGCGCGGCGATGCTGAAGGTATCGATCAGTCGCGTCACCTCGCCCCGGCTGTCGCGGATCGGCTTCCCTGCCTCGATGCAGAGCGCCCACGCCAGTTCCTCGGCGCGCGCGGTGAAGCGCGCGACGCAGTGATCGAGCACGGACTTCCGCACATCGGGGGGCAGGCGGCGCATCGGACCTTCCGCCGCGACCGCCGCGGCGATCGCGCGGTCGATGGTCGCCGGGTCGGCCAGCGCCACCCGGGTCGCCGTCTCCCCCGTGAACTTGTCCACCACCGCGAGATCGCGGTTCGGAGATTCGGGCCGGTTGGCGACATACAGCGGGAACGAATCAGGCAGGACAAAGCTCATGGTGGTTGGACGCGGGCCGGCGGGATGATGGAAGGGTCGGGCGAGGGCGCGGAGCCCGCGAGGGGATCGGCCAGCGGGGCGTTTGGTTTTTTCCGGAGGCGGGCTGGCGTGGCGTAGTGGCAGATCAAATACACCGTCCGCCATCCACTTCGAGGCAGGATCCGGTCACGAAGGACGAGGCGGGATCGGCGAAGAAGAGCGCGGCGTTCGCGACATCGCTGGGCTGGCAGAGACGGCCGAGCGGGATGGTGGCAAGGAAGCGGGCGCGGTTCTCCGGCGTGTCGGGAACGCCCATGAAGGTGGTGAGCAGCGGGGTCTCGGCGATGACGGGGTTGATGCAGTTGGCGCGGATCTTGTCGGGCGCGAGTTCCACGGCGAGCGACTTGGTGAGGAGCACGACGGCGCCCTTGGTGCCGTTGTACCAGGACAGGCCGGGGCGCGGTCGCACGCCGGCGGTGGAGCCGATGTTGATGAAGGCGCCGCCGCCCTGGCGGCGGAAGATCGGCACGCAGTGCATGGCGGAGAGGTAGATGCTCTTGACGTTGACCTGGTAGAGGCGGTCGAACTCGGCCTCGGAGACGGAGAGCATGGGCTGGTTGGCGTGGCTGATCCCGGCGTTGTTGACCATCACGTCGATGCGGCCGAAGCGGGCGAGGGTCTCGGCCACGAGCCGGGCGAAGTCGGCGGAAACCGTGACATCCATCGGCACGGCGAGCGCCTCGCCGCCGACGGATCGGAGAGCGAGGGCGACGCGTTCGGCGGCGGCGGCGTTGCGGTCGGCGATTACGACCTTGGCGCCCTCACGCACGAACGTGTGGGCGATGGCCTCACCAAATCCGGAGCCGCCGCCGGTGACGATGGCGACCAGCGAGGGAAGCCGACCGGAGGAGGGAGCGTCCGCGTGTGGCGCGGACAGCGGCGAAGGAGGGGTCTGGGGCATGAGGCCATCCAACGCTCGCCCGGCCCCGGCGGCCAAGGAAATTCCCTGGTAATGTGACGTGCCCGGAGATTGCCGCGGACGGGCCGACGGGCCCGTGTCGGCACGGATCAACCGCTCCTGCGCAGCCAGCTGCGGAGACACGCCAGCACCCGGCCGGAATGCCGGCCCAGGCCTCCGCGCAGATTGAGGAAGTGTCCTCCAAGGCGAATCCAGGTTCCGCCGAAGATCAGGCGCAAGGGCAGGCTGCGCCACCCGGAGCGGCCCAGCCGTGCCGTGCGCAGCTCGAAGTCGCCGTTCGGTCGCACCGATCGCAGCTCGGCTTGCGCGGCCACCAGCAACCACCAGTACTCGCCGTACAGAGCAGTCCGCAGCCGCTCCGGCATGATGCCATAGTCCAGCTGACCCGATTCCCAGAGCCATGTACCCGCGCGCGGACGAAAGCGCGCGAAGTGGAAGAACACCAGCGGCCGGCCGTCCACTTCCAGCGGTGCACCCCTCGAGTGCGGGATGCGATAGGTGGAGCCCGCCCAGTTCCAGGGCGCGGCGTTCACGCCGGGGTCATCGAGGATGAGCAGGCGCTTCCCCAGCCTTTCCGGCCACGCATTCAAGTAGCCCTGGTCCGCGTAGCGCCCTTCGTCCACGCGATCGTGGCACCACTCGAGGCACGACGCGCGCCATTCGTCCAGAATCTGTCGAGCCGTCTCATCGTTGGCGAAGCTGACGACGCCCACGTTGAATGTCCCGTGCCGTTCGTAGTGCCTAAGCCATGACGGAAAGCGATGGGCGGTGACCATGACGCTTGCGCTGGCGGCTTCCATCGCCGCGAACATGCCGGTGGGCCGGCTGAAGCAGGCTAGATCCGCGTCGAGATAGGTGACCCGGCGGATGTAGTGCTGGGTGGCGAGAATCCACCTTGCCCAGCAGGGAGAGAGTGTGAACAGGTACTCGGGCCAGGAACGATGTCCTCGTACGGCGAGCAGTTCCGGATCCGCCGCCTCCAATTCCGCCAGGGGGACGACGCGGAGAAACGTATCGCCGAGTGCGCGCAGCGCGTCCGCCGTCTCGTCATCCAGTGCCAGCACCCAGAGCGCCGCGTCGGGATCGTGCCGCGCGACCGAACGCCACAGCGCCACCCCCTGCACGAGGAAGCCGCGGTCGAAGTAGGTGCAGTAGTGGTTCATCTAGCCGGATCGACTCAGTCGCCGCCATAGCCATCCGGGCAGCGCGCAGAGCATCGAGGCACGCAATCGGAACGCGCTCGCGTGAGCAAGACGTGGAAAGAGTGAGTCACCAAACTGTCGATTTCCCTGCGCGGCCAGTTCTAGCGCATGCCCGTGCTGACCCATCAGTGTGGCCCCGATCCACGCCGCGAGGAGTGTACGTCGCTTCGCCGGAGGACCAAACTGCCCGGTCTCGCGCACAAAGCAGAGGTTGGCCCACGCTGGCGCCGCCGGACCCAGTCGCCGGGTCCAGCGCGCGGCCCAAGGACCGAGTGCGGCGGCCAGTTGCTCGGGTGATCCCTTGACGGCCTTGCCAAGGGTGACATCGGCCAGCCAAAACGGCTCCGTCTGCATCGCCTGCAGGACGTCCGCGACCTTGTCCTCTCCTAGGTAAGCGTCGATCAGGCCGGGTTCGAATTCGACCACGGCCATCTGCTCGCGCCAGGCTGCTGGAAGGCTGCGGTAGATGGCCAGATCTAGGCCCTGAGTGTCGCACTTGAGCCAGTCGACGTACCTGACCCCATGCGCCGCCAGCGCGGACGGCAAGGACTCCGCGGGCAGGTGGACCGTCCGTTCCACGGTGAAAAAGTCTGCGAACGACCAGCCGGCCAGCCGATCCGACCTGGGCCGAAGCATGCTCGAACACTGTGGCGATCGGGTGAGATGCAGCACCTGGGGTCCATCGGGTGACTGGGGCGTTACCAAATGGCGTCCCAGAATCCAGCGGTGGAAGCGGGTGTTCGCGTCGGCTAGGGCAGCGGTGTCACGCGCATCCGGTTCGAAGCCGACGCCGATCGCCTGCCGCGCGATCCGGCGCCAGCGCGGGTGCACGCCGCCAGCGGCGCCGACATCCACGAGAACCAGCGGCTGACTCTGAAACTCCGGCTCCCGGAGAACGCGATCGATCATGCTCATGGGTGATTCTTCCGTCGCCAATACAGCGACCGAAATTGCGCCCCGGCGGGAGCCGGTGCCGGTTCCTCCAAATCATGGGTGAGTTGATACTCTGGCGTGACGAGCAGCATGAGTTGCTCCGCTTCCAGAAACCAACAGGGATAGCTCGCCCGATAGATCGACGAGGGCACTCGCTGCAACGTGAGGCGCGGTCGGCCCGTGGTCGAAAAGAGCGTCCGCTCAAGCAGCAGAAGACGGGGCCGCAGCGTGACCAGCTCCTTCAGGACTTGGAGGGGTTCTGGCACGTAGCTGAGTGAGCTTCCGAGCAGCACGACCTCCGGCGGCCTCCCGGCCGCGGTGACGGCGTCAGTGATCGTCTCATGGAATCGAAGAACCTCCGTCTCGAAGGTACGCTTTCCAGCCGCGACGAAGTCCGGCTGCTCGATGATGGACCAGCGCAAGTCGCCGAGCGCCGACAGCACCGCACGGTGGGGGTGGTAGGTGCTCCCAAGCGAACCGCCGAAGTCGAGGACGTGGAGACGACCGCCCGACGCGGCGGCCGCTTCGCGGAGCAGCGGTAGCGCGGACCAGGGTTCCGGCGCATGCGGGAAGGCAACCCCGTCGCGTTCGAATCCGGCCTGGCCGGTCACAACGCGCTGAGTCGATCGCTCGATCTGGCTCAGGATCTCCGGCCGATCATACCCGGTGCCGGCGTCCCGGGCGTCCTCCCAAGTGGCAAAATCACCCTCCCAGCGCACACGGAGGAAACGCTGTTGATAGGCGGCGACGACACGGTTCGGGAGGAGTTTCCGTAGCGCACGCTTCAATCGCGGAACGAGTGGGTTCTCCGCCCGTGTTGCGGCGACCCACAGTCCACGGCACGCGGGGTGTTCGTCGAGCAAACGCGGTACCACGGTGCACGGCGGGAGCGGGAACAAGGGGGGATTGCGCCAGCGCAGCGCCGCCGCGGCGTTCGTGGCGGCAGCATCGAAGCCGATGTGCTCGACGAGGCTCCGCGGCGGCCGCAGGCACAGGCCGCGGTGCTCCAGGTGATGATAGAGCCAGCGCACCGCCCACAGGTTCCGGCGTTCTTCGTCGCGGGCCATGATCGGAAGGTCCGATCCGTACGCATCCGGGGCCACTCCCCGGCCATTCGCCCGGGCTTGCTTTTCGCGTGCATTGCCGGACTCCATCCCGCGCCATGAGCGCGCCCATGCGCCCCATACCCAACACTCCGCGCGCGCATCGAGGTACGGCGCGCCGTTCACGTCCGCCGGGGTGATCCGCGGGTGCGTCCACGCTGACACACTCATGATCTGCGGATTCGCTTCGTGCTCCTGCAGCGCGGCGCAGAGCCACGTGTACGTCCCCGGGATCGCGACGAGATCATCCTCCCACACGATGAACGCGGGATGCTGCTCCGCGACCTCCCCCACTCCGGCGCGGACGTTGCGTCCGAGCCCGAGGTTATGCGCACGCTCGACGAGGGTCAGGTCCGCCCAGTCCACCGCGCGCAACATCCGTCTCACCGCCGCGACGCGCCCTGCTTCCGCTTGGTCGCGGGCACCGTCGGCGTAGGCGATGATGCGCGGCACCTGATTCTCGCGCAGCGACGCCAGCACCTGCCGCAGGTGCTCTGGCCGCGAGTGCGCGAAGAGCACGACGGGCACGCTCGGTGCAGCTCCGGGGGGTGTTTCTTCAGCGGCGGCCATAGAGCAGATCCCGGTGGGTGCCGAGATCGGTGAGCACGTCGACCAATCGATGCGTCCGATCCAGGATGCGTCCGATTTCCGCAGGATCCCGCGCTTCAACGCAGATCCATCGCGGACAGTGCTGATCGAGATCGAGGCCGCGCAGCGCGCTGGGTTCAGCCCCTTCGACGTCGAGACTGAGAAGGTCGATCTCCTGCTTCAGCCCGTGTTCGATGATCAGCGAAGAGAGGGTGCGTGCTGGCACGTCGATCACGCGGGTAGTCTGAAGGCCTTGGACCGAGAGCCCGGTTTCGACGTGGCGCCGCGTGATTTCGCCGGAGCCGAGTGCGCCAGCGACGGTGGACATCAGACCAGCGCAATGGATCGGCACCGTGGGTGTGGCCGACTGGTCGGCCACCAGCGCCACCTCGATCACGGTGCTGCGTCGGTTGCGCCGACATTCAGCAGCTAGTTCCGGGACGGGTTCGACCAACAGACCGGACCACCCGCGAAAACGTTCGAGGTAGTAGGTGTTACTCTGGGAGAAGCCGTCATTGGCGCCGGCTTCAATGAAGCACCCACCGTCGAGGTCCATCAACTGGTCCAACCGTCGATCGATCTCGTACAGCCCGGGCCGCGAGAAGCGGGCGCTGCCCACCGCCTCGAAGGCCGAGCGGCGGAAGCGCTTCAGTCGTGCGCGCAGGCCGGTGAAGGGCTTGGTCATGGCGAGCGAAACGCCGCGCGCAGCCGGAAAGGCAGGGCCAACGCCAAGGTGAGCTGGTTCGCCGTACGGCGGCTCGGCGGATGAAAGTAGCTGCTCAACCACGCCGCCGCCGCGTACGAGATCACGGTAGCCACGGCGGCCCCCAGCCCACCCCAGCGCGGAATCATCACGACGTTGAGGCCGATGTTGAGCAGTGCGCCGCTGAGGGTCGAAACGAGGTAGAATATGCCATGACCCTCCTGCACCAGCCACTGGCCTCGCGCCACGCCGAGGAAAACAAAAACGACGGACCAAATGTGTACCGCGACGATCGGAGTCGATGGCGCGAACGCGGGACCATACGCAAGAGGAACCAACCATGGCGCGGTCAACGCGAGTGGAATCGCGATGGTATAGGCGGCTGCGGCCTGAAGGTCGTAAGACCGCTGGAGACGCTGGCGATAGTGCTCTTCACCGGCACGTTGCGCCTCCATCAGTCTCGGCAGAAGGCTCGACGCGATGGCAGACGGCAGGAAGAACCAAATCTCCGTGAAGCGGGTCGCTGCCGTGTACCAGCCCACTTCCGTGGGTCCCAAAAGCGCACGCAGCATGAGCTCGTCGATCTTCATGTAGAGGACGACCGCGACGCCGGAAAGCGCGAGCGGCCAGCACTCACGCAGAAGCTTCTCGATCGTTGCGCGGCGCGCCAGGCTCCACGGCGCGTGTAAGCCTTCGCGTCGGGCGAGCGCATGCACGAGCCACGCTGCCACCACTGCTTCGACGACCGCCGCGGCCGCGAACGCGGTCAGAGGCGCGTCGGCCAGCACAAAGAGGAGTCGCAGTAGCGCACCGACCGAAAGAGCGACCAACTGTGCGCTCGCCGAGACCCGACCGCGGAGCTTGGCCCGCAGCCATACGTCCGGGAGCAGCAGCGAGGGCAGCAACACCAAGGGGCTCAGAACCAGCAGGAGCCGAGCCTCCGCGCCGTGACCTTCCGGGAGGCCCAATGCCACCGCCAGTAGTGCGAACCATGCGACGCCGCCAACCATCAAGCGCAGCACTGCCGCGCTCGCGATTTGCTCCGCCGCCCGGTCGGGTTGTCGCAGCACGTCACGCGACAGAACGCCCTCGAGGCCGAAGTTAACCCAGCCGGCCAGTAAGGTCACGATCGCCAACGAGAAGCTCAACGTTCCGAGCAAGGTCGGGCCGAGGTGCCGGGCAACCACAAGGCCGATCGCGAAGAAAATCAGGCCGCGCGCGATCCGTTCGGCGAGAAGCCAGCCGAAGTGCCTTGCAGCCTGCGGGACATCTTGACCTGCGGTCGGAGAATCCAGCCGATCCATACGTCGACGATGGGTCCCGGAATTTCTCCGGTCAAGGTCGTTGGACTAGGCGACAAGGAGTCTGAATACGAGGTAGATGCGGCCACTTTGCCGCTACACGTTCGGCGTGTACGCGGGCTCCAACAAGCCTTCAGTCTGCCGCAGCCCGCGCGCGCCGACTCCGCGGTGCTGGGCGGTTGTCGGCGCTTTCTGGCGGGGACCGTCTTAGGGCAGGTCCGTCGTGCCCATCAGGTAGCGATCGCACTCGCGGGCCGCGCCGCGGCCCTCGTTGATCGCCCAGACCACGAGGCTCTGGCCGCGGCGGCAGTCACCGGCGGCGAACACGCCCTTGATGTTGGTCGTGTACTTCTCGTGCTCGGCCTTGATGTTCGAGCGGGGGTCGGAGTCCAGCTTGAGCTCCTTGAGCAGCGCCTGCTCGGGTCCGAGGAAGCCGAGCGCGAGCAGCACCAGCTGGGCCGGCCGCGTCTTCTCGCTGCCCGGGACTTCCTTCGGCACGAACTGACCCTTCTCGTTCTTCTCCCACTTGATCTCGACGGTCACGAGCTCCTTCACGTGGCCCTGCTCGTCGCCGATGAACTTCTTCACCGTCGTCAGGTACACGCGCGGGTCGGCGCCAAAACGGGCCGCCGCCTCCTCCTGACCGTAGTCCATCTTGTAGGTCTTCGGCCACTCCGGCCACGGATTGTCGGCCGCGCGCTCGGTCGGGGGCTTGGGGAGAATTTCGACCTGCACGAGGCTCTTGCAGCCATGGCGCATCGACGTGCCCACGCAGTCGGTGCCGGTGTCGCCGCCGCCGAGGACGAAGACATCCTTGCCGCGCGCGGAAATCGGAGTGTGCTCGGCGCCGCCGTTGAGCACGGCCTTGGTGTTCGCGGTGAGGAATTCCATCGCGAAGTGAATCCCCTTCAGCTGACGGCCCTCGATCGGGAGATCGCGCGGCTGCGTCGCGCCGGTGCAGATCACCGTGGCGTCGAATTCCTTCAGGAAGATCTGCGGCTCGACATTCTCGCCGACGTTCGCGTTGCAGATGAACTTGATGCCTTCCTTCTCCATCAGCTCGATCCGGCGGAGGACGACCTCGCGCTTATCCAGCTTCATGTTCGGGATGCCGTACATCAGCAGGCCGCCCGGACGGTCCGCGCGCTCGAAGACGGTGACGGTGTGGCCCGCGCGGTTCAGCTGGGCGGCGGCGGAGAGACCCGCCGGGCCGGAGCCGATGACGGCGACCTTCTTGCCGGTGCGCACTTTCGGGGCCTCGGGGAAGACCCAGCCCTCGTCCCAACCATGATCGATGATCGAGACCTCGATGTTCTTGATCGTGACGGGCGGCGCGTTGATGCCGAGCACGCAGGAACCCTCGCACGGCGCCGGGCACACGCGGCCGGTGAACTCCGGGAAGTTGTTCGTCTTGTGCAGGCGGTCGAGCGCCTCGCGCCACTGCCCGCGGTAGACGAGGTCATTCCACTCGGGAATCAGGTTGTTGATCGGGCAGCCGGAGGCCATGCCGCTGATCAGCTTCCCGGTGTGGCAGAAGGGGACACCGCAGTCCATGCAGCGCGCGCCCTGCTGGCGGAGCTTCTTCTCCTCCATGTGGGGATGAAACTCGTTCCAGTCGCGGACGCGCTCGGCGGGCGAGCGGTCGACGGGAAGTTCGCGCAGGTATTCGATGAAACCAGTTGGCTTGCCCATGGCGGAAAGGGATCGGAGGGATTTCGGTGTGGTGGGGGTGCGTGCGGTGCCGTCGCGGTTTAGTTGCCGCCGACACGCGAGGTGTCGCGGGCGTTCTCCTCGAAGGCGGCCATGATGGCCTCGTCGCCGCTCAGGCCCTGGGCCTGGGCGCGCTCGATGCAGGCGAGCATGCGCTCGTAGTCCTTCGGCAGCACCTTGACGAACTTGGGCAGGTAGGTGTCCCAGGCGCCGAGGATCTTCTTGGCGCGTTCGCTGCGGGTGTACTCGAAGTGCTTCTCGATCGAGCTGCGCAGATCCGCGATGTCCTTCGCGGCCGTGACCCGGCCGATCCCGACCATCTGCGGATTCACGCGCTTGGAGAAGTCGCCGCTCTCATCGAGCACGTAGGCGACGCCGCCCGACATGCCGGCCGCGAAGTTGCGGCCGGCCGGGCCGATCACGACCACGCGGCCGCCCGTCATGTACTCGCAGCCGTTGTCGCCGATGGCTTCAACGACCGCATTCACGCCGGAGTTGCGCACCGCGAAACGCTCGCCCGCCATGCCGCGGATGTAGATCTCGCCATCCGTCGCACCGTAGAGCGCGACGTTGCCGACGATCATGTTCTCCTCGGCGCGGAAGGTCGCGCTGGCGGGCGGGAAGACGATGATCTTGCCGCCGGAGAGGCCCTTGCCGATGTAGTCGTTCGCATCGCCCTCGAGCAGGAAGGTCATGCCGCGCGTCATGAACGCGCCGAAGCTTTGGCCGGCCGAGCCCTTGAAGTGGATGCGGATCGTGTCCTCGGGCAGGCCCTTGGCGCCGTGGCGGCGCGTGACCTCGCCGCTGGTGATCGTGCCGACCACGCGGTTGACGTTGCGGATGGGCAGCTCGGCGATGACCTTCTCGCCGCGCTCGATCGCGGGCTCGCACAGTCCGAGCAGCGTCGTGACGTCGAGCGAACGATCGATGCCGTGGTCCTGCTTCATCAGGCAGTAGCGGCCGACCTCCGGGCCGACGTCCGGCTGGTAGAGGATGTTGGAGAAGTCGAGACCCTTGGCCTTCCAGTGGTCGAGGGCCTTGCGGGCTTCGAGGCGGTCGGTGCGGCCGACCATCTCGTCGATCGTGCGGAAGCCGAGCTCGGCCATGATGCCGCGGAGGTCATCGGCGATGAAGCGCATGAAGTTGACCACGTGCTCCGGCTTGCCGGCGAACTTGGCGCGCAGCTTCGGATCCTGCGTGGCGACGCCGGCCGGGCAGGTGTTCAGATGGCAGACGCGCATCATGATGCAGCCGGTGGCGACGAGCGGGGCGGTCGCGAAACCGAACTCCTCGGCGCCGAGCAGCGCGGCGATGGCGACGTCGCGGCCCGTCTTGAGCTGGCCGTCGGTCTCGACCGCGATGCGGGAGCGCAGGTTGTTCAGCACGAGCGTCTGGTGGGTCTCGGCGAGGCCGAGTTCCCATGGCAGGCCCGCGTGCTGCAGCGACGTCTGCGGCGAGGCGCCGGTGCCGCCGTCGTAGCCGGAGATCAGCACGACATCGGCGTGCGCCTTGGCGACGCCGGCCGCGATGGTGCCGACGCCGACCTCGGCGACCAGCTTCACGCTCACGCGCGCGTGGCGGTTGCCGTTCTTGAGGTCGTGGATCAGCTCCGCGAGGTCCTCGATCGAGTAGATGTCGTGGTGCGGCGGCGGGGAGATCAGGCCCACGCCGGCGGTGGTGTGACGCGTCTTCGCGACCCACGGGTAGACCTTGGAGCCGGGCAGCTGGCCGCCTTCACCAGGCTTGGCGCCCTGGGCCATCTTGATCTGGAGCTCCTTGGCGTTGACGAGGTATTCGCTGGTGACGCCGAAGCGGCCGGAGGCGACCTGCTTGATCGCGGAGTTCTTCGAGTCGCCGTTGGGCAACGGAATGAAGCGCTCCGGATCCTCGCCGCCCTCGCCGGTGTTCGACTTGCCGCCGATGCGGTTCATCGCGATCGCCAGCGTTTCGTGGGCCTCCTTCGAGATGGAGCCGTACGACATCGCGCCCGTCTTGAAGCGCTTCATGATCACCTCGGCCGGCTCGACTTCCTCCAGCGGGATGGCTGGGCCTGTCTTGAACTGGAGCAGACTGCGCAGCGTGCAGAGATTGCGCGACTGATCGTTGATCAGCGACGCGTACTCCTTGTAGGCGGCGACGTTGTTGTTGCGGACCGCCTTCTGGAGCTTGTGGATCGACTCCGGCGTGAAGAGGTGGGCCTCACCGTTGGCGCGCCACTGGTAGATGCCACCGCCGGGCAGCGTGTGACTGTTGGCCGAGCGATCGGAGTACGCGGCGCGGTGGCGCAGGAGAACTTCCTGGGCGATGACATCGAGACCGATGCCGCCGACGCGCGAGGGCGTCCACGTGAAGTAGTGGTCGATGACGTCCTGACGCAGGCCGAGCGCCTCGAAGACCTGGGCGCCGCGGTAGCTCTGGATCGCGGAGATGCCCATCTTGGACATGACCTTGATCACGCCCTTGGAGGCGGCCTTGACCAAGTTCTTGCACGCGGTCTTGTGGTCGACGCCCGGAAGCTGGCCGTCGCGGATCATGCCATCGATCGTCTCGAAGGCGAGGTACGGATTGATCGCGGAGCAGCCGTAGCCGATGAGCAGCGCGAAGTGGTGGACCTCGCGGGCCTCGCCGGTCTCGAGCACGAGGCTGGCGCGCGTGCGCAGACCCTCGCGGATCAGGTAGTGATGCAGGCCGGCGATCGCGAGCAGCGACGGGATCGGCGCGTATTCGCGGTTCACCCCGCGGTCGCTGAGGATGAGGACGTTGACCTCGTCCTCCTCGATCATGCGGCGCGCCATGATGGAGAGTTCCTCCATCGACTTGGCGAGACCGCGCTCGCCGCGGCTGACGCGGAAGAGGATCGGCAGCACGCCGACGCGCAGGCCCGGGAGCTGGGTGCGGCGGATCTTGGCGAATTCCTCGTTGGTCAGGATCGGCCACTTCAACTCCACGCGGCGGCACGCGGACGGCTGCGGGTTGAGGAGATTGCCCTCGGAGCCGAGGCGGGTCTCAGCCGAGGTGATGATTTCCTCGCGGATACAGTCGATCGGCGGGTTCGTGACCTGGGCGAAGAGCTGCTTGAAGTAATCGTAGAGCAGGCGCGGCTTGTTCGAGAGCACCGCGAGTGCGGAGTCGTTGCCCATCGAGCCGATCGCCTCGACGCCATCGCGGGCCATCGGAGTGAGGACGATGCGCTCATCCTCGTGCGTGTAGCCGAACGCGATCTGGCGCTGCATGAGCGTCTCGTGGTCCGGCGTCTCGGCGGCGGGCGCCTCCGGCAGATCGCTGAGGTGCACGAGGTGCTCCTTGATCCAATCTTGATACGGCTGGGCGTCGCAGATCTCGCGCTTGATCTCCTCATCCTCGATGATGCGGCCCTGCTCGGTATCGATGAGGAACATGCGACCCGGCTGGAGACGGCCCTTTTGGACGATCTCGGACGCGGGAATGTCGAGCACGCCGGTCTCGGAGGCCATGATGACGAGGCCGTCCTTGGTCACGCAGTAGCGTGAGGGGCGGAGGCCGTTGCGGTCGAGGATGGCGCCGATCTGGCGGCCATCGGTGAACGCGATGGAGGCCGGACCGTCCCACGGCTCCATCAGGCAGGAGTGGTACTGGTAGAACGCGCGGCGCTGCGCATCCATCGACTCGTGGTGCGACCACGGCTCGGGGATCATCATCATCATCGCGTGGGCCAGCGGGCGCCCGGCGAGGACGAGCAGCTCGAGCGTGTTGTCGAACATCGACGAATCGCTGCCGTTCGGATTGATGATCGGCAGGATCTTACTGATGTCGTCGCCAAAGAGGTCGCTGTCGAAGAGCGCCTGGCGGGCGTGCATCCAGTTGATGTTGCCGCGCAGCGTGTTGATTTCGCCGTTGTGCGCGAGGTAGCGGTACGGATGCGCGCGCTCCCAGCTCGGGAACGTGTTCGTGCTGAAGCGCGAATGGACGAGCGCCAGCGCGGAATCCATCAGGGGGTGCTGCAGGTCCGGGAAGTATTGGTCGACCTGGTCGGTCGTGAGCATGCCCTTGTAGACCAGCGTGCGCATCGAGAGGCTGGCGACGTACCAGTATTCCGCGCCGGCGAGGGTCGAGGCGCGGATGTCCGAGTAGGCGCGCTTGCGGATGACGTAGAGCTTGCGTTCGAACGCGAGGTCGCTCGTCACGTCCGGCCCGCGGCCGATGAAGACCTGGCGCATGAACGGCTCGCAAGAGCGGGCGGTGTCGCCGAGCGGGGCGCTGTTGGTCGGCACGGTGCGCCAGCCGAGAAAGACCTGGCCTTCGGATTGCACCACCTGTTCGAAGCGCTCCTCAATCTTGCGGCGGACGCTCGGGTTGCGGGGGAGGAAGACGAGGCCGCAGCCGTACTCGCCAGGCGCCGGGAGGGTGATGCGGGAGTGCTTGCAGGCGTCCTGGAAGAACGCATGCGGCATCTGGATCAGGATGCCGGCGCCGTCGCCGGTGTTGATCTCGCTGCCCGACGCACCGCGGTGGTCGAGGTTACGCAGGATCTGCAGGCCCTGCTGGACGATGCGGTGCGATTTGCGGCCGTGCATATCCACCACGAAGCCGACGCCGCAGGCGTCGTGCTCGAACCAGGGATCATAGAGCCCCTGCTTCTTCGGACGGCGAAGAGACTCGGCGGGGGCTTGGGCGTGGAGGTCAGGGCTGCTGTTCATGGTCAATCGGGAAGACCGCACCGCAGGGCGCGGGCCAAAAGTCGGTAAAAGTGGACGTGAGTGACAGGATCGTCGGAGAGGGGGTGGGTTTCAGTCGAGCCGGGATTTGGGCAAAAAAAGGGCCGGTCACGCGGAGTGCGCGATGCCGGCCCGGAGAGGAAAGACGGGATAGCGGTTCGCGCTCAGAAGAAGCGGATCGTTTTAGTGGCCATCTTCGCATGCTCCTCGTCCGAGCAGCCCGCGTTCGTCGGCGCACCGGCCGGAGCCTCGGTCGGGGTGACCAGTTGGTTGGAGAGCAGGTAATTCTCGACTTCCTCGCCCGAGATGTCCGCCAGCATCACGCCGTCGATCTCAACGCAGGGGGAGAGCGGTTGACCGGACTTTTGCACCATCTCGGCGTAATTCGCGCGGTTGTTGATGATGTCGATGTCCTCGAACGGTAGGCTGTACTTGCGGAAAATCGCCCGTACGCCGTTGGACCAACCACAGTGCGGCTTGAGATAGGCTTTGATCTTCATGACGGAATCGTGGGGAGTTGGCAAACGGGAGCAACCATAGCAGGTTCATTTTTCCTGCGGCAAGCGGAAGTTTACAACTTCGTCGAAAGGTTGTAGTCGAGACAGCTTATGAAGGTCCTTGTTACCGGAGCCGCCGGATTCATCGGCTACCACGTCGCCCGACGCCTTGCCGAGTCCCGCCGGTGTGAGGTGGTGGGCATCGATAACCTGAGCGACTACTACCCCGTGGACCTCAAGCGTGCCCGGCTTGCGCAGCTTGAGCGGCTGGATGATTTCCGGTTCGTGAAGCTCGATTTCGCCGAACCGGGCGCTCTCCAGGGCCTTTGGACGCAGATTCGCCCCGATTACGTGGTGCACCTGGGTGCCCAGGCTAACGTCCGGTACAGCGTCAGCCACCCAGAGGCCTACGTGCAGAGCAATCTGGTGGGCTTCTTCAATGTCCTCGAGGCCGCACGCCTGCACCGGCCCAAGCATCTGGTGTTCGCGTCGTCGAGCAGCGTCTATGGCGCGGGCGTCGAAACGCCCTTCCAGGAGGACGGTGATACGGATCGGCCGCTGTCCTTCTACGGGGCCACGAAGAAGAGCAATGAGGTGATGGCACACGCCTATGCACATCTCCACGGGCTGCGCTTGACGGGCCTGCGCTTCTTCAATGTCTACGGTCCGTGGGGCCGTCCGGACACCGCTCCTACGCTGTTCAGCCGCGCCATCCTCGCCGGAGAGCCGATCGACCTGTTCGCCGAGGGGAAGAACCGCCGGGATTTCACCTTCATCGATGATGTGGTGGATGGGTTGCTCAAGATCCTGCTCTACCCTCCCGCCGTGCCGCCGGTGCCGCCTTACCAGATCCTGAACCTAGGCCATCACCGGCCGGTCGAGGTCCGGGAAATGGTCGAGCTGCTCGCCCGGCTCATCGGGCGCCCCGCCAAGCTTAATCTCCTTCCCGCGCAGGCCGCCGATGTCCCGGAAACGTGCGCCAGCCTCGAGCGGGTCGCCGCCGCCATCGGCTACGCGCCGCGCACGTCGCTCGAGGACGGGATGCGGGCCTTCGTCGACTGGTACCGCAGCTATTACGGGGTCTAGGGTTATCTCGGCAGGCAGAGCTCGGATGGACGCTTGGGCCTTCTGAGCGAGTCACCCGAGGCACTCGGGCGGGGCTGAAAGGACCTTCGACGCGCTGCGGGCGCCGCCGCGCCCAAGTCTGAGTTGGTGTGGGACCGATTCCGCAGTAGCGGGTGGCACGGGCGATGTTTGCGCTGAAATTGTTCGCGGTCGGTTGCTTGTGTGCAAACTGCGACCGCATTGTAACCGGAGGGACGTGGAAAGGTCATCCTCGAATCGAATACTGGTGTGATGTTTCCATTCCGGGCCTTTGCGTCGGCGGCGTTGTTTCTGAGCGTGGTTTTGGGGAGCGCGGGCTTGCAGGGTGCCCCAGATGCTGCAGCAGCGGCGTGGCAACGGCATCAGTCGCTGGCCAACGCGGCGGGCAGGACCGCCCAGCAGACTGAAGTTGAACTGTCTCCGGTCGACCGCGATTTGCCGACGTTGGAGTGGGTTGACGTGTTTGAGCCGCTGGTGGGTGACTACGGACTCACCTACTCGGCGCGGGTAATGAGTCTCAACGGAAGGCGTGTACGGATCAGAGGATACATGGTGCGTGAGCCAGTGCGCCATCGCGGTGTCTTCATGCTCACGCGTATTCCGGTGCAGGTCCAGAGTGACGGCTACTGCTTCGTCGAGGACCTTCCCCCCGCGACGGTCCATGTTCTTCTGTCCGGCGCGGATGCAGAGCGACCGGCGGCCTATGTCCCGGGTCTCTTGAGTGTTGCGGGGACGCTCGAGATCGGGACGGGCGAGACTCCCGATGCCCGGAACTCCCGAATTCGCCTCCGCCTCGACGCTCCGCCTCCCTCCGATCGCGCACCGCCTACGCGCGGCGAGTCGGCGGTCGAGACCGGCTCCCGGTAACGCTTTTTCTCCATGCTCATCCAAACCTACCGTCGTCTCATTGCGCTGGGAGCTCCAGCGCTCGCGGCCTGTCTGGGGACCTTGTCCCTCGATGCCGCCCCGTCCATCAGCCGCCTGACCCCCCCGAGTGATCTGTTTACCTTCGGCGATCCCTCCCCGCCGATCATCGCGAGGTTTCTCCCGGGCCAACGATTTGATCTTCAGGCGACGGTGCGTCCCGACCCGGGTTCGACCCTTACGGAAGTGCAGTTCCTCGTGGACGGAGAACCGGTGTCGGGTCAGGTGTCGATGGTCGCGGCCAACGTCACCGGCGTCGCGACCGGTTCCATGGTGGCGACGTTGCGTGCCTACTCTAACTCTGCGCCGGGGATCCATGTGCTGACGGTTCGCGCCCGCCAGAGTGATGGTTCGGTCACCCTCGCGCAGGGAAACTTCGAGACGGTTCCCCTTGGAGCTGCCTCGGGTTTGGGCAAGGCGAAGAACGTGATCTTCCTGATCGGCGACGGCATGGGTATCGCGCATCGCACGGCGGCTCGGATCATGCTGTCCGGTGTTTCGCAGGGCAAGTCGCTCGCGCCGCTCGCGATGGACCAGTTTCCCGTGACCGGCATGGTGCAGACTGCTTCGCTGAACTCAATCGTGACAGATTCCTCCCCTGGCGCGGCGATCTACTCAACCGGGAACAAGGGCAATAACAACCAGCAGGCCGTATTCCCGGATGACACGATCGACGCCTTTGACAACCCGCGTGTCGAGCTGATTGGAGAGTATCTGTGGCGGACGCAGGGCAAGACCCTGGGAATTGTGACGACGTCGGACATCTTCGACGCCACGCCAGGGGCCTTCGGCACCCACACCGCCAACCGCGGGGCCGGGACCGGCATTTGCGATCAATATCTGGACGAGACGGTCTTCCGAGGAGGCCTGCGAGTGCTCCTCGGCGGCGGGCGCCGCTGGTTTCTTCCCAACTCCGTCGCCGGCTCTTCCCGAACCGCTTCGAATGACTACGTCCTGCCGGCCGAGTTGGCGAACAGCTGGGGTGTTCCCCAGGGCAATTCAGATCCGGCGCGTGACCTGATCGCGGATTTCCGCACGGCCGGATTCACCTACGCCGCGAACGCCACTCAGCTCAAGGCGGTGCCGGCGGGTACCGAGCGGTTGCTCGGCCTCTTCAATCTCTCGAACATGACTGTCGCGCTCGACAAGATCGCCGGTCGACGCGGCAAGAGCAACGTGGCGGCCGACTTCGGATTTCCCGACCAGCCGATGCTGGATGAGATGACCGATGCCGCCCTTGCGGTCCTTTCGAAGAACTCCGCCGGCTTCGTTCTGATGATTGAGGGCGCGTCGATCGACAAGCAGGCGCACAACATGGATTCGGAGCGCTGGATTCTCGACACGATCGAGTTCGACCGCGCGGTGGAGCGAGTGCGGCAGTTCGTCATCGCCAATCCCGACACGCTCGCAATCGTCACCGCCGACCACGAGTGCGCGGGCGTAAACATCATCGGCTCCAGTCGCGTGACCGACGCTGCGTTGCAAACGGCCGCCGGGGCGAACGGGGGCGCCAATCAGCTGCGTACCCCGGTTGTCGGCACCTACGAACAAGCGGGTTTTCCCTTCTATGAGGTGCTCGCGGATGGCTACCCGACCTCGACCGACGTCGATCGGCGGATGCTGATCGGCTACGCGGCTAACGCGGACCGAAACGAGGACTGGCGGACGAATGCCCAGCCGATGCAGGACTCCCAGCAGCCGTTCTTCAACCAAGCTCCGCTCAACGCGTTTCCGGCCGGTCCGCTGAACCGGGATACTGCGGGTGGCTTCCTCATCACGGGTCAGGTGCCTGGGACGACCGCGGTTCACACGGCTTCCGATATTCCCCTTTCCGCGATGGGACTCGGGGCCGGCTTGTTCTCTGGCACCTATGACAACACGGATGTCTTCTTCCGCGCGATGCGTGCGGTGCTCGTAGGAGCTCCCAGCGCGGTGCAACCCCCGGCCGTGGGGCAGCGCACCTCGGTGGATCGTCTGATCAATGTGTCCAACCGCGGCTTCGTTGGCACCGGACCGAATCTCCTCATCACCGGCTTCGTCGTCGACGGCGTGCAGCCACGGACGCTCCTGATTCGTGCCGTTGGACCGTCGCTCGCAGCCTTCGGTCTCTCCGGGGTGGCGCTGGCTGATCCGACCCTGCGGATCGTCAACTCTGCGGGAGTGGTCGTCAGTACGAACGATAGCTGGGAGGCCAACTCCAATCTCAACGCTCTGAGAAGCATCACTCAACTGACCGGTGCCTTCACACTCGGGTCCGGAAGCAAGGACGCTGCTGTCTTGGTCACGTTGCCGCCGGGCGGGTACTCTGTGCAGGTGACGGGCGTGGCAGGGACCACGGGCATCGCGCTCGTTGAAGTCTACGAGGCTCCCTGAGTCGCCCATGTTTCTGTGGGGCGGACCGGATTCCGGGCCGCCCCCTTTTTCTTGCCGAATGCGGCGGTCGCGGGCCGCTCCGCCTCATCCGCAGGGATGGAGGTGCCGCTCTCCGGGGATCGGCGCACGCTCGTCAAGGCGCTCATCGCCACTGGGTCATGGGGGTCACACTTGTCGCGGGTCTCCCCGTGCCGCTCGCCGCTGCGGGATCGAACTGTCTTTCTTCGAATACCTGAAGGCGGGCACCGCCATCGCGATCCTCACGTTGGGGGTCGGAATTCTGTGGCTGAGTCGTTAGGCGTGCCGCCGCGTGCGGTTCGGCCCGCCGCGACAGCCGGGAGAGGTTAATCGCACCAAGTCTTGAACGCGGGTTGCGCACGGGGATCTACATGCAGTATGCTTTCCTCATGAAGCTCGCCTTCCCCCGTCTGTTCCCCCGCCCCGCCGTGTCCGCGTTTCTGGCTTTCGCCACGCTCGCCGGCAGCGCGTTCAGCAAGTCCCCGACCCCCACCCCCACGCCCACCCCCAAGCTCGAGTTCCCCGCCGCCAGCCCCGCCGCCACCCTCAAACTCCGCGTCGGCGTCACCGATATCGAAATCGATTACTCCCGACCCAGCATGCGCGGGCGGACCATCTTTGGTGGTCTCGTTCCTTATGACCAACGCTGGCGAACCGGGGCGAACAACGCCACCCGCCTCTCCTTCAGCACCGCCGTAACACTCAACGGCGTGGGCGTTCCTGCAGGTGCCTACGAGCTCTTCACGATTCCCGGCCAAGCCGAATGGACGATCATCATCCACAAGAATATGTCCCAGTGGGGTGACTACCAATATGATGCGAAGAACGACGTCGTGCGCTTCAAGGCCAAGCCGGTGACGACGTCGACGCCGACGGAAACCTTTGCCATCGGTCTGACGGAGCTGCGCGACGCGTCCGCAATCCTCTACCTCGCGTGGGAGACGACCCGGGTTCCCATCAAGCTGGAGGTCGACACGGTCGGCATCCTCAAGCCCCGAATCGAGGCTGCCATGGCCGCCCCGAGCGGCAAGAAACCTTACGCCCAAGCCGCGATGTTCTACTACGAGAACAATCTCGAGCTGCCGACCGCCTTGAAGTGGCTCAATGCGGCGCTGGCCGAGAACCCGAAGGCATTTTGGCTGATCTATCGCAAGGGTCTCATCATGAGCAAAATGGGAGATAAAAAGGGTGCACGTGAGGCGGCCAAGCAGTCTCTCGCCATGGCGAACGAAGCCAAGGGGTCCATGAAGGACGAGTACGTCCGGCTGAACGAGGCCCTGATCGCCAGTTTGAACTAGACTTCCGCGCCCGTCAGCCGCTCCACCGCGGATGAGTCGCGAGACGTGCTACCGCTGCTTCTGGCCGAAGCCGCTCTGCTGGTGTCCATCAATCGAACCGATGGCCACCCAGACGCGCTTCGTGTTCTTGATGCACCCCAAGGAGTTCAAGGAGGAGAAGGCTGGAACGGGTCGGCTCACTCACTTGTCATTGGTTGATAGTGAGATCCATATGGGGGTGAGTTTCGAGGATCATGAAGTGGTGCAGGGTCTGCTCGCCGATCCGCAACTCTATCCGGTCCTGCTCTATCCGGGGAGCACAGCCAGGAACCTCTCGAGTGGTGGTCTGACAGAGGGCGACCTGGCTGGCAGGCGCTTGGTGGTCTTCCTGCTGGATGCGACCTGGGCCTGTGCGCGCAAAATGCTTCGGCTAAGCCCTAGCTTGCAGCGGCTGCCGAGGGTGATGTTCACGGCCGAGACCGCCGTGAGCCGCTATGTGATCAAGCAGCAGCCTCAGGAGGGTTGTCTGTCGACCCTGGAGGCGACGCATGAGCTGCTGCTGGCGTTGGCCCGTTCCGGGCTGGATCACTACTCCCGCCCGGATCAGCTCCTGGGTCTGTTTCAGCGGATGCAGGAGTTTCAGATCCGCTGCGCGTCGGACCCATCACGACAGGGCTACCGGCGCTCGGCGTACCGGCCTCCGGCCGAACGTCGACCGGTCTCCGGCCGCAGCGGCGAGCGGCGGACGCGCTATCTCCCATAACCCGCGCGGGACCAGGCCGCGTTCGGTCACCGTCGACGGCCTTCCACCGGGAGTCTGCGCCATTGGGCGGGGACTCCCGGAAGCGGGCGTTTCCGTTTTTCCTACCAGACCGCTCTTGCTTCCGGGGGGGGCAGCGATTCACGTCTTCCCAACATGTCCAAGGCCGCCCCTTCTTCCCCCACTAAAGCCGCCCCCGCCCCCGCCGCCGCTCCCGTCGCTTCCGCTGCGGCCGGTTTCGCTCCCGTTCCCGTCGAGTCCCGCAAGAATGTCGAACTCGCGATCAGCTCCATCACCAAGCAGTTCGGTGAGGGCTCGATCATGCGTCTGGGCGAGAATACCAAGATGAAGGTCGAGACGCTGTCGACCGGCTCGCTCGCCATCGACCTCGCACTCGGGGTCGGCGGCCTGCCGCGTGGCCGCATCATCGAGATCTACGGACCGGAATCATCCGGTAAGACCACATTCTGTTTGAGCGTCATCGCCGAAGCACAGAAGCGCGGCGGACTCGCTGCCTTCATCGACGTCGAGCACGCGCTCGATCCCAAGTACGCCCGCGTAGTCGGCGTGAATCTCGACGACTTGCTCGTCGCCCAGCCCGATTCCGGCGAGGACGCCCTCAACATCACCGAGACGCTGATCCGTTCCAACGCGATCGATGTCATCGTCATCGACTCCGTCGCCGCCCTCATTTCCAAGCAGGAACTCGATGGCCAGATGGGCGACGCCACCGTCGGCTCGCAGGCGCGCCTGATGTCGCAGGCCATGCGCCGTCTCACCGCCGTGGTCAGCAAGACCAAGTGTATCTGTATTTTCACCAATCAGATCCGCGAAAAGATCGGCGTGATGTTCGGCAGTCCCGAGACCACCCCCGGCGGCCGCGCGCTGAAGTTCTTCTCCTCCATCCGCATCGACATCCGCCGCAAGGACCAGATCAAGACGCCCGATGGTAAGGTCATCGGTAACCGCACCAAGATCAAGGTGGTGAAGAACAAGGTGGCCCCGCCGTTCACCGAGTGCGAATTCGACATCATGTACGACGAGGGGATCTCGAAGTCCGGGTCCATCCTCGATCTCGGTCTCGAGCACAAGATCCTCGAGAAGAAGGGCGCGTGGATCGCCTACCAGGGTGAACTGGTCGGCCAGGGCCGCGATGCCGCGAAGCAGACGTTCCGCGAGAGACCCGAACTCGCCGAGAAGGTCGTCAAGGCCATCCTCGAGAAGGTCACGGTCACCGGCGGGACCGCCGTGACCGGCGACGCCGGGGAATAATCCATCCATCACGGCCCGGCCGGCCGTTCCAGACCCAGCCCGGCCGGGCTTGCCCCCAAGGACCTCGCCACGCGTCCCGGTCTGCCAAAGATGAGCGCCGACTTTTTTGTATCCGACTTAGTCGTACGTAGTTCGGGCCGGATGCCGCTGGTTCGTGGCACGAGTGCGTTGCGGTGGGCGGTGCTCGCCAGCGGCATCGCATTAGGTGCGCTCTCGCCCCCGACCCTTCAGGCCGCCTTCACCGATGTCGCCGCCCGCGCCGGCTTGCACGTCGTCCCGCCGCCGGAATTCGAGGAGCCGTTTCCCGCCGGGCTCGATCGCTACACGTCGGGCTACGCCTCCTGCGCGGTGGACCTCGACCGCGATGGCTGGACCGACCTGATCCTTTCCCAGAACCCACGGCGTTGTCTGGTCTTCATGAACAATCGCGACGGCACGTTCCGCGAGGAAGGTGTGCTGCGTGGTTTCGAGTCCGCCGTCGACATCGGTGGCATCGCCGCAGGCGACTTCACCAATTCCGGTCGCACCGATGTCTTCATGGTGCCGCGCAACGGGCCGCGCTATTTCCTGTACGTGAACGATGGATCCGGCCGCTTCACCGAGCAGGCCATCGCTCGCGGCGCCGACTCGACCGTCCCGGGCGAACCGCACCGCGGCCAGAGCATCGGGCTGGTCGACTTCGATCGCGACGGGTTTCTCGATGTCCACGTCACCGAGTGGGGCGTGCTCGTCGCGGGCAATGACGCCCGCTACTCCGTGCTGCTGCGCAACCGGGGCTCCGCCCAGCCGGGATACTTCGAGAACGTCACCGCCGCCGCCGGCGTGCGGCAGCCCTACTTCGGCACCGTCATCCACGGGTACTCGTCCGCGTGGGCCGACTTCGACGAGGATGGCTACCCGGATCTCTCGCTCGTGAACGATTTCGGCAAGAGCCAGTTCTGGTGGAACAACGGCAATGGCACGTTCACCGAGGGCCGCCAATCCGCCCGGGTCGGCACCGACCAGAACGGCATGGGCGTGGCCGTCGCCGACTTCGACCGCGATGGCCGCCTCGACTTCCTCGTCAGTTCGTTCGACTTCGGCACCGGCGAGACCGTGCGGATTCCCTTCGGCGGGAATCGTCTCTACCGCAACCTCGGCCAGCGCCAGTTCGAGGAGGTCGCCAGCCGCCTCGGCGTGCTCGATTCCAGCTGGGGCTGGGGCGCCGCGTTCCTCGATGCGGACAACGATGCCCGGCTCGATCTGATGGTCACCAACGGGTACTTCTTCGAGTCACCTCCGTACACCGGTCCGCGCGCATTCCCGATCCGCAACGCCAAGAACGATCGCACGCTGTTCTACCTCCAAAACGAGATCGGTTTCTACGAGGCGGGCCAAGCCTGGGGCGTCACGGACCGCACCTACGGCCGCGGGATGTCGGTCCTCGATTTCGACAACGATGGCGACGAGGACGTGCTCATCACCACGCTTTACGGAAATCCAATCCTCTACCGCAGCGATCCACCCGCCACCGCGGCCGGTAACCGCTGGCTGCGGCTGTCGTTCCGCGGCACCGCTTCGAATCGCGACGGCTACGGCGCCACGGTCCGCGTGACGGCGGGGGGCGTGACTCAGACCGCCGTTTACGTCCCGACGAATGCCTACCTCGGGCAACGCGAGCCCTTCCTGCACTTCGGTCTCGGCCCGAACGCGGTGGTCGAGCGCATCGCCGTGACCTGGCCGAACGGCGCTACGCAGACGCTCACCGGCGTCGCCACCAACCAGGTCGTCGCGCTCGTCGAGCCTTCGACCACCACCAACGTGGCGCCGCGGTTCACGCAACAGCCGACAGGCGGGACGTTCCACAAGGGCGAGAACATCACGCTTGCCGTTGCCGCGACCGGTGTACCGGCCCCCGTCTACAGCTGGTTCCATGAGGGAAAGCTCCTTGCCGGCGAGAACGGTCCCACCGTTCTGCTTGAGCGTATTCATCCATCGGATGCAGGCATTTATCAGGCCGTGGCCAACAGCCCCGCCGGCGTCGCTCAGAGCGTCACAGTTGAGGTCAAGGTGACGGCCGACCTCGCTTCGCGCTCGATCGCGCGCTGGTGGAACGAGGCGCTGCTCGATGGGATCCGGCGCGATCGCCCGAACCCTCCCGTGCACGCTCGGAATCTGTACCATCTTTCCTCCGCGCTTTGGGATTCCTTCTGGGCCTACGAGCCGGACGCGTGGCGGTCCGTCCAGCCCGCCTTCCGCCGCGAAACCGGGCGCTGGGGCGGCGGCTTCGGCGAGCGCGAGGCCGCCCAAGCGCGAGCCATGAGCCACGCGGCCCATCGGGTTCTGTCCGCTCGCTTCGGTGCGAGCCCAGGCGCCGCCCGCACCCTCCTCGGGGCGCGTTGGTTGATGGAGCTGGCCGGCTTCGACCCCACCGACACCACGACGACGGGCGATTCCCCGGCCGCCATCGGCAATCGGATTGGCGAGGCAATTCTGGCGGCGACTCGCAACGACGGTGCGAACGAGGCCGGGCGCTATGCCGACGCGACGGGCTACAAGTCCGCTAACCAGCCGATGATCGTCGGCATCCCGGGCACCGTCATGGCGGATCCCAATCGCTGGCAACCGCTGTTCCTCGACTTCTCAATCACGCAGAACGGGATCATCGAGCCGAGCGGTCTGCAGTCCTTCGTCGGGGTGAATGGGGGACTCACCGCCACCTTCGCGCTGGTGAAGACGGGGCCCTCCACGTTCTACCTCGATCCAGGTCCGCCGCCGCAGTTGGGCGGCGCGGGATCGGAGACCTACATCAGCGATGCCGTCGAGGTGATCCGGAGGTCGTCGCTGCTCGATCCGGGCACCGCGCCGCAGATCAATGTTTCACCCGGCGGTCGGTTGAACAACCCGCTGGGTACCGACCGAGGCTCCGGCTACCCGCGTAATCCGGCGACCGGAAAACCGTACCCAGCCAACATCGTGAATCAGGCCGACTACTTCCGCGTGCTCGCGGAGTACTGGGCCGACGGACCCGACTCCGAGACTCCGCCCGGACACTGGAACGTCATCTTCAACCAAGTGAACGACCACCCGGCGGCCCGTCGCTCGCTCGGCGGTCAGGGTCCGGAATGGTCGCGTCTCGAGTGGGACGTGCGCGGCTACTTCGCGCTCAATGGCTCGCTCCACGATGCCGCCTGTGCGGCGTGGGGATTGAAGCGGCAGTACGATGGGGTCCGCCCCATCTCCATGATCCGTCACCTGGCCGGTCTCGGACAGTCGTCCGATCCCTCCGCCAAACGGTACAACAAAAACGGTCTCCCGCTGATCCCGGACTTGATCGAGCTCACCACCGCACAGTCCGTCGCGCCCGGCGGGCGGCACGCGGTGGTCTCCCAGCGCCGCGACACGATCGAAGCCGTGGTCGATAAGATCGTCGTGCGCGCGTGGCGCGGAAATCCGGCCGACCCTCTTCGCCAAGTGGGAGGCGTGGATTGGGTCCTCGCGGAAAGCTGGGTTCCGTACCAGATGAAGACGTTCGTCACGCCGGCATTCCCTGGCTACGTTTCCGGGCATAGCACCTTCAGCCGCACTGCCGCCGAGGTGATGACACTGCTGTTCGGCTCGCCGTTCTACCCGGGCGGAATTTCGGAGAAGCGTTTCCCGCGTGATACGTTCCTGCTGTTCGAGCGCGGGCCGACGGAGGATCTGACGTTGCAGTGGGCGACCTACTACGATGCCGCGGATCAAGCGGGCCAGTCGCGCATCTATGGGGGCATCCACATCCCGACCGACGACTTCGCGGGCCGAAGACTCGGAGCGCGACTGGGCCTCGAGGGGTTCCTGAAGGCGCAAATGATGCGAACCGATGCGGCGGGCGCTGCCGCAGGATTGGTGAACGTCTCCACGCGTGGCCTCTCGGGCGCGGGTGAACGTGTGCTCATCGCGGGTTTCGTGCTCAGCGCTGGCGCGAGCCAGAACGTCCTGGTCCGCTCCGCCGGTCAGGCGCTCGCGGCGTTCGGGCTGCCAGCCGAACGCTGCGCGCCAAATCCGCGCCTCGAGGTTTTCCGCTCCGGAGGGGGTTTTCTTGCCGCGAACGATGACTGGGTCCGCGATCCTGCCGCCGCCCAGATCCGCGCCGCCGCCGCCGCCCGAGGGGCGTTCGCTCTTCCGGAGTCGGGCCAGGACGCCGCCACCTTGGTCAACGTCGCCGAGGGCGCATTCACCGTGAACGCGACGTCAGGCGCCACCAGCGCGACCGATCTCCCGATCCAACTGGTCGAGGTCTACGGCGAGCGCCTGCGCAATGTATCGACCCGCGGCTTCGTGCGGGCGAATGAAGGCGCCCTCATCGCAGGCTTCAGCCTCGCCACCGTCGAGCCAGCCATGGTGCTCGTGCGCGGCCTGGGACCCGCCTTGGGCGGATTTGGCGTGCGCGAGCCCCTCGCCGACCCGGTGCTCCGGGTCCATCGGATTGGTGCGGGCGGCAGCGCGGAGTTGATTGCAGAAAATGATGATTGGGATAAAGATGCGAAGGCGTCTCTGGCGGCGGTGACCGCCATCAAGCTGGGGGCGATTCCGCTGGCGTCCGGCGCGCGGGATGCCGCCGTATTCCTCCAGCTGCCCGCCGGGAACTACACGGTGTCGCTTCAGGGCACGGGCGCGGAGGGCGTCGGCCTGGTTGAGGTCTATCTCGTGCGTTGAGGTGGGAACCGTTTGGTGGGAACTTCATGGCTCTTGCCCCGGACCAATCTGGAACGCCCATGAAAACACCTCTTCAAACTGATTGTCAGGGTCTTGAGGAAGTAGCTCGGTCGCTCACCACGGGGAGTCGAGTCCGCTGGAGCGTGGTCCTCGGCGTCGTCTGGGTCGGGGCTGTCGGCAGTGTGGGTCCGGCACGCGCGGCCGAGCCGGACTCGCGTCCGCCAGAACTGGTTTCACGCACTGGTGGCGGAGGGGCCGCCGATGTGTGGAGTTCGCCGGAGGAGTTGGCGGCAGCCGCCAAGGCGGGGAATCGTCGCGCGATGTTTCGTTACGGCGAGGCATTGGTGTTGGGGGACCAAGTGATCAAGGACGAGGCCACGGGTGTGATCTTTCTCCGGCGGGCGGCGGACCTCGGCGAGCCGGCCGCCGCATTCCGCCTCGCCAAGCTGATGGACGACGGTACCGGCGTGCCGAAGGATCCCAAGCGGGCGCTGGGCTACTATCGTGCCGCCGCCGCCGGCGGCGTGGGCGAGGCCTGCTACAACTTGGGCGCGGCCTACGCCAGCGGTCGGGGCGTGAAGCGCGACTACGCTGAGGCGCTTGCCTGGCTGATTCTCGCCCGCCAAGCCGGCATCAAGAATGCCGGGGAGTCACAGGTGCGCGCCCGCATCGAGGCGGCCAAGCGTCCCGACTGGCTCAAGCGCGGCGAGGCCCGCGTCGCGGAATTGCAGCGTGAGCTTGCCGGCCGCTCCGTCAAGGAATGGGTCGATCTTGCCGAGGGTCGTCAGCCTCCCCCCGCCGCCGCCACCCCAACGACTCCCAGATCCGTGAGCGTGAAACCGAACGCCGCCGTCTCCGCGCCGGTGATTGTTCCCGTGAAGCCCGTGATCGCGGCGCCTTCTTCCTTCGCTATTCCCGCACCGGAAATCAGCCCATCCGGACGCCCCCGCACGCCATAACCTAGCCGACGGATGCGGGGTTGAACCGGACCACCACCGCCAAGGAGGCTCGCTTGCACTCAGGTGCGTGGAGGCCTGCGAGTCCGCGTCATCACCTCGCGAAAGGACGTTGAGGCGCTGTCGGAACGGGTGTAGCGTCACGCTTCCTCGTTTCGCTCCTGATGAACGCCCTCGCCCGCCCACCCGCTGCTCCATCCGCCGGTCCCTACGACTCCGCGCGGGGTGAGGTCGTCTTCCACGTGCGCAATCTCTCCAAGACGTACGGAACGGGCGAGGCGGCCGTCCACGCGTTGGCCGGGGTGGATCTCGACTTCCGGCAGGGTGAGTTGGTCGTGCTGCTCGGACCGTCCGGCAGCGGCAAGTCCACGCTGCTCAACCTGCTCGGGGGGTTGGATACGCCCAGCGCGGGCACCCTGCTCTACCGGGGCTGGGATCTGGGCGCGGCCGATGAGGCCGGACTCACCCAGTACCGCCGCGAGGATGTCGGCTTCGTTTTCCAGGCTTACAATTTGATCCCGAGCCTGACCGCGCGCGAAAACGTGGGGCTCATCGGCGAACTGGCCAGCGATCCACTTCCTCCCGAGGAGGCGCTCCGGCTCGTCGGACTGGGCGCGCGACTCGATCACTTCCCCGCGCAGCTCTCCGGTGGCGAGCAACAACGCGTGGCCATCGCGCGCGCGATCGCGAAGCGGCCGCGCGTGCTGCTGTGCGATGAGCCCACCGGCGCGCTCGATGTGCGCACCGGCATCGTCGTGCTCGAGGCCATCGAGAGCATCAACCGCGAGCTCGGCACGTTGGCCGCGATCATCACCCACAACGCCGTCATGGCCGCCATGGCCGACCGCGTCTTCTCGCTCTCCGACGGACGCGTGGTGAACGTGCAAACCAACGCGCAGCGCGCACCCGTCAGCACGCTCGCTTGGTAACGGCGGCAGACCGCCGACCCGACACGTGTCCCTCCTCGACCGCAAACTCCTCCGCGATCTCCGCGCCCTGAAATCCCAGGCGCTGGCCGTGGCGCTCGTGATGGCGTGCGGCCTGACGATGATGGTGATGACGCGCAGTCTCATCGTGTCGCTCGAGAGCGCCCGGACCCGCTACTACGAGGAGTACCGTTTCGCCGATGTCTTCGCGCGCATGAAGCGCGCCCCCGACGATGTCGCGCGCCGCATCGCGGAGATTCCCGGGGTCGTGGCGGTGCAGCCGTCCGTGGGTCGCATGGTGACGATCGACCTCGCGGGATTGCCGGAGCCGGTGATGGCGTGGTTCGCCACGGTGCCCGAGCGGGGTGAGCCCCTGTTGAACCGGCTGCACCTGCGGCGTGGGCGATTGCTCGAGCCGGATGCGCGGGGAGAGATCCTCGTCAGCGAGGCGTTTGCGGAGGTTCACGGGCTGGGTCCGGGCGATGAGCTCGCGGCGATCCTCAATGGACGGAAGGTGCCGCTGCGCATCGCGGGGATCGTGCTCTCGCCGGAGTTTGTGTTTGAGGCGCCGCCGGGGGCCGCGCTGCCCGACAACCGCACGTTCGCGGTGGTGTGGATGAATTACAAGGAACTGGCCGAGGCGTTCAACATGGAGGGCGCCTTCAACCAGGTGTCCGTCGCCCTCGAGCCGGGAGCCTCGGAGCGCTCCGTGATCGCCGAGCTGGATCGACTGCTCGTTCCGTATGGCGGGCTTCGCGCCCACGGCCGCGCGCACCATGCGTCCGACGTGCGGGTGGACGACGAGATCCGCGTGCTGCTCGGGCTCTCGGTGGGGTTTCCCGTCGTATTTCTCGCGGTGGGCGCGTTCATGACGCACGCGGTGATGAGCCGGCAGATCACGCTGCAGCGCGAACAGATCGCGATGCTCAAGGCGTGCGGCTTCGGTCGTCGCGAGATTGGCCTGCATTATCTGAAGTTCGCGATCGTCATTGTCGCCGTGGGTACGGTCCTTGGCGTGATCGGCGGCGTGCTGCTGGGGCATCGGCTGGTCGATCTCTACCATCGTTTCTTCCGCTTCCCCGATCTGCACTTCGAGCTCGCGACGGGGGTCCTGTTCGCCGCGGCGGCCGCGAGCGCGCTCTCGGCGGTGGTCGGCGTCGGGGGCGCGGTGCGTCGCGCGATGCGCCTGCCGCCGGCGGAGGCGATGCGGCCCGAGCCACCCGCGCAGTTCGAGCCGTCGTTCGTCGAGCGCATCGGGATCGGCCGTTTCATGGGCGTCTCGCTCCGCATGGCGCTGCGCAATCTGCAGCGGAAGCCGGTGCAGGCGCTGCTCACGGCGACCGCGCTGTCCCTCGCCACCGCCATTCTCATCATTCCGAATGCGTTCCGCGACGGGGTTTCCTACGTGTTGGATTTTCAGTGGGACATCGTGCAGCGGCAGTCCGTGACGGTCTCGTTGGTCGAGCCTGGCCCCGCCCGCGCGCTGGCGGATTTCCGCACGTTGCCGGGCGTCGTGTCCACCGAGCCGTTCCGCGCCACGCCCGTCGAGTTGGTGTCCGGGCCGATCGCGCGGCGCATCAACTTGATTGGGCTGCGGGGCGAGGGCGGCCTGAGCCGGGTGCTCGATGGCGACTTACGACAGATCGTGCTGCCTCCGCGTGGCATCGTGCTGTCGTCGAAACTCGGCGAGGTGCTCGGGGTGGGAATCGGCGATGAGGTGCTGGTGCGGTCTCTGGAGGGCAAGCGCGTCGAGCGGAGGGTGCCGGTGGCGGCGTTCGCGGAGGATTTTGCGGGCGTGTCCGCGTTCATGGAGTTGACCGCGCTGAATCGGCTGCTGCTGGAGGGAGATCTGGTCACCGGAGCCTACATCGCCGTCGATCGCGGTCGCTGGGCCGACTTTCTTGCGGCGGTGAAGGAGACCCCGCGCGCCACGTCCGTGGTGGTGAAGGAGGCGATGAGGGAGAGTTTCCGGAAGACCACGGCCGAGAGCATCGGGGTGCTGCAGATGATCTACCTGCTGTTCGCGACGCTGGTCGCATTCGGCATCGTCTACAACAGCGCGCGGATTTCACTGTCGGAACGCGCGCGGGAGTTGGCGACGTTGCGGGTGCTGGGTTTCACGCGGGGCGAGGTTGGGGCGGTCTTGGTGGGCGAGCTCACCCTTTTGGCACTGCTTGCCGTTCCGGTCGGTCTGTGGGTCGGTGGCTGGCTCGCGCAGGGACTGTTGACCATCGTCAACACCGAGACCGTGCGCTTGCCGCTCGTGCTCACGCTTGCGAACTACAGCTTCGCGGCCAGCGTCATCACTGTCGCCACCGTGGTCTCGCTGCTGGTCGCGGCGCGTCGGATCCGCGAGATCGACTTGGTGAGCGCGCTCAAGGTGCGCGACTGAACGCGCCGCCGTTTTCCCTTCGATTCGTCCTCTTTCCCTTTTCTCTCATTTGCATGAACGCCTCCCCCACCCCTTCGCCTTCGTTTCCCGGAGCCCGGTCCGCACCGCGGCGTCGTCGGTGGCCGATGGTGCTGGCCGCCGTGCTCGGCGTGGGTTTGCTCGGCGCCGGTCTGTGGCCGAGTGCCCAACCCGTCGAGCAGGCGCAGGTGCGGCGCGCGCCGCTGCAGGTGACCGTCGACGAGGAGGGTCGCGCGCGGGTGACTCACCGTTACGTGGTCGCGGCGCCGGTGTCGGGACAGCTCCGGCGCATTCCGTGGAAGCCGGGTGCCACCGTGGTGGCGGGCGAGACCGTGCTGGCGGTGATGGAAACCGGGGCCGCGGAGCTTCTGGATGCGAGCCGGCTCGCTCAGGCGGAGGCGCGTCTGGGCGCGGCGATCGCAGCCGAAGCGGCGGCGCAGGCGCAGGCGGAGCGGGCCGCCGCCGCGCAGGCGCTGGCTAATGTAGAGAATGAACGGATACAAAAGCTCGCTGCGGGTGGCTCGGTGTCGCGGCAGGAGAGCGACGCCGCGGCGTCGCGGGCTGAGGTCGCCGCTCAGGAGCGCCGGGCTGCCGACTTCGGCCGGCAGGTGGCGGAGTTTGAGCGGCGTCAGACTGAGGCCGTGCTGCGCCGGGGGCGTGGCGGTGCCGGGGATAACCCAGCCGTGCCGGTGCTCTCGCCGGTCGGCGGTCGCGTGCTGCGGGTTTTCCAAGAGAGCGAACGCGTCGTTAATGTAGGTACTCCGTTGCTCGAGGTCGGGGACCCGGCGGATCTCGAAGTCACGGTCGAGGTGCTCTCGCGCGACGCCGTGGCGATCCAACCGGGTGCGCGGGTCTTGCTGGAGCAGTGGGGCGGTGCGTTCCCGCTGGAGGCGCGCGTGCGCTGGGTCGAACCGGCCGGCTTCACGAAGATCTCGGCGCTCGGCGTCGAGGAGCAGCGCGTCAACGTCATCTGCGATCTCGTCACCCCGGTCGCGCAGCGCGCGACGCTCGGCGACGAGTACCGCGTGGAGGCGAGGATCGTGGTGTGGGAGAGTGTCGACACGCTGATCGTCCCGGCGGGTGCGCTCTTTCGTCGCGAGGGCGGTTGGAGAGTGTTCGTGATCGACGGTTCGCGGGCACGCGAGCGGACGGTCCGCGTGGGCCGCGGCAACGGCGTTTTCACCGAGGTCCTGGAGGGAGTCACCTCCGGCGAGACGGTGATCGTGTATCCCGGCGATCGGATTCGGAACGGCACACGGGTGACGCGTCTCGACGTTTCGGCGCGGTAAGGGCGACGCGGCGGATTTTTACCTTTTCGCGGCGCCCGCGCGCGGCTTCGCTCCGGTCATGGCGGCTGCGCGCAATTCGGATGACGAGACGATCGTGGCGTTGGCGACCCCGGTGGGGAACGCGGCGCTGGCCGTGGTGCGCGTGAGCGGGCCGCTCGCGGCGGTGTTCGCCGCCGAAGGTCCGCTTGGGGCAAGGCGACTCAGCGCGCGTCGCGTCGAGCATCGCGACTACCACGCGCTGGATGGGCGCCTCGTGGACGATGTGGTCGCCGTGCACTTCCCTGCCCCGCGGAGTTACACCGGCGAGGACGTGCTGGAGATCAGTACGCACGGGAATCCGTTTCTGGTGCAGCGCGTGATCGATGACCTGTGCGCGCGGGGTTGTCGTCCCGCCCGACCCGGCGAGTTTACGCAGCGGGCGTTTCTCTCGGGCCGAATGGACCTCAGCCAGGCGGAGGCGGTGATGGACGTGATTCGGGCGCGGAGTGATCGGTCGCTCGAGCTTGCCCAGCGGCAGCTGCGCGGCGAAATGGGTCGCCGGCTCGCGCCACTGGAGGAGGGGCTCTTGCAGGCACTCGCGGAGGTGGAGGCGTACATCGATTTTCCGGAAGAAGATTTGCCGGCCGAGGATCGGCGGCGTGTGGTGGGCCGGCTGGAGGCGGTGCAGGCCGGAGTTCGCGAGCTGTTGGCGACTCGTCGTGTGGGTGAATGGGTGCGCGAGGGCATCCGGACCGTCATTGTCGGCCGACCCAACGCAGGGAAGAGCTCTCTCCTGAATCGACTCGTGGGCTATGAGCGCGCTCTGGTGTCGCCCGAGCCCGGTACAACCCGGGATTTTCTCGAGGAATGGGTCCGCGTCGGCCCCCATGTGCTTCGACTCGTGGACACGGCTGGACTTAATCCGCTGGCAAAGAATGAGTTAGAGGAACGCGGCATAGCCCTGGGCGAGCGCCGGGCGGCGGACGCGGATCTTGTCCTGTGGGTGGTGGATCTTTCCGACCCCTCCCCTGCCCTGCCCCCGGCGGCCGCGGCGAGTTGGGATCCGGCGCGCACGCTGATCGTCGGCAACAAAAGCGACTTGGTGGTCTCGGAGAACGCGGCGCTTGCTCTGCAGCGCGCCGCGGCCGCCCTTGCCGCGGCTCGGAGCACGGGCGACTGGCCCATGGCGATGGTTTCGGCGGTCAGTGGTGCGGGATTGGACTCGTTAAAAGCTCGGATTGAGGAACTGGCGGATGGCTGGCAACGAGCCGCCGGCGCCGAAGGCGTGGCGGTGTCGGCGCGGCATGAGCAGTCGCTGGTGAAGGCTGGGCAGCTCGTGGGTCAGGCGCTCGCTCGCGTGGAGGCATCTGGGTCGGCGACCCCGGCGATGGAGCTCCTGGCCAGCGATGTTCGAGGTGCCCTGGAGTCGTTGGGCGAGATCCTCGGCAAGTATGATCCCGAGCGCATGCTCGATCACCTTTTCGCGACGTTTTGTATTGGGAAATAGCTCCGCCTCGCGGAGCGTGCGGGCGGAGACAGGCGACTATGAGCAGCATGCTGCACACTGACGGATTCGACGTGATTGTCTGCGGAGCCGGCCACGCCGGTTGCGAAGCCGCGCTCGCGGCTGCCCGCATGGGAGCCAACACCCTCCTCCTCACCGGCAACTTGGACACCGTCGCCCAGATGAGCTGTAACCCGGCCATCGGAGGACAGGCCAAGGGGCAGATTGTTCGCGAAATAGATGCGTTAGGTGGGGAAATGGCTATCAATACGGATTTTACGGGAATTCAATTTCGCCTGCTCAACGAGTCCCGCGGCCTCGCAGTCCAGTCGCCCCGAGCTCAGTGTGACAAGAAAGCGTACCAGTTCCGACTCAAGCACACCCTTGAACTGCAGCCCAACCTGCGGATGTTCCAGGCCACGGTGACCGGGCTGATCTTCGAAGGCGGGGCGGTGAAGGGAGTCCGGACCAACCTAGATTTGGAGTTCCGCGGACGGACCGTCGTCGTCACCACCGGCACCTTTCTCCGCGGTTTGATGCACATCGGCCAGAACAAGAATGAAGGCGGCCGACTCGGTGACTTCAGCGCCAAGACCCTATCCGCCAGCTTCCTCGAGGCCGGGATTGAGCTGAGACGCTTGAAGACCGGCACCCCACCCCGCTTGCTCGGTCGCAGCCTCGACTTCACTCGCATGGAGGAGCAGAAAGGCGACGCCTCCCCCACTCTGTTTGCCTTCCACGATACCCGGGATCCAGAGCCGATGTTGCACGTGGAACATTCCGGTGAGCAGCGGCTGGGTTGGGCTCCAGGGACGGCCCAGGTGTCGTGTTGGATGACGTACACCACGGAGGAAACCGCGCGCTTGGTGCGCGCTAATCTGACGCGGTCCGCGATGTACTCGGGTGAGATTGAGGGCATTGGTCCGCGGTATTGCCCGAGCATCGAGGACAAGTTTGTTCGGTTCGCGGACAAGCCGCGGCATTTGCTCTTTCTTGAGCCGGAGGGTCGCTCCACGAATGAGTACTACATCAATGGGCTTTCGACGTCGCTGCCGTTCGATGTCCAGGTTGCCATGGTCCGCAGTATTCCGGGTCTGGAGCGGGCTGAGTTGCTGCGCCCGGCGTACGCGGTTGAGTATGATTTCGCGCCGCCGACGCAGTTGCTGCCGTCGTTGGAGTCCAAGAAGGTCGAGAATCTGTTCTTTGCGGGTCAGATCAATGGGACGTCCGGCTACGAGGAAGCGGCGTGCCAGGGCCTGATCGCTGGGGTCAATGCGGCCAATAAGGTCCGGGGCGCCGAACCGTTGTTGGTGCGACGGGACGAGGGCTACATCGGGGTGCTGATTGATGACTTGGTGACCAAGGGCACCGATGAGCCGTACCGGATGTTCACGAGTCGGGCCGAATACCGGCTGTTGTTCAATCATGGGAGCGCCGAGCTCCGGTTAGCGCACCACGCGCGGGCGCATGGGCTGGTTTCAGCATCCCGCTTGGCCCGGATTGAGGCGAAGCGGGACGCGCGCGAGGGGTGGATCGCCCGGTTGGAGCGGGAGCGGCCGGGTGGGGGGCTCGGCGGCGGAACCTGGGGCGATCTGATCCGACGGGCGACCACGGGTGGGGGAGCGTTGCCGGAGCTTCCGCTTGAGCTCCGGGCGCTTCCGCAGGCCCTCCAGGACGAGGTCTTGTACCGGGTCAGCTACGCTGGCTACTTGTCCCGAGAGGAACGGCAGATCGCGAAGTTATCCCGGGTCGAAAAAATCCGGCTACCGACCGCTCTCGACTACGGGGCGGTGAGGGGACTGCGGCGCGAGAGTGCGCTCAAGCTGAACCAGATCCGACCTTTCACGCTTGGACAGGCCAGTCGCATCAGCGGGGTCAATCCTGCGGATATTTCGATCCTGCTGATCTACGTCGAATCGAGAACGAAGAGCCCGGATTAAAGCATTGATGATCAGCTAGTTATCCAGAATTCAGCGGGTCGATCGAGGGCGTCGAATGAAGTTGGGGGTAGGTCCGACCGACCGGGATGCGGCTCTCCGCGCGCGGCGCGGCGCATGGGTGGTTCAAGCGGGGTGGGGTGCTTCTCCCAGCGATGGGACACGGCGGATCTTCCGAGGGCTGACTCCGCGATCGGGGCCCGCGTGCCCGTCGTCCCGCGGCGAGTCGCCTGCGATCGGCAGCCGGGCGGGTGACTCCCCGTCGTCTCCTCAGTCCGGCCCGGCTGTAACATTTGCGAAACGGCCCGGCTTTGCCCTCGGCGCACCTCCTCCGCTTGCGCTAGGGTGCTGGTATGTCGGAGCAGAAGCCGAAAAAGATTCTCGTCGTGGATGACGAGTCGGACGTCACCGACCTTGTGGCGTATCATCTCAAGGCGAAGGGCTTTGTGGTGCAGACGATCAACGATCCCAATCGGAGCGTCGGCGCGGCGCGGTCCTTCATGCCGGACTTGGTCATCTTGGATGTCATGATGCCGGAGCTGAATGGCATGCAGATCTGTCGGATGCTCCGCGCGGATCCCGCGCTCAGCCGCGTCCCGATCATTTTCCTCACGGCCAAGGCCGAGGAAAATGACCGCGTGCAGGGCTTGGAGATTGGGGCGGATGACTATATTTCCAAACCATTCAGTACGAAGGAATTGCTGCTGCGCGTGCAGACGATCCTGCGGCGGCTGGCCGATCCGCGGGCCGAGGCGGCGGCGAAGTTGTCCGTGGGAACCATCGTACTCGACATCGAGCGGCACGAGGTCTCCGTCGCGGGCAAGCCCGTGGAGCTGACCGCGACCGAGTTCAAGCTGCTCCGTTTGCTCCTCGAGCGCCGCGGGCGGGTCCAGACGCGCGAGCACCTGCTGCTCAACGTCTGGAACTACGAGACCGAGATCGAGACCCGCACGGTCGACACGCACGTCCGCCGTCTGCGGGAAAAGCTCGGCCCGGAAGCCGATTGGCTCGAGACGATCCGCGGGGTGGGGTACCGCATCGCGGAGCGTCGTCCACGCGATCCGTCGTAGGCCTGATCAGGGCAACGCACGCGGAGCCCGGCGTCGTGGTTGGATTGGCCACGCTGGGTCGCGCGCTTCCGCGCTGCGCTCGGGTTTCCGCGCGGACGACCAGAGCCGATCGCGCCCACGACACCTGCCGCATCGCTCCACCGCGCCGCGGCATCAGCGCCCGATGCTTCGCCGTTCAGGTCACGCACGCCGCGGCGTCCGTCGGTCGTTTCCGTTGACGCTTCACCGACGATCATCTCCGGACGCGGTTACGAGCCGTGGATTGCGTCCGCATCTCCACCGCCACACATTCGTCCTCACAGACCCGCATGCCTGTCGTTATCATCGTCGTCCTCAGCGTGGCGCTTCTCTGGGCGCTGCTGCGCCTGTGGCGCTACACCTCGGCCCTGCGGCGTCTGCAGAAGGCGATCTTAACAAAGCAGCCGCTGTTGCGCGAGGATGACCCCGGGGCGCTCGGACAATCGTGGGACGAGGTCTGCGATCGAACCAACGAGTTGATCGAGGAGGTCAATCATCTCCAACAGCTCCGCAGCGGACAGCTGGCTCAATTCGAGGCGACGCTCGGCAGTCTCCGCGAAGCGGTCCTGATCGTCGACGGCAACAACTACATCCTCCTCGCTAACCAGGCCCTCCACGAAATCTTTCCGCAGGCCGTGAACATCCTCGGCCAACGGCTCGAAACCGTTCTGCACAGCGCCGCGTTTCTCAGCCATGTCGAGGCCGTCCGCCGCGGTCTCTCGCCTCCGCAACAGGAAATTGAATTCGTCGAGGGGAGCGCGACCGTCTGGGTCGAGGTGGCCGGCACGGTCATCCCGCCGCTCGATCCGGCGCTGGGAGCCTGCGCGCTGTTCGTGCTCCACGATGTCACCCGCCAAAAACGGCTCGAACTCGTGCGCAAGGAGTTCGTCGCGAATGTCTCCCACGAGCTCCGCACGCCGCTCAGCGTGATCAAGGGTTACGTGGAGACGCTGGTGGACGGCAGCGAGGGGATCGCGCTTGAGGACCGCACGCGATTCCTCCTCACGATTCAGCGACACACTGAGCGACTGAATTCCATCCTCGAGGATTTGCTGCAGCTGTCTCGGCTCGAGTCGGTCACGCCAGGGCTCAAGCGGGAGCCCACTGATGTCGCGGCGCTCGTCCGCGGCGTGATCGACGACTACCGCGCCCGAGCCGAGAAAACGGCTCATCCGCTCACATTGGAGGAGGAGGGTGGGGCAGCGCTCGAGCGCGACGTGTCGGCGGATCCGCTCCGCGTCACCCAGGTCCTCGGAAATCTTCTGGATAACGCCCTCAAGCACACGCCGCGTGGGGCCCGCATCGCCGTGAGCCTGCGTGCACTGCCCGACGCGATCCAGGTCAGCGTGCGCGACACCGGTCCCGGTATCCCCGAGGCGGATATACCGCACGTCTTCGAGCGTTTCTATCGCGTCGACAAGGGCCGCTCGCGTGACACGGGCGGCACTGGACTGGGGCTGTCCATCGTGAAGCACATCGTCCAGCTCCACGGCGGCCGGGTCTGGGTCGAGAGCACGGTGGGTTCCGGCAGCGTGTTTCATTTCACCCTGCCGCGTCGCGGTGAGGGCGCGGGCGGCAGCGGTGGGTCCGGCTCCGCCCGCTAAGCGCACTGCTACCTGCGATGTGCGAGACGGGTACTCGCGGAGAGTTGGCGGCACCGCGTCGCTCGTCCGTGCGCCGAACCGCACCGGAAACCCCGAGCCGCGCGGAGTAGGGGACAGCGTTTTGTCCTGCCCTGCCGTGGTGACGGAGCGGTGCCGTCCCGCGCCACCACGGGCCCGCAGCGGCGCGGGTTCGGAGTTGCCCGCGGGGCCCGAGCTCAAGAGGTTAGGGGATCTCCCGCGCGCCGCATCCGGCGCCGGCGTTTCCGCCCGCTCCGCCTCATTCCTCATGCCTCCTCCGTCCATCCCGGATTATCCGGCCGTGCTCGCGTCCCGCCGGGCGGAGCTCCGGGCGCAGCTTGCTCCACGCCTCACCGGGGTGCGCACGTTGACGCTGGAGATTGGCTGTGGTCACGGACACTTCCTCACCGCCTACGCCGCGGCGCATCCCGACCGGCGCTGCCTCGGTCTCGACATCGCGAACGACCGGATCGCTCGCGCGCTGCGCAAGCGGGATCGCGCCCGGCTGGCGAATCTGGATTTCGTGCACGCCGACGCGGATGACCTGCTCTCGGCCCTGCCGGAGGAGATTTCACTCTCCCAGGTCTTCGTCCTCTTTCCCGATCCCTGGCCGAAACGCCGCCATCACAAGAATCGTCTGATGCAGCCGGAGTTCTTGAGCCGTCTTGCCGCGCGGTGTGCGCCAAACGCCGGCTTGTATTTCAGAACCGACTACGCGCCCTATTTTGCCGAAGCCCGTTCGGTCGTGCACGAGCACTACAATTGGAGTTTAAACACGGATACACCGTGGCCATTTGAGTATGTAACCGTTTTTCAAGCACGGGCGGAGGCGCACGAGTCCTTGGTTGCCCTCCGCCGGCCGGGGGTCGTCAGCGCTGTGGGTTGACCCACGAGGGCAGCGGCAGCTCGGTCATCAGACGCAGGCCCGGCTGGGCCGCGAGCAGGCGTGGGACGATGTTGACCAGCGCCGCAACCGTGGCCGAATCGCCGGCGACTCCGCCCGCCAATGTCAGGTGAAGCGCGGGATCGCCCTCCACGACGACGGTGTCGTGCGGGTTGGGCGCATCGAGGAACATCTGCAGGTCGAGAATGATCTTCGCCTCGCCGCCGACCTGACCGATCGCGCGTTGGTGCAGACCGCACGTCTGGCCTCGCTCGACGCGGAAGAACTGCGTGGTGATCGTCGCCGGGGCGAGCACCGGTTCGCAGGTCTCCTCGACGGAATCAAGAGTCCAACCCATCGCGTGGGCCAGCAATCCGAGGGACTGTTGGAAGCCGGCGTGTCCGGCGCGACCGGCGCGGAACTTCGCGCGGAAGTCGTCGGGTGCCATGCCGCTGCCGATCTTGGCCTGCAGTGGCTGCCGGCGGGTCGACGCGTTGACGACGCGCTCCACGTAGAGCGAATCGACGCGACGGTTCACGCCGGTGAGGCAGATGGGGAGAACGTCCATCACGAAGCCGGGATTCACGCCGGTCGCCACGACGCGAGCGCCGGACTGGCGGCAAAGGGCGTCATACTCGGCCGTCTCCTTCGGCGTGCGGAGGACCGGGAAGATCAACTCCTCACACGTCGAAGCGACGCTGATGCCGGCCTCGAGCGCTGGCCGCACTTGCGCGAGCGACGCCGCCGCGCTCGAGGAGGCGGTATGCAGGATCACGTCGGGTCGCACACCGCTCGCGAGCAGGGCCGCGATCGAATCGAAGACCCGCGCCCCGCGCAGAGTCGAAACACCGGTCAGTTCGTCCAGCGAGCGACCGATCTTTGCCGGATCGATATCCACGCCCCCGACGATCTCCAGGGACGCGTGCGTGGCGGCGAACTTGAGCGACTCGATACCGATGGGACCGAGACCGAATTGGACAACTTTGATGCGGGCCATGAGATGAGAAAAGGAAGGTCGTCGGTAGCAGTCGAGCCCCGAGCGGAACAGCGTAATTAACTGGACGCGCGGCCGGTTGCGATGCCGACGCTTGCCATGCCTCGCAGGTGTCGCACCCAATGGAGGAGATGAATGCCGTCACCGGTCGTCTCGCGGCCCTGCTCGTTGTTTTCCTCGCCCTCACCTCGCTTGTGCTCCGCGCCGCCGCGGTGCCCGTCACGGTCGAGCCCACCAGCGCCCGCCAGGGAATGGTGGTGGCCGGTCATCCCGAGGCGGCCGAGGCGGGTCTCGCCGTGCTCCGCGCCGGCGGCAGCGCGGTTGACGCCGCCGTCGCCGTCTCGCTCGCCCTCGGGGTGGCTGAGCCTTTCGGATCCGGCCTCGGTGGAAAACTGATGCTGCTGCATTATGAGGCGGCGACGGGAACCACGCTCGTGATCGACGCGATGGACGAGGCGCCCGGGGGTCTCGATGCCGCGGCCTACCGTCGTCTGAATGAGAAGGCGCGATACGATGGCTGGAGCGCCGTCTGCGTGCCCGGCCTCGCCTCCGGGTTGCAAACCGCTCACCAGCTCTGGGGGCGCAAGCCTTGGGCCGAGGTCGTGGCGCCCGCCATCGATCTCGCTCGTCGCGGGTTCACGGTCCTGCCGAAGACGAGCGACCTGTTCGCGGAACGGGTGGACAAGCTCCGCGGTGGCGATGCCGATATCCGGCGTCTCTACCTTCCGGGCGACCGGATTCCCGCTCCTGGCTCCCGGCTTCCCAATGAGGACCTCGCGCGCACCATGGAGATCCTCGCGCGTGAGGGGGCCGACGGTTTCTATCGCGGGCCGGTCGCGGAGGCCATCGTGGCAGCCTCGACTGCCGGCGGCGGCATGATCCGTCTGGAGGACCTTGCGGGCTATCGCGCGCGCGTCACGACTCCCATCGGCATCACGTTCCGCGGCTACACCCTGCAGTGCGCCCCGCCGCCGGCGACCGGGGGAGCGCTCGCGCTCGGCATGCTCAAGGTGCTCGAAGAGACGCCCATCGCCGCGCCGCTTCGTTCGCCCGAAAACCTCGATCACTTCGGCCGCATCTGGCGCGAGGTCCGTCCCGTGATCCAGCGCACCGTGGCGGATGGACCTTCCGGTCGCGCAGCATTCGAGCGGCTCGTCTCGCCGGAATCAGTGCAACGGATACGTGAGAACGTTCGCACCCCGGAAGCCCTGCCCCGGGCCGCCGCGTGGTCGCCCGATGAGGTGGATCTTCTCCAGGCCTGCACGACGCACTTCGCGGTGATGGATCGCGAAGGCAACGTCGTCTGCGCGACGCAGTCGCTGAGCCTGCACTTCGGCGCCGGTGTGGTCGCCGCCGGCGTCGTGATGAACGACTCCATGAGCAACTTCGCCTTCAGCGACGAACGCAGCCCGAACTTCGTCGCCCGCGATCGTCGCCCGCGGAGCACGATCACGCCGACCCTCGTGATCCGCGAAGGACGCCCGGTGCTGGCCGTCGGCGTTCCGGGCGCCTCGCGCATCCCCACGGCCGTGTTCCAGACCCTCGTCGATGTCTTGGTGCTGGGTCGGACCGTCGAGGACGCGATCGGCGACACGCGCGTTCACTGGCAGGATTCACTCGACCCGAAGCGTGCGGATGCGGTCGAAGCGGAGGGGTCCCTCGACCCACAGGTGGTCAGCGCGCTGCGTCTGCGCGGGTGGGACGTCAATTTGCGCGAGCCTGCGGGCACCGGCCGCACGTTTGGCGGCATCAACGTCATCGCCGTTTCGGGGGAGGGCGAGATCCGCGGCTACGCCGATCCGCGACGGACCAACGCTGCGCGTGGCTACTGAGATCAGCCCCGACCCGCGAGTGCGCGCCGGAGCGGGGCGATGAAGGTCGCCATGCCCTTGTAGGCGACGGCATCGTCTGGCATCGAGTCCAGCGTGCGCCGCAGGCGTTCTCGCCGGTCCGGGTCCGCGACGAGTCTGTCGATCCGGTCGATATAGGTGCGGATCGTGAAAACAACGAAGCCGGTCGCGGGAAGTCGGCGCAGGGTCTGCCGCTCGATGCGGAGGAACGTGGAGGCGAGGACGAGGTCCTCGGTCAGGTCGGTGCGGCTACGGACCGGGTGAGGTGCGAAGCGGACGTCCGAGTCGTGGATCGTCCAGTTCAGCCTCCAGAACGACCGCTCCGGCGTGAGGCGTTCGAGGAAGCTCGTCGCCGGCTGGGCCAGCGTCCGCGCGAAGCCCGGCACGGGTTGGTGGATTGCCGAGGCGTCCAGCCCGATCTTTTCCGCCACGTTCCAGCGGGAGGGAAAGCAGACGAGCCCGGCCGCGAGGCGCGGGGGTGAGGTCGGGCTCAGCAGGCAGACATCCTCCTGGATCAGCGCCGCCAGCGGCGCGAGACGCTCAGCGGCGTCGCCCGTACCGGCTGAGACGACTTGGCCATTAGCGAGTATCCGGATGCCCGATGCAATTCTGGCGTAATGCGAGAGATGATACTGAATGACGTTTTGCTCCAGCTCCCGGTGCAGTTCCGCGGCGGCGAGGGCCGCGGCGCGGGCGGCTTCTGGATCCGGGTCGACGCGGAGGACGAGATCGCGGGCTGAAGCGAGAACGCGGCGCTTTTCCGCCAGATCGTCGGCGAGGCAGTCATCGGGCTCGAGCCAGGACGCGAGTTCCAGCGGCTTCACACCCATCGTCGGGGTGTACGGGTCGCCGGTGAACGGAAAGTAGGGGGACATCGTCACGGCTCCGAGTGGCGGTGGCAGCGGCGCGTCAACGCGAGGGTTGAAGGCGAGCCGTCAGGGGTGAGCGCGACGCAGCGGCGGCGGCCAGGAAGGGAAGCGTGGGCCAAGGCCGCGCGAGGCGCGTCCCCTGGGGGAACTCCCGGCACCTTAGCTCGTCTCGCCGCGCGAGACCGCGTCGCTCCACAAGGCTGAGTCGCGATGGCGATCGGCCGCTGAGCGGGTCGGCTTGGGGTCGACGAGTAGGAAGGCGGTGCGTTCGCCCGGAGTGATCTCGCCGGCGATGCCTTCGATGACGATGTCTCTCAGGGTGCGCATGTCGCTCTGCAGCGTCTCCATGAAGACTTCGCGATCTTCAGCGGTGACCAGCGCATCGGCGGAGGCCTGCGGGGTGGTCGGCGTTTGCGCGCTCGCCGGCTGGATGAAAGTCTGGAGCTGAGCGTCATCGATCAGCCACTGGGAGTCGGTCTCCGCGAACACGTCCGCGAAATCGGTGTCCATCTTCAGCTCACTCAAGCTGCTGAGGTCGAACTCGACCAAGTCGAGCGAAGGGGAGACATCAGGAAAGGATTCGGCCTCGATCTCCACCGGCAGGGACGTCTCGATGGCGACCTGCTCGAGATTCTGGTGCAGGTGCGCCGCCGTCGTGCCTGGGCTCGCGAGGAGATTCATCTCCGTGTAGCCGAGCGACTCGAAGACGGAGAGCGGGTTCGCGAGATCGTTGTTTCGCAGCAGTTCGCGGATGCGGGCGATAAACTCCGAGGTGCGCTCGCTCGGCGTGACCGTCACGACCGTTCCGCCGGTCTCGATGGAGGTTCCCGCGGGCAGGAACTTCACCTGCTGGTTTTTATCGGCGAGGCCCGCGACGGAGACCAAATCAGCCTGGTACAGCATCGTCACGATCTGCGCATCGTTCAGGCTGACGATGGAGATGCTGGGCGTCTTCGAAGAGATCGCGAGGTGCTGCAGATCGGAGATGATCAGCGTCTGCTCGAGATTCGTGATTTCGATCCGGCTGGCGGAGCCGTTCAGCACCGCGATCTCGCCGCCGGCGGCAAGGGAAACCGACTGGACGTTGGTCGCGTAGAGACCCACACCGACCGAGATGTTGTCCGCGTCCAGCGTCTTGATGTCGGACGCGACGAGCTTCTTCAGCTGATCGACCCCCGTGAAAGTGACCTTATCGAAATTCCGGACCGTGACCGCGGTGATGAAGGCGGGCAGGAGGTCGAAGTTGATCGCGAGCGAACCGCTGTGCGGTCCGGTGATAAACAACTCGCTCTGGCCGATTCGCTCGCTGAACGCGACGGAGAATTCCCCGGTCCCCTTGATGGCCGGCGCCACCTGTGCGAGCGCCTCGTCGAAGCCGGCGCCCGCCAAAAGCGTGCGTGATTCCAGCGGTTCAAGCTGGAGTCGGCGGACGCTTGGGAGTGCCGTGTTCATATTCGAGGAAGGTGAGAGTTACCGTGTGCTGGTCGGGGCCGTCAAACTCAGAGTTCAGGGAGCAGGAGAATCGCGGTGTAGCCCGCCGCAACATCGGCGGTCGGTTCAAACTGTAGTCGAATCCTGAAGGTTCCGGTGGCGGGGTCAACGATGGGGTCAACGTGAGAGACCGTGCCTTCGACAACTACCTGACCTCCGGTTGGTAAAGCGACGCGAACCTTGGCCTGCCCACCGTAGGCAAATTTTTTGAAATATCGTGCGTCGGCATAAACGAGCAGCTCCAGACGGGATGCATCGACGATCCGGGCCACCGTCTCAAAGCGCTCGACGGCCTCGCCGACGGATTTACTGGTTTTTAGGAAGACGCCCTTGATGGGGGAGGTCAGCGTGCGATTGGCCAGCCGGCTTTGCGCGAGGTCGCGCGCGGCCTCGGCTTGGGCCAGGCGGCTGGCAGCGAGGTCGCGCGCGGTGAGGGCTTCCAGCAGCTGCTTCTCACTGAAGATGTTTTCGGCGCTGAGCGGTCGGGCCCGCTCGTACTCGGACGTCGTGCGGTCCAGTTCGGCCTTGGCGCCATCGACCAAGGCGATGGCCTGCGCGAGCTCGGCACGCTCCGCATCCATGTCCAGCGACAGGATCGGATCACCCTGCTCCAGGGCGGCGCCCTCCTCGACGTGGAAGTGCTCGATCACGCCGGCCGCGCGCGAGCTCACTCGTATGTCTGCGATCGGCCGGAGGACGGACCGCAATGAGCCACGGGAATTGTCGTCCAGTGCGCTGCCCGTGACGGGAAGCGAGACTTGGCCGAAGGCCGGGAACGTGCAGGTCAGCGCGACGAGCAGGAGCCGAAAGACGGCGCGGGATGAAGAGGGCATACGTGCTTACAGGAACCGGACCCGGAGGAAATTCACGAAATCGCGGAACAGCACGTAGAACGCCGGCTTCAGGCCCGTGCTGAACTTGGCCCTGCCGCCGAAACCGGACTTCAGGAGCGACGAGTCGCTGAGCGTGGTCTCGAGCGGCAGCATGACGCTGAAGTCGTACTTGCCGCGCGCGGTATCGAGTCCGAACGCGATTTGATTCTCGGAGTTGACCTCCAGCTCGTATCGGCGGGCTGGATTTGCGGCCAGCGCGAGGGTGACCGGCACGCGGCCCTTTTCCGAGAGCGTGTCGCCGAGGTAGATGAGATCCTGCTCGCGCATGCTGACTTTGACCTGCCACACGGACGGGTCGATGACGTCCAGCGCCGGCTCGCCGGTGCGCAGCACTTCACCGAGCCGCGTCGCGAGCGTCTGTGCACCGAGCACGATTCCGTCGATCGGCGCGCGCAGCGTCGAGCGCTCGATGTCCAGCCGCAGCTTATCGGCGACGGCGCGCGACTTCTCCGAGTTGATCCGGGCGGCGTGCATCCGGAACTCATCGCGCAGGCTCATCGCCGACTGGCTCTCGAGGAGCGCCCGCTCGTAATCCTGCTCCACCTGGCGCAGCTGCAGCCGCAGGTCACGTGTATCCAGCTCGGCTAATACTTGGCCCTGCTTGACGGTCTCGCCCTCGCGGACCTTCACGCTGATCAGGCGCGAGTTCACCAGCGTCGGCAGCGTGACCTGGTTGACGGGCAGGAGCGTGGCGTCGCCCTTGAGCGTGTAGTCGATCGGGATCAGCAGCAGGATCGCGAGGATGACGAACGGGAGGCCGAACTTCAGGAACTTCTTCTTGCCGGGCGTATCGATGTAGGCCCGCTTCGCGCGCACGTAGCGCTGGGCCAGGCGGATCGAACGCTGGCGGTCCCAGTACAGCGCGGTCCCCAAGGCGCGACCGGCCGAGGTGCCGAGGTCGAGCATGCGCGGGAACGTCGCCACAAGGTTCTCCGCCGGCTTCACACCTTCAAAGAGGAAGATGCCGCAGACGCGATTGTTGCGGTCGAAGAGCGGAAGGACCGTCGCCCAGTTCATGGGCATGACCTCGAAGTACTCGAGGACTTCCTCGGAGGTGTTCGCTGACTTCTCGGCGGACGTGCGATTGATCAGCGTCAGTCGTACCGTGGGTCTGCCGCCGTCGGGCTTGCGCGGGGCGGGCTTCTGCGGAGCGGCGGGCGTGATCGCCTCCGCCTTGTCGGCATCACCCTCGGTCAGGGGAACGGTCGGAGCCGACGCGCCGGGCTCGTTTTCCGGGGCGGCCGCCGCCGGGCCGGGTTCAGCCGATTCAGCCGCCGGCGCCGCGGGCGCGGTCCGCGACGATTTCAGCTCCACCGGCACCAGCGAGTTCTGCGTCAGCCGACGCGCCACGCGGCGCAGGACCACCGCCTGCTCGCTGCGCGGATTCAACGTCTTCAGTCCGCTGCAGGCGTGCAGCTCGAAATCATGCTCCAGGACCTGCTCGGCCGCCGCACCGGGAAACGGCTGTTCGTAATTCGTCGCCACGAACAGGCACACCCGGTCGCACGCGATCGTCTCGCGCGCGAAATTGACGATGTTCCAGCCGACGGAATCGAGGTCGAGATCGCCGCTGAGGTTCTCCAGCAACCGTGAGTAACTGGTGAGCCGCGTGACCTCCTGCGAGATGTCGCTCAGGCGCCGCGCCTTCAGGTAGAGCTCCACCTCGGCGCAGACTTTCTGCAGGAGCGCCACGCGTGCCTTCGAGAACTCCGCCGCACCCGGCTCGAACCAGATGTGCAATACGCCGACGACCGATTGGCCGAGGAGGATCGGCACGAAAACTTGCTCGTACGCGGTGCGATTGAAGATCGGAAGCTCGTCCGGAGCCGGCGCGTCCTCCGCGGAAAGTCCATGCAGCCCCGCCGACGGCAGGGTGTGCGGTCCGATGCGCACCGGATTCTTGCGGGCAGCCGCCAGCTTGATCGCGCGCAGAAATGCGCCCTCCTGCTCCGGCATCCCGTGGTAGTTCAGCGACTCAAGATTGCTGTGGAGGAGTCGCTGGAAAAGCTGACCGTTCTGCATCTCATACGCAAAACCTGCCGGTCGCAGGGTTGTGGAGATGCACTCCGCATGGACTCTGAAGTAGGCCAGCAGGTCCGGCGGCTCTTTCGCCAGCTGAGCCAATCGTGCGGCGATATCATTCGCCGCGCGCTGGAACTGGGCGGCCACGGGATTTTGCTGCACGATCATTGCTGTGAGGGTCAGAGAAATCCGTGGAGGGCTTCTGATTGCAAACCTAAACGCGCGCAGGGCCCTGGGGCAAGGGGGGCAGGAAGGGGAGGGCGCGTTGCTTGATTACGCAGTCGATTAGCGATTTTGCGCGCGGGGTCGTTGGGCCGTGTCGAATTCACTATTGCTAAGGGGATGGATGCAACCTGACATCTCGCCCTTGCCATCGGTCCCCCGTCTCGGGATCAATCACCTTATGGCCACCGTGCTTCGATCTTTGCGCTTCCTGCTTTTCTTCGGCTTGGCCTTTTCCGTCCTCCTGCCGGCTTTCGGCGCTCCCAAGGGCGTCGCTCCGGTCGCACCTTTGCCGGCGGTCTGGACCCTGCCAGCCGCACTCGATCGGGCCATGCAGGCCAATCCCGAGCTGGTCTCTGCGCGCCTTGAGGTGGAGCGCGAGGAAGGCGCCCGCTGGCAGGTCCGGGCCCGCATGCTGCCCCGGGTCAGTGCTGTGGCTTCGACTGACGAGCGCGACAGTTCTCTGATTGATCGGTCACCGAGCGAGTTCAACCAGCCTCCGAGCCAGCGCTCCGCCGTCGCGAAGTGGGGCTACGATATCCGCATTGAGGTGCGTCAGATGGTCTTCGATGGCCTAGCCACCTCTAACTTGGTCGAGCGCCAGCGGCTGCGCCGCGAACAAGCCGAGCTGCGCATCGCGTCCGTCGCCAACGAGGTCGTCACCGCGGTCCGTCAGTCCTATGACGCGGTTCTCGTCCGTCGTGCCCAGCTGGCCGCCGAAACGCAGCGCGTCGCCGATTTGTCCCAGTTGGCCGACTACGCGGCCCGCAAGCAGGCGGTTGGCGAGATTGCGGAGCTCGATTTGCTCAACGCCCGCTCGTTGCTCGAGACCGCCCGCGCCGAGCAGGCCGACATTGAGCGCGAGTTGACCCTCGCCGAACAGCAGTTCGGCCGGCTGCTCCAGTTGCCGGAATCGGCTGGCCAGATTGCCCTCGACGGTGAATTTGGCGTCAGGACCTTCGAGATGGAGTATTCCACCGCCGCCGCCTTGGCCTTCAAGCGGCGCCCGGATCTCGAGTCCGCCTCCCTCGCCGTCGAGGCCAGCCGTCGCCAACTCAAGGCGCTGAACGGTGATCTGCTCCCGCGCTTTGATGCATTCGCCTCGTGGTCGAATCGGAGCAGCTATTATAACTCTTCCCGGACGCTGGATGGCTGGACCATTGGGGCGACGGGAAACTGGAGCCTCTTTGACGGCGGCGACAGCCGAGGAAAGCGCCGCATTGCGCTCGCCGAGCGGCGCTTGGCCGAGGTCAAACTCGACGATCTTGAGCTGCAGATTGGCTCTCGCCTCCGCGAGCTCTACCAAGCCCTCGCGCAGACGCGAAAGACGATGGCGGCGCAGGAGAATGGACGCCAGTTCGCCACGCGCGCGTTCCAAGTGGCGCGCCGTCTCTACGAGAATGGCCAGACCAGTCTTGAGAAGGTCTTGCAGGCCCAGATGATTTCGCGGCAAGCGGACAACCGTTACCTTGAGGCAGTCTTCCGGTACAACGTCACCGTGGCGCAGATTGAACAGGCCATCGGCGGCGCGGTCGCCGAGTAGTCCCACGCATGCAAGCTGTGCTGCCAGGCACTCCGCCGGATGCTCCCCAGCTTTCCCCGCGCGACGCGGAACTCGCCGGGGTCATTCCTTCGCGGCTGCGCGTGGACATCATCGTCCGTCGGCAGACGTTCAAGAACGAGGAGTACTACGTCCTGAAGGATCCGCTGGCGCTGACGTACTTCCGTCTCCAGCCCGAGGAGGCGTACGTCATCAGTCAGCTGGACGGGAAGCGTTCCCTGTTGGAGATTCAAACTCGTCTCGCAGCCCGCTATCCAAACAGCCCGCGCACGCTCGAGGAGTTGGCCATGTTCGTCAACCAGCTCTCGGCGGGAGGGCTGCTGAACCAGAATGCCGGGCGGTTCGTGGAGAACGCCCGCCGCCCCAAGCCTCAGGGGTTGATTGCCCTCTGGGCTGCGATCATCGGCAAGATGCTGTTTTTCAAGATCCCCCTCGTTGATCCCAGCCCGTGGCTGGGCGGCTTGGTCCGGGCGGTGAACTTCATCTGGACCCCTTGGTTCGTCGGCGGGGCGATCGCTTTCATGCTGTGGAGCATCGGGTTGGTCCTGGCCAACCTCGATGAGTTCTCCGCTGGCGTCCCCGACTTCTTCTCGGCGACCAACCTTGGGCTGCTCTACATCGCCATCATCATCGCCAAGACGCTGCATGAATTCGGGCACGCCACCACGTGTCGCCGGTTCGGGGGCGAGGTGCATGAGATGGGCGTGTGCTTCATGTTCTTCACGCCCTGCGGCTACGTCGACGCATCCGATGCGTGGATGATGCGCAAGCTGCGGCAGAAGGTGTACGTCACGCTCTCCGGTGTCTTTACCGAGCTGATTGTTGCGGCCATCGCCGCTCACTTCTTCATTTTCCTGCCCGATGGCCTCGCCCGCGGCATCGCGTTCAACCTCATGCTCGTCGCGAGCGTGAATACGATCGTGTTCAACGCGAACCCGCTCATGCGGTTCGATGGCTACTACCTCGTGTGCGACTTGCTCGAGATCCCTAATCTCCGCAACAAGGCCATCGCCTACGTCTCCTTCCAGCTACAGCGCATCTTCCTCGGGTATCGGAATCGTCAGCAGGAGGAGAGCTTCACCCACGACTCGCAGGAGACGGTCTTCATCGTCTACGCGATCGCCGCGTACGCCTACATGATCTTCATCATCTATGGCGTCACGCAGATCTTCGCCGCCATCCTTGAACCCTACGGGCTGTACGACTTCGGACTTTCCCTCGGGATCTTCGTGGAGGTGTCCTTCATTGCTTTTCCCATCCTAAAGGTCATCCACGACGTGATGAAGCCAGGCGCACACATTGAGAAGACGGGTTCCGCCTCCCGCCGTCTGTCCCTGCTCATCGGCGGCCTCGCGCTGGCCGTGGCCGCAAGCTTCTACGTGCCGACCCGCTATTCCGTCACCCAGCAGGCCATCGCCATGGCCGCCGTCGGCGAGTGGGTCGCGCCCGAGGTCGCAGGCACCGTCACGAAGGTCCACGTGCGGACGGGCCAATGGGTTCAGGTCGGCGATGTGCTGGTCACCCTGTCCAGCGCGGAGGCCACGGCAGAGCTCGAGATCGCCCAGGCCGATCTCTCCTCCGCCCGCCTCGACATCGGTGCGCTGGAGCGCCGTTCCGACTGGATCGCTGGCGAGGGCCGAGCGCAGGCCTCCCAGAATCTTGAGATTGCCGAGACCAGCTACCGTCGCGCGGTCGAACGGGTTGAACGCCTGACCCTGCGGGCCACGGTCGCCGGCTACGTGCTCACGCCGGAGCCCGAAAAGCGCATCGGATCCTTCGCCACCCCCCAGACGCCGCTGCTGCGGATCGCCGATACGCGCGAGATGCGCCTCGTCGTTCCCTTGACCGAAGACCAAGCCCAGTTGGTCGAGGCCGGGGGCCGGGTCCACGGCCGGTGGATCGCCAACGCCCGCTCCTTCGAGACGCGGATCGAAAGCATCGCCAACCAGCCGGCTTCGCTGCCCGAGGTCCACTTCGGGATGCTCTCCTACTTTGGCGGTCCGGCTCCTTCCCAGATCCTGCAGTCCAACTCCGCGTTCCATTTCCCGCTCTTCCTCGCGTCCGCCCCGCTGCCGTCCGAGGATCATCAGTCCGTCGAGGGCTTGCGCCTGCGCGTTTCCATCGAGGGCCGCTCGACGACGATCGCCGAGCGGGTGGGGCGGTGGGTCTACTCGCTCTTCAAGATTGGGGGAGCCGCTCCCCGCCAGCACGGCTAGCCGAATCCCGGCCCAGGCATGATCGATTTCCTGCCGCTGCACGATCGATTGCTCGAGGTCGCCCTGCAGCGAAACCTCCCTGGCTTCGAGCAGGCCATGAAGAAGACGCTGGGGCTCTTCGGGCTCAGCGGATGGGCCTGCATCTTCCCCCCCAGCCTCCAAGCCGGCGGCCGTGCCCTCTTCGTTGGCCACGGCGTCCAGACCGAAACCAGCCGGCTCCTCATCAAAGCCTTCAAGACCGGCACCGAGGACGCGTTCCTCCACGCCGAAACCGGGGCGCCACTCCTCGCCAAGCTCGCCCAGGAGATCGCCCCAAGCCGCTCCTGCCGGTGCCGCATCCTCCGAATCGCCCGCGCCAAGGAGATCGAGCTCGTCATGATCTGCTACCGAGCCCAGAGCGACCCCGAGTTCGACACCGTGCAGGTCAACCTGCTCATGCGCGTCGGCCGGCTGCTCGACCGCTGCTTCCAGGTCCTCGCTCAGGACCAACAGCAGGAATTCCTCGCCGGCCTGTTCCGCATGGTCGGAAACCTGCACCCCGAGGGCCTTTGCATCCTCGATGCCAAGCTCCGCGTCATCTTCGAGAATCGCCGCTTCCGCGAACACATGCACCTGTGGAACAACGGTGCCAACGCGTTGCAGAATCTCAGCCTGCCTCGCTCCGTCGAGCTGCCCGAGGACTGGCAGCGGGCCTGCGAGCAGTCATTCCAATCGTTCAACCGCGTCGAGATGCCGCCCACCTCCGGCCGCATGGTCGTCTCCCAAAGCGCGATCGTGAACCTCAATCGGGTGGTCGGCGGCACCGCCATCGAGGGAGCCATCCGCTACGTGGCGTTCCAGACCGCCCTCGGGGTCCGGCCCTACGCCATGCTCACCTCCTCCCAGCGGGAGGTCGCCGCCGCCGGCCCCGCTCCATTCGCCCAGATCGCCGAGGCCCTGGGCTTCTCCCGCCGCGAAAGCGAACTCGGCGAACTGATCCTCAGCGGCGCATCCGCGCAGGATATTGCGAATCAATTGAAGATTTCCCTGCCGACGGTGAAGACTCATATCAGTAATGTTCTCCGGAAATCGGGGGTGAAGACCCGCCTTGAGTTCGTCGGCCTCTGCCGGAACCCCAACGCACGGATCGTGAGCGAAAATGGCGGCAGCGCCGCCTAGGACCGCCAGCCCCGAATCGGTCGCCGCAGCCGAGCTTATGACCCCATTGGGCGCTTCTTATCGGCCGGATCGAAGCGAGAAAGACAGGGTCTCACTAGCACCTTCCCATCTGAGACTTTCGGGCCTTTATTTCGTATCCGGTTACGCGCTTTTTGGCCTCCGTTAAGGCCTTCGTAAACACCCGGCTGGCTACCCGCGGTTTCCCTCGGAGGCCAAACGTAAAATCATCCGAATGGATGATAGCACTGAACCTCCGACTCTGGTAGGATTTGGGGATGACGAGCCATAGGTTTCTTTCTTTTCGACGGGCCTGCGGTGCGTCTTCACGTCTCTAATTTCACTCCCCAAAAAGTACTCTCCTAACTCTCCTAAACATGAAAAAGCTGAATCGTAGTTCCAAGAAGAAGATGCGTTCCTCCCTGCGGGTTGAAACGCTCGAGCAGCGCCAGTTGCTCGCTGGAATCACCGGTGGGGGCACCGAGGTAGGCTCGAACATCGTTCACGGGAACGGTAACATTTATGACCAGGTCCTCATGACCGGTTCGTCGGTGACGGTCACGGCTGACCCGACGCAGGTCACGCGCGTGTCGTTCCTCGATCTCTCGGGCGACATCGTGCAGGTCGAGTTCAGCGGCGCGGGCTCGCTGAATGTCTCGCTCGATTCCGACACCTTCAAGGGTCCGGCCGAGCCCACGATGTACAACCAGCCGGGCGTCAAGTACGTCAGCGGTCTGGCTTCCCTCACGATCACGGGTTCGGATAGCTCGACGAACGTCAGCGTCTTCACCGTCGGCACCGCCACCGCCCACCGCGGTTCGGAAAATCCGCTCTTCAACGACGGCAAGACGGGTGGTAACAACGTCGCTGACATCCAGCGCCTGACGATCGTCGCCGACCCGGCCAACACGAATGGCTCCGCCTTCGGCCGCATCGGCGCGGGCAACGCTGCCTTCGGCGGCGACAACGGCGTGGTCGGCATCTCCGCCGTCAATGTCCAGGTCCAAACCGGCGTCGTCATCGGAGAAATCAGCACGAGCGGCACCGCGATCCCGACCCTCATTTTCGGCAAGCAGTCGCAGTTCGGCACCGTCACGGTCGCCGGCGGCGACCTCCTCAACGCCAAGGTCATCAATAGCGGTGGCTCCGTCGAGGCTTACAATTACGACCTCCTCCTGAACCCGGGCGGCACGTCCGGCGGCACCGCGCTCCCGGCCGCAAATACCTACGCGCAGCTGCAGTTCTCGCTGGTTCCGGCCTCCGTCGAGACGGCCATCGCCAACAATCCGCCGCCCGTCACGAACTTCACCGTCACGGCCACGCAGATCGTCCAGAACAACGCGATCACTGGTTCCAACGCGATGTCGGTCAACGCCGGCAATGTCGGCACGGCCAACGTGATCCTCGAAACCGACGCGGTCTCCTCCGACGGCGGCTTCATCGTCTCCGGTAACGCCAAGCTGAACGTCATCGCCGGTGGCCAGAGCGACCAGATCTCGGTCGTCGGCAGCGGCAATAACTCGATCAGCACCGGCGGCGGGGATGACTCCGTCACCCTGTACACCAGCGGCACCAACACCGTCAATCTCGGCACCGGCTCTGACTACGTCACCGGCGGCTCCGGCAATGACACGGTGGTCTTCGCCTCGGGTGACTTCAACGGCAGCGACGGGGCTGACCTCGGCGCGGGTACCGACACCGTCGTCCTCTCCGGCAGCGGCAACGTTGCAACCTCTTGGAATCTGATCGGCGCTGAGAAGCTCGAACTGAACGGGGCCTCGGTCACGATCGACGGCGGCGACCTCACCAACTACATCACCGGCGGCCTCACGACCGTCATGGGTCAGGCGGGCACCACGAACACGCTCGTCCTCGAGTCCACCGCAGGTGGCTCGGTCAACCTCGCCGGCCTCTCGGTCAGCGCGCTCAACACCGTCCGGGTCGACGCCGTCGGCGGCGCGGGCAATGTCTCGCTCACGCTCACCGCCGACCAGATCAACGGCATCACCAGCCTCTCGGCTGCCACGGGTGACACGCTGACCGTCAACACGTCCGTCGCCGGCTTCCAAGCCCTCGGCACCAAGGCGGGCACCGCCACCGTCGTCCTCACCGACACGCTGGAGAACCTCCTCGCCGCCGGCACGTCCATCCAGGGTCTCTCGGCCACGATCACCGGCGCCCTCAGCGTCGCTGACGCCAAGCTGGCGCTCGGCATCAGCTCGATGGTCAAGTACACCATCAGCGATAGCGCCGCGAATCTCGCTCTCGGTTCCAAGGGCATCTTCGACAAGGCGACCAAGATCACGGCGACGTCCGTCGCCACGGCTGGCCAGGCCGCTGCGATCGACTCGCTGCTCGATACGTCCACGTTCATCCGTTCGTCCTCGAGCCTCGTCTACAGCGTGACCGACACGGCTGAGCTGCTCGCGACCCAGACGTCCGGCCTCGGCGATGCGACCAATGTCACCGCCACCTCCGTCGCCACCGCCAAGGAAGCCGCGGCCATCGCCGCCGGCGCCGCCGCCGGTTCCGTCACGACGAAGGCCACCTACTCCGTCAGCGACACGTTCACCAACATCTCCGCCTCCGTCGGCGTGGGTGCTGAGCTCACCGGCCTCAACTCCGCCGCGAGCGTCACGATCAGCGACAAGGTCACCGACGTTGTCGTCCTCCAGTCGATCAATGCCGCGCTCCTCGGCGCCGCGGGCGGTCTCACGAAGGTCGCCGCGGGCTACACGCTCGAGGAACAGTACTCCGATCTCGTCGGCAACCAGACCGAGGCCAACGCCGCGGGCGCCGTCACCGTCACCGGCACGCTCAATGTCACCGAGGCCAACACCATCGAGGCCCTGAGCAACTCCGGCGCGAACAAGTACACCATCGCCGACTCCACGATCGCCCTCCTCGGCGCTTCGTCCGTCCTCGTCGATGGCGCGACCGCCGTCAGCAGCAACAGCGCGACCCTCACCGCCAGCGAGCTCAACAGCCTCGCGGCGAAGTTCGGCAGCAGCAAGTTCGTCGACACGTCCCTCACCGTCGTGGGCACGGCCGCCGAGCTCGCCACGCTGTCCTCCGGCGCGATCGCTGAAATCGCCAGCGCCGGCGTCGGTGGCTCCCTCGTCTACACGGGCGGCAGCAAGGCTTCCCTCGCCGACATCGTCGCCCTGCGCACCGCGCTCGGCACCGCCAACCTCGGGCTTCTCCCCGCCTACACCGTCACCGACACCGTCGCCAACTTGACGGCCGGTGCCGATATCACGGCCCAGCTCGCGGTCCTCAACTCCGCCGTCGGCGTCGTCGTCTCCGACGTCGCGACCGTCTCCCAGGTCAGCAACCTGAACACCAAGCTCCTCGGCGCGGTCGGCGGTCTCGCCACCGTCTCCGCGGGCTACACGCTCACGGACTCGGCTGCGAACCTCGCGGCCGTCACCGCGGGCACCGACGCCATCGTCGACAACGCCGCGAAGGTGAATGTCTCGGGCAACGCTTCGGTCTCCCAGGCCACGACGATCGTCGCGCGCTTCGGGATCAGCGGTGCCGCCGCAGTCCTCGGCACCGATGTCGTCTACACGCTGCGTGACTCCGCTTCGACCCTGATCGCCGGCGGTAACGCCACGATCGTCGATGGCGCCACCGGCTTCTCGACGAGCACCAGCTCGGTCTCCGTCGCCACCGCCGACGCCCTCCTCGCCAAGCCGAAGTTCGACAAGGTCTACGCGGTCAGCGACACCGTCGCCGTCCTCAAGGGCAGCGGCGCTCCGCTCCTCGCCACCCTCGCGGGTGCGACCTCCGTCACGCTGCGCGACAGCGTCGCCAACATCGGCACCGCCGATGGCGACCTGGCCCGCGCCCGCGCCGGCTCGGTCACCGTCAACGACAGCCTCGCCGCCCTCACGGGCGCCACGGACGCGGTCAAGAGCGCGGCCACGCGCTTCGAGATCAACGGCACCGTCGATATCGCGACGGACGTCGCCGGGGTGAACGCCCTCTCGACGCTCAAGTCGACGATCTACACGATCGCGCCGGCTTCAAACACTGCGCTCAACAGCACCGCCGCCGGGGTCGCCACGTTCGTGGCGAACGCCGCGGGGGTCAGCGTCACCGGCACCGTCACGGTCGCCCAGGCCAACACGCTCCTCGGTAAGGTCACCGGCGCCATCTCCTACGACGTCGCCGACACCGCCGCCAACCTCGCCAACGCGACGTCGACCGTCCTTTCGAAGGACCTCACGGGCGCGACGATCAGCGGTTCCACCGTCGTCGACGCCGCGCAGGCCGCGATCCTCAATGGTCGCACCATCGTCGGCTACACGATCTCCGACACCGCCGCGAACATCTCCGCCGCCACGTCCACCGTGGTGCTCGGTGCCGCGGGTGGCGTCGGCTCGGGTGTGACGATCACCGATGCCGGCCAGGCCAACCTCAGCGTCGCTGTGGCCGCCAAGGTCTACGGTGCCGTCGGTCAGTCCGCGGGTAACTACATCATCACGGATACCGCCGCGAATCTCGCGGGTGCCAATGCGTCCCTCGTCGGCTTCTCGGGCGGCGCCAGCGCTTCCACCGCGGCCACCGCCGCGCAGGCCAATGCGATCGCCGTCTTCCGCTCGATGGGCACGACCACCTTCGACGTGTCCGACACAGCCGGCAACCTTGCCAATCCGGCGAACGCCGCCGGTGTCAATGCCGCGCGCAACCTGTCGGTGTCCACCGGTACCGCCACGGTCGCCGAGGCCGTCGCCATCCAGGCCGCCACCAACTCCGGCTCAGTCAGCTACGCAATCTCCGATGACGCCACGAACCTCGTGACGAACGGAGTCGGCAGCGCCACCGCGTCGGTCAAGGCCAACGCCATCGCCGCCGTCGAGGGTGCCTCCGGCACCGTCACGGTGACCGGCACGGTCACGGCCGCGCAGGCCGTTGCCATCGCTCCGCTCACCAAGGTCGTCGCTTACAGCATCTCCGACACGGCCGCCGGTCTCGGCGCTTCGTCGGTGACCGCCGCCGCGCTCAGCGAAGCCAACAACATCACCGTGACGGACACCGCGTCCGCCGCGCTCGCCACGACGCTCATCACCGCGGGCAACGCGGGCATCGTCACGATCGCCACGGTCAGTGACACGTCCGCCAACCTCGCCGCAGTCACGAAGGCTTCCGACGACGTCATCACGAACGTCACCGCGACGAGCAACAGCACGGTCGCCCAGGCCACTGCCATCGTCGCGCTCGGCGCCTCCGCCGGCACGAAGACCTACACGCTGAGCGACACGGCCGCGAATCTCGCCGCCGGATCCTCGACGCTGCTCGCCAACGCGGGCCGCATCTCCGGCGCCACGGTCGACATCATCGTCTCCGACGCCGCCAGCATCGAGCAGGCCTCCAAGATCCGCACCGCCAACAGCGATGTGCGCTACTCGATCAGCGACACGCTCAGCAACTTGATGGCCAACTCGGATGTGATGGGCGATGTCGATGCCGACGCCGTCGTCACCTCCGCCACGAAGGTCACCGTGTCCGACGGCGCCCTCACCGGTGCTCAGGCGGGCGCGCTCCTCGCGGTCGACCCGGTCTCCGCGACGAAGTATGTCTTCTCGATCGTCGACAACGACGCGGGCCTCGTCAGCACGATGGTCTCCAGCCCCGCCTCGCTCCTCGCCGCCACGAGCGTCATGGGTTCGCAGGGCATGGCCCTCACGTTCAAGAACGTCGCCGGTTCCATCGCCCTCGTCGGCACTCCGGCCACGCTCGCGACGTACCCGTCCGAGTTCCAGGCTTCGACGGTCCGCCAGGCGCTCGTCGTCGACGTCGCCGAGCTCAACGACAAGCCGCTCGTCTACAGCACGCTGCCGGGGAACAAGGTCCTCTGGGTCAAGGATACCTACGCCAACCTCGCCTCCGGCAACGCGCTGGTCGCCGCTGCCGCGGCCGTCGAAGTGACGGACGCGATCACGGTCAGCCAGGCCGCCACGGTCAACGCGTTCCTCGCCCTCCCGGCCGATACGCTGTACAACCTCGCTGACACGGCCGCGAACCTCGCCGCCGGCGGTGCCCCGGTCATCAACCTGGCCGGAATGGCCACGGCAACGACCGACGCCACGTTCGCGCAGGCCGCGACCATCTCCGCCGCGACCGCCAAGCTGTCGTACAACGTCAGCGGTGCCGACACGACGTTCAACGCCGCGGGTCTGGCCAAGGCCACCAACATCACGGTCACCGGCACCGCCGGCCTGAGCGCGGCCAATGCCGCCCTCGCGCTCGGCGCCGCCAACACCGGCACGACGACGATCGCCAAGGTCGTCGGCTCCGCCACCGACCTCGCCGCGCTGACCAAGGGTGCGAACGACACGGTTACCACCGCTGCCATCACGGCGAACACCGCCGCGACGGTCGCGCAGGCCGTCAAGCTCCAGGCTCTCGCCACCACCGCGACGTACGCGCTGAACGACACGGCCGCCAATCTGGCCGCCGCCGCTTCGACCGTCCTCAACGGCGCCGCCAACAACGGCACCGCCAAGGCGATCATCGCCAGCTCGGCCGCCACGGTTGCGCAGGCCTCCACGATCGACGCCGCCACGCCGGCCAACGCCGACACGGTCTTCGCGATCAGCGACTCCGCTGCGAACCTCCTCGCCGCTGACGTCGCCCTGCTCGCCCGCAGCTCCGGCACCATCGCCGTCTCCGGCTCCACGATCACCGCCGGCGACGCCACCTCGCTGCGCGCGCTCGACACCGCGAACACCACGTTCGCCATCGATGTCGCCGTCAAGGCGATCAAGGACACCGGCGCCAACCTCCTCCTGTCCGCCAACGCCGCTGCCGTTACTGGCTCGGCCGGCATCACGGTCGAGGACGCGGTCACCGTCGCGAACGCTTCCGCGATCAAGACCCTCGCCGGCGTTCTGCCGGTCACCTACAGCCTGTCGGATACGTTCAACATCCTCGGCCTGATGAGCAATCTGGCCCTGGTGAATGGATCGGTGAACGTCACCGTGAACTCCAACCTCAGCGTGGCGCAGGCCGCCATCGCTGACAGCTGGACCAACAGCGGTACGCTCGGCTTCACCATCACTGACAATGCGGCGAGCCTCGCCGCGGCCCGCCTCGCCGCTTCCCCGCTGCTGACCTCCGCCACGAGCGTCACGCTGACGGGCAACGCGACCGTCGCTCAGGCCGCCGCGATCTCCGAGATCGGCACGCTCACCGGAGGTTACGCGATCTCCGACACGCCTGCTCAGGTCTACAGCGCGCTGAACTCGATCAACGGCACGAACACCGTCGATCGCGGCTCCCTCCTGGGTGCCACGTCGATCGCGCTGAACACGTCCGCCTCGATCACCCAGGTGATCGGCGCCACCGGCGAACGCGGCCTGTCCAGCATCGTCGGCCTCTCGTACAGGATCAATGACACGGGCTCCGCGCTCGTCACGCAGCTCGGCGGCGCCAATGCCTCCAAGATCATCGCCGCCAGCGAGGTCACGCTCAGCAACGACGCCGGCATCACCGTCGCCCAGTACAACACGCTGGTGAGCAATCTGGGCGCGGCCTTCAAGGGCCACGACCACGACAACAGTTCCTCCACGGCCGGCCGCTACTACATCACGGACTCGTCCGAGAATCTGGTCCGCGCCGCGTCGAGCGTCATCACCGGCGCGACCACGCTGGTCGTCCGCGATACGTTCAACACGCTGATCACCAACTTCGGCCTCGCCGACGTGAAGGCGGTCCTGAGCCTTTCGAACGTCAACCTCGAGATCACCGACGCCTCGCTCACGGCGGCCCAGTACACGACGCTGGATTCGCAGAACGGCACCGGCACGATCAGCGGTCCGGCGAACCTCACCGGTACCGCCGCCGACCTCCTCGCCCTCGGCGGCGGGGTCCTCGGGCACCCGTCCCGCACCTCGATCACGGTGACCGGCGCCACCGCCGCCGCCGCTGATCTGGTTGCGATCGACGCGGCCGCCTCCGCTCCGGTCAACGCGACCGCCGTCGGGACCATCACCGGCAATGGGGCCGACCTCGTGAACGCGATCGATGACCAGGCGACGCTTGATACCGCCGCCGATGTCGTCCTGAACGTCACCTCCGGCACCGTCACCGTCGCCCAAGCCAACCTCTTGGCGAACGCCTCCACCGGGATCGTCACGGCCACCATCTCGGACAACGCGATCGCGACCCTCAACGGTCTCATCGCCGACTCCGTGGTGAATGCCTACACCGTCACGGTGACCGGCACGGCCGGCGCGGGCGACCTCCTCGCCCTCGACGCCAAGACCTCGGTGAACGTGTCCGCCACCGGTGTGACCAACCTCACCGGCACGATCGCGGACATCAACTCGGTTGTCGCCGCTGGGGGAATTCTCTCCTCGGCCGCTTCCAACGTCACCCTCGACGCGGCCGCGTTCGTCAACGCGACCCTTCTGATCGGGCTCGACACGACGTTCACCGGCGCGGTCAACGCGACCGCGATCACGTCGATCGTCGGCACGGTCGCCGAGCTGCTGAACGCGACCGACAACCAGGCGACGCTCGATACCGCCGCCAACGTTGGTCTCATTCTGACCAGCGCGTCCGCGACCGCCGCGGATCTGAACACGCTCGACAGCGTCACAACTGGCACGCTCGAGGCGTTCACGGTCACGAGCCTGTCCGGCACCGCCGCCGCCGCCAACACGGCCTACGCCGCAAACGCGGCCGGCCAGATCAGCAATCTCGGCAATGAGTCCGTGACGCTGACCGATGTTTCGGTTGCTGCTGCGGACCTCAACACGCTCAACGCGAACACGAGCGGCACGATCGACGCCACCACGGTCACGACGATCACGGGCACGGCATCCGCCGCTGACGCCGCTCTCTCCGCCGCAGTCGGCGAGATCAGCGGTCTCGGCAACGAGGCCGTCACGCTCAGCGACGCCTCCCTCGGCGCTACGGCCCTCAACACGCTCAATGGTAAGACCACGGGCGTGGTCAACGCCGGCTCGGTCACGACCCTCACGGGCGCGTCCGCCGACGTGAACACGGCCTACGCCGCCGGTGTCGCCGGCGAGATCTCCGGCCTCGGTAACGAGGCGGTCACGCTCAGCGATGCGACGCTCGCCGCCACGGTGCTCAACACCGTCAACAGCGGCACCACGGGCGTGGTCAACGCCGGCTCGGTCACTACGCTGACGGGCACGATCGTCAATGTCGCCGCCGTCTACGCGGCGGGTGCGGGCGCAATCAGCGGCCTCGGCGACGAGGCTGTTACCGTCAGCGATGCCTCGGCGACCGCCGCGGCGCTGAACTCGCTCGACGGCCAGACCTCCGGCGTGATCAACGCCGCGACGGTACTTGCGGTCTCCGGATCGACGGCCGCCGCGACGTCCGCCCTCCAGTCCTCGGGCCTCAGCGGCCTGGGCGCTTCGGCGGTGACGATCGACGACACGAACCTCGGTGCCGCGGCGCTCAATACGCTCAACGGTCTGACGACTGGCGTGGTCAACGCCAGCTCGGTCACGAACTTCACCGGCACGATCGCCGACGTCACGTCCGCCTACAACGCGAACGCGATCGGTCAGATCAGCGGTCTCGGCAACGAGACGGCCACGGTGTCCGATGCCGGCATCACCGCGCTCGACCTGAACACGCTCGACAAGCTGACCAGCGGTCTGATCACGGCCACGGCCGCGACGACGATCTCCGGCACGATCGAGCAGCTGCTCGACTCGACCAAGAACGCGGGCGCCATCGCGGTTTCGGCGAGCGTCAACCTGACGGCCACGAACCTCAGCGCGCTCGTAGCCGATATCAATACGCTCGACAGCCGCACGACGGGCCAGGTCAACGTCGCTTCGGTCACCACCCTCACCGGTGCTGCCGCGGAAACGATGATCGCCTACACGGTTCCGGTCGGTCAGATCGTCGGCCTCACCGCCACCGGCACGATCGTGCTGACGGATACGTTGGTGTACGCCGCCGATCTGAATCAGATCGACGGCTACACCAGCGGCACAGTCAACGCGCCGTCGGTCATCGGCATCAACGGCTCGACCGCTCACGTGACCACCGCGCTGCAGTCGGCGGGCATCACCGGCGGCACAGTCAACGCGGCGATCGACATCAACGACACCACGCTCACCGCCGCCGCGCTGAACACGCTCGACGGCCTGACCGCCGGTACGATCAATGCGGCCACGGTCAACACCCTCACGGGTTCGACCGCCGCGGCCACGACCGCGCTGCAGTCGACGGGCATCACCGGCCTCGGCAACGAGAACATCACGATCGACGACACGTCGGTCGGTGCCGCGAACCTCAACACGCTCGACGGCCTGACCACCGGCATCGTCGACGCGACCTCCGTCACGACCCTCACGGGCGCGGCGTCCGCAGCGATCACCGCCATCTCCTCGGGCGGCATTACCAACCTCGGCAACGAGGCGGTGACGCTGAACGACGTGACGCTGGCTGCCGCGACGCTGAATACGCTCGACGGTCTGACCACCGGTACGATCAACGCCGGCACGGTGACGACCCTCACCGGTTCGACGGCCGACGCGACGACGGCGTACAACTCGCTGGAGATCTCCGGCCTCGGCAACGAGGCGGTGACGCTCACCGACGGGACGCTGGCTGCCTCCGCGCTGAACACGCTCGATGGCAAGACCTCCGGCACCATCAATGCCTCCACGGTCACGACCCTCACGGGCTCGGCGGCCGACGCGACGACGGCGTACAACTCGGGCGAAATCTCCGGCCTCGGCAACGAGGCGGTGACCCTCGACGACGTGACGCTGGCGGCGGCGGCGCTCAACACGCTCGACGGCAAGACCTCCGGCATCATCGACGCCTCCACGGTCACGACCCTCACGGGCTCGGCGGCCGCGGTGACGACGTCGTACAACTCGCTGGAGATCTCCAACCTCGGCAACGAGGCGGTGACGCTCAGCGACACGAACCTGGCGGCGGCGGACCTCAACACGCTCGACGGCAAGACCTCCGGCACGATCGACGCGACCACGCTCACGACCCTCACGGGCACGACGGCCGCGGTGACGACGTCGTACAACTCGCTGGAGATCTCCAACCTCGGCAACGAGGCGGTGACGATCAGCGACACGACGCTGGCGGCGGCGGACCTCAACCTGCTCGACACC
>JBEIGD010000014.1:0-84340 GCA_040382075.1 Opitutaceae bacterium
AGCACGAAGATGGGCGCGAGGATCGTCACCGGCATCATCTGGAGCACCAAAATCAGCGGGTAGAAGGACGTCTTGATGCGCGGCGAGAACCCGAGCGCCATCGCCAGCAGGAACCCGACGGTCACCGCGGCCGTGAACCCGAGGAGCGCGCCGCGGACCGTCACCAGCGCGGCGGACCAGAGGACCGTCCGTTCCTCCCAGGCGGCCGCCACGATCTCGTGGGGGGCCGGGAGGACGAAACTCGGAACCTGCAGGACCGCCTTGAACGCGTACCAAAGCAGGATCAGCGCCACCGCGGTGAGGGCGGGCAGCAGGAAGGCCGCCAGGCGGGATGGGGAGGAGGCGCTCATGCTACGCGGCGCGCACGGCACGCAGCGCCTGGGCGGTCGTCGCCAGCAGGCGCAGGAACGGCGGCGTCTCCCGTAATTCGGGCTGCCGCGGGTAGGCGAACGGGACCTCGATCACGGCGGTGACACGGCCGGGGTTCGCGCCCAGCACCACGATGCGGGAGGAAAGGAACACGGCCTCCGCGACGGAATGCGTCACGAAGAAGCCCGTGAAGGGGTCGCGGCTGCGGATCGCGAGCAGGTCCTCGTTGAGCCGGTCGCGGGTCATCTCGTCCAGCGCCCCGAAGGGCTCGTCGAGCAGCCGAATCTCCGGCGCCACGCTGAGCGCGCGCGCGCTCGACACCCGCATTTTCATCCCGCCGGAGAGCTGCCACGGATATTTCGCCTCCGCCCCGGCGAGGCCGACGATCTCCAGCATCCGCGCGACGCGCTCCCGGCGGGGCGCCGGGGCATCCCCGCGCAGCAGCAGGGGCAGCTCCACGTTTTCCGCCACGCGCCGCCACGGCATCAGGTTGGCGTCCTGGAAGACGAAGAACATCCGCTTCCGCGCCTGCTCCGGCGCCAGCCCCTCCACCGTGATCGAGCCCTCGCTCGCCGGGGTGAGCCCGGCGATCAGGCGCAGGAGGGTCGACTTCCCGCAGCCGCTGGGCCCGATGAAACTGACGAACTCGCCCCGGGCGACCTCCAGGTCGATGCCATCCAGCACGAGCGGGCCCGAGCCGAACCGCTTCCTCAACCCGCTGACCTTGACTACGGGAGCCTTACTCATCGCTCGATCCATCACCGGGCGCCGGCAGTCGGGGGGACGGGCTCGAACGGGTTGTGCGGGTACGACTTCATCTTGCCCGGATTCAGCAGGCCGGACGGATCCACCTCCGCCTTGAGCGCGCGCTTGTCGGCGATGTTGGGGTGCCGGCCCCCCTCCTCGAGGCGGTAGGTGTGGGGGTTGGCGATGCCCACGCCGATTTCCCCGCACACCCGGATGATCTCCGCCAGGCGCTCCTCGGTCTTGAAGAAAACCAACGGGATCCCGCCGACCACCATATGACCGCCCGCGCTGTTCGCGGCGCCGCCCGGCAGGAACTTGATGCCTCCGGCCATCCACTCCAGATGGAACAGGATCTCGCCCGGAAACCGGCGGTGCAGCTCGGCGAACTGCTCGCGGAAATTGGGCCCGAAACCCGATTGGAGGTAGGTGATCGTGGGATCAACCTTCAAGGCCCAGAGCGTGGTGTGGTTCCAGGTGTAATCCGTGATGAAGGGCGGCCGCGGCGGATCCGGGAGCGGTTGGCGGTAGACGCACGCCACGCCCGCGGCCGCCGCCGCGGCGATCACCGCCTCCGCCTGCGCACGGGCCACGAGCAGGAACGTCGCGTGCTCGTTCGGCCGCAGATGCTTCGCCAGCGGCTTGAAATAGGAGGGGATGGGCCACTCGAACTGGGTGACCAGCCGCTTTTGCCACGCGTCGTCCCGCGCCACCCCGTCGGTCCAATCCAGCAGCCGGTCCCAGTCCGGCGAACTGAGGATGAGCTGCTCGTAGTCGACCTTCGGTGCGAGCCGCATCTCAACCTCGACCATGAAACCCGTGGTTCCGTAGGTGTGCAGCGCCCGCAGCGAGTCGCGCTCCTCCAGCCGCAGCAGCCGCGGCTCCTCCTCGCAGGTCATCACGGTCACGGACTTGACGTTGTCCCCGGCGTTGATGCCGCCCCACGTGACGGAGCCGATCCCGCCGGACCCGCCGCAGAAGAAGCCGCCGATCGTGCTCTTGACCCAGGTCGACGGGATGCACCTCAGCTCCCAGCCCGCGGCCCGCGCCACTCCCTCGATGGTGCCCAGCCGCGCCCCGGCCTCGGCCCGCACCACGCCGCCGGCCACCGAGTGGATGCGATCGAGCCGCGCCAGGTCGACCACCACGCCACCGTACAGCGGGACGCACTGCCCGTAGTTCCCGGTGCCCGCGCCCCGCGGAACGACCGGCACCCCGGCGCGGAAGCATGCCCTCACCACGGCGCGCAAATCATCGATCGAGCCGGGCCGCACCGCCAGGTCAGCCTGCTTGCCATCCAGTTGGCGGCGCAGGACCGGGGAATACCAGAAGAAGTCCTTCGAAAGCCCAGCCAGGGCCTCCTCGCCGTCGATCACCTGCTCGGCGCCAAGGATGGCGCGCAACTCGGTACGCAGGGACTGAAGGCGGTCGGTCATGGGCAGGGCTTTCTGGGGGGCGAGGAGGCGGCTCCGGGGCGGCGGGAAAAATCCCGCCGCCTTGAGTGATTGATTGGCTGGTAAGCTGCTTAGAACTTGTAGGTGATGTTCAGCTTCGCCTCGATCGGCGGAGCCTTTGTGACGATTGTGTTGGAGGCGAAGATCGGGTCCGAGCCGGTGAAGTAGTCCTCGCTCGTGATGTTGGAGAGCTCGAGCATCATCTGGATCGGTCCGCGGGTGTAGGTAACGTTGCCGTTCCAGATGACCGTCGAGGGCAGGCTCAGCGTCCGCTCGTGATTGAGGTAGTAGCTGGAGCGGATGCGGGGACCGCCGCTGAGGGCGAAACCGTTGCCGAGGTCATAGCTGGCGATGAGGTTGGCGGAACCTTCGGGCGCGCCGCCGAAGATCCCGTCCGGGTTGTTCTTCTTGACCAGCCCGGTGGAGTCGCCGAAGTCGACCCAAAGACCGCCCGCGAGCAACGGCATATAGTAGCCTTGGGTCGCACCGAAACGATAGCCTGGAGCGCGCACCAAGTGAACCTCCCTCACGCCGAAATTGGCGATGAAGGAAAGTTTCTCGGTGGCCATCCAAGTGGACTCAAGCTCCACGCCCTTGGAACGCACGCCATCCTGATTGTTGGTGAAGTTGTTGAACCGCTCGCGTTTGGACTCATAGACGGAGAGCGCCGCGAACAGCGTGTTGTCGAGCAACGACACCTTCATGCCGCCTTCGATCAGACCGGTTTCGCCGAAGTTGGCCTCCGAGCCGACGTTGCCGCCTTGCGACGGCGTCAGAGACGTGCCGTAAAGAGCGGAGACGTAGAGTGAAACGTTGGCCGAGATCTTGTAGACCGGGTTCACGCTGGCCATGTAGAAGTTCTTGCCGCCCTTGGCGACCTGCTGACCGCGACGGGCGTTTCGCTCGTGCTCGCCGGGGATAGTGTTCTTGAAGCTGGCCCCTTCGACGCGGGCCGAGAAGTAGGTGCTGAACGCATCGGAGAGCTTGAGCTCGCCGACGCTGAACAGCGCGAGTTGGTACAGGTCCGTCATGCCGCTCTGAGACCAGAGGTTGCGAGTATCGCCGAAGAGCGGACGGGTTGGCCCGGCCAGGACGACGGAGTTGTTGGTGATCTGGCTCTTGCTGATGTCGCGGCGGGAGAACGGCTCGGCGGCGAAGTCCTGCAGCTGCTTCGCCCAGCTGTAGCGCACCGATCCGCCGGAGGAGAGGCTCGTGAGCTTGCCGTTGAACTTCTGCTCCACGGTGATCTTGTCCTCGATGATGAACTGCTCCATCGCGAAGGCGTAGCCGTAGGAGGAGAGCTTGTCGGTCTTGATGTAGTCGATGATGAACTGATTCTTGAGCGTGAGCGACGACGAGCGGGTGGCCACGAGGTCGGCGAAATAGAGCAAGTTCTGGGAGTTGGCGAAGTCGCCCGGGTCCGCGACCACTTGGCTGCCCTTGATCTTCGTCGTGAGGGCCTTGCCCCCGGCGTTGAAGAAGGCGGCGGTGTAGGCACCGGTCGTCGGGTGCAGCAGCGCCTGCAACTGGGGCGAAAGCGTCGCGACATAGCTGGCGGGTGGAATGATCGCGCCCCCGCTGTTGTCGAACTGAGCGCCCCCGATGGTTGCGGCACTGGCGCCGAATCCGATGAACGGCACCCCTCCGGGGAGGACGTAGCCGCCGCCTGCTGCGCTCGTCCGGTCGGCCACCTCGCCGACGAGGTAATTGCCGTTTTCGAGCAAGTCCTGCGTGACGCGATTCCAGCCGGCGTTCTCGTTGGACTTATAGCTGTAGTACTCCGCGCCGGTGAACAAGGAAAGGTCCGGAGTGATCCGGGCCTTGATGGCACCGTAGATCGAAATGTAGTTGTTCTGGACGTAGTCGTAGTAGGAGTCGGCGTTCTGGCTGGTCAGCGAGACGCGGTAGGCCATGGGCTTGCCAAAGGCGAGAACCGGGCCGCCGACGTCCAGCTGCGTGTTGAAGTAGTCGTAGGAGCCGATCGTGGTGCGGAGCGATCCCCGGAACTTGTCGTAGTAGGGCGACTTCGGGAGAAAGTTGATGTAACCGCCGCCGGGGGTCGGACCGAAGGTGCCGGGGGCGGGGCCGCGCACGATGTCCATGCCCTCGAGCGAGCCGAACGAGGTGGGCATTTCATTGCGTTGGAAGGCGCGCTGCATGCCGTTGAAGAACGTGCCGGCGAAGTCGCCGCGGATGAATGGGGTGCCGGGCATGCCGTAAAAGTTGGGGCGCTCGCCGCCGGGAATCACCCGAGCGACGTCGTCGAAACTGCGGACGCCGAGTTTCTGCATCAACTCCGGGGTCAGCACGGTGACCGAGCGGGGGATATCGAGAACGGACTTGGCCGAACCGAAGACGGAGTCGCTGCTCCGCGAGGTCGGGAGCACGCCGCCGGCGACCGCCGCGGCGGATTCGCTGACGATGAATTTCTCCAGCTCGGTAATCTCGTCGGACTTGTCGGACGCCTGGGGGGCCTTCTGGGCAAACAGCGCGCCCGGGAGCGTGCTGGCGAGCGCCAGCAACAAGCCGGCGCGGTTTATTTTTGTGGTCATGTGGTGGTTCCTATCGCGTTACGTGATGATCTTTAGGTCGAGACTGACGCGCCAAGGACAGGAAAGGGTGGACGGGCTGTCGCCGGTGCCGGGACCGCGCGGCGCGGTCGGCCTCCCCGACGCAAGCCAGGTGCGGATCGAAGCGCGGAACTCGTCGCCGGAGTCGGGTCGTGCCGCGAAATCGCCCCACTTGTTCTCCCCCTCGCACCGCGCCGAGCGGGAGTGACGGACGAAGACCCCCGACAGACCGTCCTGTGCCTCGCCGCCGCGGATCAGAGGCTTGATCGTGAGCGTGACACTCGACGTTGCGCGGAGAAACTCGGGGAGAGCGGTCACGGGAACGACGTTTCGCGGGAGCAGGGTTCAGGCTGCGGAGAGTTTGCACGTCTCATGCCAAATTTCAAAAACGTTTCCGGGGCGTGGGGGAAAATGCCGGGGGGTCACAGCACCACTGCAGGATCGATTCTTGCGCTCTGACAACGACGGTGGACGGCGGCGGCAGTTATTTCAACACCGGACAAAAACGTTTTTGTCAAGCCGCCATCCCACTCTCGCCCTCCGCCCTGATGTTCAGCGTGGCGATGATGCAGCTGCAGCCTCCCCGATGCGCAGGGGGGGGTGGCGCGGCAGTCGGAGCGACGTGGGACCCTGGAGCGAATCCGTGACCCGCGCCTGCCGCTTCCAGGCTCGTTCCCGCAAGTTCTGCTTGCGGAAACCCGGACAGTCGATTTCTCGGGAGGTGCTCGTAGGGGTGTCTTCCGCGGAAGGCTGAGATTGCGACGCGTTCGGTCGCTGGACCCTTTGAACCTGAAACGGATCATACCGGCGAAGGAAACAGCTCGGCACCCGCCTGCGGGGTGCTGCTTCTTCCGCATCGGAGGTGCGTTTCGGGTCGGGCGCCTCGCCTCATGACCACCTCCTCCCGCGCCCGACTCCCGCTCCTCCTCGCCCTGCTGGCTGTACCGCTGGTCGCCCAGCCCGGCCAGGAGCAACCCGTTTCCTTGGAACGGTTCATGGTGAAGGGGCTTCCCCCGGAAAAGTCGATCAACCCGCTGTCCCGCGAGGTGGGTTCCGTGCTGGGCGACGGGCGCTCGCTGCTTGAGACGCCCCGGAGCGTGAGCACGATCACGACGGCGCTCTTCAACGAGCGGCAGATCCATGGGGTGCGGGAGATCCTGCTCCATGCAGCGGGAGCCTACGCGGGCGGCAGCTACGGCAAGGCGACGGTCCCGAACCTGCGCGGCGACACCGCCGAAACCTACCTCAACGGCCAGCGTTTGAGCTACAATCTCTATGGCTACTTCCCGTCGTTCAACGGGGTGGAGGCGGTCGACCTCGTGCGGGGGCCGGGATCAGCGGTCTTCGGCGCGGGGCACTTCCAAGGCGGCTACGTAAACTATGTCACCAAGCAGCCCCGCTTCTCCGGACCGGAGACGACGATCACCACCCGCATCGGCACGTGGGCGCCGGGCGATCGCTCGTTCGCCAATGGCTCGCTGCAGATCGACACCACCGCGCCGGTGAACGCCCGTCTCGCGTGGCGGGCGAGCGTGGAGGTCAAGGGTGGGGACACCTATTTCCGGGAGAACGACGTCCGCGACGATCGACTCGACGTCTTCCTCGCCGCTTCGTGGCGCCCGAGTGGCGGGGCCACGCTCGACTGGCTCGTGCAGTACCTCTGGCAGGCTTCGCCGGAAATTCTTGGCGTCAACCGGCCGACGCAGGAACTGATCGATCACGCGCGTTACTACACCGGGACCTCGGCGGACACTGCGCCTTTCCCCGGGCCGATTCCGGCGACCGGCTCGGTGATCCTCCCGCGCACGGCGACGCTCTTCTCGCGGGGAGACTTCTCGAATGCGAACGTGCTGCGTTCGCAGCTCCGGTTCGCGCGGGAACTCACGCCGCAGGTTTCGCTGCATTCGCTGGCGCTCGTGGAGCACGTCAATCGCCGCCGGTTTCATCAGTTCGAGTACGCGGAATACGTCACGCAGGACACGGCGGAGTGGCGGAACGAGCTGCGGATCGAGTTCAACGCGTTCGGGTTCGCGCACCGCGTGATCGCCGGTCCGACCCTGCGGTACGAAGGGCGTGAGAGCTTCACGAGCTACTTCAACGAGTACTTCTACAATTTCGACGTCACGGATCCCCGGCGCATCTTCAACCAGCGCCTCCAGTTCCCGTCGTCGTACTTCCCCGGCTTCGTTGGTCCGGGAGGTCGGGAATTTTTCCCCGGCAGCTACGACAGCCCGGAGACGGTACGGAGCGAGACATGGAATCCCGCCTTGTTCTGGCAGCAGGACGTGCGGCTCGCTCCGAATCTCACGGCGACGGTGGGGTTGCGACAAGACTGGTTCAGTGCGCGGGCGCGGGATCCGTTGGCGGATCAGGCCGGCATCCCATTCCGTGATGCGGCGACGGTGGGGGCGTTCTCGCAGGCGTACAGCCTCCTGTGGCGGGCGGCGCCCAACGCCTCCCTCTATGCGACTCATAACCGTATCCGCTCGATTCTCGGAAACGTGACCGGCGGAGGAGTCATCCTGAACGTACCGGACGGGCGGATCAACCGGGAGGACTTCCGCAACCTCTCGGAGTTGTTCGAGGCGGGGGTGAAGGTCGCGGCGTGGGAGAACCGTCTGTACACGTCGGCATCCCTCTTCCAGCAGGATCGGTCTCGGGTCTCGATCAAGGGCCGCAAGAGCGACATCCGCGTGCAGGGACTCGAACTGGAGACGGTTTACCAGCCCTCCACCCAGTTGAGCATCACTGCCAACGCTACCTTTCAAGACGGACACTACGTGAACTCGGCGCCATTCCAGATGGGCGGTCGCTCTCTTTCTGCCGCGTACCCGCTCGGGCGTGGTCCCCGGGGGGCGGGCGTGGCGGTGGGCGACTTTGACCCTTACGCAAACCAAGTGCCGTCGGGCAACTGGCCGCTCCTCGGGTTCTCGGACACGATCCTGAACGGGCAGGTCCGCTACCGCTGGGAGTCTGGCTTTGGCGGCACGGTGTCCGTGCAGTGGCAGAGCGAACAGCCCGGCAACCTCGACCGCGAGTGGGTGATCCGCGATCAGATCCTTGTCGATGCCGGCGTCTTCTACGAGGCCCGCCGCTGGTCGGTGCACCTCGACGCCCTGAATCTCACCGACGAGCGCAACTGGATCCACAACGGCGATGCCTTCACGGCCAGCCAGTTGGTCTTCGCTGAACTGCCGCTGCGCTTCGAGGGGTACGTGAAGCTCACGTGGTGATGATTATGAGGAATCTTCGTTGTCGGACGTGATCCCGCTTTCCAGAGTGGGAGCGTGATCGGTCTTTCCGAGGGTGCAGTTTCCCGGCGGCGGCGCGACGCCGCGCGGGTCGTCTGCCTGACTGTGGAGGTGGTCGGGTGTCGGCCGCGCATCTGGAGACGGGTGGTGCTCAAGGAGTCGATCGGGCTGAATCGGCTTCATGCCTGCGTGCAGCAGTTGTTCGGCTGGACGGACTATCGGACCCACGCCTTCGCGGTTGGGGAGAGGCACTATGGCAATCCGGTGAGCCGGGGAGACCGACTGGTCGCCGACGATCGTGCGGTCGCCCTTCGGGACCTCGATCTTTCGGTCGGCCGTCGCCTGATTTACGGCGATCAGTTCGGCGAAGGGTGGTTTGTGGCGATCCGGGTGGAGCGGTTGGGGCCGCCGGCGCGGGGCCAGCGGTACCCGCTTTGCCTGGAAGGTGAGCGCGCGGGACCTCCGGAGGCGTGCGTCGGCGTCGCGGCGTTCCATGGCTTGCTCCGGAGCCTGCGGTCGCCGGACTCCGAGGCGTGTCAGAGCTGGCGCAGGAATTTGGGCTACGACTTTGATCCGGTGGCGTTTTCCTGCGCCGCCATGAACGCGGGACTGCGTCGACTCGGCAAATGAGCCGCCGTCCTTTCGGTCGCGCAGGATGGGGCTGGCTCATCGTCACCGTCGTGGCGATCGGCGTGGGATGGTTTTTCGTGCAGCCCGACGTGCGGCGACGGGAGATCCGTCACCTGGCGACCTCGCTGGGGGAGAGGGGAGCAAGGGTGGAGCTGACGGAGGTTCTGAGCGACCTCTGGACCCTGTACGTGGTGGCGGTGGAGGAGCCGGTGGTCCGCGACGTGGTGGTTGGGCCGGAGCGTCTCTTGGTCGCGGGTGAACCGCGACCGGACGGGTTCGGGCACGGGCCGGTTCAAGTCCTTCGGAATCCGGGCTTCCTGATCGGCTACAGTGACGCGCTGCGCAGTCCGGTGTGGGCGGCGTATCGTGCGGGAGGGGTGGGGCGGCAGCGGCCGGGGCCTCGACCGGAGCGTTTTGCCGTGGATTCACGGACGATGGCCCGGGTCCAGCCGGCGGAGTACACGCGCAGCGGGTACGATCGCGGACACCTCGCGCCGAATCTTGCGCTGGCCCTGTGGCACGGCGCTGAAGCGCAGCGGCAGAGCTTCCTCATGTCGAATGTCGTGCCCCAGCGACCGACGCTGAACGGCGGTTTGTGGCGGCGGATGGAGGAGCGGGTGGCCCGGAATTACCCAGCCCGCTACGAAGAGGTATGGATTATCTGTGGAGCGGTGTACGCGGCGCCGCCGGCTCGCCTGCGACCCGGAGGCGTGGCGATCCCGCATTCGTTTTTTCTCATCGTGCTCGATGAGACGGATGGCCGGTGGCGGGCGCAGGCCTTCCTTGTCCCTCAGGACGCCGAGGGAACCGAGTCGTGGGAGCATTTCCTGACGACCATTGACGCCATCGAACGCCGGGTTGGCTTCGACTTTCTGGCCGCCCTTCCCGATGCCATCGAGGGTCCCCTCGAGGCGGCGGTGGCGGGGCGACCGTGGTAGGGTGGTTCGGCTGAAAACGTAACATTAGCCGACTTGCGTTCGGTGACAGGACCGTGACAACGTAACGGCGTCGTAACAAAGCCATGATTACCCCGATGCGCTCCGTGTTCTTCGTCGCCACCCTCTGTGGAGTCAGCGTGCTGCCCCTCGCTGGAGCGCAGGCCCCGGTTGCCAAACCCGTGGAGCCGACGTTGAGAGTGGCCTACGTGGCTGGCATGGAGTCGCCGCCGGCCGTGCTGCGGCGTGCGACGCCGGTTTACCCGCAGGAACTGCGCGCGAAGGGGGTGCAAGGCACGGCGCTCGTGGATGCGCGGATCGACTCCATGGGACGCGTCGTGAGCGTGGAATTGGTCAAGGCGACCCGTCCGGAATTTGGTGAGCGGGCCTTGGAGGCTGCGCGCGCCTGGACCTTCCAGCCTGCGATGGGGCAGGGCAAGGCGATCGGCTCGCGCGTGCGGCTCCCGTTTGATTTCGTGATGCCGGAAGTCGCGGCGATGGAGCGCCGCTGAGCGGCCCCGGCCTGCTCAAGCTTGAGCGAGGGTGAGTTTCTGGCGCAGGTGCGTGATCCGCGCCTTGGCCTCGCTGTTCCGCACGGCCATGGAATACGCCGCGGCTTCGCCGACGATGTAGACACGTTTCCGTCCGCGCGTGATGCCCGTGTAGAGGAGGTTGCGCTGCAGCATCATGAAGTGGCCCTTCAGCAGCGGGATGATCACCACGGGGTATTCGCTGCCCTGGGATTTGTGGATGCTGATCGCGTAGCCGAGCCCGAGATCGCTGAGGTCGGGACGGGCGTAGTCACGTATCTCGCCGTCGAAATCGATGGCCAGTGATCCCGCGGTCGCATCGAGGGCGCGGACGATGCCGATGTCGCCGTTGAACACGCCCTTGTCGTAGTTGTTGCGCAGCTGGATGACCTTGTCTCCGACCCGGTATTCCACGCCGCCCCACCGCACGGCCTGCGACTGCGGATTGAGCGCCGCTTGGAGTTGTTGATTCAGGCTGGCCACCCCGGCGACGCCCTTGTGCATCGGAGCGAGCACTTGGATATCGCTGACCGGCTTCAGCCAGTGAAACGTCTCGGGCAGGTAGGAACGGCAGAGCGTGAGCACCTTGGCGACGGTGTCCTCGGGTGAGTCGGCCGCGACGAACGTGAGATCGCTCCACGGTGGGATGCTGCCCACCTCGCGGACTACGGGCGGCGGGCTGGCGTCGCCCGAGTTGATCGCGTGGGCGGTGGAGACGATGGTACTCTGGTTCTGCTGGCGGTAGATCACGTCGAGCCGCGTGACGTGGGCCCGCTGTGACGCGATGAGATCCTTGAGAACATTCCCCGCGCCGACACTCGGCAGCTGGTCGGTGTCGCCGACCAGGAGCAGGTGGGCGGACCTCGGGACGGATTGCAAGAGGGCCGACGCCAGGCGGACATCGAGCATGGAGGCCTCGTCGACGACGAGGAAGTCGGTCGCGAGCGGGTGGTCGTCATTGACCAGGAAACTCCCGGAGGCGGGCTCGAACTTGAGCAACCGGTGGATGGTGGAGGCGAAGCCGCCGGTCGTCTCGGAGAGCCGCTGGGCGGCGCGGCCGGTTGGAGCGGCGAGGGTGACCCGGGCCTTCTTGGCGCGGAGGATGTCGACGAGCGTGCGGATGATCGTCGTCTTGCCGGTACCGGGTCCCCCCGTGAGGACGGAGACCTTCTGCTGCAGCGCGCTGCGGACGGCGATCGCCTGCTGTTCGGCGAAGGCGAATCCGGCGCGGCCCTGCGCCCATTCCAGCGCCGCATCCACGCGGATGGCGGGCAGGCCCGACGGCGAGCGCGCGAGCCGATCAATCGCCGAGGCGATCCGCTGCTCGAAGCGGTGCGTGGCCGGCAATTGCACGAGGCCCGATCCCGGCAGGGGCGAAGCGTCGCCCACTAAGGACCGACGCTCATGGCGCACCAAGTCCCTGGCCTTCACCAGATGATCGAGACGGGCTCCGATCCGATCGGGGACCGTCTCCAGCAGCGCGGCGGCGTAGTCCCGCAGATCGGTTTCGCCGTAGGCGGTGTGTCCCTCGGACTCGAGCGTCTCGAGGGCGAACATGATTCCCGCATCGAGCCGCGGCGGTGCGTCGTTCGCGAAGCCCAGGTTGATCGCGATGCGGTCGGCGGTCTTGAAGCCGATGCCATCGATTTCGCGGGCGATGCGATACGGCTCGTGGGAGAGCACGGCCCGGGCGCTGTTTCCGAACGCCTTGATCACCTTGATGCACTGGCTGGGCGTGACTCCGTAAGTCTGAAGAAAGACGTAGAGCTCGCGGAAGGTGCGCTGGCTGTCCCAGGCCTCCTTGATCGCGACCGCGCGCTTGGGGCCGATGCCGGGGACGGAGCGGAGTCGGGCGGATTCCTCGCTCAACACCCGCAGCGTCTCGGTGCCGAAAGCGTCGACGATCTTTTCCGCGTAGACCTTGCCGATTCCGGGGACGAGGCCGCTGCCGAGGAACTTGCGGATCCCGTAGACGCTCGCGGGCAGCTCGGACCGGAATGAGTTGACGCGGAACTGGTCCCCGTGCTGGGCGTGCCGGGTCCACTCGCCGGTGACATGGAGGGTCTCACCGCACTGTACCCCGGGCAGCGGGCCGACCAGCGTGACCGGGCCGGGGCGGGCGGAGTCGGCGCCGCGGGCCTTCTCCGGTCGGAATTCAGCGATCGTGTAATGATTCTCCTCGTTGAGAAAAAGGATGCGCTCGACCACGCCGGTCAGGCTCTCAGCGGAGGAGGGTACGGAGGGCGGACGGGACACGGCGGTGGAGGCGTGGTGGGATCAAGGCACGGGAAACGCGGGCGGGCGAGTCCCGAAGCCGCCGCGGGTGGGGCTTACCCGGACCGAAGCAGGTCGGCGCCGAGCGCATCCAAGTGGGGGTACACCTGGTGCGCGCCGGCGGCCCGGAGCTCCGCGGCGTCATGCGTGCCGGTCGTCACGACCCAGCACGGGAAACCGCCGTTGCGCCCGGTTTCCACATCGAACGGGGAGTCGCCCACCAGCAACGTCTCGGCGGGGCTCGCCTGGAGTTCGGCGAGGGCGTGGGCCGCAAATCCGGGTTGCGGCTTCAGCCAAGGCGTGTCGCCTGCGCCGTAGACCCCGGAGAGGTAGGGCATCAACCCAAGGTGCTGGCAGATCGCGCGCGAGGCGGAGCCCAGCTTGTTGGTGAGGACTGCACTACGGCGGCCGTGGGCGTGCAGTGCTTGAAGGAGCGGAAGAGCGCCAGGCAGGAGCTCGACATCGTCGAGCAGCGTGGCGTTGAAGTAGGCGCGGTAGATGCCGACGGCCTCCTCGAGGCGGGCAGGATCGACAAAGCGGAGCATGGCGCGTTCGAGACCGCCGCCGACCGCCGCACGCACCTCCTCGTAGGTCGGGGCCGGGAGACCCAGACGCGGCAGCGTGTGCACGTAGCTGCGGTGGATCGCGCGGAAGTGATCGATCAGCGTGCCATCGAGGTCGAAGAGGATGAGGCGGGGAGCCATGAGCGGCACCAGCAGCGCCGGAAAGGCGGCCGATGGGCAAGCACTTTGGCTTTGCCGCCCGCCGGTTAGGGCCTGATTCTGCGGGCCATGTCTGCACCGGCGCCCGACCTCCGGGATTTTGTGGGTTGCGAGACCGAGGGCGGCACGCTCCGGGTCGCGCTCCGCGGTCGCTGGCGCCTGCTCGAGGCCCGCCCGGCGTTCGCCGACCTGCTGACGGCTGGCACTCCCCAGCGGCTCGTCTTCTCGGCCGAGGCGGTGGAAGCATGGGACGCCTCGTTGCCGCTGTTCCTCGTGGAGGGCCTGCGGTGGGCGCGGGACCAGGGTGTGACGCTGGATCTCTCGGCCCTACCGGCCGCGATGCGAAACATGGCGGAGCAGGTGGTGGAGATTGGACTTCACCCGGTGCCGCCCCCGGAGCGCCCGGGGCTGACCACTCGGGTGGGCGAGGCGACCGTCGATGCGATGACGAAGTCGTGGGACGTCGTGACGTTCATCGGCGACTGCGTGCTCGCGCTGGCCCGCGTGGCGCGGCGGCCGCGGCAGTTCCGCTGGGCGGACTGCGCGGCGGAGATGCAGAACTGCGGCGCGATGGCGCTGCCGATCGTTTCTCTGATCAGTCTGCTGGTCGGCTTGATCATGGCGTACCAGGCGGCCGTGCAGCTGCGCCAGTTCGGCGCCGACATCTACGTCGCCGATCTCGTGGGGCTGGCGGTGGTCCGCGAAATGGGACCGATGATGGCCGCCGTCATCATGGCCGGCCGTACCGGGGCGGCGTTCGCGGCGACGCTCGGAAACATGAAGGCCGGCGAGGAGATCGATGCCCTGCAGACCCTCGGCCTGCGGCCAGTGGACTTCCTCGTCCTCCCGCGCCTGCTCGCCCTCGGCATGATGATGCCGCTGCTCGCGCTGTACGCGAATCTCCTCGGCATCCTCGGCGGAATGGCGGTGGCGTGGCGCGTGCTCGAGATCCCGCCCGCCGCCTACTGGGTCGAGACCCAGAGCATCGTCGATCTCTCGGACGTCGCCTCCGGGCTGATCAAGTCGGTCGTCTTCGGACTACTGATCGGCCTGTCGGGGTGCCTCCGCGGACTGCAGGCCGATCGCAGCGCCGCGGGCGTCGGCAAGGCGACCACCTCGGCCGTCGTCACGGCGATCCTGCTCATCATCGTGGCGGACGCGATCTTCGCGGTCGTCTTCAACCTACTGGGAATCTGAACCATGGACCCCGTGGCGCCGGCGATTTCCGTGGAGCACCTCGTCTGTGGGTACGACGAGCGCATCATCCTGCGCGACGTCTCGTTCAACGTCGGGGCGGGGGAGATCTTCTTCGTGGTCGGCGGATCCGGCTGCGGCAAGAGCACTCTCCTGCGCCACCTCATCGGGCTGAACCGCCCGCTCTCCGGGACGATCCGGTTCTTCGGTCAACCCTTCACCGAGGCTGACCCCGAGGTGCGTCGGCGCATGCTGCGCTCGTTCGGCGTGCTCTACCAGAGCGCGGCGCTCTGGTCGTCGCTCACGGTCCGCGAGAATGTGGCGCTGCCGCTGCAAGAGCATTCCGGGTTGGGTCCGCGCGAAATCAATGACCTGGTGGCGCTGAAGCTCGCGCAGGTCGGGTTGACCGGTTTCGCGGACTTCTACCCCGCGGAACTGTCTGGCGGCATGAAGAAGCGCGCCGGCATCGCGCGTGCTCTGGCGATGGATCCCTCGATCGTCTTCTTCGATGAGCCGGGGGCGGGATTGGACCCGGTGACGGCGCGGGAGATCGATGCGCTGATCCTGCAGATCCGGGAAGACTTCGGGACCACCTGTGTGGTCGTGTCGCATGAGTTGGACAGCATCTTTCGATTGGGAGATCGGCTGATCATGCTGGACCGTGCCGAGTCGGGCATCATTGCCCAAGGGGCGCCGGAGCAGCTTCGGGAGACCAGCCAGGATCCGCGCGTGACGGCGTTCCTCCGGCGCGAGCCACCGCCCGGGCGGGGGAAGTCTTCAGCCTCGCCTCGGGGTGCCCTTGGACGGTAGCCTTTCCCTGACCGTGAAGACCAAGACCAGACCAGCGGTGATCGGTGCATTCGTGATCGGGGCGATGACGCTCGCGCTGGTGGCGTTGTTCTCGTTCGGAGGCATCAACATCTTCGACAAACCCGAGCGCTTCGTCGTTTATTTCAACGAGTCTGTGCACGGCTTGGACCTTGGTTCGCCGGTCAAGCTTCGCGGCGTGCGTATTGGGCGCGTGGTGGACCTCAGCATCCGCTACTCCGCGGAGCGCCGCGCCTCTGTGGTGGCGGTCGTGTGTGAGCTCAGCCGCAACACCCTGACGGATGACCAAGGACGGATGATCGACGTTTCGGACCGCGCTGAGCTCCAACGACTGGTGGACCGAGGCCTGCGCGCGCAGCTCGGACTCCTTGGCTTGGCGACGGGCATGTTGTACGTGGAACTCGACTTCGCGGATCCCGAGGACGCGCCGGCGCCGCCCCCGACCCCAGCGCCCCGGCCCCAGGACGCGCGCTATGCCGTGGTGCCCGCGGCGCCGTCGGCGATTTCCGAGTTTCAGGCCAGCCTCTCCGACATCTTGAACAAAGTGCGTCAGATCGACTTTGCGGGCATCAGCCGCGAGCTGCAGGGCTTGCTGACGGATGCGCGGCGGCAGATCAACGGCTTTGATGGTGCGGCGCTGAGTCGTGAGTGGACCAAGACGGCGCGTTCGGTGGATGCGCTGGCGACCTCGCCGGCGATTCCGAAGGCCTTTGATGAGCTCGCCTCCGCCGCGACGGCGCTGAAGGCGATGTCGCAGCGGCTCGATGGCCAGGTGGAGCCCACCGCTGCGGAATTGGCTGCGACGCTCGCACAAGCGCGGACCACGCTGGCTTCCTTCAACGAAGCGGCGGTTGCGGCGCGGCAGTTCGTGCAGTCGCAAAGCGGACTTGGGGAGGAGGCGGCGCGGGCGCTGACGCAGCTGGGTGAAGCGGCCGCTGCAGTCGAACGACTCGCGGACTACTTGGAGCGCAATCCCAGCGCGGTCGTGTCCGGTCGGGCACGGACGCCGTGATGTTTCCCATGAAACCGATCTTCTCCCCGCGTCCAATGCTTCGGCCACGCCTTGGACTGCTCGCGCTGGCTCTCGGTGGCGCAGCGTTGCTGGGTGGGTGCTCGCTGATCCCGGCGCCGAAGCCGGATCCGACCCGCTACTTTGTCCTCGCTGGGCCTGAAGCAGCCGCGGCGGCCGACCGGAGTCCGGACGTGCCGGTGGTCGTGCTGGCCGCGCTTGAGGTGCCGGGATACCTCCGGACGACCCGCAACCTCGTGGTGCGCGCGGCGGGTAATGAAGTCACGTTCGTCGACGGTGCGCGTTGGGGGGAACCCCTCGAGGCGGGTCTGGCCCGGGTGCTGCGGGAGACGCTGGTGGGTGAGGGTCGGGTCGGGCGGGTCGTCCAGCCTCCGCTGGCTGCGGCGGTGCCGGGCGTACGACCGATCGAAGTGCGGGTGCAGATTCTCGCCTGCGAAGGCCGGGTTCGTCCCGAGGGCGGCTGGGTGGCGAGCTTTTCGGCGCGCTACGAAATCGTGCACCCCGGAACCGCGGGCGGAAGTGGAGTCGCGGCGTTGCCGGGAGTCTTTGTGGCGTCCGAACGTCCGTGGAATGGACGTGATCACGGTGAATTGGCGCGCCTGCTCAGCGAGGCGGCGGCGGACTTCGGGCGCGAGCTGGGCGGCCGCTTGGCCGCGGCGCCCTAGCGCCGCCGCGGATGTTCGCTGGGTGTTAGTACGGACGCTTTTCCCCTAGAAGCGTTCCGGGACCGGACTATGGTCCCGGGAGATGGACGATCATCACCCGAAATTTACATCCGGTACGTTCGCGGTGCTGCAGCTTTCGCTGGAGATGGATGGGGACGGACAAGCGTCGCAGAAGACCAGGCCGTGCGGCGTGTTTGCGACCGTCGAGGAGGCGTTTGTCTCGGCGCGGCTTTTTGCGGGTCGGGAGTGGGCGAGGCTGCAACGCGCGGCCCTTGAGAAACCGTCCAGCCCGCCGCTGGAGATCGTCGATACCGAGTGGGGCTACGATCTCCGTCAGGGGCACGCCATCCTCGCGCGGGTTTGGGTGCACGAGCGTCAGACGGTGGAATCCGCCTGACGCCTCGCCCGGGTTCGCCCGGAGTGCTCAGCGCAGCGCGGACGCGATCCGCTCCAGCGCTTGCTCGACGTTGGCGCGGGAGTTGAAGGCGCTGATGCGCACGTGGCCTTCGCCGCACTTGCCGAATCCGGCGCCGGGGGTGCAGACGACTTGGGCGTGGTTGAGCAGCAGGTCGAAAAACTCCCAGGAGTCGCGCCCCGTGTTGATCCAGATGTACGGAGCGTTGTCCCCGCCGACGCAGCCGAAGCCGAGCTTGGTCATGGCCGTGCGGATCAAAGCCGCGTTCGCGAGATAGAAGTCGGTCATTGCCTTTACCTGCTGCTGGCCTGCCGGCGTGAAGATCGCGGCGGCGGCTTTCTGCACGGGGTAGGAGACGCCGTTGAACTTGGTGGTATGGCGCCGATTCCAGAGCGCGTGGACCGAGTGCGGACGGCCGGTGGAGTCGAAGGCCTGCAGAGACTTTGGCACCACGGTGTAGGCGCAGCGGGTGCCGGTGAAGCCGGCGGTCTTGGAGAAGCTGCGGAATTCGATCGCGACCTCGCGCGCGCCGGCAATCTCGTAGATCGAGTGCGGGATCTCCGGATTGCGGATGTAGGCCTCGTAGGCCGAATCGAAGAGGATGATCGCCTGATTCTTTTGCGCGTACGCGACCCACGCCTCCAGTTGGGCGCGCGTGGCCACGGCGCCGGTCGGGTTGTTCGGGAAGCAGAGGTAGATCAGGTCCGCCCCCACCGTCGGGACCGCTGGCACGTAGCCGTTCGCGGGCGTGCTCTCGAGGTACGTGATACCCTCGTAGCGACCGTTCACGTTGTTGCCCGTGCGGCCGGCCATCACGTTGGTGTCGACGTAGACCGGGTACACCGGATCAGGAATGGCCAGGCGCAGGCCCTCGGTGGCGAAGATCTCCTGGATGTTGCCGCAGTCGCACTTGGATCCGTCGGAGACGAAGATCTCATCCGCCTCGATGGCGCAGCCGCGCCCGGCGTAATCGTGCTGCGCGATCGCTTCGCGCAGGAAGGCGTACCCCTGCTCCGGACCGTAGCCCCTGAACGAGGAGCGTACGGCCATCTCGTCGGTGGCCTGGTGCAGGGCCTCGATGCAGACCGCCGGCAGCGGTTCCGTGACGTCGCCGATGCCCAGCCGGATGACCGGCTTGCTCGGGTTGGCCTGCGTGTAGGCGGTGACGCGTTTGGCGATGTCGCTGAAGAGGTAAGAGGCCTTCAGCTTGGTGTAGTTCTCGTTGATGCGGATCATCGGAGTGGGAAGAGAGGGTGGCGGGGCCGGGGAAACGAAGGATTTAGCCCGTCCCGGCGGGCGGGTTCAAGGCTTCGTTACCGGGCGTTTCGCCTCCGGGTCGTGACTCCCGCAGCCGGGGACGATTGGGGCATGGCTAGAGCACCCACACGCCCAGCACCCCCAGGGCGATCAGCATGGCCAGCCAGCTGAGGATGCGGCGCTCTTGGCGGGTAAGCTTGAACAGCATGGTGGGAAGCGTGGGCAGCGTCAGGCTGCAGCGGGTCAACGGACGGAGAGGGGGCGGTTGGAAAAAGACGCTTTTGGTCTAATGGCCGAACCATCCCGACTGAGTATCCTTTCGGCTGCGGCGGACCCGTCGAGAGTGTCTCCTGCCCCTTTTTCCCATCCCGCTCATGAAAACGTTCCTTGGTATCCTCCTCGCGGTCGGCCTCGCCACCGCGGTCGGTTTCGCTGCGCCCCGCTCCGGTCAACCGGCGCCGGACTTCACGTTGGTCGATCTCGATGGCAAGTCGCACACGCTCGCGGCGCTGCGGGGCAAGACCGTGGTGTTGGAGTGGGTGAATCCCGAATGCCCGTTCGTGGTGAAGCACTACGAGAAGAGCGGAAACATTCCCAAGCTGCAGCGCGAGGCTGCGGACGCGGGCGTGGTCTGGATTTCGATCAATTCCGGCCGCCCCGGCGCGCAGGGCGATTACGGTCCCACCGAGGCCAAGGCGTGGATGGCCAAGACGAATGCGGCTCCCGCCGGGTACGCGCGCGACCAGGACGGCAAGGTCGGCAAGCTCTACGGCGCCCGCGCGACCCCGCACCTGTGCGTGATCGATCCCGCCGGGGTCATCGTCTACCAAGGCGCAATCGACAGCATTCGCTCCTCGCGTGCGGACGATATCGCCTCGGCCGAAAACTACGTCCGGAGCGCGCTGGCCGCGATTCGCGAAGGCCGGGCTCCCGCCACCACGTCGACCAACGCCTACGGCTGCGGCATCAAGTATTGAGCGGGCGTCCGAGGCGGTCTGGCGCGTGGGCGCTCAGACCGTGACTTCAAAGAGCTCCGGATGGAGCACGCCCTCGGCGACCTTGTTGACCGTTCCGGTCATGCGAATCGCATAGTCCGGCGCGATCAGGATCCCGATCTGACCGCCGGGCATGTGGACGGTGACGTCAGCGTCCACGAGGCCGAGGCGGTGGGCGACCGCGGCGGCGGCGCTGGAGCTGCTGCCGGAGGCCAGCGTGTAGCCGGCGCCGCGTTCCCAGATTTCGATCCGGATGTTCTTTCGGTCGATGACCTGGAGGAACTGGACGTTCGTCTTCCGCGGGAATTGCGGATGGACCTCGATGTCCGGACCGTAGCGCCGAGCGAGTGCCTCGTTCACCTCGGGCAACCGGATCACGCAGTGCGGGTTGCCGATCGTGGCGGCGCAGATCACGAAGTCGCGGTCCTGAATGCGCAGGGGCTCGTTGAGCACCTCCCGCTCGGCGCCGGTCACCGGAATCTTGGAACTGTTGAAGCTCACGCGGCCCATGTCGACAGTGATGAGTTTGCCGCCCTGCTTGATCTCCGAGCGGACCGCGCCGCCTGGGGTCTCGACCGTGAAGATGTCGGCCGCGACCAGCTTCTGATCCCACAGGTAGCGCGAGAAAATCCGCAGGCCGTTGCCGGACTTCTCGGCCTCGGATCCGTCTGGATTGAAGATGCGCAGCCCGACATCGCAGGACTTCGAGGGCAGGGGTCCCCAGAGGATGCCATCGGAGCCGGCGCCGAAGTTGCGATGGCAGATCACGCGGATCTGCGCTTCGGACGGTGTGCCCCAGGTCGGATAGTCCGCAGGGTTGAGGACCAAGTAGTCGTTGCCGAGGGCGTGGTATTTCGCGAAACGCATGGGCGGTGATTCAGGCCGCCGCCGACGGCGGAATAAAGCGGAAAACCAGCCATCCCAAAGCGTCGCATGGTGCGCGCGGCGGCCGTGGACGACGTGCCGGCGCGATGTCGCAACGCGGTAGCGATAGCAGCTTGGGGGGGCGTGGCGGTACCACCGCACGAGCACGGAGGCTGCAACGCCGGTTTCCACTAGCTGAAACGGGCAGCCCTGCATAGCGTTCGCCCCATGAAGTCATTCTTCGCCTCTCTTCTTGGTTCGCTGGTGGGCCTGTTTCTTTTCGGCTTTCTCGTGCTGCTGATCTTCGTGGGGGTGATCGGAGCGGTGGCCGCACTGGGCGAGAAACCCGTCGTGGTGCCCAAGGGCAGTTACCTCGTGTTTGATCTGACCGCGAACATCCACGATGGTGTCCGCACCCCGAGTCCCTTCGATGTGCTGGAGGCGATTGAGAATCCGGAGCATCCGAAGAACCTGCAGCTTCGTGCGGTAACGCGGGCGTTGGGGGCGGCCGCCAAGGATGATCGCATCAAGGGGATGCTGATCACGGGGAACATCAGCGCGAGCGGCTACGCCTCCAGTTTTGCGGCACTCGCGGAGGTGCGTCGAGCCTTGGTGGAGTTCAAGAAGTCCGGAAAGCCGGTGATGGCGCACCTGTTTCGCGCGGATGTGAACGATCTCTATCTGGCCTCGACGGCGGACGAGATCCTGCTCGACCCCTACGGCCAGGTGGACATGGCCGGGCTCGCGTCGGAAGGGGTCTTTTTCGCCGGCGCCATGGAGAAGGTCGGTCTCGAGGCTCAGGTCGTGCGCGTGGGAAAGTACAAGTCGGCCATCGAGCCGTTCACGTCGCGCGAGATGAGCCCGGCGAGTCGGGAACAGCTGCAGGTGCTGCTCGATTCCGCGTGGACCACGCTGCGTGATGAGATCGCGTCGGCCCGCGGGCTTGCGCCGGACGCGCTGCAGGCCTTGGTGGACAGCGAGCGATTTTTCAGCGGTGAGGCGGCGGTGAAGGCCGGCCTCGTGACGCGGGTGGCTTATCAGGATGAGGTCATCGACGAATTGAAGCGACGGACGGAGAGCAAGCCGGACGCGGAAAACTTCGCCCGGGTCGCGATGGCGTCCTACGCGAAGCGCGCGCATCCCGCCGCCCCGAAGTCCGCCTCCGGAAAGGCGGCGGGCGTGGTTGCGGTGGTCTATGCAGAAGGGGTGATCGTGGATGGCGAAGGCGGCGAGGGTGAGATCGGTGGGAAGCGTTTTGCTCGCGAACTGCGGCGACTGCGGCAGGATCCCAAGGTGTCCGCGATCGTCCTGCGGGTGAACAGCCCGGGCGGTTCTGCTTCGGCGTCGGAGCACATTCTGCGGGAAGTGCGGCTGGCGCGTGAGACCAAGCCGGTCGTGGTCTCCATGGGAGGTTATGCCGCGTCGGGCGGCTACTGGATCTCGAGTTTCGGTGATCACGTCTTCGCCGAACCCACCACCATCACGGGTTCGATCGGGGTGTTCGGGTTGATCTTCAACGCCGCCGAACTCACCCAGAAGCTGGGTGTCTCCTTCGACGTCGTGAAGACGGGGCGCTACGCGGACATGCTTTCGATCTCTCGAGCGAAGACCGAGGACGAGTTGGCGCTGATTCAGCGCGATGTGGATCACATCTACCGCGATTTCCTCTCTCGCGTGGCCGAGGGGCGCAAACTCGATCCCGCGCTCGTCGCGGAGCTGGCGCAGGGGCGGGTGTGGATCGGCTCGGACGCGCTCACCCGCGGTTTGGTCGACGAGATGGGGGGCTTGGAGGACGCGATCCGGTACGCGGCGAAGAAGGCCGGCGTGGATGAGAACTACACCGTCCGCGAGCGGCCCGCGCACAAGCCTTTCGCGGAGTCGTTCGCCGAGGCGTTGCAGGGCTTGGAGGTCCGGATTTTCGGCCACGGCCCGCTCGGACGTGTGCTGGCCCGCATGGAGTCGGAGTTGGAGCAATTGAACACGTTCAACGACCCGAGGGGAATCTACGCTCGCCTCCCGTTTGAGTTCGTCCTTCGGTAATCGGGAACCATGTCCCAACACACCCTTTGCGCCGACATTTCGGCGACCATGATTCCAGCCGGAACCGTGCTCACGCTGCCGGCGGGGACTTCCGTGTTCATCACCCAATCGCTGGGTGGGAACGTCACGGTGCGCACCGACCAAGGTCTCTTTCGCATCGCCGCCGAGGATGTTGGCGCCATTGCGGGCTATGCGCCGGTCGAGGACGCGACTCCGACCGCCGGGGCGGGCGGTTCGGGCGGATCAGAGGGCTTCAGCGAGGAGCGCGTCTGGGAGGCGCTGCGCAGCTGCTTTGATCCCGAGATTCCGGTCAACATCGTGGACCTGGGCTTGATCTACGACTTGGCGGTCGAGCCGGGAACCGCGGGCGGAAACCGCATCGAGGTGAAGATGACCCTCACCGCCCAAGGCTGCGGGATGGGGCCGGTGATCGCCGAGGATGCCCGCAAGAAGATCGCCGCTCTCCCGGCAGTCGAGGAGGCCCGCGTTTACATCGTCTGGGATCCCATCTGGAGCCCGCGCATGATTTCGCCCGCCGGACGCAAGGCCCTCGGGCTCGAGTAGGCGGGGAAGCAGTCGCTAAGGTCGCCGTGCGCGCGATCGTCGCCACCACGCTCTAGGCGGTGACGGTCTCCAATGAGCAACCGTCAGCCGTACCCTCGGGTGTTTCGCAGTTCGGGCGTGCGATCACGCCTGGATACGGTTCGTCCGCGAAGCGGATCTCCGGTCGGGCCAACAGATGGGCGTCGCAAACCGCGAAAAGCTCCGCCTCGCCCTGGACCCGGCGCATCGCGTGCAGGAACGCGCCTTCGGGGTCCACTCCCTGGCCGACGAAGTTCAGGTACTTCTTCATCTTGTTCACGTGCGCCCGTTCCGGAATGGCCGGATCTGCGGTCGCGCGGTAGAGCAGGCGAATGTAGCCGTGGACGTCGGCCAGCGTCACCGGAGTGACGGGGTGGCCGCCGAACGCCTCGCGGCACTGGCGGAAAATCCACGGATTGCGGATCGCGTGGCGTCCGATCATGACGCCGGCGGCGCCGGTCTCCCGGACGATGCGGACCGCCGCCGCCGCCGAAGTGACGTTTCCGTTTGCGAGGACCGGGCAGCGTACGGCGGCGACGGCGCGAGCGATCTCATCGTAGCGCACCTCGCTCCGGTACATCTCGCGCACGGTGCGCCCATGCACCGTGAGCAAATCGACGCGGTGATGATTAACGGAGTCGAGGATGCGGGCGAAGTGCCGCGTATCCTCGAAGCCGATGCGCATCTTCACGGTGAAGCGACCGGGGCAGGCGGCGCGCAACGCCCCGAGGATGTCGTGGATGCGGTCGGGATCGCGAAGCAGGCCACCGCCGACGTTCTTCTTGTAGACCTTCGGGGCCGGGCAGCCGAGGTTCAGGTCGATGCCCGCGATGGGATGACGCAGCAAGTCGCGCACGGTCCGCTCAAGGTGGAGGATGTCCTCCCCGATCAGCTGGGCGAAGACCGGACGCCCGGTCGCATTCTCGTCGATGGAACGCAGGATGTGGCGCTCCGGACGGGACTGGGAGTGGACGCGGAGAAACTCCGTGAAGAAATAATCGGGTGCGCCGAACGTCGCGATCACGCCCATGAAGGCGAGATCCGTCACGTCCTGCATCGGCGCGAGCGCCGTCCAAGGTTGCCCCGCGATGATCGGCGGGGGCAGGGGAGCAAGGTCGGGCGGCGACGCGCTCATGCGTGGCGGAGCCCGGGGCTCAGGTCTTGTCTTTACCCTTCTCCTCGCCGCCCTCGTCGGAGGCGTCGTCGTCCTCCTCCTCGCGGTCGTCGTCGTCCTCTTCTTGCGCCTGCTGCTTGAGCACGCGCTCGAGGATTTCCGACACATCGTCGACGGAATCGAAGACCTTGCGCGCGACGAGGATCGGGCGCTTGCCCTGCAGGGCGAGGACGATGGAGTCGCTCGGACGGGCGTCCAGCTCGATGATCTTGCGACCGAGCTCGTTCTCCATCCGGAGGAGCAGGCGGGCGAAGAACGTCCCGTCGTTGACGTCGTTGATCACGATGTGATCGAGCGACGCGCCGAGCCCGAGCAGGATGCTCCCGATCAGATCGTGGGTCAGTGGGCGTTCCTTCCGGATGCCCTTCAGGGAAAGCTGGAGCGCGTTGCCGACGGAGTGGTCGACGTAGATCACGAACGCCTTGGCGTCGTTACCGAGGAACACGGCGCAGCCGTTGGTCGTGGGCATGACGCCCTTGACGGAGACGGGAACGACTTCGTTAGCCATGGGACAAGGGTGTGCGGATTCGGGGCGGGCGCAAGCGGAGCGCGGCGGGGAGAGTTAGGACTGGCTCGAATCGGGCGTGTACCCGAAGAGCGCGATGCCGGCGGCGCGCGCTTGGGCGAGCACGGCGGGTTTATCGAGGATGATGACGTTGCCCGCCTCGAGGGCGACGGCGCGGATGCCGGCCTCGCGGAGGCTCTCGATGGTGCGCAGGCCGAAGACGGGTACATCGAACCGGTAGTCCTGGGCCGGCTTGACCGTCTTCACGAAGAGCGCGTGATCGGAGCGGAACTCGCCCGCGCGTCGGATCATGGCGTCGGTGCCCTCGAATGCCTCCACCGCGAGGACGGTGCCGCGGCGGACCACGCAGCCCTGACCGATGTCGAGTCGGGCGCACTCACGCGCGATACGGATCCCATGGGCGAGGTGTTCGTCTTCGATCGGGAATCGACCCCCGGTCATGCAGCCCGAGGTCGCGAGGTGTTCGTCGATGAAGCTGCGGGCATCCAGCAGGCGGATGCTCAAAGCCTCGATCTCGCGGGCGATGGCGCCGAAGATGGTCTCGGCATTGCGCTCTTTGAGCGAGAAGAGGAGGCAGGCGGCCTTGAGGTCCGGATGCAGGCCGCGGAACAGGCGGCGCGGCGTGATCTGGCCGGCCATGAGGGCGTAGCCGGCCTCGAACTCCTCCAGCGTGCGGAGCATCCGGCCGAGTTGACCGACCCGCAGCTCGCGTCGCTCGTGCTCGGCGAACGTCGCCACGAGCTCGGGCGCGGTTTCCTCCGCAAAGCAGATGAGCCGGACCGTGCCTCCTGCCGCGCGGATCCGTTCCGCCACGAGCGCCGGGTAGCGCCCTTGGCCCGCGATCAGCCCCACCGGGCGGCGGGGATCGAAGTCGGCAGGCAGGAAGGCGGAGACGGACATCGGAGGCGGAGCCAGGCGTAGCGCGGATTACTCGACCACGAGGTTGAGGATCTTGCCGGGGACGAAGATCACGCGCTTGAGCGTCTTGCCCTCAAGGAAGGCGGCCACCTTGGGCTGCTCGCGGGCCAGCGCGACGGCTTCGTCCTGCCCGGCGCCGACCGCCGCGCGGACTTCACCGCGGTGCTTGCCGTTCACCTGGACGACGATCCGCTGCTCGTGGCTGACGCACTTGGAGGCATCGAACGCCGGCCACGCCGCCGCGCCGACCGAGCCGGTCCCGCCCAGACGGGCCCAGAGCTCCTCGCCAAGGTGGGGGGCGAAGGGGGCGAGGAGTTGCACAAAGCTGCGCACCGTCGCGGGCTTGAGGGCGGGCGCCTCCTGCAGCGCATTCAGGCACACCATCATCTGCGAAATCGCGGTGTTGAAGCGCAGCGCCTCAATGTCGTCGCCAACCTTCTTGATCGTCTCGTGCAGGAGCTTCTCCAGTTCGGGGGACTCCGCGGCAGCTTCGTTCAAGCGGGCCGCTGGTTCGCCCTCCGGTCCGATGGCGAGTCGCCACGCCTTGTGCAAAAAGCGATGCACGCCCTCGATGCCGCGGGGGCTCCACGGCTTCATCGCCTCCAGCGGTCCAAGGAACATCAGGTACAGGCGCAGCGAGTCGGTGCCGTGGCTCGCAATGATCGTGTCCGGATTGACGACGTTGCCGCGGCTCTTGGACATCTTTTCGCCGTCCTCACCGAGGATGATGCCTTGATGGAAGAGCTTCCGGAACGGCTCGGGCTGGGTGACGGCGCCGATATCGAAGAGGACCTTGTGCCAGAAGCGCGCGTAGAGGAGATGGAGCACGGCATGCTCGGCGCCGCCCACGTACAGGTCGGGTACTCCCCAGTAGCGCTGCGCCTCGGGGGAGGCGAAGGCGTGGTCGTTGCGCGGATCGAGGAAGCGCAGGTAGTACCAGCACGAACCGGCCCACTGCGGCATCGTGTTCGTCTCGCGCCGGCCCCGGATCCAGTCGGCACCCTCCGGTCGCGCCGCGCTCGCGGGCCTGGCCTCGCCGGTGCGGAGATTGCACCAGATTTCGAGCCAGTCCGTGACGTTGGCCAGCGGGCTCTCGCCGGTGCCGCTCGGCAGGTAGCTCTGGACGTCGGGCAGGGTCAGGGGCAGCGCCGCCTCCGGGATCGGCAGCGCGTACCAGGTCTTTCCGTCGTGATTATCCCGATACGTGACCGGCTGGTCCGGTAGGGTGGTGCCGGCAGCCACGGCGGCGCGGTAATCGGTCTCGTTGACCCAGATGATCGGGAACGGCTCGCCCCAGTAGCGCTGACGGGAGAACAGCCAGTCGCGGAGCTTGTAGTTGATCGTCGCGCGACCCCGGCCCTGCGCCTGCAGGTCGGCGGTGACGCGGCGCTTGGCCTCCTCCCACGGCAGCCCCGTGTAGGCTCCCGATCCGGCGAGCTTGCCGGAGCCGGTGTAGGGGAGGGGGCCCTCGGCGTCCGCGCCGCCGTCGGGCTCGATCACCGGGACGATCGGCAGCCGGTAGCGGATTGCGAACTCGAAGTCGCGCTCATCGTGCGCGGGCACGGCCATGATCGCGCCCGTGCCGTAGCCCATGAGCACGTAGTCCGCGACCCAGATCGGGATACGGTGCCCGTTGACCGGGTTGATCGCGTAGGAACCCGTGAAGACGCCGGACTTGTCCTTGGCCAGGTCGGTCCGCTCCAGATCGCTCTTGCTGGCGGCGCGGCGACGGTACGCGTCCACCTCGGCGGCCTGCGCCGGCGTGGTCAGGGAGGGGACGAGGGGGTGTTCCGGAGCCACGACCATGTAGGTCGCGCCGAAGAGGGTGTCGGGTCGGGTGGTGAAGACCTTGAGATCGCCCAGCGCAGTGTTCTCCAGGGCGAAGAGCAGTTCGGCACCCTCGCTGCGGCCGATCCATGCCTCCTGCATGCGCTTGGTGGAATCAGGCCAGTCGACCTCCTTCAGGTCGGCGAGCAGGCGCTCCGCGTAGGCGGTGATCCGCAGGACCCACTGGCGCAGGCTGCGGCGCTCGACCGGGAAGCCGCCGACCTCGGACTTGCCGTCGACGATTTCCTCGTTGGCGAGAACGGTGCGCAGTTCCGGACACCACCAGACGGGCCGCTCGTCGACGTAGGCGAGGCCGCGGCGGAAGAGTTGGAGAAAGATCCACTGGGTCCAGCGGACGTAGCGCGGATCGGTGGTGTCGATCTCGCGCTCCCAGTCGTAGCTGAAGCCGAGCGCTTTGATCTGTCGGCGGAAATTCGTGATGTTGTTCTGCGTATTGCTCGCCGGGTGCGTCCCCGTCTTGACGGCGTGTTGCTCCGCCGGGAGTCCGAATGCATCCCAGCCGATGGGGTGCAGAACCGAGAAGCCCTTCGCGCGTTTGTAGCGGGCGATGATGTCGGTCGCCGTGTAGCCCTCGGGATACCCGATGTGCAGGCCTGCGCCCGAGGGGTACGGGAACATGTCCAGCACGTAGTACTTCGGCTTCGCCGGATCCTCACTGGCGCGGAACGAGTGGTTCTGCTCCCAGAAGGTCTGCCAGTGCGGTTCGATCTGCAGAAAGTCGTAGTCCTTGCAATGCGTTGCCATTTGGAAATTTCCCCCGAGGTTGGGTCTTTCGCGGTGCACGTCAACGGGAGAGCGGAGCCGGGAAAGCTGGCTCTTGCGGATCGAGCCGAAGTCGCCAGCGTCGAAGGCAATTCACATGTTCACGGGACTCGTCGAGGAATCCGGTCGGGTGGTGGAGTTTTCCGCGTATTGCGGGCAGCACGTGCTGCGCGTCGAGGCCCAGCGGGTGCTCGATGGGCTCGCCCTTGGCGACTCGATTGCCGTGAACGGATGCTGCCTGACCGTGGCGGCGCGCGAGGGGAACGTGCTGCAGTTCGACCTGCTGGCGGAGACCCGGCGGGTGACCAGCCTCGCCGCGCTGGTTCCGGGGAGCCGGGTGAACCTGGAGCGCAGCCTCGCCTACGGCGGTCGCATGGGCGGGCACTTTGTCACCGGCCATGTCGATGCGGTGGGGACCATCGAGGCTTTTGAACCCCGTGGTGCAGACCACTACTTGGGCGTCAAGGTCCCGGCGGGGGCCGGACGCTACCTCATCCCGAAGGGAAGCATCGCGATCGACGGTGTGTCGCTGACCGTCGCGGAGGCGGGCGCGGATTCGGTCGGCGTCTGGCTCATTCCTCACACGCTTGCTGTGACCAACCTGCACACGCGGCGGGTGGGTGACATCGTCAATCTCGAGTTTGATGTGCTCGGAAAGTACGTCGAGCGCATGCTGGAGGCGAGGTCGGGCCAGGCGCCCGCCGCGCCGGGCACCTCCTGAGTCCGATGGATGCCATCCTTGAAGCGCTCTCGTCGGAACTGCGTCGGCTCAAGGCGGCCGGCGTCAAGACCGTCGCCATCTCCCCGGAGTCGCTCGCGGCCTTGCGGCAGCTGGCGGAGGCGGCTCCCCGTCGCGATTCCCGGGTCGCATCGGCCGCGGGAGCGGCGACTGCAATCGGTGCGGACCCGGCGGAGCCGCCGCCGCGCAGACCGATGAGTGCAGCGGTCGCGCCGCCGCTCGCTCCCGGCGCCCCGTCGCTGCCGCCATCGGCTATTCCGCGAACGGCACCGTCCGCTGCGCCGGCGTCCGCGTCTCCGCGACGCGCCGAGCCCCCGGCGGCGACGGCCGCGCCGAAGCTGCCGCCGCCGCAGTCGTTTTCGATTCCCGCGGGCGCGAAGGCCGAGCGGATGGCCGCGTTGCGCGAGAGGATTCTCGCCGACCCAGTCTGCCGGCAGCAGGTGCGGCCCGGCAAGAAGCTGGTCGTCGGTACGGGGAGCCTGGATGCGAAGCTGTTTTTCTGCGGCGAAGCGCCGGGAGCCGAGGAGGAAACGCAGGGCGAACCGTTCGTCGGTCCGGCGGGTCAGTTGCTCACGCGCATGATCCAAGCGATGGGTGTGCGCCGCGAAGACGTTTACATCGGGAACATCATGAATTGGCGGCCCGACCTGCCGACCGCCGAGGGACAGGAGCAGATGGGGAATCGTCCGCCCACGACCGAGGAACTCCAGTACTGTCTTCCGTTTCTGCGGGCCCAACTCGAGATCGTCGCGCCCGATGTGATCGTCGCGCTGGGCTCAACCGCCGCTCAGGGGCTCCTCGGCGCCGGTTCATTCAAGGCGCTCGGCGAAGTCCGCGGGCGCTGGAGTGAGTTCGCCGGCAAGCCGGTGATGGTTACTTACCACCCGAGCTACATCCTGCGCAATGGCTCCAATCGGTCGAAGCGCGCCATCTGGGAGGATCTGCTCCTCGTCATGGAGCGCATCGGCCTCGCGATTTCCGAACGGCAGCGCGGCTTCTTCCTCGACCGCACCTAGCGCGGGGCCAAAGCGGTGTCCGGGCTCGCCGCGTTCGCTTCCGTGGCGCGGACCAAGTCCGTCGGCGGTGGGGCGGCGGCGGCGTTGCTCGCACCCGGGCGCCGGCGCCCGCGGCGTCACAGCAGCGCCGAGAGCGCGGTGCGCGCGGTGGCGAACTCGGCCTCGAGTTCCGCGACCGCATTCTCCATTCCGACCAGTCCGTTCTTGCGCGCGCCGTGCTCGATCCGCTCCGCCGTGCGCCGGAGCCGATCGGCTCCCAGATTGCCGCAGCTCCCTTTGATCGTGTGCGCGGCACGAATGAACGCGACGGCATCCCCGGCGGCCAGCGTCACGCGGGCATCGTTGATCCGGGCCGGCGTGTCCTCGAGGAAGAGCTGGATGATCTCCTTGAGGAAGGTGTCGTCGCCGGGGCTCAGTTCGCGCAGACTCGAGATCGCTTCGGGATCGAGGATGGGGGAGTCGAAGCTCATGAGGGAAGGGACGACAGAGAGTCGGTGCCCGGAGAGTAACGGCCCATGAGGCGATCGCCTTGAGGGCATCCCGCGGTCGAAGGTGAGCGATTCCGGGCCCGGGACTGGGGCTCGACTCCGCCCCCGTGACGGGCCGGCGCGGCCTAAAAAGACATATCAAAGCATTCGAATACGTTGATAATGGCTTGCCGGGGGTCGGTTGGAGCCTATTTCTTAGCGTTTTATGGCAAACTCCTTCGTCTTTTCCTCGGAATCCGTGGGTGAGGGGCATCCCGACAAGGTCGCGGATCTGATCTCGGACAGCGTGCTCGACGCCTGCCTGAGCATCGATCGGCGGAGTCGCGTGGCCTGCGAGACGCTCGTGAAGTCGAATGCCGTCGTCCTCGCCGGCGAGATCACGATCCCGGCGATTGGTACGAAGCCGATCGATCAAGCGATCAACATTGGCGCGGTGGTGCGTGATGCGATCCGCGACATCGGCTACGTCAACGACGACGATGTGTTTCACGCCGATCGCGTGTTCATCCACAATCTCCTCACAACGCAGTCTCCGGACATCGCCCAGGGCGTCGATGCCACGGCGGCTGACGGAAAGAAGACGACGGAACAGGGCGCCGGTGACCAGGGCCTGATGTTTGGCTACGCATGCGACGAGACCAAGGAGTTGATGCCGACGCCGGTCATGTTCGCACACCGCCTCGGTCGTGAACTGACCCGCATCCGCAAGAGCGGCCGCGTCAAGTGGCTCCGTCCCGACGCGAAGTCGCAGGTCTCCATCCGCTACGACAACGGCAAGCCCGTTGAGGTGGTGAACGTGGTGATTTCGACCCAGCACACCGAGGACGTGAAGCACTCCGCGATCGAGTCCTTCCTCATCAATCAGGTCATCAATCAGGTCATCCCGGCCAGCCTGCTGAACAAGCGCACCGAGTTCCTGATCAACCCGACGGGACGGTTTGTTGTGGGTGGCCCGCAGGGCGACTCCGGTCTCACGGGCCGCAAGATCATCGTCGACACCTACGGCGGCTGGGGTCGCCACGGCGGCGGCGCGTTCTCCGGCAAGGATCCGTCGAAGGTGGACCGCTCGGCGGCCTACATGGCTCGCTGGGTTGCCAAGACGATCGTCGCCTCCGGTCTCGCCCGCATCGCGGAGCTCCAGGTGGCCTACGCCATCGGTCACCCGAAGCCGGTGAGTGTGTTCGTGGATACCTTCGACACCGGCAAGGTCTCCGACGAGGTGATCGCGAAGGCCGTCCAGGATGTTTTCAGCTTCAAGCCTGCCGACATCATCCGTCAGCTCGATCTGCTCCGCCCGATCTATCGCCAGACCACCAATTACGGTCACTTCGGCAAGGACGGTCTCAGCTGGGAACAGACCACCCGCGCCGCCGCGTTGCGCGCCGCCGTCAAGCGCCACCAAGGCTGAACAAGCCTTCTCCTGCTGGGCCGGGGCATCCTTGCTCCCGGCTCGCCCCCTCACCCGTCCGCTTCCTTTAACTTCTCATCTTCATGTCCGCCCAAGCCGCTGCCTCGTCGTCTGATTTCAAGGTCCGTGACCTCTCCCTCGCTGAGTGGGGTCGCAAGGAAATCGCGGTCGCCGAGCACGAGATGCCCGGCCTCACCGCGCTGCGCCGCAAGTTCGGCGCGGCCAAGCCGCTGCGCGGGGTGCGCATCACGGGCTCGCTGCACATGACGATCCAGACGGCGGTGCTCATCGAGACGCTGGTCGAGCTCGGGGCTTCCGTCCGCTGGGCTTCGTGCAACATTTTCTCCACGCAGGATCACGCCGCCGCCGCCATCGCGCAGGCGGGGGTTCCGGTCTTCGCCTGGAAGGGTGAGACACTCGAGGAGTATTGGGATCTCACGTGGCACGCCGTCAGCCACCCCGGCGGCAAGGGTCCGGAGTTGGTTGTCGACGACGGCGGCGACGTCACGCTGCTGCTGCACAAGGGCTACGAACTCGAGAACGGCTCCACTTGGGTCGAGTCCGCCTCCGGTTCGCACGAAGAGCAGGTCATCAAGAACCTGCTGAAGCGTATTCATCGCGAGGATCCGACGGTGTTTTCGCGGATGGTGAAGGACTGGAAGGGTGTCTCCGAGGAGACCACGACGGGCGTGCATCGTCTCTACCAACTGCACGAGGCGGGCAAACTCCTCGTCCCGGCCATCAACGTCAACGACTCGGTCACGAAGTCCAAGTTCGACAATCTCTACGGCTGCCGCGAGTCGCTGGCCGACGGGCTCAAGCGCGCGACGGACGTCATGATCGCGGGCAAGGTGGCCTGCGTGTGCGGCTACGGCGATGTGGGCAAGGGCTCAGCGCACTCCCTGCGCGGCTTCGGTGCCCGCGTCATCGTCACGGAAATCGACCCGATCAACGCGCTGCAGGCCGCGATGGAAGGCTTCGAGGTGAATACGATCGAGAGCACGCTCGGAACCGCCGACATCTACGTCACCACGACCGGCAATCGCGACATCATCACGCTGGAACACCTGCAGCAGATGAAGGATCAGGCGATCGTTTGTAACATCGGGCACTTCGACAACGAGATCCAAGTCGAACGCCTCTATCAGGCGCCGGGCGTGAAGCGCATCACGATCAAGCCACAGTACGACCAATTCGTCTTCCCGAGCGGCCGCAATATCTACCTCCTCGCGGAGGGTCGCTTGGTCAATCTCGGCTGCGCGACCGGGCACCCGTCGTTCGTCATGTCGACTTCGTTCACGAATCAGACGCTGGCCCAGCTCGATCTCTGGAAGAATCGCGCCAGCTACGCAGTCGGCGTGTATCGCCTGCCGAAGCACCTCGACGAAGAGGTTGCGCGGCTCCATCTGGAAAAGATCGGGGCGAAACTCACCGTCCTGAGCAAGGATCAGGCCGCTTACCTCGGCGTGCCGGTGGAAGGGCCCTACAAGCCCGAGCACTACCGCTACTGAGCCGCCACCCGCCACCGCCGCGCCGCGGAGCCAAGTCGAGCGGCCCGCGGAACGGCGGTGCTCCTGCGTCGCTCCGCGCCAATTCGCGCGCGAGCGCGAGACCCGGGGTCACGACTGGACTCTTTGCGCGCCAGGGGGGGCGTGCGGTGCGAATGTTGCAGCGGCTGACGATCGGGTCGAGGCTTAATCATTCCGCCCGAGGCTCTTGCGCTAGTGTTGAGTGTGTAGGTCAACAAACCCAATAAACTTGCCGTGCGCTCGAGTGGCGCTAGCGTTCCGACCTGGTCATGAGCATCGACGCCTCCGCTCCCAAGCCGCTTGCGGCCAATGAAGTGATCAAGACTGCCTCGCGGCTCTTGCGTGGCACGATCGCGGACGATCTGCGCGATGCGACGACAGGCGCGATCACCGAGGATAACGGGCAGCTGACCAAGTTTCATGGACTGTACCTCCAGGACGATCGCGACCAGCGCAATGCCCTGAAGAAGGCGGGCAAGGAGAAGGCTTTTTCGTTCATGCTCCGGGTGCGTTTACCGGGCGGGCGCTGCACGGCGGCGCAGTGGCGGGTGCTCGATTCGCTCGCGGACCGCGTGGCGAACCAGTCCCTGCGGCTGACGACGCGCCAGACGTTCCAGTTTCACAGCGTGCTGAAGGGCAACCTCAAGCCACTGATCCAGGAGATGGATCGTGCGCTGCTCGACTCGATCGCGGCCTGCGGTGACGTGAACCGCAACGTGATGGCTCCGCCGAATCCGGAGCGCAGTGCGATCCTGCAGCAGGTGTACGAGCACGCGCGGGGCTGGAGCGAGTTCGCGCTGCCGAAGACGCGCGCGTACCACGAGATCTGGCTCGACGAGGAACGGGTGGCGGGCGGCGAGCCGGAGGTCGAGCCGATGTACGGCGCGACGTACCTGCCGCGCAAGTTCAAGACGGGCTTTGCGGTGCCGCCGTCGAACGACGTCGATGTCTTCTCGCAGGATCTCGGCTTCATCGCCGTCGTCGAGGCGGACCGTTTGGTCGGCTACAACGTGACGGTGGGCGGTGGTCTCGGCATGAGCCACGGCAACACCGAGACCTTCCCGCGCGTGGCGGATGTCTTGGGCTTCATCGAGCCGCAACATGTCAACCGGGTGGGGGAGGCGGTCTTGACGACCCAGCGCGATCATGGCGATCGCACCAACCGCAAGCACGCTCGCCTCAAGTACACGATCGAGGATCGTGGCATCGCCTGGTTCAAGGCGGAGGTGGAGCAGCGCGCGGGCGTGCGCTTCGGCGCGGCGCGGGCGTTTTCCTTCACCACGATCGAGGATTCCCACGGCTGGCACCGCTGCGCCGACGGTACGTGGTTCCATGGTCTCCACATCCTCAGCGGGCGCATCCGCGACCTGCCGGGCTGGCCGATGAAGACCGCGCTGCGCGAAATCGCGGAGATTCACGCGGGCGACTTCCGCCTCACGCCGTCGCAGAACCTGACGATTTCCGGGGTCAGCGATGCCCAGAAGCCGGCGATCGAGGCGATCCTTGCGCGGCATGGACTGACGAAAGAAAACGACCGCTCGGGGCTGCGCTTGAACGCCCTTTCCTGCGTCGCGCTGCCGACCTGCGGCCTCGCCCTCGCGGAGAGCGAGCGCGCGCTGCCGGAATTTCTCGAAAAGTTTGACGCCGTGTTTGCGGCGGTCGGCTTGAGCCGCGACGCGATCAGCCTCCGCATCACGGGTTGCCCGAACGGCTGTGCGCGTCCGTACCTCGCCGAGATCGGCTTCGTCGGACGGGCTCCGGGGAAGTACGCGCTCTACCTTGGCGCCAGCTACGAGGGTACGCGCCTCAACCGACTCTTCGCGCCGAGTGTCACGCTTGACGACGCGGTGCGCCTGCTCACCCCGGTGATCGAACGGTACGCGCGCGAGCGCGGGGCGGGAGAGCGCTTTGGCGACTGGTGCGATCGCGTGATCCTGCCGGCAAACGCGACCTACCACACTGTGGGCGGCGCGGCGTGACCCGCGCCTCCGGCCGGAGCCGGGGCCGCAGGAGGGTGGTTGCGGGTTGAGGAACACGCGCCGGTCGATGCGCCCTCGGGGAGGCGCCCGCTTGGCCCGGTGACGCGGGGTCGCGTCCCCCGCGGGGACCACCGATGAATCCTTGGAACGGGTGTGTGGGCGTGCCTTCGCGGCGAGAAATGCCCTTGCGCTTTTGGACCGGGCCTTTTTTCTATGGGAGCTTGCTCCGGAGAGATGGCTGAGTGGTCGAAAGCGGCGCTTTGCTAAAGCGTTGTAGGTGTAAAAGCCTACCGGGGGTTCGAATCCCCCTCTCTCCGCCAGCTCCTAGGTCTGCATCCATGCGGCGGAAGATGGGTTCTACAGGGTCTACACCAAAGATTGGGTCTACACCAAAGATTGGGGACAGGGTCTGTATGGGTAGGGTTTTAGGGTTGGGTTAGCCGCACTGAGCGATGACGCGCAGGCGGCACGGGAGGGCGAAGCCCGGCCGGACGTTTTCACGCTCGCGGCGAGTCCGGGTTTCGCCATCGTGGCGCAAATGAGCGGTCCCAGTCGCGAAAGCCAGACCGTGCCGCGGCAGATCGATGGTCTCGGCGCGAACCGGTTCGGGACCGCATTTCAGCGCCGCGTCGGTCCGTGGGTGCCAGGGTGGCTCGGTTCGCTGGCGCGCGGTTGTCTTTTCGCGCTGGCCTTGCTGGCCGGACTCGTCGGGCCGGATACTTCCGTGGCGGCGGCGGCGAATCCGGCGCTGGAGACGTTGCGGTGGACGCGGCTCCCGGAGCTACCCAACCGCGACGGCGTGGCGGGGGCTTTCGGCGGCACCTCCAACGGTGCGCTGATCGTCGCCGGGGGCACGAACTTTCCTGGAGCTAAACCGTGGGACGGCGGGGCGAAGGTCTGGCACGACGTGATTTACGTCCTGGAGCGCCCCGACGGGGCGTGGCGCGAGGCGGGTCGCCTGCCGCATCCGCTCGCCTATGGCGTCTCGGTGTCCACCGCAGACGGCGTCGTCTGCGTTGGGGGGAGCGACGCGCTCCGGCACTCGGGGGATACGTTTCGTTTGCGCTGGGTCGGCGGACGCATCGAATCCGAGGCGCTGCCCGCGCTGCCCCGTCCGGCGGCGAACCTGAGCGGGGCGGTGCTGGGTACGACGCTGTACGTGGCCGGAGGCACGGAAGCTCCGGACTCGTCCGCCGCGCTTCGCACATTCTGGGCGCTCGATCTTTCGTCCGCCGCGCCGGCTTGGCGGGAACTCGAGCCCTGGCCCGGTCCGGGGCGGATGCTCGCGGTGGCGGCGGTGCAGGACCGCTCGTTCTTCCTCTTCAGCGGCGCCTCGCTTCGTTCCGGACCGGACGGCAAGCCGGTGCGGGAGTACCTCAGGGATGCCTACCGCTACCGGCCGGGCAGGGGGTGGGAGCGGGTGGCGGATCTCCCGACCGCCGTGGTCGCGGCTCCCAGTCCTGCTCCCGCGCTCGGACAGTCCAGCGTCGTGGTGCTGGGCGGTGATGACGGCACCCGCGCCGGCTTTGTCCCGCCGGCGGAGCACCCGGGCTTTGGCGGACGGGTCCTCATCTACCACACGATCACGGATACGTGGCGCGGTGCCGGAACGATGCCAGCTGCGCACGTCGCGACTCCGCTTGTCGCATGGCAGGGGACCTACGTCATGCCCTCCGGCGAGTCCCGGCCGGGCGTGCGGTCGCCCGAGGTCTGGGCGCTGCGCTCCGCTCCCGCTCGCGCCAGCTTCGGCTGGCTCAACTACGCGGTGCTGGCCCTCTACCTCGCCGGCGTGGTGTGGATTGGCAACGCGTGCTCGAAACGGAACCAAGGCACGGACGATTTCTTCCGCGGCGGCCAGCGCATCCCGTGGTGGGCGGCCGGACTCAGCATTTTCGCCACCCTGTTGAGCTCGATCACCTTCATGGCGATCCCGGCGAACGGGTACGCGGACGGCTGGGCGTTCTTCCTCGCGAACTCCTACGTTCTAGTCACACCGCTCGTCGTCTTTGTGTTCCTGCCCTTCTACCGACGGCTGAACGTCACGTCCGCCTACGAGTATCTCGAACTCCGCTTCAACGGCGCCACCCGCCTCGCCGGCAGCGCGCTCTTCATGCTCTACCAGTGCGGCCGGATCGCCGTCGTGCTCTACCTCCCGGCCCTCGCGCTGTCCACGGTCAGCGATTTCAACCTGCAGACGTGCATCGTGATCATGGGCGTCCTGTGCATCGTCTACACGATGGAGGGCGGGATCGAGGCGGTTGTCTGGACCGATGTCGCCCAGGCCTTCCTCCTCATGGGCGGGGCGCTGTTCAGCCTGGGCTTCATCATCTGGTCGGTCGACGGCGGCCTCGGCGAGGCCGTGCGCACCGCGTCGGCCGCCGGGCGCTTCTTCGAGTCCGTCGACTGGTCCTGGGACCTCTCCGTCGCCTCGGGCTGGGTGATCATCATCGGCAGTCTGTTCCACAACCTGTTTCCCTACACCGTCAGTCAGGATGTGGTGCAGCGGTACGTCACCACACCCACCGAGCGAGCCGCCGCCCGGGGCATTTGGCTGAACGCGTTGATCGCCATCCCGGCCCAGGCCGTGTTCTTCGCGATCGGCACGGGGCTCTACCTGTTCTACCTGCAACGGCCGGAACGACTGGAGCCGGGGCTGCAGAACGACGCGATCTTCCCGTTCTTCATCTTCTCCGAACTGCCGATGGGCGTCGCGGGTCTCATGGTCGCAGCCATCTTCGCCGCCGCGCAGTCGACCTTGTCGAGCAGCATGAATTCCGTCGCAACGGCCTACGTGACCGACTTCCACCGTCGCCTCCGTCCCCGCGAGACCGAGGCCCACTACTTCAAGGTGGCCCGGCTCAGCACGCTGGCCGTCGGCGTCGTCGGCACGTTGAGTGCGCTCCTCATCTCCACGTTTGAGGTGCGATCGCTGTACACCGCGTTCCTCGAGATCATCGGCCTCCTCGGCGGCAGCCTCTCCGGTCTCTTCCTGCTCGGGATCTTTAGTCGCTCGGCCCATGGTCGCGGGGCCGTCGCCGGGGCCCTGATCAGCGCCGGAGTGGTGTTTGCGATCCGCCTTGTGCACCCGCTGGCCGTCTATGCCTACGCGCCGATCGGTCTGCTCACGTGCACGTCGCTCGGTTGGCTGCTCAGTCGCGTCATCCCCGCGCCGGAGAAGAGCATCGCGGGACTCACCATCCACTCGCTGCGTCGGTCATCCTGACCGCGCTGAGCGGTTTGGACGGGCGGCATGCCGCGGGGCTCGGCAACGAACGACGGGCTTGATCGCGCCGACCGCGTCTCGCGGGAGGTGTCACTTCACCGGGGGGGCATCGCCGCTTCAGCGGCCCGGGCGGGCGTGGCGGATCACGAAGTCCGTCAGTTCCTCGTTCTGGAAGAAGCCGGCCCAGCGGTTGTGTCCCTGACCTCGCGCGATGATCACGCGACACTGGCCGCCGAGGGCGAAATAGCGGGTCCGGACTTCGAGGGAGTTGTCTTCCAGCGGCACAAGGGTGTCGACGTCGCCGTGGATCATGAGGAGCGGGATGCGCGCCCGCGCGAGGGGAGCGAGTCGGTCGATCGGGTTGTGTTCGGCCAGCGCGGCCTCCAACTGCGCCGCGGTCAGGCCGTACGCCGGGGCCGCCTTTGCGAGACCGGGATAGCTCACGAGGTTGCACACGGGATAGATTCCAGCGAAGGCGGCCACCTTGTCCGGGTTCTCCGCCGCCCAGCTGAGGGTCATCAGGCCACCGCGGCTGCGGCCGAGGAGCACCGGACGGAGCGCGAAACCGCGACGTTCCGTGAGTTCCTCGTAAAGCGCGGAAAATCCGGCCCGGCCTTCCGGGCTACCAAAGGATTCACCGACGTCGACCCCCGCGATCGCGATGCCGGCCTCGGTCAAGCGGGTGAAGAGCCACTGCTCCTCCTGGTCGGGGAGTCCGTGCAGGGTCGGCGCATACCACACCCACGGGGTACGGCCCTCGGACGGCGCCTTGGTCTTTGCCGGGATCACGAAGGCCGTCAGGTCGTCGACGAGGAAGGTCTCCCCAGCGATCGGCAGGATCTTCACCGGCGCTGCGTTCGTCGCGTGGAGTGACGGCAGCGTCAGGAGGAGTGACGAGAGGATGCCAAGGCGGAGGAGGCGAAGCAGAGCCTGGCTCAATCGCAGGGAGGACATGCCGTGAAGGTAGCGCCGTCGAGATGCCCGGCAAGCGTGGGCGCGTGGCGCGCCACGCGTGCTGCCTTCCGGGCGTCGACGGGGCTAGGGCGCGCGATTCGGTCCCGACGAGAGCGTTGGGAGCCAGCCCTCGCTCGATCACGGTCCATCGCGGCTTTCCGCCGCGTGATCGCGACAGCCCGGTGAAACGGGGCGGTGAGCTTCCCCCCTGGACTCTTCGCTCCGTCACGCCGATGGCTCGTAGTCCAGGTAGGGCGCGAGCCACTTTTCGACCACCGCCTGCTCGTCGCCGCGCCGCTGCGCATAGTTCCCGACCTGATCTCGGCCGACCTTGCCGACGCCGAAGTACTTCGCCTCGGGGTGATTGAAGTACCACCCGCTCACGCTGCTCGCTGGGTGCATCGCGCAGCTTTCCGTCAGGATGATATCCGCCGCCGCCGGCGCGCCGAGGAGGTCGAAGAGGAACCGCTTCTCCGAATGATCCGGACAGGCGGGGTAGCCGGGGGCCGGACGGATGCCGCGGTACCGTTCGCGCAGGAGGTCCTCCATCGAGAGTTGCTCCGTGCGCCCGAAGCCACACGCCTGCCGCGCCCGCTGGTGAAAATACTCGGCCATCGCCTCGGCCAGACGGTCGCCGAGCGCTTGAACCATGATCGCGCCGTAGTCGTCGTGCCGGTCGCGGAATTCCTGGGCGAAGGCCTCCACGCCATGACCCGCCGTCACGGCGAATCCGCCGCAGTAGTCGACGCGGCCAGATTCCTTCGGGGCCACGTAATCGGCGAGGCAGAGGTTGCTCTGGTCGGCGGGCTTCTCGAGTTGCTGACGGAGGTGGTGACAGCGACCGATCACGCGCGAACGCAACTCGTCGGCGTAGAGCTCGACATCGTCGCCGTCGGCGTTGCAGGGCCAGAAACCGATCACCCCGTGCGCGGTAAAGCGGCGTTCGCGCACGATCTGGTCGAGCAGGCGGAGGGCGTCGGCGTGCAGGCGCCGCGCCTCGGTCCCGACGATCTCATCCTGCAGGATGTCCGGGAATCGGCCGTGCAATTCCCAGGCGCTGAAGAACGGCGCCCAGTCGATGAAGGGGACCAGATCGGCCAGCGGCACATCGCGGTAAACGCGGGTGCCGAGGAACTCGGGCCTGGGAAGATCCACATTCGCCCAGTCGAAGCGCGGGCGACGCTCGCGTGCGGCCGCGAGGCTGAGCAGTGGACGACGCGCGCGCCGGGCCGCGAAGTCCGCGCGCTGCTGGTCCTGCTTCGCGCCCACGTCGGCGAGGTAGGCCGGCTTGAGGGTGGGGGAGAGGAGCGAGTTGACGACGTTCACGACGCGCGAGGCGTCGAGCACGTGCACCACGCCGCCGGTGTACTCCGGTGCGATCTTCACCGCGGTGTGTGCGGCACTCGTCGTGGCTCCTCCGATCAACAGCGGGACCGTGAAGCCTTCGCGCTGCAACTCCCGCGCCACGTGCACCATTTCGTCGAGCGAGGGCGTGATCAGCCCGGAGAGGCCGATGATGTCGGCCCCGATCTCCCGCGCCTTGGCGAGGATGCGCTCGGCGGGGACCATCACACCGAGATCGGTGACCTCGTAGTTGTTGCAGGCGAGGACGACCCCGACGATGTTCTTGCCGATGTCGTGGACGTCGCCCTTCACGGTGGCGAGGACCACCTTGCCCTGCGCCCGCGTGGCCTCGCCGGCCGCCGCGGCGCGCTGCTTTTCGGCCTCCATGAAGGGCGTGAGGTAGGCGACGGAGCGCTTCATCACGCGCGCCGACTTCACGACCTGCGGGAGAAACATCTTTCCCGCGCCGAAGAGGTCGCCAACGACCCGCATGCCATCCATCAGCGGGCCTTCGATGACGTCGAGCGGGCGGGGTAGGGTCTGGCGACACTCCTCCGTGTCGGCCTCGATGTAGGCATCGATACCCTTGACCAGCGCGTGCTTGAGCCGCTCGGCGACGGGGGCGCTGCGCCACGCGAGATCCTCCTTGAGTTCGGTTTTCGATGCGCCGCCCTGTTGCTGCTTGAGCTCGTCGGCGAGGCGGATCAGCCGCTCGGTGGCATCGGGCCGGCGGTCCAGCAGCACGTCATCCACGCGCGCGCGCAGCTCCGGATCAATCTCGTCGTAGACGCCGAGCATCCCGGCATTGACGATCGCCATATCGAGTCCGGCGGCGATCGCGTGGTAGAGGAAGGCGGTGTGCATCGCCTCCCGCACCGGATTGTTCCCGCGGAACGAGAACGAGACGTTGGACACGCCGCCGGAGACGCGCGCGTGCGGCAGGGTCTGCTTGATCAGGCGCGTGGCTTCGAAGAAATCGACGGCATAGTGGTTGTGCTCCTCGATGCCGGTCGCGACGGTCAGGATGTTGGGATCGAAGATGATGTCCTCGGGCAGGAATCCGACCTGGTCGACAAGCAGGCGATAGGCGCGCGTGCAGATGCGGACCTTCTCATCGCGCGTGGCGGCCTGGCCCTGCTCGTCGAAGGCCATCACGACCGCCGCCGCCCCGTAGCGACGGATCCGCTCCGCGCGGCGGAGGAACTCCGCTTCACCGTCCTTCAGCGAGATCGAGTTGACGATGCCCTTGCCCTGCAGGCACTGCAGGCCCGCCTCAAGCACCGTCCACTTCGACGAATCGAGCATGACCGGAATGCGGGCGATGTCCGGCTCGGAGGCGATCAGGTTGAGGAAGTGGACCATCGTCGCCTCGCCGTCGATCAGCGCCTCGTCGACATTCACGTCGATGATGTTGGCGCCGCTCAGCACCTGCTGGCGTGCGATCTCCACGGCGGCCGTCCAGTCGCCAGCCTTGATCGCCTTCGCGAACTTCGGCGAGCCGGTGAGGTTGGTGCGTTCACCGATGACCAGAAACGTGGAGGCGCTGCGTGACATGACCAAGGTGCGGGGATCAGTTCGTGGCGGTCACTGTCAGGGGTTCCAGGCCGCTCAGCCGCAGCGCCCGCGGTAGGGAAGGGATGGTTCGCGGCGCGACGCCTCGCACCGCAGCCGCGATCGCGCCGATGTGGTCGGGCGTGGAGCCGCAGCAACCGCCGACCAAGTTGACCAGCCCGGCGCGGGCGAACTCGCCGAGAACCGCGGCCATTTCCTCAGGGGACTCGTCGTAGCCGCCGAACGCGTTGGGCAGGCCCGCGTTCGGGTAGCACGTCACGCGGCACTCCGCGATGCGGGACAGCGCCTCGAGGTACGGTCGCATCGCCCGGCCGCCGAGCGCGCAATTGATGCCCACCGAGAAGGGATTCGCGTGCCGAATGCTGTGATAAAATGCCTCCGGAGTTTGTCCCGAGAGCGTGCGGCCGGAAGCGTCGGTGATCGTGACGCTGATCATCACGGGGACGCGCTGACCGCGCTCCGCGAAGACCTCCTCGATCGCGAAGATCGCCGCCTTGGCGTTGAGCGTGTCGAAGATGGTTTCCACCAGCAGCGCATCGACGCCGCCTTGCAGCAGCGCGCGGACTTGCGCGGTGTAGGAGTCGACCACCTGACTCCACGTCACGGCGCGGAACTCCGGACGGTTCACGTCCGGCGACATGGAGAGCGTCCGGTTAAGCGGCCCGATCGCTCCCACCACCGCGCAGTGCCGCCCCGGCGTCGCGGAGGCCACGGCCTCCGCCGCCCGGCGCGCGCACGCGACCGCGGCGAGATTGAGATCCGTCACAACGGATTCCAGTCGGTAGTCCGCCTGCGCAATCGAGGTAGAGCTGAAGGTGTTGGTCTCGATCAGGTCGGCGCCCGCCTCGAGGTAATGACGATGGATCTCCTCGATGATGTCCGGTCGCGTTAGGCAGAGCAGGTCATTGTTGCCCTTCAGATCGTGCCCGTGATCCCGGAACCGCGTTCCTCGGAAGTCTGCCTCGCCCAATTCGTAGCCCTGGATCAGCGAGCCCATGCCTCCATCGAGCACGGCGATCCGGCCTTCGAACAGACCGGCGAAGGCGGCGGGCGACAGCGGAGGGCGCGGAGCGACGGGCACGGCCCGAACCCTAGGATCGTGTCGTACCTGACTGCAAGCTTCGTATCGTCATATCTGAATGCGATGATATGATGAAACGGTAGACGTAGAGATTCACTTAGATGTTATCAGAGAACGACCTAACGCTGAAAGCATGCGCGTCGACGGGCGTGGGGGACAATACGATTGCCTCGCTCTGGGCCGACGATTGGCTCGTGTCGTTCGTGTTCTTTCCACCTTTCGGGAACAGGGGAAGGCCGTGAGATCCGGCCACAGTTGCGCTGCGGTATCGCAAGACAGACCCCCACCGCGTCGGCGAACGACGTGGGCAGAGCCAATCGACTTTCACCGGTCGGTGAAGGCGGGGGCGAGGATGCGGGAAGTGTCCGTGAGGACGTTTTCCGCGAGAAATGCGGAGTCCGAATATCCATCCCGACAGGCCCCTGCGGTGGCGCGTCCTTCGCGCGGCCGCAGTCGTTCATCGCATCAATGAAATCGGCCTCGCGGTCGCGTCTCCGGACGCGGCGGTGAGTCGTCTTGGAATCTGGCAACATGACCCTTGTTCTCCTCCCTTCAGCGGGCAGGTGGCGCTGCTGCGTCCGCGCGGCGTGCTTTGCCCTGCTTCTGGCCTCGTGGGCCGGCGGCTTCGTGCCGTCGTCCTCGCGCGCCGTGGCGGCGCCGTTTCCGGCGGCACCCGCGCCGTCCGCACAGGATCTCGATCCGTTCGTCATCACGGCGACCCGCACCCCGGTGCGGGCCGGCGAGGCGGGGAGCGTGGTGGACCGGCTTTCCGCGGACGAACTCGCGCGCCGCCAAGTCTCTGGATTCTCCGGTGCGCTCAGTCTGCTGGGATTGCCGGTCTTCTCGTCCGGCCAGCCTGGGGCGAGTACGGCGATTTTCCTGCGCGGCGCGAACTCCAACCAGACGCTGTTCCTCGTCGATGGGCTTCGCTTCAACGATCCAAATACCGACTACGCCGTATTCCTCGGCGGCGCGTGCGTCTCGGCGTGCGATAGTTTGGAGGTAGCCCACGGTCCGCAGAGCACGCTCTATGGCGGCGAGGCGGTGGGCGGGGTGGTGTCGCTGCGTTCAGAGCGCGGCGAGGGTCCAGTCCGCCAGCGCGCCGCGCTGGAGGCGGGGTCCTTCGGCACGTGGCAGTCCGCGTGGTCGGCTCAGGGCGCGCCCGGTCCGTGGGCCTTCAACGTGGCCGTGCAAGCCGGAAGCACGGAGAACGATCGGCCGAACAACGCGTTTCGCAGCGGAAACCTCACCGCGCGACTCGATCGTGCGGTTTCCTCCCGGGTCGCCGTGGGCGCCACGGTGCGGGGGTTCGAGGGACGGTACGGATCGCCGGGCACCCGGTTCACGAACGATCCGGACAACGAGGAGCGCGAGAGCAACTGGCTGGCCACCGCGTTCACCCGTCTGCGCTGGGGCGATGCGGGCTCATCCCATCTTGTCTTTGGCGGTCAGGCGCGGCGCTTCGAATCCGAGAATCCGAGCCCCGGGCGTTCGACCCAACTCACCGTCGTCAAGAACCGCCGCGCGGTGCTCGATTGGCAGAACACCTACGCCGGTTGGGCGGACCACCGCGTCACGTTCGGGACCACCGCCGAGGCGAACCACACGCTGAACACGGGGTTCGGCGCGATCGATCGTTCGCAATCCCTGCTGGCCTTCTTCCTGCAGGACGAGTTCCAGCCGCACGAGCGCCTGCATCTCACCGCCGGCGCGCGGCTGGATGACTTCGATACCTTCGGCCGGCACGCGACCGGCCGCGTGACCGCCGCTTGGGTCGCGGTCCCTTCCGCGCTGAAGCTGCGCGCGTCGTGGGGCACCGCGTTCCGGTCGCCGAGCTTCCTCGACCTCTACGGCGTGAGCGCGTTCTACGTGGGTAACCGCGCGCTCCGGCCCGAGCGCGCCCGTGGTGGCGACGTCGGAGCTGATCTCTACCTCGCTCGAGGGACGGTGACGCTGGGCGTGACGCTTTTCGACAATCGCTTCACCGACCTTATCGTCTCGGACTTCTCCCGGAGTCCCAGTTCCGTCGCCAACGTGGGTAAAGCGATGACGCGCGGGGTGGAGTTTATCGGCCGCGCGCGCGGAGCTTCCGGCTTCGATGCGCGTTTCACGTACACCTACCTGGAAGCGGAGAACCGCATCACCGGACAACCACTGCTGCGTCGACCGCGGCACAGCGCCGCGGTTGACGTGCTGCGCGACGTGCAGGCGCGGCTGACACTCGGGGCCGGGGTGCGAATCGTATCGGATCGCCAGGACGTACACGCCCGGACCTTTGCCACCATCGCCGGCGAGGACTTCAGCGTCGTTCGCCTGCACGCGCAGTGGCGGCTGGCGCCGCGCTGGCAGCTCCGGGGACGAATCGAGAACGCGCTCAACGAGCGCTATGAGGAAATCCACGGTTTCCCGCAGCCGCCTTGGGGAGCGTTCGTCGGATTGGAGCGCGCGTGGTGACCGCGTCCTTGCCGGCCGCGACGGTCACTCGGATCCATGCGGCGGGCGTCAGTCGTTGAACGCCTGCCGTCCCTGCGCGGCCACGTGCTCCGCGATTGCGGCGGCAAACGTCGCGCCGAACTCCGCCCGCTTCTTCTCACCCATGCCGGTGATGCCCTGCATCGCGGCGAGTGAGGTGGAGTAGGAACGCGCCATCTGCCGGAGCGTGGTGTCGCCGAACACCACGTAAGCGGGTACCTTGCGCTCGTCCGCGAGCCGCTTGCGCAGGGTGCGCAGGCGCTCGAACAGGATTTCATCGCAGGCGATTTCGCCCTCGCGGCGCGTCGTGCGGCGCGCCTTGGGCAACTCCATCGGCTTGGTCAGCGTGATCGGACTGCGTGAACGCAGGGCCTCCATGCCCTCGTTGGTCAGCTGGATGACCGGGAATTCGCCTTCGCTCAGCGTCAGGAAGCCAAGCCGGAGCAGCTCGCGACCGATCGCAGTCCAAGTCTGCCGGGGCAGGTCGCGGCCGATCCCGAAGGTCGAGAGCTGCTCGTGCTGCCAGCGGCGGATCTTGTCGGTGTCCGCGCCGGTCAGGACCTCGGCCAGATGGTTGAGCCCGACCCCGAAACCGCTGGCCTGACGGATGCGGTAGACGCAGGAGAGCAGTTTCTGGGCAACCACGGTGCCGTCGTAGGTCTCGCGGGGCTCCAGGCAGTTGTCGCAGGCTCCACAGGAGCTGACCGGGAAGTCCTCGCCGAAGTAGGCCAGCAGTTCCTGCCGGCGGCAGCCCGCCGACTCGGCGTAGTGCACGATCTGGCGCAGCTGGGAGCGGGCGACCTGCTGCTCGTGCGGGTCCGTGATCTCGTCCAGAAAGTGGGTCTGCTTGGCGATGTCGCCCGGGCTGAAGAGCAGCAGACAGTCGCCCGGGAGGCCGTCGCGACCGGCGCGGCCGGTCTCCTGGTAATAACCCTCGATGTTTTTCGGCAGGTCGTAGTGCACGACCCAGCGGACGTTGGGCTTGTTGATGCCCATGCCGAAGGCGATCGTGGCGCAGATGATGCGGACCTCGTCGCGCAGGAACAGTTCCTGGTTGCGGGCGCGCTCCTCGGATTCGAGTCCGGCGTGGTAGGGGCGGGCCAGGTAGCCGCGGCCGGCGAGTCCCTCCGCCACGGTCTCGGTGGCGGCGCGCGAGGCGCAATAGACGATCCCGCTCTCGTCGGACCGCGTCCGCAGGAACTCGAGCAGCTGCCGGAGCGGCTGGTCCTTGGCCAGGACGCGGTAGGTGAGGTTGGGGCGGTTGAAACTCGCGACGAAGACCGCCGGGTCGCGCAGTCGCAGGTGCTCGATGATGTCCACCCGAACCCGCTCCGTGGCCGTCGCGGTGAGCGCCATGAACGGCACGTCCGGCAGCAGGTCGCGCAGCTTGGAGAGCTGGCGGTACTCCGGCCGGAAGTCATGGCCCCATTCCGAGACGCAGTGCGCCTCGTCGATCGCAAATGCGGCGACGTTCCACGAGCGGAGGTTTTCCTGCCAGTTGTCGAGCATCAGGCGCTCGGGTGCCACGTAGACGATGCGCCACTCGCCGCGGTGCAGCCCGGCCATGCGGGTACGGGCCTCGGCGGACGTGAGCGACGAATTCAGGAACGTGGCGGCGACGCCGCTGGCCTGCAGTTGGTCGACCTGGTCCTTCATTAGCGCGATCAGCGGCGACACCACGACGGTGAGCCCGGGCCGGACCAGCGCGGGCAGCTGGAAGCAGAGCGACTTGCCTCCGCCGGTCGGAAGCAGGGCGAAGACGTCCCGGCCTCCGAGGTGCGCCTCGATGATCTCCCGCTGCAACGGCCGGAAGCGGTCGTAGCCGAAGGTGGTGTTCAGGGAGATCAGCAGGGAGTCGGTCACAACGGGGCACCCGATCAGGGGGAATTCCGGCGCGCCGTCGAGCCTCCAGTCGTCGGAAACGGGGCGGCGGGCTTGATCTCGGCTGGATTCCCCGTGAAGTCAGGGTCGTGCCGAGCGTGTACCTAGGCTGTCCGTTGTGGGCGCATGCACCGTGGCGGGGGACGTTCTTCACCCGCGCGGCGCGGCGGGAGGACTTTCTTCCCCAGTACGCGTCGGTATTCTCGACCGCGGAGGGCAATGCGACCTTCTACGGATTGCCGAGCGAGGCGACGGTCGAGCGGTGGGCGGCCGAGGCGCCGGAGCACTTTCGCTTCTGCTTCAAGTTTCCCCGGACCATCAGCCATGAGCGGCAACTGGAGGGTGCCGGCGAGGAGACGGCCCAGTTCCTGGCCCGCCTGGCCCCGCTGGGCCGCCGGCTGGGACCGTTCTTCCTGCAGCTGCACGAGCGTTTCGGTGTCGAGCGCATCCGCACGCTTGAGCGCTTCCTCGACGCGTTGCCGGCGGGCTGTCGTTGTGCCGTCGAGGTCCGCGCGCCGGAGTTCTTTGCCGGAGGGCCGGCGGAGCGTCGGTTGGACGATCTGCTGCGGGCGCGCCGCGTCGACCGGGTGCTCTTCGACACCGCCGGCCTCTTCGCGGCCAAGGCGGAGGATGAGGCGACGCTCGACGCGCAGCGCAAGAAGCCACGCGTGCCGCGACGGGAGACCGTCACGGCCGCGGCACCTTTCGTCCGTTTCGTCGGCGACCCCTTGGTCGGGGCCAATGATGCGGCGCTCCAGCGCTGGGCGAAGGCGGTGCGGCGCTGGTGCGACGAGGGGCTGACGCCGTTCGTCTTCCTGCATCATCCCGACGATCACCACGCGCCGGCGCTGGCCCGCCGTTTCCAGCACTGGCTGCACGTCGAGGACTCCCGCCAGTTTCCGGCTCCGCCCCGCTGGCCGGTCAAGAACGAGCCCGATCCGGAGCGGCAACTCAGTTTGTTCTAGCGGGCCGACGGTCCGGGCGCGGTCTCAAGCGACACGCCCTTCAGCGGGTGCAGGTCGAGCAGGTTCCCGTACCAGCCGTTGATTCCCGGTCGGAGCAGGTTGTTGCGCACGTAGTAGTAGATGGGCGCGATCGGCAGTTCCTCCGCGAGGATGGCCTCGCAGCGCTGGAACATCGCGTAGCGCTTCGCCGCGCTGGGTTCGCTGCGCGCCGCGTCGACGAGGCGGTCGTACTCGGCGTTCTTCCAGCCGGTCTGGTTGTTGCCGCTGTCGCCCGTCATGATGTCGATGAAGGTGCTCGGATCGAGGTAGTCGCCGACCCACGCAAAACGCGCCACGGCGTAGTCGAGACGGCGCATGGTGTCGGAATAGACCTTCGCCTCCTGGTTGAAGAGGCGCGCGTCGACGCCCAGCTCGGTGCGCCACATCTGCTGGATCGCCTCCGCAATCTGGCGGTGTCCCTCGTTGGTGTTGAAGAGGATCTCAAACGCCGGAAAGCCACGTCCGCCCGGGAAGCCCGCTTCCGCGAGAAGCTGGCGGGCGCGCTCGGGGTCGTGGGGGACGCGGCTCTGCGCGGTGAATCCTGCCGTGTTCGGCGGAGTCAGGCTCTGCGCGGGAGTCTGTCCTCCCTTGGCGACGCGCTCGACGATCCGCTGACGGTCGATCGCGAAGGCCAGGGCCTGCCGGACGCGCACGTCGTTGAACGGGGGACGCGTCGTGTTGAAGCGGTACACGTACGTGGCGAGGTTCGTTTCCTGGCGCAGCAGCGGGGCGAGCGCGGGGTCGTTTTTGTAGACCGCAATCTTCTCGATCGGGATCGAGGCCGTGACGTGGAGCTGGCCCGCCCGAAACATGCGTTCCTCGGCGTCCGTGCTGTCAATCGGGTAAAAGACGACGTCGTTCAGCCAGACCGTCGCGTGGTCCCAGTACGCCGGCGAGCGGCGGACGCGGATTAGTTTGTTCGGCACCCACTCGTCGAGGAGGAAGGGGCCATTGCCGACGTAGTTTCCGGGCTTGGTCCACGCGGATCCGCGGGTCGTCTCGCCCCCGAAACGCGTGACCGTATTCGGGTGTAGCGGGTACCACGCGGCATGGCACACCAGCTTGTCGAGGTAGGCCACCGGCTGCGCGAGCGTGAGCACCAGCGTGTGGTCGTCACGCGCCTCCACGCCCACCGCGGCGAAGTCTTTCTCCTTGCCGTTATAGTAGGCCTCCGCGTTGCGCAGGACGAAGAGCATCGAGGCGTACTCCGCGCCGAGAGCCGGGTTGAGCATGCGCCGGTACGCCCACGCGAAATCCTTGGCCGTCACCGGGTCCCCGTTCGACCAGCGCGCGTCGCGGCGCAGATGAAACGTCCATGTGCGCTGGTCCGCGGAAATCTCCCAACGCTCCGCGGTCGCCGGGACGGCCTCGCAGGTCTCCGGGTGGTACTGGGCCAGACCTTCCATCAGCGCCATGATGATGTTGAAGGTCTGCTGGCTGTCGGCGATCTGCGGGTCGAGGTCGTTCGGCTCCGACAGATTTCCGAGCAGGAGCGTGCGCGAGGCGGTCGCGGCCTCGACTGCGCTCTCACGCGGGCGGCAGCCATTCAGGAGCAGGGCCAGCGCGGCAGTCAGCAGCAGGAGCGGGCGGGAGCGGAGAAGCAGGAGGCGCATGGTTGGCGGAGATGGAAAAGCAAAACGCCAGGCCCGGGGCCTGGCGTTCGCAAGGGAAAACAAGTCTTCGGTCGTTCTGGCGGACTACTTGGTCGGCTGCGCGGCGCCGATTTCCTTCAGGCGCGCGTCGATCGCATTCATGCGCCGCACGAGGTCTTCCTCGATCCGCTTGCGCTCGGCGCTGTTGACGATGCTCAGCTTCGACGCGTCACGCACGACGTTCGCCGGCAGCGTGAGCAGGCGGGTCAGAACGCCTTGGTCCTTGAACGAGGAGAGGTAGAGCGCGGTGACTTCCTGCGAGAGGGCGAGCGACTCGCGCGCCACCGACTGGGTCGCGGCGAGGTTGTTGTTCAGCTGCTGGTTCTTCGCCAGCTCCGACGTCAGAACCACGCCGATCTGGTCGGAAATCTTCTGGCTGTACCCGTTGATGGAATCACGCGTGAGGTTCTGGTCCGCCGCCATTTGGGCGAGGATCGGCTGGATGCGCTGCGAGAGACGGTCGCCGACCTTGTTGACCTGCTCGGTCTGCTGACGCTCGGCGTCCTCCGGCGTTGTCGGGAGCGGCGTGAACGGCTGGATCTTCGTCGCGATCGCCGCGGCGAGTTGATTGACGCGCTCCTGGTTGAGCTTGTTCACCTCATCGTCAGTCATGAAAACCTCGGCCGAGCGCTTGGAGATCGCGTCCTTCAGCAGCGTGTTCACCGCCTCGATCTGACGACGATTCTCCTCGGCCGAGGCCTTGATCTCGGCGTTGGTCTGATCGCGTAGCTGGGCGAGCTCCGCCTGCTGCGAAGCCGCCGTCTCCGCGAGCGTGCGCGTGTGCATCCAGTAGGCGAAGCCGCCGATGATGGCGACGGTAAGGATCACGGCTGGGAGCTGATCGGACAACTTGCTCCAGGCGGACGGTGCGGACGATGGGGATTCCGGCGCTTCGGTCGGGGTGGCGGGATCGGTGGGCGAGCTCATGATTTTGGTTCCAGTTTGAAACAGCAATCCAAGGATGGACAGGGAAATACGTTGTTTTTCAGCCGAGTGCGAGCACCGTGCCGCGATGAGCTTGAACCAGAGCGAGGAGCGCTTGAAGGCCTATGTCGAAAGTCATCGGGATGAACGACAGCACTGGCGGGAAAAGGTTCGTAGCTTAAGTAGCAAAGCATCTGATTTGCATGAAGTTGCGCGGATTCTGGAACGCGACCTTCGCAGCTATCTGCGCGAGCGGGCCTCGGTCGTGCCAGACCTGCGGGGTGGCTTGAGCCCCGACGCGGTGGCCCGACTCAGCCTGCGCACGCTCGCCGAGTATTGGCTGAGGGTCTGGGGGGAGCCGCGGCGCAAGATTCTGCCGTCAGGTAAGGCCAACGACGCCGCCCTGCCACTCGAGTAGGAGAGAACAATCATCGGAAAATGCTGGCAAACAGATGCTTGCCGGATGGTAGGGTCAGCCACTCAACGATTTTTGAGACTTTTTGGGTGTCTTGACGTCTTTCTCTGTGGTTCTGGTTTTGGTCTCTTCCGCTTGGCGGAAGATTTGGGTCTGGTTAGAAACTGATGGGCGGATCGCTTAGGGGTAGGCGATCCGCCCTTTCTGTTGTCCGCGATCGTGCAACAATCGTGCGCGGCCCAAGTCGATGATCGACAAGTGGCATTCGGCGTGCTGGTTATTCACACGTTATCCACACGCGATGGCACACCTGAGCGGGTCTTTGGCCCAAATCTCGCAGCTCAAGGTTTCGGCGAAGGTGAAGACCTTCGTTCTCGATACGAACGTCCTGCTGCACGACCCCCAGTCGATCTTCAAGTTCGAGGACAACAACCTCGCGATTCCGGTCGAGGTCCTTGAGGAACTCGACGCAATCAAGGGGGAGCAATCCACCGAGCGTGGGCGCAATGCGCGGCGCGTGCACCGCATTCTGCAGGAGTTGCTGCCGGATTCGCGCGCGATGCTGGAGGGCGTGCGTCTGTCCACGGGCGGCACGCTGTCCGTCATCATCAATCGCTACCTGCTCGAGAATCGGCAGGACACGCCCGCGATGCTTCGGTTGCGTGCGGTGCTGCCCGATCTGTCGAAGAAGGACAATCGGATCATCGCCTGCGCGCTCTTCGTGCAGGAGCAGTATCCGCCGCCGACCATTCTCGTCACCAAGGACGTCAACGTCCAACTCAAGGCCCGCGCGGTCGGACTCGAGTCCGAGGACTATCTCAACGACAAGGTGCCCGCCGCCGAGGACGAGGAGTCCTACACCGAAGTGCCGCTCACGGTGTATGAACTGCAGCGCTTTTGTTCCGAGGGTGAATTCGACATCGGGGCAGAGGCGGCGCGCGGTCTTTACCTGAACGAGTACGTGTTGCTGCGCTCGGAGCAGGATAAGACGATGCCGGCGCGGTACTACGGCGACGGGATGGTGCGACGACTCAAGCTGCCCGAGTACGTCAAGGCGCCGGGCGGAATCCCGATCCGCTCGCGCAATCTCGAGCAGCAGTTCTTCATGGACGCGCTGCTCGATGACTCGGTGACGCTGATCACGTGCTTCGGCAAGGCGGGCACGGGCAAGACGCTGTTGTCGACGGCCTGCGCGCTGCAGCAGATCTGCGACGAGAGCGGACGCTACGACGGCCTTTCCATTTCCCGTCCGGTGATCGCGCTCGGCAAGGACCTCGGTTTCCTGCCGGGGTCGCTCGAGGAGAAAATGAAGCCGTGGCTGCAGCCTTACCACGACGCGCTGGAGGTGCTGATCCCGTCCAAGCCGCAGAAGGATCCGCAGTTCGCCGCGAAGAAGGTTTCGAACAAGAAGGCGCGCAAGCGCGACTCGCTGATGGCGATGATGTCCAAGCCGCAGCCGATGCACGCGACGCAGGCGATGCCTCCGGGCGGACCCGCGATCAAGCCTTACGAGCGGTTGCTGCGCTCCGGACTCGTCGAGATCGAGGCGCTGGCGTTCATCCGCGGTCGCTCCATCGCCCGACGTTTCTTCATCCTCGATGAGGCGCAGCAACTGACGCCCCACGAGGTGAAGACGGTGATCACGCGCATCAGTGAGGGTTCAAAGATCGTGCTGATCGGCGACCCGGCGCAGATCGACAACCCTTACGTCGACGCGCGGAGCAATGGTCTCGTCTACGCCCACAATCGGATGAAGGGGCAGTCGCTGCACGCGCACGTGAAGCTGACGAAGGGCGAGCGTTCGAGGCTCGCGGAGCTCGCCGCCGATCTGCTCTAGGCCTGCTGGTCCTGCTCGGCTTCGCGCGCGAGCAGCCAGAGCAGGTCGCCAAGGCGGTTGGTGTACTGCAGGATCACCGGGCGCACCGATTTTCCTGCGGCCGGGAGGGCACAGAGGCGTCGTTCGGCGCGCCGGGCCGTGGTGCGGGCGAGGTCGAGCGCCGCCGCCGCCGGATTTGCGCCGGGAGTGGCCCAGCCGTCAAAGCGAAGATTCCGGGCCTCCAATGCCGCGAGCGCCTGATCGACGCGCGCGAGTTCGTCGGCACCGAGGCGTCGGAACTGAGACGCGGCATGCCGGGCGGAATCCGCTTCCGCGCAGGCGAGCTCTCCCATGAGCGCCACGAGTTCGTGCTGGATCTTTTCCAGCGCCGCACGCCGCGCCGCATCCGGATTCGCGGCCTTCGCGAGACCGATCGCGACGTTCAGTTCGTCGAACGCTCCGACCGCCTCGATCTGGGGATGGTCCTTCGACACGCGCTGCCCATAGAGCAGGCTGGTCGTGCCGTCGTCGCCGTGCCGCGTCGCGATCGAGCTCATGTCAGGCGATGCGTCGCGCCGCCATCTGCGCCCGCAGGCACAACTCGGCCGCCTTGAAGGTGTGAGCCTGCGTCATCGCCTTGTCCGTGCGGTTCAGGCAGTCGAGCACCAGCTCACCAAAGTAGCGGAATCCGACTTTCCCGGCGACGTTGAGGTGGTGCTCGCCGGTGTCGTCGACGAGGTAGACTTGGTCGCCTTGGCGGTCGCGGCCGACGTCCACGTACTTGCGGAGCTCAAGGTAGCCCTTCGTGCCGAGGATGATCGTGCGCCCGTCGCCCCAGGTACTGAGGCCGGCCGGGGTGAACCAGTCGACGCGGATGTAGTTCGAGGTGCCGTTGTCGCCCACGAGCGAGGCCTCACCGAAATCCTCCAGCTCCGGGGTGTCGGGGTTGTGGTAATTCGCCACCGCCGCCTGGGTGACCGTAGCATCCGTTGCGCCGGAGAAGGTCAGGTACTGCTCGAATTGATGGCTGCCGATGTCGCAGAGGATGCCGCCGTACTTCGCCTTCTCGTAGAACCAAGCGGGCCGGCTGGCCTTCGGGCCGATGCGGTGCGGGCCCAGCCCGAGCACCTGGATGACCTTGCCGAGCGCGCCGGACTTCACGAGGTCGGTCGCGTACATCGCGCTTTCGACGTGGAGGCGCTCGCTGTAGTAGACCGCGTACTTCCGCCCGGTGCGGGCGACGACGGCCTTCGCTTGGTCGAGTTGGTCGAGCGAGGTGAATGGGGTCTTGTCGGTGAAGTAGTCCTTGCCCGCCTCCATCACCCGGCAGCCGAGCGGACCGCGGTCGCAGGGGACGGCGGCTGCCGTGACCAGTCTGACGCCCGGGTCATCAAGGATCTCCTGCAGCGAGCGCGCGGCCACGGCCTGCGGGTAGCGTTTGCGGAACGCCTCGACCTTGGCGGGATCGGGGTCGTAGACCCATTTCAGCGTCGCTCCGGCCTCCAGCAGGCCGTTCGTCTGGCCGTAGATGTGGCCGTGATCAAGATGGGCGGCGGCGAAAACAAATTCGCCGGCCTGCACCACCGGGCTGGGTTTGCCCTGGGGCGCGTAGTTCATGCCGTCCGCTTTCTGGCTCATGGGTGAGGGAAGATTTGCGAGGCGGGGGATCACGCCACCTCGGCACCGGACTCGCGCGTGCGCTGGCCGAGGTCGCGGACCGCGGTCTCGATTCCAGCGCGCACTTTCTTCTCCATCCGGTCGATGAAGAGCGTGCCGTTCAGGTGATCGACTTCATGCTGCACGCAGCGGGCGAAGAGCCCCGAGCACTTCAGTTCGTGGGCGGTGCCATGCACGTCCTGAAACCGCACCAAAATCTCGGTGGGTCGCACCACGTCGCCGCGGATCTCCGGAAATGAGAGGCAACCTTCGTTGTACGGTTCGCGCGGGGAGGGGAGGAGCGTGACCTCGGGGTTGATCAGGGCCATCGGCATGATCAGCTCCAGCGGGGTCGCCGAGCCGTCGAGCGACCAGGTGAAGTCGCGGTCGGTGGGCCGGAGGTCCATCACGCATACCTGCAGATCGAGGCCGATCTGCTGCGCCGCCAGCCCGATGCCCTCGGCGGTGTGCATGGTCTCCACCATCTCGTTCACGAGGCCGGCCAGCGCCGCGTCAAAGGCGGTCACTTTGCGCCCCTTTTTGCGCAAAATCGGACTGTTGTAGTGAACAATTCGGAGTCGCATCGGTCGATGGAGGAGTCACCTTGCTTTAGGTTGCGCCGCTCGCAAACCAATTGTTGCCCTTGATGGATCGCTCCCGCCACGGCCCAAATCCGACCTACCGCGCGCTGGCCCTGCTGCTGGCGGGAGGGGCGCTGCTGGCGGCGGCCGCGCTCCTGCCGGTGAACATCGGGGCGATCCCGCAGTCGCTGCTCGGCGCTGCGGGCCGCGGCACGCCGTCGCTGATCGAGCGCGGCGAGGAGTTGCTGGAGCGCGAGAAGCTCGGCCCGGCGACGCTCCTGCTGTCGGCCGCACGCGCTCTCTCGGTCCCCCGCGCCGCCGAACTGTCCGAGGCGGTCGCCGCCGCCGCCGCGCGCAACCCGGCGCACGTGCCGTGGGGCGGATGGGACCCGATGCTCGAGCCGCTGCTGCCGGTCGCTTTGCTGTCCGATCCGACGAACGGGGCACCGGTCTTCAACGTCCTGCTCCCGGAGAAAGCGCGGCAGGCGGTCCGTCTCTACCTCGCCAACTCCCGCTCCGCCGGGGTGCAGGCGCTGCTGCGCACTGCCGACGTCACGCTCGCCGCCTCGTTCACACCGGCCCGCGAGGCCGGCGGACAACCGCTGGATGCGGTGATCCTCATGACGGCGCTCCTCTACCAGGGCGAGCACCTGTCGCCCGCGCTGCAGCGTCAGCTGCGCGGGCTGGCGGAGCGCGCGGTCGCGCGCAACGACCTTGGCGACCTCGAGGCGGTGTACCTCGACCTCGTGTCGCTGGGGGCGCGGCTGGACTGGGTCGCCCTGACCGAACTGCTGCGCCGGACAAATGGACTGGGGTCGCTGCGCGAGTATGCCCACCTGGCTCGGGTGGCGCCGGACGACTTCGCGCTGATCTACAGCGCGACCCTGCTGGCGGGCTCGGCGAATCACGTGGCGGCTTACCTGCTGGTGTATGGTCGGGCCGGGCTCGGGGACGTGGGCCTGGCGTTGCGCGCGGGGCAGGGTGCGCTCGACGTGCTGGTCGAGCGTCAGGTGCCGGTGAATCGGGCGCGGGACTCTTCCTTCGGCTGGGGTGCGGAGTTCGCCCTGCTCTATCCCGCGGCGGCGGTCGCGTTCCGCTGGACCGGCTTCCTGCTCGCGGCCTTCCTCCTCCTGAGGGGCGCGGCGGGCCTCGTCTTCCGGGAACCCCTTGGCTCGACGGGCCAATCCCTCACCACCGCGGTCCTCGCGGTGTTGAGCGGAGCGCTGCTGATCCTTGCCTCGGAGCCCTTCCTCCTCGCCGCCGTCCCGCCGTCGGAATTCGCCTTCCGCGTGGTCCTGCCGGTACTCGGCTCGCTGACGGATCCCTCCTCCCTCGCCACCGTTTCCCCCACTTTCGCCATGGATACCTCAACCTTGCTCTCGATCGGCCTGTTCGCGCTCCTTCAAATCGGCTGGTTCTTCCTGTGCCTGCGCAAGATCACGGAGATTTCCCGGTCCTCCCTCCCACCGCTGGTGCAGCTGCGGCTGATGGAGAACGAGGAGAATCTCTTCGACGGTGGCCTCTATCTCGGCATCGCCGGCACCGCCACCGCCCTCGTGCTCCAGGTGCTCGGAGTAATCCAGCCGAACCTGCTGGCGGCCTACTCCTCGAATCTCTTCGGCATCGTCTGCGTGGCGCTGATCAAGATCCGCCACGTCCGGCCCTTCAAGCGGCAGCTCATCCTCGCCGGTCAAGCGACCGAGCCCGCCGCCACGTCCTGAGTCCTCTCGTTTCACTCCGGTCCGGGTGGTCACGCCATGAATCGCACGCTCCTCCTCATCCTGTGTGACTTTCTCCTGCTCAACCTGCTGGCGCTGACGCGCTGGGAGCAGGCGGAGCCGCCTCCGCCCGCCCAAGCGGGCGCACCGGCCGTCAGCACGTCCGCCGGTGCCGCATCGCGTGAGGACGACCTGCTCGCGGCCATGAAGGTGTCGCTCGCCGACGAGCGCGCCTCGCGCGAGCGTCTCGCCCGCGATCTCACGTCCGCGGAGGAGCAGGTCCGCGCGCGGGAGGCCAATCTGAGCCAGGCCGAGGCCGAGCGCACGCGGCTGGGGGCCGACTTGGAGTCCACGCGCCGCACGGCCGAGGAGGTCGCACGGCGCGCCGACGCCTCCGCGGAGGAGGCCGCCGCGTCCAAGGATCGTCTCGCTGCCGTCCAGCGCGAGTTGGACGAAAAGCGGCGCGAGGCCGAGGAGCAGCAGCGCCGTGTCGCCGGGCTCGAGCGGGAGCAGGCCCAGGCGCGCGAACGCATCGAGGGTCTTGCGGTCGCCGTCCGGGTCGCCGAGCAGGAGAAGCTGCTCCTGCGCGAGACGTCGGAGTCGCTGCGCAGCCAAGTCGCCGCCGAGCGTGAGGAGCGGTTGAAGGTGCAGCAGGCCACGACCGAGCTCGCGCAGGGCGTGGGCCAGCTCGCCGAGAAATCCACCGAGCTCAGCCGCGAGATCCGCGAGAACCGACCGGTCAATGCCAATACACTTTTCAATGAGTTCCTCGCCAACCGGGTGCAGACTCGATTCACCGCTGCACGCGCGACGTTCCTCGGACCCGTCACACGGAACGTCGACTCGCGCACGCTGCTGGTCAGCGATGGGCAGGCGACGTACGCGGTGCTGCATGTCGACGACACGCCGCTCGCTCTGCGGGAGTCGGCGGTGGACTGGGAGCGATTGACCGCCGAATTCGGCCGGGAGGAGCGTCGGCTGGGCGCCGCGCAACTGGGGTTCCTTGCGCTGGATCCGCGGATCGTGGTCCTGCCAGTGACGCCGGAACAGGTGCAGGCGCTCGGCGCGAAGGTCTATCGCACGGCCACCGACCCGTTCCGCTTTCCTGAGGCGGTGCTGATCGCCAATGGCGGCGCCGGCTACGGCGAGGTGCCGTTCAAGCTGGACCCCGCCAGCGCCCGCCACGTGCGGATGGATAATCGTCTCATGCGCCGGGTTCTGGGCGAGTTTTCACCGTCGCGCGGCGACTTGGTGCTGGGCAAGAGCGGCGAGCTCCTCGGGATCATGGTGAACTCCGACTACTGCGTCGTCCTCGATTCGTTCGCGCTGTCCCAAGTGATCGCCCTCGGGGCGATCGCGCCGGATCAGCCGACCGGTCCGAAGCTCGAGGACCTGAACCGTCGCTGGCGTTCGTTGCCCGAACGGCTGCGCTAGGAGTGGAATCACTCATCTGGCGAGGTTCTCCGCACCCCGGGCGGGTCCCGAGACAGGGGGAGTTAAGCGGAACGAGTGGTGGCGCGGCGCGGCGGCGCGGCGGAGCGGCGCTTGCTTGGCAACCGGCGGGAGTCTGCTTAGCTCGGGTCATGAGTCTACCCCGCGTCGTGATCCTCCGTGTTCTGAGTTCGGTCTCGCTCGGTCTCTCTTGCCTCGCCGGAGCGTCCAGCGGCCTCGTGGCGGCGCCGGCTTCCGGGTCCACGCCTGCAGGTGAAGCGCCGGCGGGCTCGAGCGCACGCGCGCCGTGGCGGACGTCCGTCGCGCTTGAGCGTCAGGCGGGAGGTATCGCGGTGACGGTTGATGGGCGGCCGTTCACGACCTACTTCTTCGGGGAATCAGCGCCCAAGACGTACTTTCATCCGGTGCGGGCCGTCGATGGCACACAGCTGAGTCGGAGCTATCCGATGGCCAATGTCCCGGGCGAGGCGCAGGATCACCCTCACCACCGGGGGCTGTGGTTTGCGCATGGCTCGGTGAACGGTGTCGACTTCTGGGCCGAGAAGTCCGGCACGACCGGGCGGATCGTGTCCACCGGCAACCCCGAGGCGCGGGTCGAAGGCGACTCCGCCGTGATCCGGGACCGACGGCGCTGGCTGGCCGCGGATGGACGGCAGATTTGCACCGACCAACTGGCGGTGAGGATCACGTCGCTTCCGAACGGCAGTCTCTGGGAGGTCTCCATCACGCTGGAGGCACCGGCCGATGGTCCGCTGGTGCTCGGCGATACGAAGGAGGGTGCGTTCGCGCTGCGTCTGGCGCGTTGGATGACGCTGCCGCACCGCGCCCAGGGCCGCGACGAGCCGGGCGTGGGCCAGATGGTGAACAGCGCGGGCGGCTCTGGTGCCGGGATCTGGGGCAAGCGCGCGGAGTGGGTCGACTACTTCGCGCCGCGCGATGGTCAGGTTCACGGGGTAGCCTTCTTTGACGCCCCGACCAACCCGCGGCATCCGACGTGGTGGCACGTGCGCGACTACGGTCTCTTTGCCGCCAATCCGGTCGGACGGCACGATTTCGAGGGCCTCAAGGACCAACCGCGCATCGGCGACCTGACGGTCCCGGCCGGCCAAAGCATCACGTTCCGCTACGGTGTGTATATCCACCTTGGGGATACAAAGGCCGCCGAGGTGGCTTGGAAGTATCATCAATTCGCCGGACGCTGAGGCTCCCGGCAGATCGCATCGCGACGTTCGCCCGACCGCAGCCGAGGAGGAGGTGCCGGTCCGGAGACCGGAAGCGTCCGTCGCTACCGCGCCGCGCCGAGCCAGCGGCGCCAGCCGCGGGGCGCGCGTGAGAGCATACAGAAGTGCCCGGCGAAGGGGCGGGGTAGCTCCAGCCGGTACCGCCCCGGATGCCGCGCGATGAACTCGTCCACCGCGGTCTTCGCACCGGTAGAGAAGAAGTCGTAGTCGTCCACGACGATGCGCCCGCCTTCCGCAAGGTGGGTGTCGAGGTACTCGAGCGCGTGCCGGATCGGCGCGTAGAAATCGAAGTCGATGTACGCGAAGCTGACCGTCGCCGGCCCCTTGCCGGGGACGAGGGTGTCTTCGACGAGCCCAGGCTGGATGCGCACGCGCGATTCGGGGAATCCGATCGCGGCGAGGCGCGCACGCACCTCGGCCTGCTCGCAGCGCATTTCGCCCTCGTAGCGCTCCATCGAACCGAGTCCGAAGATGTCGTCCTTGAGCTGGTCCTGCGGCGAGGGCCGGGGCAGGCCGGCGAAGGTGTCGTACAGCCAGAGCGTCTTGGCGGTGGTGCGGATCTCGTTCGCGATGAGTGCCGAGGTGGCGCCCTGAGCGATACCGAACTCCACCACGTCCCCCGGCTGGGCAAGGCTGGCGTGGAGCTGGTCCAGGAGGTACGTCGCCTCGCTGATCCCGGTGCCGAGCAGTCGCGCGAGCAGGGCGGTGCGGCCCTCGCAGGCGGGCAGCTTCGGGAAGAGCTGATCGCGCAGGGCGTTGTGGAGCTCGCGCACCAGCTCCGGGTACTTGATCTGCGTATTCGGCTCGAGCGGGATCATGGAGGGAAACGGATCACCCCGCTGGCCGCAGCGAGGCTGCGGCGGCCGGCTCGTGCTGCCGCCAGAGTCCGGCCACCGTCCCGCCAGCCGACGCGATGTCGCGGTGATAGCGGTGGACGATGTCGTTGAAGGAGCGGGGGCTGACCAGCTTCATGAACCAGCGGTTCAAGCGGGCAAGGACCGCCGCTCGGGCTTCCCGGGCGTCGCGCGAGGAGTCCTCCGTCGCTCCCCAGGGCGCGGCGTTGATCGTCTTGATCACGTACTCCAGCGAATAGATCCAGACGCAGCGTCGAGCGAGCACCAGGGGCCCTGGGGGCGGGGTCGAGGCGAGCACGGACATGATCTCCCACCAGCGACGCAGGCCGCCGGAGTTGGTCTTGGTCTGCGGATGGTCGCGATTCGCCGCCAGGAAGTGGGGGAGGCGTCGACCGCGGAGTCCGGCCGCGAAGAAGCGCGTGAGCCACTGGTAGTCGAGAAACCAGCGGAGATCCGGCCGCAGAGGACCGACGCGCGCGAGTACTTCGCGGCGGAGAAACAGGGTCGGCTGGCAGATGTAGTCGTGCGAGAAGTAGAAGCGGTCCCGACTGCAATCCTCCGTGAAGAGATTCGGCGTAAGAATGCGGCCTTCCTGATCGATCTCCAGAGCGTCGCCGTAGACGAAGTCGAGCGAGGGGTCCGCCGCGAAGGCCGCCTCGACGCGGGCGAGGGCCCCGGGGAGGTAGGTGTCGTCGGAGTTGAGCCACGCCACGATGTCGCCGTTGACGAGCGCGAAGCCTTGGTTGATCGCGTCGGCCTGACCTTTGTCCTTCCGTCGGATCCACCGAATGCGGTCACCGTAGCCCGCGAGGATGGTCGGGGTGCTGTCCGTGGAAACGGAGTCCATCACCGTGACCTCCACCGACGCCACGCCTTGCTCGAAGATGCTGCGCAGGGCCACGTCGATCCACCGTCCGTGGTTGTACGTGGGCATGACGATCGAGAAGCGCGGTCGGCTCATGGCGAGAGGGTTTCGAAATCAGCCGGCAGTTGCGAGCGTCGTTGGAGCAGCGCCGCCGCGGTGGCTCGTTCGCGCGGGGTCAGTGGCCCGCGGGGCCGGAGGGAGCGGGGGAGCCGGACACGTTCGTTCCACCAGGCGCGCGCCGGATTGTAGCGGTTGCGCGCGGCGGTGAAAGCACGGAGGTGGCCGTCGATGAGGCGGTGGATGTTGAAGGTGGGCGCGCGGTCGAGTCCGGCCGCGATGAGGCGGCGCCGGAGCGCCTCGTCTTCGTCGATTCGCCGGACGGCGCGGGCGATCGCCCCGGGATCTTCGGCGGAAAAGTACAGCGCGGCCCGCCCCGCGACGTCGGCCTGGCTGGTGTTGGCACCGCAGGCGATGGGACAGCCGGTGGTCATCGCCTCCAGCAGCGGGATGCCGAAGCCCTCGAAGAGCGAGGGAAAAACCAGGCCGCGGCTGTTGCGGAAGAGCCAGCTGATTTCGGGGCGCGAGACTTTGCCGAGGTGGTGGACGCGTCCGTGCAGGCCGAGGCGCGCGAGGTGCGCGTCCCACGCCTGCTCCCGGCCGAGGCGGCTGCCGGTGCAGACCAACTCCACGCGCGATCCACGGAGTTCGTCGCGGGCGAAGGCTTCGAGGAGTCGTTCGTGATTCTTGTGCCGCCAGAAGTTCGCGGGATAAAAGACGAAGGGCCGGTCGCCGCCGAGCCCTGCAGGTAGGTGCTCCGGGCGCAGCGGCGCGGGCAGTTCGTCGGCCACGTGCGGCACGACGTGGCAGTGGCTCCGCGGGATGCCGGTCATTTCCGTCGCCATCGCACGGGTGAAGTCGGAGATGGTGATCACTGCGTCGGCCATCCGGAGCGACCAGTCGTAGTGAAAGAAGCGCTCCGCGCGTTCCTTCTCGGTGAAGAACTCCGGATGGAACCGCTCCTGCATGTCGTGGAACGTGAGCACCGAGGGCTTGCGGACGGGGCGGGGCCAGAGGGTGCCGAAGGGACAGAAGTAGACGTCGATGCCGGCAAAGTGATCCAGCGCCTCTTCCTGCGTCTGAAGCCGGATCTCGTGGCGCCGCGAGGCCGCCGGAAGGGTCGCGAGGAGGGGTTCGTTGTGCGCGAAGCTGAACAGCACCATCGGGTGCTGAGGGGCGAGCACGGGCCAGTGCCGCAGCAGGGTGAGCGCGTAGTTGGTCACGCCGCCGTTGTCCGGCGCAAGGAGGTTGAGTCCGATGCCGATCCTCATGATTGGCTGGCTCGTTTGGTGGCGGCCGAGTCCCGCCGACCGGTGGGAGAGGAGAGTAGCGTGTCCACGGGCGAGCTCACTCCGAGACCAAGAAGCGCGCGTGCGCCTGCCGCAGGCGCCGCTGCAGCGAGCGCCACCCGCCGGGGAGGCGGCGCAGCACGGTCGCGGCGGTGATGTAGGTGTGGTGGGGCGCGGTCTCCCGGTGCCACGCGAGGAAGGCTTCAATGTCCTCCGTGTTCCAGTTCGCCGTTCGCACGGGTTCGAACTGCGGATGCTGCGTGAGCAGGGCGTCAAAACCTGACCGGGTGAGCGGGGTGCCTCCCCATGCGGGGTAGGCCATGCCGTACTCAGGTTCGCAGAGGTCGCACGAGAGCGCGAGCAAGCCGCCGGGCCGCAAGACGCGCGCGATCTCGTCGACCGCCCGGCGCTTGTCCGGCTGGTGCTCCAGCACGGACAGGCTCGTCACCACGTCCGCACTGCCGGGCGCCAGGGGCAGGTCACTCGTGTCGACGATCCGCCAGTCGACCGCCACGCCGAGCTTACGTCGCACGAATTCCCAGTGCCCGGTGAAGTTCGCGCTGCGCTCGATCAGCGTGACGCGGGCCCCTCGCGTCGCCAGCCACCAAGGCAGCGCGGAAAGTTCGCTACCGATGTCAACCAGCCGGGCCCGCGACCACGGGACGTCGGCCAGGCCCTGCCGCCAGAGTGCCGGGTACTCCCAGATCTTCGACCACGAGTGGAACTCCCGGAGGCCGAGCGGGCGCGCGAAGGCGTTGAGCTCGTCCATGAAGCCGCGCCACTCCGGCGAGAACATCTCGGGGAGATTGGCGAGGAGGCGCACGGCGCCGGGGTTCGGCTGGCGGCGGCGCGCGACCACGAACTCGTGCGCGCGGACCCAGGCTTCGTTGTTCTGGAGCACCTCAAAGCCGCAGGCCGCGAGGAGCGTCGCGATTGAGGTGCGGCTGAAGATGAAGCTGTGCTCCCAAGGATCGAAGACCTTCGGGGTGATGCCGCCAAAGTCCGGCTCGCCGGGCACGAGGAGCGGGAGTTGCAGGAAGAGGAGGCCACCGGGACGGAGGCGGGCGTGCGCCGCCTCGAGTAGGCGCTGCGGCTCGAGGGCGTGTTCGAGCACGTCGCACGCGACGAAAAGGTCGCAGTCCGGAATCGTCACGTCCGGGAACGCCCCTGCTCGCACGTCGAGCCCAGTCGCGGCCGCGACCGCCTCCGCCGTCGCGGCGTCGGGTTCCACCCCGCAGACGGTCCACCCGCGATCACGCAGGCGGAGAAGAAGGGTGCCTTCGGCGCAGCCGATTTCCACGGCGACGCCCTTGTTGCCGAGAGCGTGGCGCTCGATCGCCGTCACCCAGCGGTCCACCCGGCCGTCCCGCTCGAGGAGGGCGCGGCGTTCGAGCAGGGTGGGATGGGCCTTCTCGCGCTGGCGGGCATGCCAGTAGCCGGAGAGGCTGTAGAAATCCGCCACGCGATCCGGGCGGAGGCGGCGGCGGGAGACGTGCGTGCCGCAGCGTTCGCAGACGAAGTACTCCGCGCTGCAGGGGCTCGGTCCATGCTCGCGGCCGCCGCACCAGCAGCGGCTGGCTTCAAGAAACCAGGATTCCGGAGCCGGCGGGGCCGCCACTCCGACGGAGGCGGGGGCGGAGGCGGTCACGTGGACTCGGGATAGCCGAAGCGCGAGAAATCGCCCGGCGCCGCAGCGCGCAGCCAGTCGCGCCACTGGGTGTCCGCTTTCCAGGTGACGCTGTCACCGGTGCGGTAGAAGGTGCGCTGTCCCGGTCGCGTCATGCGTTCGAACCGGGTCCACTCGAAGACGAATTCCGGGGAGAGCTTGGGACGGACGCCGATGAACGCCGCGACTCCAGCGAGGACGGTCGCGCTCGCTTTGAGTTCCTCGAAGCGCACGAGGTGCACGCGCGCGGGGTTTGCGCGGTGCAGCGCGAGCGCGTCATCGTAAAAGCGCGCGTAGCCGCGGTAGGCGTCGGCGATCCAAGCGGGGACGTCGTCGACCTTCGCGCCCCAGCGGTCCACCGAGGTGTGATACCAGCTGTAAATCGTCGAATGAGGATCGCGGATGAGGAGGAGGAGAGGATGATCGCCGAGGCGAGGCGTACCGTGGACGCCGTTCGGCGCGGCGTCGATGTAGACGGGCTGGAAGGGCACGCCGTCTTGCCGCAGCTTCATCGCATAGGTCGCGAGCGGGTTCAGCTCGTCGTTGCGTTGGCGGGCCTCCGGGTTGTCGACGAATTGGTTCGGGAAAAAGACGAGGTCGAGCATGCCCGTCAGGCTCGTCCACAGGAAGTGGCTCCCGGTGCGCGGGAACGCGAAGTAGTCGATGCGTTTCGCGAGGGTGGTCCCGAAATAGTAGCCGTCGGAGTGCATGGAAGCGGGTCTAGTCGAAGCGGGCCGCGAGGTGGAAGCTGTGCATCGCATCCGGACCGTCGTCCGCCGCCACGACGTGCCCGCCGCGGGCGGCGATGGCGTCGCGGAGGAGGGCCGGGGTCGGCTTCCACTTGTGGCCATCGCCGACGAATGCCGACCCGGGATGCCAGATTTCGCAGTCGGGGTGGGGAAGGTACAGGAACAGGATGCCGCCCGGCGCCAGGCGCTGCACCCAGCGGTCGAGTTCGGCATTCCATTCGGTGATGTGCTCGAGGCAGTGCGAGCTGAACACGAACTGGAGGCTGCGCGGCGCGAAATCCTCCAGGGTGTGCTGCCGACCGGGCCCGCGTTCGAGGTCGACCGGGACCGCGCCAGGGAGGGGCCACAGTCCGGCGCCGACGTCGATGCCGCTGCCGGTGCAATGCTTCAGTGCTTCCCGGAAGATCGCGAACGAAGCCCCTCCGACGAAGAGGTAGTCCGGATAGAACCGGCCCCGGTAGCGCCATCCCCCGGGCGCACGCTCGACGTCAGGTTGCGCCAACCAGTAGCGGTAGGCGTGGAAGAAGTCGGGAGCGTTCGGATAGTCTTCGAGGGCGATCATCGACGGGCCGGGCAAGGGACGGCGTAAGGCAGACCGGAATGAACCGGAGCCTCCGGAATATGTCCAGACCGAGGTCAACCGGCGTCGCGTTCCGCCTCAGACGACGTCGGCGAACGCCGGACGGGTCGCGCGGAAGAAGGCATACCCCGCGGCAAAGCACACGAGTCCGCAGGTCGTCGTGTACGCCAGCGCTCCAAGGTCCGGCGCGTGGCCCCACAGGACCGTCTGGCGCACGAGTTCGATCGTCTGCAGAAGGGGGTTGAAGCGGAGCACCGACCAGACCGCCGGCGCGAGTTCCGCGACGCGGGCGGGCGGGAAGAAGATGCAGCTGGCGTAGAGCAGGATGAGGTTCACGAATCCCATGATCTGCTGAAGGTCCCGGAGGAAGACGCCGAGGGCCGAGAGGATCCACCCCATCCCCAGTGCGAGGAGAAGCAGGGGTAACACGATCAGGGGCAGCCAGAGGGCGTGCAGGGTGAAGGCGTGCCCAAGAATGAGCGCACCGACGAGGAAAAGACCGACGCTCACAAGGAGGTGAAAGAGCGAGGCCCCGACCACCGCCGCGGGCAGGATCTCCAGGGGAAAGACCACCTTCTTCACGAAGTTCGGATTACTGGTGATCACCCCGGGCGCCGTCGCGAGGACGTCCGCCATGAGGTGATAGCAGAGGAGGCCGCCGAAGATGATCAGCGCGGACTTGGGCTGCTCCGGGCCGTCCCCGAACTGCCCGGGAAAGACGACGCTGAAGATGAAGGTATAGAGCCCGAGCATGAGCAGCGGGTTGAGGAAGGCCCAGGTCATGCCCAGGAGGCTGCCACGATGCCGCGCCTCGATCTGCCGGGACGTGAACTGACGCAGCAGCGACCGGTGCTGCCAGAGCGTGACCACGGACAGGGAGGACGGGGAGGGCCGCTGCATCGGCGTCACTTGACGCACGGGACGCCCTCCCGCGCAACGTTGATTTCCGGGCCGGCGCGGGTGGTTGCGGTGCCGAGACCTGCCGCAGGAAATCTCCCGTGCGATCCCGCCAGCTCGGATGGCGTCGCCACCCCCGGGCAACTTACTGCTTCTGGTACCACTGGCCCGACTCCGCCTGCAGCCAGGTCCCGGCCGGGCTCTGCGTCGCGATCTGCCGCGCGCGGGCGCGGCCGACCTGCTCCGCGGACACGCCGCCGCCCTGCTGTTGCGCGATGGCCGCGTACACCGTCTCGCGGTCGCGGTTCTCCGCCGCCGAGAGGGAGGCGGCGCCGTCCGCGGCGCGGCGGACATCGGTAAAGCCGCGGTTATTCTCGCCGATCGCGCCCTGCTGGCGGAGCGCCACCAGCGCCGGCAGGCGTTCGCTCATGCGGGCGCGAACCGTCGCGAGATCCTCAGCGCGGCCCGGGAGCACTGAGGCACAGAACGCGAAGAGGCACAGGAGAAACCGGGGAAGGGTGAGCGTGGACATGGCTTGAAAGGGTTCAGGGCTTTGCCGGCAGGGCGATCTCGGCCGTCTGCTTGTCGAGGTCTCCGAAGAAGTCCGTCAACGCCCGGTCGACTTTCACGTTCACGTCGACCACCGCATGCACCTTGATCGGATCCATCGAGACGTGGATGCAGCCGCCAAGCAGCAGCCCGAGGGGAAACATGGCCAACAGGGTGAAGCGTTTCATCAGGGTGCTGGGGTTGGAGGGTTGGACCCGCCGGATCAACGGATGTTTCGTTTTCCTTCAGCGGGGTCAAGGGCGCCCGTCGACGGCATCTGCACGCGCTCATCCAGTCCGAGCTTGAGTACTTGGTTCAGGGGGCCGGAGAGGTTGACCTCAAAACTCACTTCGCCCACCGGCCCGGGAATCACGGGCCGGGCACGGACTTGGAGCCGCGCGGTCCGGCCGGCGGCATCCGCTTCCGGATGGGTCAAGACCTGCAGCGATTCAATGACCAGCGACTCCCGGCCCAGTTCGATCGCCTCGACGGCGGCGTAGGCTGGGTTGAGCGGGGAGAGCCACCGGGCAATCGGTCCGAACGACGGCGGCAGGAGGGCGAGACGCTCCGGGAGTTGGCTGGTCAGGAACCCCGGCTGCGGGGCGAGGCGCATCTCCGCGCGTCGGCCCGGCCGGAGTTCAAGGATGCCACGCCCGATCGTGAGGCTCTGCTCCCGCGACCACTGGACGTCCACCGATCCGACAATCGTGCCGGTCGCCGCCGTGACGGCTTGGGGAAGGAGCTTGATCACTTCCGCCAGAGCGAGGTTCTCCAGGGTCAGGGTGGCCAACACCGGCTCGAGGCCGGCCGATTCGATCCGGATGGGGAAGGGCTCCGCGCGCACTCGGCCGCCGAGGAGGCTGAGTTCCGCGCCGTCGATGTCCACGGCCTGCGGGCTGCGGATGCGGAAGCGAATCTCCGCGTTCTCCGCGACCAGTTCACCGATCTTCGCCCGGGCAAAGCGCGCGGTCTGCGCCGGCGAATCACCGAGGTCGCTGAGGTTCGGAAGGGTCAGCGCGAGCACGATGCCGTCGACGCGGAGGGCAGGGGTGACGCGTTCGAGGCTGCCGCGTACCTGCACGTCTGCCTGCCCGGTCAGGCCTCGAGCCGTCCACGCGCCCGCGGTCTTCGCCGTCAACGCTCCCTCCAGTGTCACCCCCGTCGGCAGCGGCGGCATCTGCGCTGCCGTGAGGAGCGACGGGATCCACCGCGCGAGCTCGATCTGCAGTTGGCCTTCCTTCCACGCGATTTCTCCGGAGGGCACGTCGATCACGATGTCAGCCGTGCCGGAGAGTCCGTCCGCCGCAACGCGGACTTTGCCTTCCACCCGCCGGGCGAGCGCGGGGGTGGCCGTGCTCTCGATCGACCATTGCAGCGGCGGGAGTCCGCGCCACTGCAGCACGCCGGAGAGGGTGGTGGCGGAAGAGTCGGATCCGCCCGCGGGGATGGCCGCCGCCCCGGCGGCGGGCGCGTCGGCCGCCGGACCGGCATCGCGCGCGGCGGCGGCGCAGAGCGGGAGCCCGACGAGAAGCGTCCAGAGGCGGAACATCTGGCGTCAGGCTAGGACACGAGCGGCGCCAGGCGCAACGATTCGCGGTCCGCGCGTCCGCGCGGGCCGGCGGCCGAGTCTTTCGGTTTGTCGTCGGGCGGACCGTGGCTTTCCCTGACGGCATGCCTTCGCCCACCCCGCGATCCCATTGGTTCCGTTCCGTCTCACTCCTTCTCGTCGCCGCCCTCATGGCCGCGCCGCTCGCGGCCGCGCCACGCGGCTTCGATCCAGCCCGGCTCGCCCGGATGGATGGGCTCATCCAGGAGTGCATTGATCGCGAGACGCTGGCCGGCGCGGTGCTCTACGTTTCCCGCGACGGCGTCCCGGCGCGCCTGCAGGCCTTCGGCTGGCAGGACAAGGAGAAGGGCATCCGCATGTCCGAGGACGCCATCTTCCGCATCGCCTCGATGAGCAAGGCGGTGACCTCGGTCGCCGTCATGATCCTCTACGAGGAGGGCCGCTTCCTGCTGCATGACCCGGTGTCCAAGTACATCCCGGCCTTCACGAACTCCGTCGTCGCCGAGCCCGCACCCGCCGGCTCGCCCGCCGGGACGACCTATGTGACCGTACCGGCGCGGCGGCCGATCCAGATTCGCGATCTGCTCACCCACACTGCCGGGCTCACCTACGGCGACGGTCTCGCTCTCGAGCGCTACAAGGCAGCCGGCCTGCATGGTTGGTACCTTGCCAACAAGGACGAGACGATCGGTGAATGTATCAATCGTTTGGCTACGCTGCCGCTGCATGGACACCCAGGGGAATCGTGGCAGTACGGCTACGGCACCGACGTGCTCGGCTACTTGGTGGAGATGGTTTCTGGTCAGACGCTCGATCAGTTCATCGAGGAGCGGATCTGCCGTCCGCTGCGGATGACGGACACGTCGTTCTTCCTGCCGCTGGAAAAGGCGTCGCGCCTCGCCCTGGTCTACGGTCTCGAAAAGGGCAAACTCACGCTGCGCGAGCCGACCGAGAAGAGCGACTACGTGCACGGGCCGCGCAAGTGCCTCTCGGGCGGCGCCGGATTGCTCTCCACCGCGCGCGACTACGGCCGCTTTCTCCAGATGCTGCTCAACGGTGGGCAGCTCGACGGCGTGCGTATCCTGTCGCCGAAAACGGTCGAGCTGATGATCGCCAATCACACGGGCGACAAGTTCAAGCACGACACGAACGCCTTCGGCCTGGGCTTCTGGGTGAACCAGGATCTCGGCGCCCACGGCGAGCTGAGCTCCGAGGGCGCCTACGGTTGGGGCAGCGCCTACTACCCGCAGTACCTCGTGGATCCGAAGGAGGGCGTCGTGTCCTTCTTCATGACGCAGCTGCTGCCGGCCGGCGGACTCGATCTCAATCTCAAGCTGAAGGTGTCCGTCTACCAGGCGATCGTCGATTGAGCACCGCCAAGGGCCGCGAATCGCCGCAGTCCACGGCACCGGGCAGCGCCTGGGAGCATCCGAACGGTGCTCGCGCCTCCGACCTTGGCGCGCGTGATCGGATAAATCTATTGCTCAAGTAACTGATGGTAAATTGGTAAGAAATCAGGACCGAAAGGTCGGCACCGGACCGGGAGCGCGGGGTCCTATCTTTCAACCCCGCTATCCCGTGCATCGACGTATCCCCATGATCGCGTTCGTCTGCTCGGCAAGTCTCTCTTGCCTGTTCGGTCAGGAGTCCGCCCCCGCTTCGTCTCCCGAGTCCGCCACCCGCGCGGGATCCGGAGCCCTTCCTCAGCCGCTGTCGCCGCCTCCGCCGGTGCCGGCGGAGTTCGCGGAACCGGCGCTCTCCGCGGTGGAGTTGGACAATCTCGTCGCGCCGCTCGCGCTCTACCCGGATGCCTTGGTGGCGCTGATCCTGCCGGCCGCCACCGAGCCGTCCGACGTGGTGCTCGCCGCGCGCTTCCTCAACTCGCAACCGCGGCCGGAGTCGGAAATCGAGGCTCAGCCGTGGATCGATTCCGTGAAGTTGCTCGCGCGCTATCCGACCGTGATCGCTTGGCTCGATCGGGAGCTCGCGTGGACCAAGCGGATCGGCGAGGCCTTCGCGCAGCAGCCTGCCGATGTGATGACCGCCATTCAGCGCCGGCGCGCCCAAGCTCGTGCCAGCGGCGCCCTGCGCACGACGTCGCAGCACGTGGTGTCGGAGGTGGAGAGCAACATCGTCATCGTCCCCGCGCGCCCGGACGTGATCTACGTGCCGGTGTACGATCCGTTCGCCGTTTACGTGTCCGCCCCGATCCATCGCAGCCGCGTGGTGATTTCCTTCGGCCGCGCCTACTCGTGCGGCTACTGGCTCGCCTACGGCTGCGACTGGGGCCGCCGCACCATTTGCTACGTCGACCGTCCGCATCGGGTCCGGGTCTGGCATGAGCCGCCGCGCACCACAGTGGTGGTCACGCGCACGTGGTCGCACCCGGTGCGCGATCCTTCACCGCACTGGCGGACGTGGACACCGCGTCCGCACCGTGGCCGCCACGACTCGGGCGTGACGGTCCGCACGCATTCGCGTCCGTCCGAGCCATCCGGAGGCGCTCCGGCCATGACCGCGTTTTCAGGTGCGCCTTCGCGCTCCGTGCGCGATGGTGCCCGGTCTCGCCCTGAGGGTGCCGGAGTCATTTCACGGGGGAACGATTCGCCACGCGCCCCGGACGAGTTCCCGGCCGGCGACTCGGTTCCGACGGTGGATCGACCTGAGGTCGTCGATCGTTCACCGGCCGCGAATGGCGGCCGGACTTCAGACGCCCCGCGGTTTCGGCCGAGCGAGCGCGGACGGGAGGTGGTGCGAGCTCCGGACTACGCGTCGGCCGCGACCACACCCTCCACCGCGACAGCCGCGTCCGCGAGCAATCGGAGCAGCGGGCGGCGGGGCGAGACGGAATCCCGCGGCTCGGGCTTCGACCGATCGCGGTCGGAGCGGACACCTTCGGTATCTTCTGGCGACGGCGCGAGTGCCTGGTCGCAGTCCCGCACGCGCCCGTCGCGCAACGAGACGTCGCGGGGCACCGCTCCGGCAATCGCTGATCCCGGGGTGTTGAGTTACTCTTCGCCGTCGCCGGCCGCCGAGTCGCGCGGCTCCCGCGCCAGTAATCCGGACTCGATCCGGTCGCGTTCCGGTTTCTCCAACGGGGCTGTGAACGAGCGGTCGTACGAGACGCGCTCCGCTCCGGTCTCGCGGATCGCCGAGGGCTCACCCCGCGGAGACTCCTCCCGGAGCGTCGAGCGCGATCCAGGCCGGACGACGCAGACTCCCGACTAGTCGATCCGGTCCGCTGGTCCGGTCTCCCGTTCCGGCCAGCGTTCCAGGAAGGCCAGCTGCGCCGCGCCGTCGGGAATCCCCGGCCGCGCGGGATCGATGAGGAAGCGCTTCGGATACGCGGGTTCGATCAGGGTCACGCGGACGTGCGTGTCCTCGACGGCGAACTGCGCGCGCCATGCCCCGCAGCCGATTTCGAGCACTCCGGACTGGCGGCGGCGGATGCGCCTGGCTCGGTGAGGCGTCGGATCCCGCGCCAACAGATCCGTGAGGCGGTCGAGGAAGTCGACACCACACGTGGTCTTGAGCCAGGCGAGTTGCTCGGCGGCGAGCGGCTCCAGCCCGACCGTGAACGCCGGCGGCGCCGCGAGCGCGGCATCGACGTCGTCGAGCCATCCCGCCGTCGCCTCGGGGAAGGCATCGTAGGCGGGGATGTAGGGCTTGAGGTCGAAGATGGGCGTGCCGTCGACGAGGTCACAGGGGCCGATCACCAGCGAGTTCTTCCGCACTTCGAGCAGCTGGACTGGCGTGAGTCCGATCGGATTCGGGCGGTGCGGGGAGCGGGTCGCAAAGACGCCGCGCCGCTGCGCCGGGCCGCGGGGTGGAAGGACGAGCGGGCGCCAGCTGGGGTTGCGGTGGAACCACCAGATCAGCCACACGCGGGAAAATCCCGCGAGGTCGCGCAGGGCGAGTTCGAGGTCCCGGCCGGGCAGCAATTCGACGACGTTGGTCTCCGCCTGCGTCTCCTCGGGCTGGTGGCGGGCCGCGAACTTCACCCGCTTGCCGGTGCGGACGAAACCGATCGGCCGCAGTGTCAGTTCCGCCGGCGCGGGTGCCGTCGGTTCATCCGGCGGGGAAGGGGGCTCGGGAGGGATCGGCACGGTGAGTGGGTTGCTGCTTCCCACGAACCACGGGCAAACGGAAGGGAAATCGTTCCGCCCCTCGTTCCGGGCCAGCGCCTTTTTCCCAATCGATGGAAGAGGTTGAGGAAGAGGAGAGTGCCATCGCCCCATCCTTTCCTGTGGCAAGGTCCAGGCACAGCGGTTGACGTTCTGAAATTCAGAATCTATGATTTTAGGATGATTAAGTCAGTCACCGTCTCCGAAGCCGCCCGAGGGTTCGCCGATCTGATCAACCGCGTCCACTACCGAAACGAAAGTGCTCTCCTCACCAAGGGCGGTAAGCCAGTGGCTAAGATTATCCCAGTTGAGACCGGCGCGAAGACGGGTGCGGAACTCGCTGAACTTTGGGGCACCTTTCCTCATTTGACTGCTGCAGCGGCCAACGCTTTCGGGGAAGACCTTTCCGACGCACGAACCACACTTCCGGCGATTGAGGACAAATGGGAATAGTCCTCGACTCTTCGATTCTAATTGCCGCTGAAAAGCGGCAGCTCGCGATCACCGAATTTTTCTCCGCCCACTCAGGGGAGAAATTCTACCTCGCCGCCATCAGCGCGGCTGAACTTCTGCACGGGGTTGAACGTGCAAATCCGGCGTCTCGTAAGGCGGCACGATCCGCCATCGTCGAGCACTTCCTCCAAGCCCTTGAAGTCATCGACTACGATCTGGCGGTGGCACGCACTCACGCCACTCTCTGGGCCGGGCTTGCGAAGTCGGGTTCTCTCATCGGCGCTTATGACATGATCATTGCCGCGAGCGCTCTTACGCACGGTCACAAACTAGCCACGCTGAATGAGAGCGAGTTCAAGCACGTCTCGAAACTTAAGCTCGTCGACGTTCGCTCGTACGTGAAGGCGGGAAGCTAGAGCGTGGCGCGACATAGAAACCATACCTCACATTAAGGCACCAAAATCGTCTCCAGTGGAAAACAGGAGGAATAACTCGCTTTCCGCCTATGCGACATGGAGGCGCTTGGGGCGCTGGGTGATCAATTCGCGGAGACCGGCTTGGACGGAACTTGACGCAGGAGCATGTCGCTCAGCTCTCTGGGGTTAGTCTGCGGGAGGTTCGGAGCGGGTGGGGTGTGATCGGCGATTTGCGTAGTGTCGAACCCTGTCACCTACGTCCTTACTTCGACCCCGAGCGGGTGACAGAGAGGGCCGTTTAACAGCTAGAATATCAGCAGGTTAGGTTTGAACCGGTAGACGCTACGGCTGTCACACATCGAGCTACGACGTTCGCCGCCGTTACGACCCTTTAGTTCGGCCCCGCCCCAGCTCAACGGGCTCGGATCCGCGAAGTCGTGGGGACCGGGCGCGGTTCACGGGACCGCGTAAAGTTCGATCAAGACGATGCCCGCACCCGGCCCGGTGGCGTGGACGGTGTAGCTGCCGGGGCCCGCCACGAAGCGCTCCGCGGCATCGCGGCTGCCGCGCGCGAGCGGAAACGCCCCCACCGCATTGAATCCGGCCTCCAGTGACGCATCCCAGTCATTGTTCAGCGCCACACTCCGCGATCCCGCGAAAATCTCGAGCCGCGGATCCTCCAGCACGGGTGTCACGCCGAACTGCTGCAGCCCGGGGCCGACGCTGCGCACGAGCAGCGGCCTCGTGCCGCCGCTGAGCACCGCGCCCACGATCACCGTCTCGCCGGCCGCTAGGCTCAGCCGGCACGAGAGATTCGAGAGCTGCGTGCCGGCATCCTGCGATAGGTCGTAAACTTCGACGAGCGCTTCCGCGAGCGCGCCCGGATTCAGCAGGTGAATCGTGTAGGAGCCGGGCGGCAGCGTGACTTTCATTGCCGCATCCCGGCTCCCGCCATCGAGCGCGAATGCGCCCACCGAGGCGAAGTCGCCCGCAAGCGTCGCGTCCCAATCATTGTTCTGGTCGATCTGTGCCTGGCCGGAAAACAGCGCGAGCGCCGGATCCGCGACAAAACGCGCAACTCCAAGCGCGCCCAGTTTTGGTCCGACGCCGCGGATCAGCAGCGTCTTCGCCCCGCTGCCCGCGATGCTGAAGCCCACGATCAGCGTTGCATCACCCCCGCCGGCGAAGGCGCGCGTCGAGACGTTGGTGAGCCGCGGCACCTCCGCGCTGACGGCGAGCGTCGCCGCCGCGCTCGTCACCGTGCCGGCGGCATTCGTCGCGACGACCGTGTAGCTGCCGGCATCGGCGGCGCTCGCCGCGGGAAGCGCGAGGATCGCGTTTGTCGCACCCGGGATCGCCACGCCGTTCTTCCGCCATTGCAGCGCCGGCAACGGCGCGCCCGCCGCCGTCGCGACGAGTTCGACCGCAGCGCCCACCGTTACGCTCTGGCTGGCCGGCTGCGTCGTGATCACCGGTGCGAGGTCGGCAAAGAGCGCGAGGTCGAGAAGTTTGGTGCCGCGATAAACATAAATGCGTTCCTGGTAGAGCAGCACCAGATCGAGCATTCCGTCGCGATCGAAGTCACCGACTCGGACGTCGAGGGTGGTGAAGGCCAACAACGCCTCGCTCGCATCCACGAACACTCCGCCGCCCTTGTTGAGCAGAATCGACCGCGAGTAGGACGCGTGGTTAAAGTTCTCCGAGTTGGTGCGCAGGACGATGTCCGGACGACCGTCGCGGTTCAGGTCGACGATCTGCGTGCCCACCACCCAGTTGTCGCTCTGCGGAAAGGTGAGATTGAGTTGCGTTGAAGCGTCGCGCAGCCGGCCGGTGCCATCATTCAGGAGTAGCTGCAGCCCCGGATCGACCGCCCCGCGGTCGGTGCACATCAGAATATCCGGCGCGCCGTTGCCATCGAAGTCCGCGGTGAAGATCCGCGGCGTCACGCCTTCGATGCCAAACAGTTTCGGCGGAAGCGTGAAATTAGGATCGGGCGCGAAACGGCCGGTGCGGTCGTTCATCAGCAGGAGATTCGGGCGCGTGGAGTTGGGGCCGTTCGGGGCGTAGTAGTTACCGCCCAGCACCAGATCGGGCCAGCCGTCGACGTTCACATCCACAAACGCCGCACCGGGGTTCTCCGTGAAGCCGGTCGCTACATTGGCCGGCAGGCGGTCGCTCGTATCGCTGAAGACCCCGATGCCGTTGTTCAAATAGAGGCGCGGCGTGTGCACGGCGGCAGCATAGTTCACCATGTAAAGGTCGAGATCGCCGTCGCGATCGACATCGGCGAACGCCGCGTCGTGCGTATAGCTTTTGCGTTGCGGTAGCCGTGTAGCGCTCTCATCCACCAGCCGGCCATCGGCGGATTGAATGAAGATCCGGGATTGCTCCCCCGGCACGGGCAACGTATCGGTGCCGGTCTCGGCGATGAATAGATCGGGTCGGCCATCGCGGTTGAAGTCGGTCACCCAGGTCCGATAGGGGTTCACCATCATCACGGTGCCAAGCACCGCATCGGTTGCCTCCACGAAGGTCCCGTTGACATTCCGAAACGCGAGCACCCGCCGGAATGTTTCCGGGTAGGTCGGGGGTTGCGTCACCTGCATCGCGATCAGGTCGAGATCACCATCGCCATCGAAGTCTATGACCTCGATCGAGCTCGGATCCGGCATCACACTGCGCGGCACGTTAATGAAACTGCCGCTGAAAAACGGCCCGCCTTCCAGCACCGAGCGCCGCATCGCGCCGATGAAATCGCTCTTGGTCAGGTGGCGACCGCCACCGCTGACATCGCGGAGCGTCGTGCCGCTGCTTTCATCGAGCGGCCACGCCGCCACGAGCCCAGCGCGCACGGCCGGGATCGAATCGCCCATCGCCGCCGCAATCTGATCCGGCGAGCGCGCCACGGACCAGAAGCGAAGCTGCCGTGCGAACAGATGGGTCGGCTCGCCCAGGGCGGGTTTGCCCGCGGCATCGAACGCCGCACCGACCCCGAAGGGCAGCGTCGGCGCGGCCGGGATCGCGGGCGCATTGGTGCGCGTCGCCACGACGACGCCGTTCACGAGCAGGCGCGCGGTGCCGTTTTCGAGCGTGGCCGCGACGTGCGTCCACGTGCGCAGCGGCACCGTGCCCGGCGCGAAGAGGCCGTAGGTATCGGTGGTGAACCGCACGCCGGTGCCCGCGTCGTCGAGTTGCAGGCTATAGTTCACTCTCGTGCCGCCCGCGCCGCCGTCGATCGGCAGGGCCTTGCCCATAATCCAGCTCCGCGGGTAAGGCCGCGTGAGGTAAATCCAGCCTTCCAGAGTGAAAGCCGAACCCGCCTCGAAGGCGGAAAGCGAGGCCGGTTTCAGAGGCGCGGCGACAATATCCGTGACGAAAGACTGCAGCGGCGGCACGCCTTGCGCCTGCACTCCGGACGCGCCTGCGCTCCACACCAACCACACCCAACAGGCGCGGGCGAATCGTTTTAGGTTTGGTCGCGGCAGGTTGAGGCGGTTCATCAACTCCGAAATTCGAATACGACTGACACGCGTAGGCAAGCCCGAGCGCCCCGGTTCGCCGCCGCAGCCTGGCTGCTCCTTACACTCCGGCCTTCCAAAACAAAAGACCCTCGCTCCGAGCGCGTTCGCTAATCGCGCCGCTCCGCGTAGGCGGCCAGCACCTGCGCGATGTTGTCGCCTGCGAGCCAGCGTCCGCGGACCATCACGCCGGCCGGTTCGCGCAGGTGCGCGAGGTCGGCGAGGGGGTTGGCCCGCACGAGCACGAGGTCGGCCCTCGCCCCGGGCGCGATCACGCCGAAGCGGTCCGTCGCCGCGAGGTGCTCGCCCACGGTCCGCGTCGCGGACCGGAGGATGTCATACCGCGACATCCCGGCCGCGAGCATGAGCGGAAATTCCCGGTGGATGGAGAATCCCGGGACGCTGAACTGCTGGGGAGCATCCGTGCCGAAGAGGATGCGGGCGCCGCCGTCCGCGAGCGCCGTGAGGAGGACCACGCGGTTCTCGGCGATCCGCCGGGACCGGGCGCGGTCGAACTTCGGGTCGGCCAGGCGTCGTTCGTAGGAGGCCCGCCAGCGTTCGATCTCGATCGTCGGCAGGTAGCGGAGTTCGGGGTAGGCGAGCATGCTCGGGAGGTCCGCCGCGCCGATGATCGTTTCCCAGAGGGCCATCGTTGGCACCACCCAGGTGTTCGTCTCGCGCGTGCGCTGCACGATCGCCGCGAGCCGCGCGGGGTCGAGCGGACCTTGGTCGCCGCCGAGCAGTTCAATGTAGCCGTCGAGGTGGTCCACCGTCTCCTGCCGCCGCTCAATCGCGTACTCGAGGCCGACCTCCAAGGGGATGTGCCCGGAGAAGCGGATGCCGAGTCGGTCCGCGGCATTCGCCATCGCGTCGTAGACTTCGCGCTTCACGCCGGGGTGTACTTTGAGGAGATCCCAGCCTTCGCGTTTCTGCTCCTCGACGCGGAGGGTGGCCGCCTGCGGGGAGGCGACAGATGCGCCGCTGAAGCTGGGGCCGGCGAGGAGAAGCGTGGGTCCGAGGAGCCGACCGTCGCGCACTTGCTCGCGGAGTTCCAGCTGTCCGGGCCAGCCGAGCATGCCGCGCACCGTCGTCACGCCGTTCGAGAGAAAGAGGAAGTAGATGCGCTGCACGTACTCCGTGGTCGATCCGACCGGCGGGTTATGCCCATGCATCTCCCCGAGGCCGGGAAGAAGGAATCGACCCGCACCGTCGATTCGTCGCGCGTCTGCCGGGATCGCGAGGTCGGCGACGGGGCCGATCGCGGTGATGCGGTCACCGTCGACCAACACGGTCTGTCGCATCAGGACGCGCTCGGCGTCCATCGGGAGGACGTTCACGTCGACGAACGCGGTGCGCCCCGCCGACGCGGCTGGCTCGCGCAGGAGGAGGCGAAGGACGGGATGGATCGACGCGCCGTCCGCGGCGGACGGTGCGGAAGGAGCCGCAGTGGCGCTGAGGGGACTGAGGACGATCAGGGCAAAGGTGAGGGCAAGCGAGCGCATGGTCGTAGGGGTAAGGCGTCGGCCGGGCGATCGAGGCAGGGGCGAGGCAGGGCTGAGGCAGGGCTGAGGCAGGGCTGAGGCGGCGGTCGGCGCGACAAGGCCCTGTCTAGCACGCGGCCGAGCGGTGTCGACGGTCAACCCTCCGTCCGCCCGTGGCCGGCGCGGAGGAGTTCGTTCACCCAGCGGCGATGCGGGCCGGAGAGGAGAACGGTCTCCAGGGCATCCAGCGCGACCCAGACAAGCTCACCGTTGGTCTCCGCATCCGCCGGCGGCGTGGCGGTGATCCCGCGCGGGAGCGTCACGGCATGGATCGTCTCGGTGATGGCGTAGCGGGTGATGCCGCGGCGGCGCGTGGCGAGACAGGGGGCGCCGCGCACGGCGTCGCTCCCGAGCGCCACGTGCTCCGCGGCCGGGAGTTCGTGCACGTTCGCGAGTCGCCGCGACGCTGCCGACGTGCGGTGGAGGAGGAGGGCACCGTCGCAAACGCACCACACGCGCGTGATTTCCTTCTTCTCAATCACCTTGGGCGCGAGGCGCGGGTAGGATTCCGGATCCCCGGCCGCCGCGGCCCGACAGAAGCCGCGCACCGGGCAGGTTAGGCAGAGGGGTTTCTGGCGATGGCAGACGGTCGCGCCGAGTTCCATCATCGCCTGATTGTGGTCGCCGGGCGCGTCCGGCGTGAGGAGGGCCTCGGCCAGTGGGGTGAAGGCCTTCGCCGCGCTCGCGCTGTCGCGGAACGGCGTCGCGTCCGCGGTTAGGCGCGCGAGGATGCGGACCACGTTCCCGTCGACGCACGCGGCCGACGTGCCGAAGGCGATGCTGGTGATCGCCGCCGAGGTGTACGGTCCGACGCCGGGCAATTCCCGCCAGGCCGCGGCATCGCGTGGAGGCGCGGGCATCGCCGCGATTGCCTGGGCAAGGCGGTGGAGATTGCGCGCGCGCGAGTAGTAGCCGAGTCCTTCCCAGAGTTTCAGCACCTGCGCCTCCGGTGCGGCGGCCAGCGTTTGGAAGTCCGGCAGCATCTCCAGCCAGCGCGCAAAGTAGGGGAGCACGGTCTTCACCTGCGTCTGCTGCAGCATGAATTCGCTCACGACCGTTCCGTACACGCTCGGCCGCCGCCGCCACGGGAGGTCGCGCTGGTGCCGGCGGTACCAGTCGAGCAGGGCCGCTCGGAAGGCGGCACGCTGAGTCACGAGGGACGGAGTGGGCGAGGGGGACACGGAGGTGGCGCGGACGCGGAAACAGGGAATGGACGGCGAATCTGAGTGCGGTGCAAGCGGCGAACGAACGGCGGCGGAGAGGCGCGCGGTCGTGCGGCGAAAGCGGCCGGGCGCGAGGAGGCGCCGAACGCACGGCAAGTGATCGGCGAACGGCGCAAACGAGAACCCAGAAAACCGCCCCGGACAAAAGTCTCCCCTGCATTTTTGACGCGATTTCCGTCCCGATTCCCGGTTTACTGTCCCGCATGGCCAAGAAAAGCAGCTCCGATCTGGGGGGCGAACCCGCTCCCAAGAAGCTGAGCACCTACACGGTGAAGCTGGATGACACCCAGATGGCGAAGCTGCGCGGGATCCTCGCGAGCCGCGGCTGGGCGCCGTTCGAGGTGGAGCATGCGCGCTTCGCGTTCCGCGGCCCCGATTGCAATGTCACCGCCTACTCCAGCGGCAAGGCGGTCATCGCCGGCAAGGGCACCGAGGATTTCGTCACGATGACCCTCGAACCCGAGGTCACGCTGGCGCCGAAGCTGGGCTACGACAACGTGCTGCACCCGGAGTGGTTCGAGGCGCACGCGGGGCTCGACGAGAGCGGCAAGGGTGACTTCTTCGGCCCGGTGATCGCCGCCACCGTGATCGCCCAGAAGTCCATGATCGAAAAGTGGCGCGAGGCCGGCGTGCAGGATTCCAAGCGCATCGCCGAGCGTCAGATCTTGGCCTTCGACGAAATGATCCGCGGCACGCACGGGGTCGTGGTGAAAACGTGCTACTGCAGCATGCCGAAGTACAACGAGCTGATGTCGCGCCCGCGCGCGAACCTCAACCTGTTGCTCGCCTGGCTGCACGGCACCGCCCTCCAACAGGCCCTCGCCGAGAAGCCGGTGCCGTGGGGGCTGCTCGACCAATTCTCGGAGCAACCGCTGGTGCAGCGCGAACTCACCCGCAAGGGCGTGAAGAACTTCGAGCTGCGCATGCGGACCAAGGCGGAAGAGGACCCGGTGGTCGCCGCCGCCTCCGTCGTTGCCCGCGCCGCCTACGTGCGCGAGATGAAGCGGCTGTCCGAGCGCTTCGGCTCCAAACTCCAGAAGGGCGCTGGCCCGCTGGTGAAGAAGCAGGGCGCGGAAATCATCGCCCGCTTCGGCGCGCGCGCCCTCGGCGATTACGCCAAGCTGCACTTCCGCACCGCGTACGAGGTCGTGCGCGACGCCGGCAAGCTCGACGAGCTGCCGCTGCCGGAACCGAAGGCCAAGATCGATTGGTGACGCGCCCCCGGACTCCCAAGGCATGGCCAAACGGCGGCAATTGCGCAGCTTCGACCTGAAGCACCTCGACGGGGTGACCGAGCTGATCGGCGTCGACGAGGCAGGCCGCGGCGCCTTCGCCGGTCCCGTCGTCGCCGGCGCCGTGCTGGTCACGCGCACGTTCCTCGAGAGCCGCTGGACCGAGGCGAATGCGCGCCGGATCAACGATTCGAAGCAGCTCGGCCCCGACGAGCGCGAGGCGTTGTGGTCCGACTTCGAGGCGCTCGCCAACGAGGGACAGATCCACGCCAACTTCGGCGTCGCCGACGTCGCGGAGATCGAGACCCACAACATCCTCGGCGCCACCAAGCTCGCGATGCGCCGCGCGCTGGAGGGCATCTATCCGCCGTCAGCGTTCGCCCCGACGCGCGAGCCGGACCTGTTTGCCTCCGCCGAGGAAATCGCCGCGTTCCAGCCCCAGGCCTCCGCGCGCATCCTGATCGACGGGCTCGCCCTCCGCAATTTCCCGTACCCGCACGTCGCGGTGGTCACCGGCGACACGCGCTCCCTGTGCGTCGCGATGGCGTCGATCATCGCCAAGGTCACCCGCGACCGCCTGATGGTCGAACTCGACGCGAAGCACCCCGGTTACGGCTTCGCCCAGCACAAGGGCTACGGCACCGAGGAACACCGCGAGGCCGTGCTCCGGCTCGGCCGCTGCCCCCAGCACCGCGACGTTTTCCTGCGCAAGCTGCTTGCCGCGCAGCCCGACCCGGGCCAGATGGATTTCCTCGACGCAGCCGAAGCCTGACGCCCCGCCATGGCCACCCGACGTCCCTCCTCCCTCGATCGCGTGCTTGGTCGGCTCGACCAGCTCGACGCGGTCAACCTCACCAACCTCGTGCAGCGGTTGGCGCGGGAGCGCGGGCTTTTCGAGGAGATCTTCAACGTGCTGCAGGAGGGCATCCTCGTCATCGATGTCGAGGGCGTCATCGCCTACGCCAACGACGCCGCTGACCAGCTGATCGGCCTCGGCGGCGGCAAGGACCTCGCCGGCCAGACGCTCTGGCGCCTCGTGCCCGGGCTGCGCCCCTCGCTCGGCGCGATCATGGACGACGATGTCGCGCTGCCGATCGTGGCGCGCGAATTCGAGCTCACGTACCCCGAGCCGCGCACCGTGCGGCTGTACATGGTGCCGTTCCGCTCCGATCCGAAGTCCGGCGCGGAGCGTCGTTTCGTGGTCATCCTCTCCGACGTCACGCGCGACAAGGCGACCACCGAGGAGCGCATCGAGAGCGAGCGCACGTCCTCGATCCTGCTCCTCGCCGCGAGCGTCGCGCACGAGCTCGGCAACCCCCTCAATTCCCTGACGATCCACCTGCAGTTGATGGAGCGGCGGATCAAGAAGCTGCGGCTCGCGGCCAAGGACAAGGAAGCCGCCGCGCTGTCGGAGTCGGTCGCGATCTGCCAGGCCGAAGTGCAGCGCCTCGACGGCATCATCACGCACTTCCTCGAGGCGATCCGCCCGCGGCCCCCGGCGCTGGCCGAGAACGACCTCGCGGAAATCCTCGCCGACGTCTTCCGCTTCCAGCAGGACGAACTCGCCGATCGCGGGATCAAGGTCGAAGCGGAGACGCAGGACCGACTCCCGACCGTGATGGCGGATCGCGACCAGGTGAAGCAGGCGTTCTTCAACGTGATCAAGAACGCGATGGAGGCGATGAAGCCCGGCGGCGTCCTCCGCGTCGGCGCGGCGGCGGACGACGACTTTGTCACCGTGGTCTTCGGCGACACCGGCAGCGGCATCCGCCAGGAAGACCTTCTCAAGCTCTTCGAGCCCTACCACACCACCAAGGCCGAAGGCCACGGGCTCGGCCTGATGATCGTCCAACGCATCCTCCGCGAACACGGCGGGCAGGTCGGGATCGAGAGCAAGGAAGGCGTCGGCACCGTCGTGACCCTCCGCTTCCCCCGCAAGGACCGCCGCGTCCGCATGCTCGCCCCGGCGGGGGAGTAGGCGGAGCAGGCCGGGTAGGGTCCACCGAGCGAGACGGGGTCGGCCGGTGACGAGGGAACG
>JBEIGD010000015.1:0-83928 GCA_040382075.1 Opitutaceae bacterium
CCCAGCGGAGCGGCTTCGTTTCCGGCGCCGCTGCGCTGGTGCCACACCCGACGAGGAGTCCAATCCCCACCACCGCGCGACCCACCCATGAACCCCGTCGGGACGACGGAGCGCAACGGTCGCGCGAGGCGTGAAGTGTGGATCGGACGTGGATCACGGAAACTCAGGGTACGGGAGAGTGGTTAGGCGCCTAACGAAACAAGACAGTGGCGTGGAGCGCAAACGCGATGCGCACGGTATGACGGCAAGATAGCCGACTCTCCGTGAACGAGACGTGAAGGCACAGTTGAAAGCGAGTGAGGCTCGACGCGCGGGGCTCCGGGCGAAGGCGTTGAGGTCTGGTCCGGGCCGCTGCCGGAACACCAGACCGCCTAACTGGCCTCCAGTTCCGCCAGTCGGCTCGCTGCGCGCTCCCACGCTTCCGTGGCCGTGGCCAGCTGGTCCACGATGACCGATAGCTCGCGGTTCAGATGCTGGGGCCGCCCCGGGGTCGTGTAGGTCTCCGGTGCCTCGAGTGCGGCGGTCAGGTCCGCCTGTTTCTTCTCCAAGACTGCAACGGCCTCCTCGAATTTGCCGACTTCGGTCCGCAAGCGCTTGATCTCATTCCGATCGGGCTTGCGGGCAGGAGCCGCAGCCACCGGAACGGGCGCCGGCGTGACGGCAGCGGCACGCTGCGGCGGCCGGGCATCGGTGAAGCCGGCCGTCAGCGCCGCGCGCTCATTCGAGGCCCGGGACTTCTCCAGGTAGTAATCGTAGTTCCCGGCGTACGGCGTCAGGCGACCGGCGTTCACGTGCAGCACGGTCTCCGCCAGCGAGCGGATGAAGTACACGTCGTGGGAAATGAAGATCAGCGTGCCTTCGTAGGCCTTCAACGCGCCGACCAGCGCATCGATCGAGGCGATGTCGAGGTGGGTGGTCGGCTCGTCCATCAGCAGCAGGTTCGGCGGATGCACGAGGAGCCGGGCGAGCGCGAGGCGGGACTTTTCGCCGCCGGACAGCACCGAGACCTTCTTGTGCACGTCGTCCTTGCGGAAGAGGAACGCTCCGAGGATCGCGCGGACCTGCTGCTCCGTGAGCTGATTCTCGACGGTGCGCAGCTCCATCACGTTCTCGAACACGGTCGCGTCGGCGCTCAGGTTATCGAGGCGGTTCTGGGCGAAGTAGCCGGTGACGACGTTGCTGCCGAGTTCGCAGACGCCGCCCTGGATCGGCACAACGTCGCCGAGGATTTTCAGAAGCGTCGACTTGCCCGCACCGTTCGGTCCGACCAGCACGATGCGCTGTCCGCGTTCGGCGACGAAGTTCAGGTCGCGGTAGACGACGTGTTCGCCGTATGCCTGCTGCACGTGCTCGAGGGTCACTACCTTCAGCCCGGAGCGCGGCGGCTGGGGAAACCGGAAATTGATCCGCTTGAGCTCCTCCATCGGCTCCTCGATGGCGTTCTCCTTGAGACGCTCGATCTGCTTCTCCTTCGACTTGGCCCGGGAGGCCAACGAGGCCTTGGCACCGAAGCGGTCGACGAACTTCTGCAGGTGGGCGATCTCGCGCTGCTGGTTCTTGAAGGCCGCCGCCTGCTGCGCTTTGCGGTCCTCCTTCTCCTTCACGTAATCGTCGTAGTTGCCGGTGTACCGATGCAAGGTCCCGGCCCGCAGCTCGAGGATGCCGTTGCAGAGCGCGTTGAGGAAAGCGCGATCGTGGGAAATCACCACTAGCCCGCCGGGATAGCGCGTCAGGTAATCCTGGAACCACAGCAGCGCCTCGAGATCGAGGTGGTTGGTCGGCTCGTCGAGGAGCAGGAGCGCCGGCTCGTTCACGAGCAAGCGCGCCAGATGCGCGCGCATCACCCAGCCGCCCGAGAAGGTCCGCGCCAGCTTCAGGTGGTCGGCCTCGCGAAAGCCCAGACCAGCGAGGATCTTCTTCGCCCGCGGCTCGAGCGTGTAGTCGATGTCGTAGTCGTCGTCGTTCTCCGGCTCGAGTTTCCGCCCGCTGGTCGCGATGTGCAGGATGGTCTCGTCCCCGACCGGCGCGCTCTCCTGCGGCAGGAAACCGAAGTCCGCTCCGCGCTCCCAGGTGATCGTGCCTTCATCCGCACTTTCCTCGCCGAGGATGAGGTTGAAGAGGGTCGACTTGCCCGCGCCGTTCGGCCCGACCAAGCCGAAGCGGTCCGTCCGGGCAATGAACAGCGAAACCTCCGAGAAGAGCTCCCGGGTACCGTAGGACTTGGCGACATCGGCGATCGTCAGCATGCGAACCTCAAAGACAAAGCGACCCGGCGCGGAAAACCCAGCCTGATTTTGCAGAGAAGCATGGTTTCAGCGCACGATGCTCAGCGCCACCGCCCCCGCAACCGCCACCACCCCTCCAAGCAGCGAGCGGCGGGTCGGGCGTTCCCCTTCGATCCAGTACGACAGCGGCACGATGACCAGCGGGGTGGTCGCGACGATCGGCAGCACCAGCCCGCTGGGAGTCGTGAATAACGCCCACTGGTAGCAACTCACCCCAATCACGGCGCCACACAGCGCGTTCGCCGGGATCCAGAGGTAATCGCGCGGTCGCGGCCGCACCGCCGTCGTGGTGCCGGCTCCCCCCTTCCGCGCCCACCAATGCCAAAGGGCCCGCACGGCGAAGAAGGCGAGCGTGATCACCAGCCCTCCCAGGATCCGCTGATAGGCCGCGGTGAACCCGTCCGTCACCTGCCCAGCCTGCTCCGCCACCTCCCGCGCCTTCCGGCTCAGCACCGCCCCGAAGCCCTGCCCCGCCGCCGCTCCAAGGCCGTAAAGGAGTCCCACCCACCCCACCCGCACGCCCGTCCCCGCTTCCTCGGGACCGGGCCGCAACGCCACGCCCACGCCGACCAGGATCACGGTTCCCCAAAGCATCTGCGCCACCGAGAGGGTGGTTCCCAACCAAAGGTACTCGGCCACTGCGGCCAGCGGAGCCGCCACGCACTGCGTCATCAGGACCGTCAACCGGGTGCCCAGCCGGGGCAAGGCCGCGAAGACCGCAAGGTCGCCCAATCCCATTCCCACCACCCCGCTCCAGAAGAGCCACTCGCGACCCGCGCCCCCCAGGCCCCCGCCCCAGCCGTGGGCGACGATTCCGAGCGCCACCGCGGCGAAGGCCAGACGCCCGAGATTCGCGCGGGTCGCACCCACCGCCCGCACACTCCGCGCCGCGAAGATCGCGGAGAGCGAGAAGAAGACGGTGGTCAGGACCGCGGCAAGCATGGTGACGATGAACCGGATCCACGCCCCGCTGGCAGCGGGCGGCACCCGGGAACCCCCGACGATGGGCGACCACCCCGCCGGCGCAATCCCGGAGCCCGCCGCAGAGCCCGCGCTTTTTTGTCGCCCGAAGTGCGGCGGCTTTTCACGCTCCGTATCTTATGACCGCCAAGCGCAAGACCCGCCGCCCCGAAGACGTGAACGCCGCCCTCGCGAGCAAGAAGGGGCCGGTGTCCCAGTTCATCGCCCGGAACTACCGCCACTTCAACGCCGCCGCCTTGGTCGACACGGCCAAGGGCTACGAGTCCCACCTCAAGGCCGGGGGTAATATGCTCGTGACGCTCGCCGGCGCCATGTCCACCGCCGAACTCGGCATCTCACTCGCGGAAATGATCCGCCGCGACAAGGTCCACGCGATCGTCTGCACCGGCGCCAATCTCGAGGAGGACATCTTCAACCTCGTCGCCCACGACTACTACGAGCGCGTGCCGCACTACCGCCACCTCACCACCGAGGACGAACAGGCGCTGCTCGACCGGCACATGAACCGGGTCACCGATACCTGCATCCCCGAGCACGAGGCGATGCGCCGGATCGAGGCCGCCGTGCTCGAGGAATGGGTCGCCGCCGACCGCGCGGGCGAGCGCTTCTTCCCGCACGAGTTCATGTACAAGGTGCTCCGCTCCGGAAAGCTCAAGAAGAGCTACCAGATCGACCCGAAGCACTCGTGGATGGTCGCCGCCGCCGAACGCAATCTGCCGATCATCGTCCCGGGCTGGGAAGACGCCACGCTCGGCAACATGTACGCCGGCCACGTCATCAGCGGCGACGTGAAGAACGTCCACACGGTCCGCACCGGCATCGAATACATGATGTGGCTGGCCGAATGGTACACCCGCAGCGCCCGCACGCTGCGCAATGGCGAGGGCTCGATCGGCTTCTTCCAGATCGGCGGCGGCATCGCCGGCGACTTCCCGATCTGCGTCGTCCCGATGCTGCACCAGGATCTCCAGCGCACCGGCGTGCCGCTCTGGGGCTACTTCGCCCAGATCAGCGACTCCACCACCAGCTACGGCAGCTACTCCGGCGCCGTCCCCAACGAGAAGATCACCTGGGGCAAGCTCGGCTCCAAGACGCCGAAGTTCATCGTCGAGAGCGACGCCACCATCGTGGCCCCGCTCATCTTCTCCTGGGTGCTCGGTCAGTAATCGATCCCGCCTCCCACCGCACCTCCCGCGAGGAGAACCTCCTCGTTCCCCAGTTCCCCCGCGCGGCCTCCGGATTCCCCGGGGCCGCGCTTTCCTTTTGCCGGATTCTGCACCTTTGTAGGCGATGGCCAATCGCCTCCAGCACGCCCAATCGCCCTACCTCCAGCAGCACGCGGAAAACCCGGTCGCCTGGCAGGAATGGGACGAGGCCGCCTTCGCGCAGGCCCGGGCCGAGAACAAGCCGATCTTCCTCAGCATCGGCTACTCGACGTGCCACTGGTGCCACGTGATGGCTCATGAGTCCTTCGAGGACGACGACATCGCGGCGCTGCTGAACGCCGACTTCATCGCGATCAAAGTCGACCGCGAGGAGCGTCCGGACGTCGACCAAGTCTACATGACCTACGTCCAGGCCCTCACCGGCCACGGCGGTTGGCCCCTCAGCGTCTGGCTCACCCCGGACCGGAAGCCGTTCTACGGTGGCACGTACTTCCCACCGGCCGACCGCGGCGGACGAGCCGGCTTCCCGTCGCTCCTCCGCGCCATCGCCGGCGCCTGGAAGGATCCCGCCCAGCGCGCGCAACTGATCGCCGAGGGCGATCGGGTCATTGCGTCGCTCCAGCCCGCCACCCCCTCCGCCCCGCCGGCCGCGGACTCGGCGGAGGCCTTGCTCGAAGCCGCCCAAGGCGCCTTCGAACGCGGGTATCAGTACTTCTCGGAATCGTTCGACGCCCAGGTCGGCGGCTTCGGCGGGGCCCCGAAGTTCCCGCGCGCCTCCGTGCTGTCGTTCTTGATCCGCTGCGCCCGCCTGCAGGGACCGGGATCAGCCGAGGGCGACGAAGCCCTCCGCATGGTCACGACGACGCTGCGCGGGATGGCTCGCGGCGGCATCCATGACCACGTCGGCGGCGGCTTTCACCGCTACTCGGTCGACGCGCGCTGGTTCTGCCCGCACTTCGAGAAGATGCTCTACGACCAGGCGCAGATCACCGTGAACTGCCTCGAGGCGTACGGCGCGACGAACGACGAGCGCTACGCGTGGCTCACCCGCGACATCCTCGACTACGCCCTGCGCGATCTGCGCCAGCCGGGAGGCGGGTTCGCGTCCGCCGAGGACGCCGACAGCCAACGCGCGGGGAGCCAGGAGCACGCAGAGGGCGCCTTCTACGTGTGGACTGCGGAGGAACTGGCCGACGTGCTCACCGCCGAGGACGCCGCGCTCGCGATCGCCCACTTCGGCGTCCGCGCCCAAGGCAACGTGCCGCCGGAGATGGACCCGCAGGGCGAACTCGCCGGACGCAACATCCTCGCCCAGGTGCAATCGCTCGCCGCCACCGCGAAGACCGCGCAACTCACGGTGGAGGAGGCCAACGACCGACTCCTCGCCCTGCTCGGACGCCTCCGCGACGCCCGGACCCGCCGCCCCCGGCCCCACCTTGATCACAAGATCATCACCGCGTGGAACGGCCTGATGATTTCTGCGCTGGCCCGGGCCCATCTCGCGCTCGAAGCCGGCCGCGAGGGACCGATCCCCTACCGCGACGCCGCCGAGGCGGCGGCGCGCTTCATCCAGCGCGAACTCGTGCACCCGACGACCGGACGCCTCCACCGGGCCTTTGGCACCTCGCGAGGGACGGCCGAAGCCTTCGCCGAGGATTACGCGTGCCTGATCGACGGCCTGCTGGACCTGTACGAAGCCACGCTCGCGCTCCCGTGGCTGCGCTGGGCCGACGCACTCCAAACCGAACTCGACGCACGGTTCTGGGACGAGGCGGGCGGCGGCTATTTTTCGGCTCCCGGGGATGACCCGCATCTGGTGCTCCGACTCAAGGAGGACTACGACGGCGCCGAGCCCGCACCGAGCTCCGTCGCGGCCCGCACCGCGCTCCGCCTGGCGGACCTCCTGCACGACGAAGCCCGCCGCGAGCGCGCCCATCGCACGCTGAAGGCCTTCTCACCGCGCTGGACGGAACACCCGCAGGCCCTGCCCGCCATGCTCGTCGCGGTCGACCAAGCCCTCAGCCGGCCCCGCCAGGTGGTGATCGTGGGCGCCGCGACCGCGCCGGAGACGGCAGCCCTCGTCGCCACCGCGCGGACGGCACCGGGACGCGCCCGGACGCTTCTCGTGCTCTCGGGACACGCCGACGAGACATGGCTCGCCACGCGCGCCCCGTGGATCGCGGGCATGCGGGTCGACTCGGGACGAGCCACGGCGTACGTCTGCGACGACTTTGCGTGCCGCGCCCCGGTCACGGACCCCACCGCCCTCGCGGCGCTCCTCGCGGACTAGGCTTCCCCCTCCTCGTCGATCGGACGCGCAGGCTCGCTTCACACCGAAAACCCTGCGACCCTCCGAACACCGACCGGCCCTTCGTCATGTCTGATCCCCGCATCGAACGCCTCGAGGAACGCATTGCCTGGCTTGAGCACCACGTCACCAAGCAGGACAAGGCCATGCTCGAGCTGAGCGAGGCCCTGGACCTCGTGCGCCGCGAATACCTGCGCCTGCGGGAGCGGGCCGAGTCCTCCGCTCCAACCGAAACCCTGCCGTCGGCCGGCGACGACCGCCCGCCGCACTACTGAGGGACCGCCGAAAGACAGGCGCCGCTCAGCCCGCTGCCGGCAGTCGGCAGGCGCCGCCAGATTATCCTGACGAGAGCGTACCTTCCTCGAAACGCCGGACCACCGCGATGAAGTCCTCGGCGGTGGCGGCCCCCATCAAGGCCTCGCGCGTGGACGCCTCCTTCAGCAGGCGGCAGAGCGCGCTGACCACCTGCAGGTAGTCACCCGGGTTGGACTTTGGGGTGCCGAGGACGAAGAGCAGGCGGACCGTTTGATTGCAGTTCTCGAACAAGATCCCCCCATCGCTGCGACCGACCGCAAGGACGATGGAGTGGACATGCTCGGTCCGGGCGTGCGGCAGGGCGACCTGGTTGCCGAGGTAGGTCGTATCCAGCCGTTCCCGCGCGAGCAATTCCTGGTAGAACCCTTGGAAATTCACCACCTCCGGATGCCCTTCCAGCAGACGTGCCACCTCGTGGATGGCCACGGTGCGCTTGGCCGCCTGCACGTGCAGGAGGATGCGGGAAGGATCGAGGAGGGCGGTGAGACGGCCGGCCATACGAAAAACGGGCCGACACCCTGACCCCGACGCAAATTCCTTGGCAAGCGCGGAGTCACCGGCCGGCGCACAACGTGACCGGCCGGTGACGTGCCCGGGCGCTTAGAACACACCCTTGACGCCGAAATTCCAGTTCGCGCCGTAGTTCTCGAGGATGCGCAGCGCACCGGCCTCGCCCTCGACCAATGGGCTCTCGTACCAACGCTGCGAATCATTGAAGATGTTACGACCCTGGAAGAACAAGGATACCCGGGAGTTGAGGCGGTATTCGCCACCCAAGTCGTACTTCGTCGTGTGCAGCTTGTAGCGGCCGTACACCGTGTCCCATGGCGTGTCGGCGTGCCAGATCACGCCGACACGGGTCGAGAAACGCTTGTAGCGGTAGCCCACGCTCATCGTCACCCGGTGCGGCGCGATGCGTTCGCGGCGCTGATCGGCGTAGGTGCGCGAGTAGGACGAGTTGACGGTGAAGCCGCGGAACGGATCCGGAAGGAAGGAGAGCGACTGCGAATAGCCAACCTCGAGGCCGCGGAAACGAACCGGGTTCGGCACGTTGAACGGCGCCACGAACTCGTAGCTGGAGTAGATCGGATCGTCGCCCAAGCCGAACTCATCGGAGGTGCCGCGGCGGTTCGAACGCAGATTCTCGATGTCGTTCTGGCGCACCGTGACGGTGAGCTGGCCGGCCGGCTCGAAGTAGTAGGCGAGACGACCGACGTAGTTCTTGGAGTACTCCGGCAGCAGGTTCGGGTTCGGTGACGTGATCAGCAGCGCGTCGTCGTTGATGATCCACGCACCGGTGAGCTCGTCGATCGGCGGGCGGGAGATGGCCTTGTTCGCGCTGACGTGGAGCTGGAGGTTCTCGCGCAGGTCGTACTTCAGGGCGACCATCGGGAAGAGGTTGTCATACTTCTTCGTGCGCGTGATCTCCGGCTTGCTGAAGAACTGGTACTGCAGGCCAGGGATGGTGGTGGCGCGGCCCGAGCTGTTCAGCGCGTAGCCGGCGGCGAGCATGGCGGTCCGTGAGACCGGATCGTACTCGCGCGCGTCGTTCTGCGTTCCCTCCCAGCGCACACCGGCGCGGATCTGCAGTCGGGGCAGCGGCCGGAAATCCGCCAAGCCGTAGCCCGCATTCACGGTCTGCAGAATGTCGCGGCGGGGACCGATGAACGCGTTGTAGTAATTGTCCGGCGTCGCGTTGTTGACGAAGTACTCCGGATTGCTGCGGAAGAGATCCGCGATCCCGTTCGGATCGATCATGGGCATCGTCTTGGTCTCGCCCGCCGCATTCTTGGTCGTGATGATGTTGGTCGACCCCGTGGAGAAGAGGTTACGGTTCGGGAAGGCCGCCCAGTTGCCGGTCGTGCCGCCGCCGGGGCCGATGTACTGCCACGTGTAGTAGGACGTCTCGTTGCCGTTCTTCCGGCTCTCCTCGGTCCATTTGGCACCCACCTTCAAGGTGGTGGGGAGGGAAATCGGGAGCACCCACTTCGCATTGACCATCGCGCTGTAGATCTCGGTGCGCGCATAGCGGCCCTCGTTCGTGATGCGCGGATTGGTGTAGTTCGCGAGGTCGAACCAATCCGGGCCGTTCAACTGCTGCACCGTCCACTCATGGGACTGGAGGCTGGAGCGCGTGGCGACCCAGTCGCTGCGAATGCTGTTCACGTTGGCCGACCGGACGTGACCCTGCTCGAGAGCCTCGTAGTTATTGAAGGATCGGGAGTAGGTGGCGGCGCCATCCACGGTCCACGCACCGCGCTTGTACTCGAACCGCGGCGCGAGGGTGATCGTGTGCGTCTGCTTGCTAGCGTCGCCGTTGCTGATCGTGGCATTGCGCGAGGTGTTCGCGGCGAGGCCGTTGGTCCGCACTTGGAGCAGGTCACCGACGGAGAACTGGCGACCGGTGTTGTTTGCGGTGTTGTTCGTCGCGGCGTCGAAGGTCAGGTTGCGGTTGAAGAACTGACCGAGAGCGAAGTTGTAGATGAGCGTGTTCGAAAGCACCAGATGCGGCGTGGCCTTGAAGTCCGCCGTCAGCGTGTAGGTGTCCTTCGCGATGTTCTTGTTGCCGTCCTTGAAGTTCAGCTGGGTGATGACCATCGGCCGCGTGTCCGCCGCGGTCGGCGTGCGATTGAAGGTCAGGTTGTGGCGGTACTGCTCGGTGTACGAATCGACGCGGTTGAAGCTGGCGACGATGCCGAGGCGCTGGTTGAAGAACACGTCGGAATACTCGAGGCTGTAGTTGGGCCGTGCCTTGTACTCTTCGCGGCCGCCAGGACCGGGGGTCTTCTTGAGGTGAAACTCCTCGGAGTTCATGTTGAGGCTGAAATTGTAGGCGATGCGCCGACCCTTGCGCTCGAACGCGCGACGGGTCTTCATGTCGATGGTTCCGGCCGGCGCGTCGGCGTCCTGGTCGGAGCTGGCCGTCAGGTTGATCTCGATCGACTCGATGCTGCTGATCGAGAAGGCCTCGAAGCTGGTCGCGCGACCGAGCGTGCCGGTGCGGTTGGCATCGGCGCTCGCCAGTTTTACTCCGTCGAAGGAGACGCCGACGTACTGTGCGTCCATGCCGCCGAGGCGCGGGCCGCGGGTCTCGGACTCGACGTAGTCGAGGTCCACGCCGGGCAGGTACTTCAGAAACTCACCGACGTTGCCATCCGTCACGTCGCCGAAGATGTCGGACGCCACCGAGGTGGTGACGTTCATGCTCTTCTTCTGGTTCATGATGGCCTTGGCGTTGCCCTCGCGCTCGCTGGAAACGACGAAGGCGGTGAGTTCGACGGCCTCGCCGGCTGCCGCGCCCCTCGCCGGAGTCCGCACGGGGACAAGCTCCACGTCCCGGGTGGCCGTCTGGCCCGCGCCGACGGTGACCGTCAGCGTCTGGGTCGTGTAGCCCGAGTAACGGACCACCATCCGGACCTCGCCGGCGGGCACGTTGAAGAGCTGGAAGAGGCCACCGACCTCGGTGTTGGTCTTGAGGGCCGTACCCTCGACCTCGACCTCGGCGTCGCGGACATATTCTTGGGTGGTCGGATTGTAGACGCGGCCAACGATGGAGCCGGAGGATTGGGCGTGAGCCGACGGGGCAAGGAGGCAGAACGCACCAGCGAGGAATGCCAGCGTCCGCCCGAGCGGGGTGCGCAGGGAGTACATAGTGACGAAACGGTTGGGGTTTGGACGCGACTGCCCTTCTTGCGAACGGGCGGCCGGGGTTGGGTGAGGCAGAGCTAAGGAAAATCCTCCCGAAAAGAAAAGCCCGGAGAAGCCAGGAAATGCCGAAAGCGCGCGCCCGGGCCGCGGCGCCTCTGGCTTACAGAATCATCCCAGGCGGGGTCCACTCGGATTTCACGGTCACGCTCCATGTTTTTCCACGGTTCCGCCCAGTCGCTGCCCTCCCTTCGGCTCAGTCTCGCGGCGTACGCCGTCGTCGTTCTCGCCGGACTCCCCATCGGGCGAGCCGAGTCCGGCCCACCGCCCCGCCCTGCCCCTTTCTCCGCTGCGCTGAGCGCCGCCGAGTTCTCCGGCGCTGGTCTGGGGAAGTTGACGGCGGCGGAACTCCAGGAACTGAACCGACTGGTGCAGGCGCACGAATCCGGAGAGCTCGCGCGGGCCCGCGAAGCGGCCCGCCTCGCGGAGGCGGAAGCCGAGCGCGTGGTTCGTGAGGCCAAGGCCACTGCGGAACGTCACGCCACCGCAGCGGCCGCCGGCGCCGCGGCGACGCCAACACCCGCGCCCGCGCGCAAGGAGAGCCTCCTCGAACGCATCCGCCTGAAGCCCGGCACCCAGATCGACTACGACACCCTCGAGAGCGAACTCGTCGGCGAGTTCGCCGGATGGCGCGAGGGCACAGTCTTGACGCTCACCAACGGACAGCGCTGGCGCGTCATCCAAGGCGAGTACGAGGCCCCCCGCGACGCGACCCGGCGCCGCGTCTGGATCAAGCCAGGACTGCTCGGCACCTTCTTCATCGAGGTCGAGGGCATCAAGGGCCGCGCCAAGGTCACGTTTGTCGGCTTCGCCCCCGGCAAAAGCCCACGCTAAGGCACAAAAAAACGCCGGCTCCAAGAGGGAGCCGGCGTTCAAAAGGTCAGAGCGACCGAGAATTACTTCAGGTGGCCCGAGACGAGCTTCGTCATCTCGAACATGCTGACCGACTTCTTGCCGTTGAAGACCGGCTTCAGCTTGTCGTCAGCATTGATCTGGGTTCTCACCTTCTTGTCCTGGAGACCATTCTTCTTGATGTAGTCCCAGAGCTTCTTGGTGAGATCGGTACGAGGGAGGGGTTTGGACCCGACGACCGCCGCGAGGGCTTCGTCAGGCTGAACCGGTTTAAGGAAGGCAGCGTTGGGTTTGCGTTTAGCCATATCGGAACCAAGGCATAGAGCAGCGCCGCAGAATTGCAATGCATTTCTCGACGGCAACTTGCCGTTTTTCAGAGGAGAAAACTTTTGCAAGTGTCAGATTGACCACCCGGCTGGGAAGGCCTCACGCGCCTGCTTTTTCCCTCGCCGAACCGGGATCGTCGATCTGCACGAACTGCTGGTAGAGCTTGGCGTAGTGACCTTTCAACGACAGGAGCTGGTCGTGCGTACCGCGCTCGATGATGCGGCCGTCGTCCAGCACGAGGACCTGATCCGCGCTGCGGATGGTGCTCAGGCGATGCGCCACCACGAAGCTCGTGCGACCCACGAGGAGCGTGCGCAGGGCCGTCTGCAGGCGCGCCTCGGTGATCGCGTCGATCGAGCTCGTCGCCTCGTCAAGAATGAGGATCCGCGGGTCCGCCAGCAGCGCGCGGGTGAAGCACACGAGCTGGCGCTGACCCACCGAGAGTCCGGCGCCCCGCTCACCGACCTCGGTCAGCAATCCACGCGGCAGCGCCTCAAGGATATCCAAGCAGTCGAGCTTCGCCGCCGCCGCCCGCACATCGGCATCCGTCGCCTCCGGCCGCGCCATGCGGATGTTCTCCATCAGCGTGCCGCTGAAGAGGAAATTCTGCTGCTGCACCATGCCCATCTGCCGGTGCAGCGACTGGCTGGTGAGCGTGCGGATCTCCCGACCATCGATCTGCACCTCACCGGCGGTCGGCAGGTAGAACTTCGCCACGAGGTTGATGATCGAGCTCTTGCCGCTGCCGGTGTGCCCGACGAGCGCGATCGATTGGCCAGGCTCGGCCGTGAACGAGATTCCGTGCAGCACGCGGCGTTCCGCCGTGTAGCCGAACGACACGTCGCGAAACTCCACGCGCGCTCCCTCCATTCCGCCCGACACCCCCGCCCGGGGATCCGGCAAGGCCACCGCCTCCGACGCATCCGTCCAGTCCGGCGGGGTGTCGATCAAGCGAAACACCCGCTCCGCCCCCGCCATCGCCACCAGCGCTTGATTGTACTGGTTCCCGATGATCTGGATCGGGGAGAAGAAGAGGTTCGCGAGGAAGAAGAACTGGATCAGATCCGAGATGCTCATCAGGCCATGGAAGGTCCGCCACCCCCCGAGCATCAGGAGGATCGCGATGAAGAACTGGCTGTTCAACTCGAGGATCGGCAGCAGCCGCGCCGAGGTCCGTGCCAGCGCGATGTTGTACCGCGAGTGATCCATCAGGAGGTTGCGGAACAACCCCGCGTTCGTCTCCTGGCGCACGAAGCCTTGCGTCACGCGGATGCCGTTGACCGATTCCGCCAGCGTCGCCGTCACGCGGCTGAAGCTCTCCTGCGAGGCGCGGGTCAGCTGGCTCAGCCGCATGCGGAACCGCTGATTCACGGCCCACAGTACGGGAGCCATGCCGATCACGATGAGGAAGAGGACCCAGTCGCAGAAGGCCATGATCACCGCCGCAAACAGCATCTGGCCGAACTGGATCACCGAGACGAAGAGTACGTCCTGGATGCCGACGCGCAGCGCCTCCACGTCACTGGTCACGCGGCTGATGATCCGCCCCAGCTTGACCCGGTGGAAGAAACTCATCGGCTGGCGCTGCACCTTCGCGAAGATGTCCGCCCGCAGCCGGTTCACCACCCCCTCGCCGACCTCCAACGCATAGCGCTGCCGGAAGTGGAAGAGCACGTCGGTGAGCAGGGCCAGGATCGCGTACGCTGCCACGCCCCACCACAGCAACCGCGAATCCTCGCGGGTGATCACTCCCTGGCTCATCAGTCCGATCACGGCCGACACGAGCCAGGGCAACATCGGGAGTTGCGCGGCACGGATCACGGTCAGGATCGACAGGGCGATGAGCTTGCGGCGCACCGGTCCGGAGTAGGTGAAGAGCCGACGGATCAGCCCCCACTCCAGCGGGCGGAACTGCTCCTCGTCGTCATCGTCCCGCGCACGGTGCACGAGCATCAGGTCGCGCCCGCCGGGCCCGGGCCGGGGGCGGGGATTGGGATCGGGCCGCAGGCTCACGCGGCACCTCCCGGCGCGGCGCGTTGGTTCAACGCCTGCTGCTGCAGTTCCCGGCCGTCCCGCAGCTGAAGGTTGGCCACACGCAGGTAAGGACCCGACTCGCGCATGAGTTCTTCGTGTCGGCCACGCTGCACGATGCGCCCATCCTCCATCACGATGATGAAGTCCGCCCGGCGCAGCGTGCTCAGGCGGTGTGCGACGATGAAGGTCGTCCGGCCCGCGATCGCCCGGTCGAGCGCCTCGAAGATCTCGTGCTCCGTCTCGCTGTCGATCGCCGCCGTGGGGTCATCGAGCAGCAGGATCGGCGGCTCGAGCAAGACCGCACGCGCGATCGCCAGCCGCTGCCGCTGCCCTCCCGAGAGGGTGTTGCCGCTCTCGCCGAGGATCGTGTCGTAGCCCTTCGGCAACGCCATGATGAAGTCGTGCGCCGCCGCGATCCGCGCCGCCTTCTCAATCTGCTCGCGCGTCGCATCCGGATGACCGAACGCGATGTTCGCGGCGACGGTGTTCGAGAAAAGGAAGCTTTCCTGGAACACGAGGCCAATGTTGCGCCGCAGGTCGTCGAGCTCGAGATCGCGCGCGTCGATGCCATCCAGCAGCACCCGCCCGGAGGTCGGATCCCAGAAGCGCGGGATCAAGCTCATCAACACGCTCTTCCCCGCCCCCGTCGCCCCGAGGATGGCCACACACTGCCCCGGCTTCACCTCAAGCGAGATGTCCCGCAACACCGGATCAATGCCGTCATACGCAAAGCTCACCCGCTCAATCGCCACCGCACCCGTCAGCCGCGGACGCCGGATCGCACCCGGCCGGCTCTTCACTTCCACCGGCGCATCCAGGATCTCGAAGACGCGGCGCGCCCCGATGAGCGACTGCTGCACGCTGTTCACCACGGTCGCCACTTGGTTGACCTGACCCGAGAACTGCTCGAGCAGCCCCGCAAACACGATGAGCCCCGCTCCCAGCGGCAGCTTGCCGTCCAGCACGAGCCAGCCGCCGTAGCCGAGTAACACCACCATGTTCACCCGCGTCAGGAGACCCACCGCCGGCGAGAAGAGGCTGACCCGCCAGAAGATGCTCCGTTGCTGCGCCAAGACCGCATCGTTGCCGGCATCAAAGCGGGCCCGATCCTCCACCTCACGGCCAAACCCTTTCGTCACTTGGATCCCCTGGATGCTCTCCGCCAGGTTCTGCACCATCCGCTCCACCAGCGTGCGGTTCTGCGCATAGGCCGGCTGGATCTTGCGCGAGAACTGCATCGACATGAGCCAGAGCACGGGCGTGGTCGCGAGGCAGGCCAGGGTCAGACCCGGGTGAAGACTGACCATGTAAATGATGTAGACGGTGAGCGAGATCACCATGATCAGGCTCTGGATCAGGACCTGATCCACGAACATGCGCACGCTCTGCACGTCGCCCGTCACCCGGGTGATGATGGAACCCGTGGTGTTCGCATCGAAGAATCGGAAACTGAGCCGCTGCAGCTTGTCGTAGATCTCCGCGCGGAGGTCCACCACGAGCCGGAGCTGCACCAGACCATTGATCGCAATCGAGTAGGCGTAGTTGAGGCAGGCCCGCACCGCCGCCATCGCGAGAATCAGGCCCGCGATCAAGAGGATGACCTCCGTCGGCGACCACGTCGCAGGCAACTCCGGGCCAAACTGAATCACCGGCATCGCGATTTCCGGTGTCTCCAGCGACGGATGCTCCTTCCCCAACACATAGCGGATGTAGTCGATGCCAACACCCGTGAGACTAAGACCGGCCAAGCCGAGCGATAGCAGCACCAGCTGCAAGCCCAGCACCTGCAGACACCGCAGGCGGTAACGCCACGCCAAACCCCAAAGCCGCCGCACCAGCGTCCAGTTAGACTTGGACGCATCGACCGAACTCGGCGGCGGGTCGGAGAGCATGGAGGAGCGAGGCTAATCCGCCGGAAAAGCGGCGCACGGCTTTTTTCGGCCCGCCCAGGATACACTCCACTCAGCCGTACTTGACGCAGTCAATTGGCCTTTTCTGCCGAACCCATCGCGGCCGCCGAGCCGGGCGCCGCAGCGGGCTGCTGCTGGCGGAGGGCCCGACGCCGGCGAACCTCCGCCGCAATCGTTGCCAAACGCATCGCCTCGTCGGCCGGCGTGGGATTGAGCACGATCGGCGCGACTCCCGGCGAAGGGGCCGCCACGGCCGCGGCTCCCGCCGTCGCTCCCGCGACCATCGGGACATTCGCCGGGGGCGGAGCCGAGCCGATCTTGGCCTTCTCCAGCGCCAACGAAAGCACCCGCCCCTCCACCTCGACCGTCACGGTTTCGCGCCCCTCATCGTACGCCGTGACGCGATAGGGGCCACCCGCCTCCGCCAGCCCCACCCAGGCGCTCTGCTTCCGGGCCGGATCAAAGAAGTTGAAGCGCTGACGCCCCCCCATCACCACCACACCCCGGAATTCAATCGGCGACGCTTGAGCCACGACCGCACCACCCGCCACCGCAGGAACATCGGGCGGCAGAAAAGGCGAAACGGACGAAACGGACGGAGCCGCGCCAAGGAACGCAGCGCTCCCGAGCAACAACCCCAGCATGGAAAACACCCCGCAACCTCGCATGGGTGTCAGGCAACGCAGATTGCCTCCCGCCGTCAAGCGAGCCACACCCCGACCCGACTTCCCGGTTGCCTTTGCCCCAGTGGTCTGACCTCCTACCTCCATGCCCGCCATCCTGCGCCGAGGTCCGTTGGTCGATGCGATCTGCGAGAGGCTGTCGCGTCAGTACCGCTCGGTGCCATGGTTGCCGCCGGAGCGCGCCCTGTCCGCACGTCTGGGAGTCAGTCGGTCAGCCCTGCGAGAAGCAGTCCAGCGGATGGAAATCCAGGGTTTGCTGGAGGTGAAACATGGGGTCGGGGTGCGGGTGGTGAACAAGCCGCAGGCTCCGGTCGGCGCGACGCTCGCGCGCGAGCTTCCGGATCTGACAGAGCGGCTGCGGCAGTTCGCCGAGGTGCGGCTTCTGGTGGAGCCAGCCATCGCGCGCGCCGCAGCTGAGCGAGCGGGCCCGGCCGAACGCACCGCGCTCCGGGCGGCCCACGAGCGCCTCGGCACGACGCTCGAAGAGGCCGTGCCAGCCGACCTGGAAGTCCATCGCCTGCTCGCCGAGGTCGCCGGCAACCGGGTTCTCTCCCTGATGCTGAGCTCCATCGCGGGACTCGAGGCCGAGACGCGCCGCATCACGCTCGAGCACGTCGGGCTGGTCGAGGCCGCTGCCCAGCACGCCAAGATCGTCGAAGCCGTCGCACGGGGGGATGGCAACGCGGCACACGCGGCCATGCTCGACCATGTGCGCGCCGCCCGCGAAGCCACCCCACTACCCAACCCTGCGTCCCGTCTCGCAGGCACGCGCGCCACCAAGGCCGGCGCGGCGCGTGTTCCGTGATCTCCTCCGTCCCCAGGCCCACCCCATGAACTCGCCCTCACCCCAGCCCGCCGCCCGCCCGACGCTGCCGGAACTGTTCCTCCGCGACCTGCGCGCGGCGTTCCCCGAGAGCGCCGTGCTCACCCGCCATGAGGATCTGATCCCGTACGGTTTCGACGGCACCGCCGCCCTCCGCCAGCTGCCCGGCGCCGTCGTGTTCCCGCGCGACGCCGCCGGGGTCGCCGCCGTCCTCCGTCTCGCCCGCACCCATCGCGTGCCCGTCGTCTCCCGCGGCAGCGGCACCGGGCTTTCCGGCGGCAGCATCCCCGTGCCGGGCTGCGTCGTGCTCTGCCTTGGCGACATGAATCGTATCTTGGAACTCGATACCAAGAATCTCACCCTGCTCGCCGAGCCCGGGGTGATCACCCAACAGATCTACGATACCGCCGACGCGGCCGGGCTGTTCTATCCGCCCGACCCCGGTTCGATGAAGATCAGCACGATCGGCGGCAACGTCTCGGAAAATGCCGGCGGCCTGCGCGGTCTGAAGTACGGCGTCACCCGCAACTACGTCATGGGCCTCGAGGTCGTACTCGCCGATGGCTCCACCGTCTGGCTGGGCAACAAGTGCGTCAAGGATGTCGCCGGTTACAGTCTCCGCGACCTGTTCATCGGCAGCGAGGGCACGCTCGGCGTGATCACGAAGGTGCTCCTGCGCCTGCTCCCGAAGCCCGCCGCCCGCCAGACTCTCCTCGCCACCTACGCCTCCATGGATGCGGCCGCGGAGACCGTCTCCGCCATCATCGCCGCGAAGATCATCCCGTGCACGCTGGAGTTCCTCGATCAGCGCACGCTGCGCTGCGTCGAGGCGTTCGCCAAGGTCGGGTTGCCCACCGAGGCCGAGGCCCTGCTGCTGATCGAGACCGATGGCCACCCGGCGGCAGTCGCCGACGAGGCCGAGCGGATCGAGCAGATCTGCCGCGCCCAATCCGCCCTCGCGGTGCGCCGCGCCGCCTCCGCCGACGAGGCCACCCGCCTCGCCACCGCCCGGCGCAGCGCCTTCTCCGCCCTCGCCCGCCTGCGGCCCACCACGATCCTGGAAGACGCCACCGTTCCGCGGAGCGAACTCGCCAAGATGATCCGCTTCATCAACGACACCGCCGCCCGCCACCAGGTGGAGGTCGCGACGTTCGGGCATTTCGGGGACGGTAATCTCCACCCGACGTTTCTGACCGACGAGCGCAATCAGGCCGAGATGCACCGCGTCGAGGCCGCGATGAAGGAGATCTTCGACTACGCGCTGTCCCTCGGCGGCACGCTCACCGGCGAACACGGGGTGGGCCTCGCCAAGAAGGCCTTCCTGCCCCGCCAACTCGGCGATCCCACGCTCGAACTGCTGCGCGCAATCAAGCGCACGCTCGATCCCGACGGCCTGCTCAACCCGGGCAAGATCTTCGACTGAGCCCTCCACCCGCACCACCATGAGCTCAGCGACTCCCTCTCCCCAGCCCGACACCACGGGCAACCTGCTGCGCAGCCTCGATTACTCCGTGCTCCAGCAGTGCATGCACTGCGGGATGTGCCTGCCGACCTGCCCCACCTACGTCGAGACCGGCCGCGAGCGCCACTCGCCGCGCGGACGCATCGCCCTGATGCGCGCGATCGCCGACGGGGAACTCGAGGTCAACGCCGACTTCGGCGAGGAAATGTACTACTGCCTCGGCTGCCTCGCCTGCACCACCGCCTGCCCCGCCGGAGTCGACTACCCGAACCTCTTCGAAACCGCCCGCGCCGAGATCGAGCGGAAGGGCGTGCTCGACACCCGGAAGCGCCGCAGCGTGCGCTGGTTCGCCCTGCGCCTCGTCTTCACCCGCCCCCGCCTGCTCCGCGCCATCGGTCGCCTGCTCTGGCTGTGGCAGGCCAGCGGGCTCCAGAGCCTCAGCCGCCGCACCGGGCTCACCCGATTGCTGCCCGGCCAGCTCGCCAATCTGGAGCCGCAGACGCCGCGCATCCAACGGCACTTTTCCGACGCCCTCATCGCCCCGGTCGAGCGACCCGCTGGCCCGACCCGCCACCGGGTCGCCGTCCTCACCGGCTGCGTGCAGGATCTCGCCTTCTCCGACGTGAACCGCGCCACCGTCGAGGTCCTCCTCGCCAACGGCTGCGAGGTCATCACTCCGCGCGCCCAAGCATGCTGCGGCTCGCTCCACGCCCACAACGGCGACACCGCGACCGCCCGCGAGCTGGCGCGCCGGCAGATCGACGCCATCGATCCCGACTCCGTCGACGCCATCATCAGCAACGCCGGGGGTTGCGGCTCCCACCTGCACCACTACGACCACTTGCTGGCCGATGATCCGGTGTACGCCGCCCGCGCCGTCACGTGGTCGCGCAAGCTGCGCGACATCCACGAGTGGCTCGCGGAGATTGGATTCCGTCACCCCGCCGCTCCGGCCGACTCCCCCGCCTCCGAGCCGCAAAGGGTCACGTACCACGAGTCGTGCCACCTCTGCCACGGCCAGAAGGTGAGCCGTCAGCCACGCGAAATCCTCCGCGCGCTGCCGGGCGTCGAACTTCGCGAGTGCGCCGAGGCAACGTGGTGCTGCGGCAGCGCCGGCATCTACAACATCACCCAGCCCGAGACCGCCGCGTGGCTGCAGACGCGCAAGATCGGCCATGTCCAGGCGACGGGCGCCTCCGTGGTCGCCACCGCCAATCCGGGCTGCCACCTGCAACTGGAGAACGGCCTGAAGCGCGCCACGCCCGCCGGCTCAGCGACGCCCAGCGTGGTCCACCCCATCGTGCTGCTCGCCCAGGCCTACGCGGCCGAGGCCAAGGCTACCGGTCGGGCTTCGACGTAAGCCGCGCGCGCAGGCGCTCGACGTCCGGGCTCACCGCGGCACACGCGCCACCGCCGCAGCCCCGACGACGCCGGCGCGCGTTCGCCCGCACGCGCCAACCCAGCGCCAGCATCGTGATCGCCACGACCGCCAGCGCCGCCGGGGTCTGCCACCCAGCCGCGAGCGCGTCCGCCCCGGCAGCGGCAATCATGAGGGGAACGCTCCCCGGCGGCGCGGCCACCGTCGCGCCCGCCGCCTCCACGAGGCGCATTCCGGCCACATCCGTCACCCCCGTCCAAGCCAAGGACGACGCCGCTTCCGTGATCCGCGTCAACACCGTGAGGGCCGCAGGGTTCATGGCTTCGTGCGATCCTCGAGCACGCCCTCAGTAGCCCAGCATTCGCCCGATCGAGGCGACGGCGAAGCAGACCACCCACGCGGTGCCGGTCATGTAGGCGATTTGGAAGAGCGGCCAGCGCCAGGAGTTCGTCTCGCGCCGCACCACCGCGATGGTGCTGACGCACTGCATCGCAAAGACGTAGAAGATCATCAGCGTGAGGCAGACCAGCGGCGTGAAGAGGGGCGCCCCATCCGGCCAGCGCGCCGCCGCCAGCGCCTGACGCAGCGGCGCGGTGTCGTCCGCATCACTCTGCGCGTTGAAGACCACGCCCATGGTCGAGACGAAGACCTCTCGCGCGGCAAACGAGGCGATCAGACCGATGCCGATCTGCCAGTCGAAGCCGAGCGGGCGGATCGCCGGCTCGATGAGGTGACCCGCCTGGCCGGCAAAGCTGTGCGCCATCTGCGCCTGGGCGGTCGCGCCCTCCGGCGCCTTCGGGTACGCCGAGAGGAACCAGAGCAGGATCGAGATGCCCAGAATGATCGTACCGGCCCGCCGAAGGAAGAGGCCACCGCGCTCCACCATCTGCAGCAGCACGTCGCGCACCCGCGGCAGCCGGTAGGGCGGGAGTTCCATGATCATCAGCGGAGGCTCGCCCTGGAGGAGCGTCCGCTTGAAGAGCCATGCAAAACCAAAGGCCGCCGAGGTCCCAAGCGCGTACATCAGCAGCATCAATCCCACTTTCGTGCCGACCGGAATGGTCTCCCCGGGGACCAGCGCCGCGATCATCAAAAGGTATACCGGTAGTCGAGCCGAACAGCTCATCAACGGTGCCACCAGGATCGTCACCAGGCGATCCTTCGCGTCCTCGATCGTCCGCGTCGCCATGATGCCGGGAATCGCGCACGCATACGAACTGAGCAGCGGGATGAAGCTCTTCCCGTTCAGCCCGACCCGACTCATCAGACGATCCATGATGAAGGCCGCCCGCGCCATGTAGCCGGTGCTCTCCAGAAGTCCGATGAAGAAGAAGAGGATCAGGATCTGCGGGAGGAAGATCACCACGCCGCCCACACCCGCGATCGCACCGTTCGTGATCAGATCGCGCAGGTCGCCCGGCGCCATCGCCGCCTTCACCGCATCCGCGAGCTGAGCGACATGATCGTCGATCCACGTCATCGGATACTCCGCCAGCGTGAAGATGCTCAGGAAAAGCGCTCCCATCAGGCCACCCAGGACCAGCCAGCCCCACACCGGATGCGTGACCACGCCGTCAATCCGGTCGCTGACACTCGGCCCCTCCTTCTCCGGGGCCACGCGCTCCAGCACGTCAGTACACAGGCGCGCGATCGCATCGTAACGCGATGCCACCAGCGTCGCCGCCCAGTCCACTCCCTGCCCTTCCCAACGCACCTTCCATGACTGCAGGATATCCGTGGTGCGCGCAGTCAGGGGCGTCGATCCAGCCACGCGCACCGAGTCCTGATCCGTCAGCAGGAGCAGCGCCTCTGCGCGCGCGCTCAGGGGCGCCTTGCGGTCGTACTCGAGCAGGGACGCCTGCAGCTCGGACACCGCCGGCGCAATCGGCGACGGGTTGTCCCAGCGGTGCCGCGGCAGCGCCAGGTCCGGACGGCTCATCGCGAGCTTGAGCTCGATCAGGCCTTTGCCCTGCGAGGCCTCACAGGGAATGACCGGGATGCCGAGCTCCTTCTCCAGTCGCTCCACCTTGATGCCCACCCCGGCCTTGGCCGCGAGGTCCATCATGTTGAGGACCAGAATCACCGGGCGCCCGAGATCGAGGATCTGGTGGACGAGGTAGAGATTCCGCTCGAGGTTCGAAGCATCGACGATGCAGAGGATGCGATCCGGCGCCGCCGTATCCAGCCGCCGCCCCAGCAGCACGTCGCGCGTCACCGCCTCGTCCGGCGAACGCGCCGCGAGCGAGTACGCGCCCGGCAGATCGATGACGGGCATCGGCTGGCCGTGCTGCGAATAGGCCGTGCCCACCTTCTTCTCGACCGTGACGCCCGGATAGTTACCGACTTTCTGCTTCAGGCCGGTCAGCGCGTTGAACAGCGTCGACTTTCCACAGTTCGGGTTGCCAACCAAGGCGTAGACCGGCGCGCGAGCGGCGGAGGGCGAGCCCGCGCTCGAGACCGCGGCAGAGGCACTCATGACGGGGAAACGGGTTCGACGAGGATGGAGTCCGCGTCCGCGCGGCGCAGGCTGAGTCGGTAGCCGCGGACTTCGATTTCGAGGGGATCACCCAGTGGCGCAGTGCGCACCAAGGTCAGACGCGTCCCGGGCAGCAAACCCATTTCCCGGAGGCGGAGGAATGCGGCACCCGCGGGCGGATAGGAACGCAGGGTTGCCTGCCGTCCAAGGCCCAACTGCGAAAGGGCGATGGTCTGCGACATCGCTCGGCCAGGCTCAGGCGCCGGAGCCGAAACGCTCCACGAGAATCTGGCTCGCCGCAGCGTGACTCAGCGCGAGGCGCGTGCCGTTGATCCGGCAGATCACGGGGGACTGCCCGGAGACCTTCGTGACCACCGTCGACTCGCCCAAACCGAGTTCGCGGATCCGTTCCCGAAACGCACCCTCTCCGCTCAACTCGTACACCCGGCCACTCGCGCCAGCCGGGAGCTGACACAGCGGCAAGCGCTCAGGCTGACCAGACGGTTGAAGAGGCGACGGCATCACGGGACGACACGAGACTGCTGAGACTGAGTTTCAGAGTCAACCTTCACGACCCCGAAAACCAGTCGCCCACCCGCGCGAATCGCGTGGGGCACTGGCCAACAAAAAGGCCGGGCACCACAGGGGGCCCGGCCGGGAGAGTCAGGAGACGAAGAGTCGGTTAGGACTTCTTCTCGGGATTGGTGCCGCCGCACTTCTCGCAGTTTTTGCCGGCAGCGTTGGCTTCGACGCAGCACTTGTGGTCGCAGGTCTTGCCCGCGCTCTCGGCCTTGACGCAGCACTTGCCCGGGTTGCCCTCGGGCTTGGCCTTCGGAGCAGCGGTTTCAGCGGCGAACACCACGCCCACGGCGAAAACCGAGGCGGTAACAAAAGCGGCGAGAGAACGTGAGAGCTTCATGAGTCGAAAGTCTGATAAACCGCGCCGAAGAGGCAAGCAGATAACGCCAGTAGATGTCGCAACGAAGGCCCTTACCGACGACGCGCCTTCAGGGTCAGCTGAGCGACGGCGAAGCGTACGACGCCTTCCAAGCGCTCGACCTCAGCAGGCTCGAGGTCGAACTTCTCCTTCAGGGACTTCTCGGCGCGGGCGCGCGCTTCCTCGACCGCATTCACGTCAATCTTCTCTTCCGCGATCGCACTCTCGGCGAGCACCGACACGCAGTCACCATTGACCTCGGCAAAGCCCCCGCCGACCGCGAGGAGGGAGGTCTTACCGTCCTTGGTGACGCGCAGTTCGCCGGCCGCGACTTGCGTGAGCAGCGGGATGTGGCCGGGGAGGATGCCGATCTCACCCTCGACCGTGGGGATGACCACGGTGTCGATGGTGTCGGAATACACCCGGGCTTCGGGGGTGACGATTTCGAGGGTGAGAGGCATGGAGAGGACGAACGAGGGACGGCTCCGCAAGGCGGGGCGCGTCGATTACTTCTTCGCGCTGGCGATGACTTCGTCGATGCCGCCCTTCATGTAGAAGTCGCCTTCCGGGACGTCATCGAGCTGGCCATCGAGGATCATGCGGAAGCCGCGGACGGTTTCCTTGACGGGCACGTACTTGCCCGGCGTGCCGGTGAAGACCTCGGCGACCGAGAACGGCTGCGAGAGGAAACGCTGCAGCTTGCGAGCGCGGTAGACGGTAAGCTTGTCCTCGGGGGAGAGCTCATCGAGACCAAGGATCGCAATGATGTCCTGTAGATCCTTGTACCGCTGCAGCACGCGCTGCACCTCGCGGGCGATCTTGTAGTGCTCGTCGCCGACGACGGCCGGCTCGAGCGCCTTGGAGACCGAGGCGAGCGGATCGACTGCCGGGTAGATGCCCAGCTCGGCGATGGAGCGCTCGAGCACGATCGTCGAGTCCAAGTGCGCGAACGTGTTCGCAGGCGCCGGGTCGGTGAGATCGTCCGCCGGCACGTAGACCGCCTGCACGGACGTGATCGAACCTTTCTTCGTCGACGTGATGCGCTCCTGAAGAGTGCCCATCTCGCTGGCGAGCGTCGGCTGGTAACCCACCGCGGACGGCGAGCGGCCGAGCAGTGCGGACACCTCGGAACCCGCCTGGGAGAAGCGGAAGATGTTATCGATGAAGAGCAGCACGTCCTGGTTCTTCTCGTCGCGGAAGTACTCCGTCATCGCCAGCGCCGACAGCGCCACGCGCATACGGGCGCCCGGCGGCTCGTTCATCTGGCCGTACACCAGCGCGACCTTGGACTTGCTGAGGTCCTTCTGGTCGATGACGCCGGCATCGGACATTTCGTGGTAAAGGTCATTGCCCTCGCGGGAGCGCTCACCGACGCCGGCGAACACGGAGTAACCACCGTGGGCCTTGGCGATGTTGTTGATGAGCTCGAGGATGACGACGGTCTTGCCGACGCCGGCACCGCCGAAGGCACCGGCCTTGCCGCCCTTGATGAACGGGCAGATCAGATCGATGACCTTGATGCCCGTCTCGAGGATCTGCGCCTTGGTGTCCTGCTCCGCGATCGTCGGGGCCGAGCGATGGATCGGGTAGCGCTTCTCGTGCGGCACCGGACCGCGGCCGTCCACCGGGGTGCCGGTGACGTCGAAGATGCGGCCGAGCACGCCGTTGCCGACCGGCACGGTGATCGGACTTCCGGTATCCACCACAGGCATACTGCGCTTCAGTCCCTCGGAGGAGGACATCGCGATCGCGCGCACGAGGCCGCCGCCCAAGTGCTGCTGCACCTCGAGGGTGAGCTTCTCCGGCTTGCCGCCCACGACGAAGTCGATGGTCAGCGCCTGGAGGATGGGGGGAACGGCGCCCTCGGCGAATTGGACGTCGACCACGGGGCCGATGACTTGGACGATCTTACCGGAGTTCATAGTGTCAAAGGGGACGGAGGGTAAAGCGGTGGGGGATGGACGGGGCGGGACGAGACGTCAGGCGGCGAACGACGCCGCGGCGATTTCAAGGATCTCCTGCGTGATCGCAGCCTGGCGCGCCTTGTTGTACTCGAGCGTGAGGTCGCCGAGCAGCTTGGTCGCGTTGTCCTTGGCGGTCTTCATCGCGACCATGCGCGCGCTGTGCTCCGAGGCCTTGGCCGAGAGCGCGAGCTGGTAGACGTAACGGTTGACGTAGAACGGGAGCAGGGCCTCCAGCACGGTCTGCGCATCGGGCTCGAAGATCATGTCGCGGTTGTCCGCGAAGACCTCGCCCTCGGCGCCGGCCGACGTGCGGGCGGTGTCGATGAACGAGCGCAGGTTGCCCAGCGGCAGGATCGGGCGGACCATCGCCTCCTGCACGAGGGTGTTGCGGAAGCGAGAGTAGATGACCTCGATCGTGTCGATCGTGCCCTCGAGGTAGAGCTTCACCATGTACTCGACGGCGACGCGGATCTCGGAGAACGCGACGCGATCGGAGACCGGGAAATCGGCGACGAGATCGCGCTTTGTCCGGGCGAGGTACTGGGCGCCCTTGCGCCCGACCGCGACGAACTTCGCCGGCGTCTTCACCTCGGCGACATGCTTGAACACGTTGCTGTTCAGCGGGCCGCACAGGCCCTTGTCGGTCGAGATGAGGAGAATGCCGCGGGTGCGGACCTCGCGGGTGACGAGGAACGGGTGCTGCGACTCCTCGACGCGCGTGGACAGCGCGGCGAGCATGCGGGACATCAGCTGCGAGTAGGGCCGGCCGGCGAGGGCCGCCTGCTGCGCCTTCTTCATCTTCGACGCCGCGACCAGCTCCATCGCCTTCGTGATCTGGCGGGTGTTCTTGACCGACTTGATGCGGCGTCGGATATCGCGGGTGGAAGCCATGATTCAGCGGTGACCGAAGGAGAAAACGGAAGCGGGACGGGAGGCGGGACGGGCTTAGGCGGAGAAGCTGGCCTTCCACGCCTCGACGCCGACCTTGATCTTATCCTCGAGATCCTTGTCGAGCGCCGCCTTGTTGCGGATCTCGGCGAGGACGGCGTCCTTGCGCGTGGCGAAGAACTCGCGGAGCGAGACGCTCGCGGCCGTCACCTGCTTGAGCTCGAGACTGTCGTAGAAGCCCTTCTGCATGGCCCAGAGCGTGACGACCTGCTGCTCGATCGGGATCGGGTTGAAGGCCGGCTGCTTGAAGAGTTCGACAATGCGGCTGCCGCGATCGAGCTGGGACTTCGTCTTCGCATCGAGGTCGGAACCGAACTGCGCGAAGGCCGCCAGCTCGCGGAACTGGGCGAGCTCGCCCTTCAGCTTACCGCCGACCTGCTTGGTCGCCTTGATCTGCGCGGACGAGCCGACGCGGGAGACGGAGAGACCGACGGACACGGCCGGGCGGATGCCCTGGTTGAACAGATCGGTCTCGAGGAAGATCTGGCCATCGGTGATGGAGATGACGTTCGTCGGAATGTACGCCGAGACGTCGCCGGCCAGCGTTTCGATGATCGGCAGCGCGGTGAGCGAGCCCTTGCCATCGAGGCGCGCGGAACGCTCGAGCAGGCGGCTGTGCAGGTAGAACACGTCGCCCGGGTACGCCTCGCGGCCGGACGGACGCTTGAGGATCAGCGAAATCTGGCGGTAGGCGACGGCGTGCTTGGAGAGATCGTCGTACACGATCAGCGCGTCCATGCCGTTTTCCATGAACCACTCGCCGATCGCCGCACCGGAGTACGGGGCGAGGTATTGGTTGGCGGGATTATCGGCGGCGGGCGCGGCGACGATCACGGTGTACTCGAGCGCGCCGGCGACCTCGAGGGCGCCGATGGTGCGGACGATGTTGGAATTCTTCTGACCGACCGCGACGTAGATCGAGTAGACCGGGCGGAACTTCGGATCGCCGCTGGCGAGGCCGACCTTGTTGATCTTCGCCTGGTTGATGATCGTGTCGATCGCGATGGTCGTCTTGCCCGTGCCGCGGTCGCCGATGATCAGCTCGCGCTGGCCACGGCCGATCGGGATCATGGAGTCGATCGCCATGATGCCGGTGAAGAGCGGCTGGGAAACGGACTTACGCACCACGATGCCGGGGGCGATCTTCTCGACCGGGTAGGTCTCCGTCGCGGTGATCGGACCTTTGCCATCGACCGGGGCGCCGAGGGCGTCGACCACGCGGCCGAGCAGACCCTTGCCGACGGGGACGGAGAGCAGCTTGCCGGTCGTCTGGACCTCGTCGCCTTCCTTCAGGCGCGAGACGTCACCGAGGACGACGCAGCCGACCTCGTCCTGCTCGAGGTTCAGCGCGATGCCGATCGCGCCGCCCGGGAACGAGACCATCTCATTGTACATGACGTCGGAGAGGCCGTCGATCTTGGCGACGCCGTCTGCGACGGTGCGAATGACACCCGTGTTCTTGCGGACAGCCTTGCTGGAAAGCTTGGCGATCTGCTGTTCGATTTGTTCGAGGACCGTGCTCATGCGACGAGAGGGTTGCGGGGGAAAACTACGTGGTTGAAAGGGGAAGGGAAACTAGACGGAAAGGCCGGCGAGCTGCTGCGCGACGGAGGATTCGTAGACATCATCGCCGACGCGCACGCGCAGACCGGCGAGCAGGCTCGGGTTGGCCTTGGCGACGCCGGCGACGGCACGTCCGTAGCGACCGGCCATGGTGGTGGCGATGGACTGCACCAGGGAATCGGCGATCGGGCCGGCGTGTTCGATCACGGCCTGGCCCTTGGCGTACTCCGCGCGGACGAGCCGCTGGTACGTGCGCAGCACGGCGAGCGGCCGGGCGGGCGGATGCTTCTCGAGGTACTGCAGCACCGCGCCGACATGCTCGGTCGAGAGCGTGCCTCCGACGAGACTGAGGGAGAAGAGCTGGCGGGCGAGCTGCTGGTCCTGCTTCGGCATGGCGCGGAAAAAGAAGAGGGGCGCGGATTAGACGCCGGTGAGCTCGCGGGCGGCGGCGTCGTTGTAGCGCGAGCGCTCCGCGTCGGAAAGTTCCTTGGCCAGCACGCGCTGCGTGGTGGCGACGACGAGGCGGGCGATCTCGCCGCGCGCCTGGTCGAGCATCTTGCGGTGCTCGAGCTCGATGGCCTGCTGGGCCTTCGTGATGATGCCGTTCGCCCGCTCGGTCGCCGCCGCAGTTTCGCGCTCGGCGAACTCCTTCGCGGTCTTGCGGGCCTCATCGATCACGCGCGTCGCGTCCTGCTGCGCCGCCTTGATCAGCGCCGCACCCTCCTGCTGCGCCGCGGCGAGCTGCGCCTTCGTCTCCTCGGCGTACTTCAGCCCGGCGGCGATCTTCGCCTGCCGATCCTCCAGCGTCGCGAGCACCGGCTTGAACGCAAAGCGCCAAAGCACGAACGCGACGATCGCAAAGTTGACGACCTGGGCGATGATGTACGGCGCGCTGATGCCGAAGTCGCCCGCGATCTTGGAGATGCCGCCCGCCGCCGCGGCGTGAGCTGCGGCGTCATGACCGGTGGAAGCTGCGAAGAATAACAAGGAGGAGAACATGGCGGAACAGGTCGGAAAGAAAGGGGCCGCGGCGGATACGCTCCACCGCGGCGGTAAACAAACCCGGGGTCAGCTTACTTGCCGAGGAACAGCGCGTAGAACGCGACGGCTTCAGCGAGCGCCATGCCGATGATGGACTGGACGAGGATCTTGCCCGAAGCGCCGGGGTTGCGGCCGACGGCCTCAACGGCCTTGGTGCCGACGAGACCCACGCCAATGGCGGCGGCGAGACAGCCGAACGCGCCCTGAATGCTGCCGGAGATTTCCGCGAGAACGGTGATCATGATGGTAGTTAGTGTCTGAGGGTTATGGTTGGATTTCCGCCGTGCGCACAAACAAAGGCACGCTCCCGACGGGAAAGGGTTCGATGACTCAGTGCGCGGCCTCCGCCTTCTTGTCGCCGTGGCCATGACCATGGCCACCGCCGTGCGACTCGTCATGGCCGTCGCCGTGGTTGCAGATCAGGCCAATGTACACGCTCACCAGGAGCGTGAAGACCAGCGCCTGCACGAAGCCGATCAGCAGCTCGAGGAAGTAGAACGGCACCGGAAGGATGAACTTCTGCATGCCCAGCATCGCGTGAATCAGGTTCTCACCGCCGAAGACGTTTCCGAAGAGACGGAACGAGAGCGATACCGGGCGGAATGCGATCGAGATCAGCTCAATCACGCCGACCGCGAAGAAGATCAGGAAGAGAAAGTAGTAAATGACCTTCGGGATTTCGTTCTTGTCCGCCTTGTTCCCGAAGATGTCGAACAGCACCACCCGCGGACCGGCATAACGCATGATGAAGTAGAACCACGCCACGAACGCGACGAGCGCCAGCGCGATCGTGCCATTCATGTCCGCATTGCCCGGGCGCACCACATCCTGCCAGTGCCCGCTCGCCGCATCCCAGTGCTTGATCGTGCCGACCCCCGGCAGGAGGCCACTCCAGTTCTGAATCAGGATGTACGTGAACAATCCCACCAACAGGGGAAACGTCTTCCGCGCCACCTGACTGCCCACAATCGGCGCCGTCAGATCCAGCACGCCTTGCACGAGATTCTCCACCACCGCCTGACCAGACGACGGCACCAACTTCGGACGCCCGACCGCGAGCCGCACGATCACGATCAAACCAAACGCGATCACCCAGCTGGTGACCATGCTGTTCGTCACCGGGAGGCCACCGAGGCGGAACAGCGGCTCGGCCGCCGTCGAGACACCATGATCCGCCCCCGCCGCGAACGCCGAAGCGCCGGACGCCAGAAACGTGAGAAGAGCGGCAAACGAAGGGAGCCTGAACATGGTCGCGTAAATGTAACCGTTGATGACCGAAAGGGTCAGACGAAGCCAAGCCCCCCCAGACCGTCAACTCCCGAAATCAAGCGCTTCCCCCGGAAGCGCATGGAATAAGCAGCGCAAGCACCCATCTGTGAGTAGCTAATTCCCCCAGAAACCGGCCTCATACCCCCTTCGTTCAACGCAAACGGCTCGGCACGGCCACCACCTCCGCCTGCATCCGCTCCGCCCTCGCCCGAAGCTCCTGCACCCGCTCCGGATGCTCCGAAGCGACGTTCCGGCGTTCACCAGGATCCTGCCCCAAATGAAACAGCAGCGGAGGATCATGGCGCTCCCGCGGCGACCCACCATACCCAGCTTGGGTCTGAAAATGCAATTTCCATTCATTGAATCGGACCGCCATAAGTTCCTGTCCTCGAAAGAAAAGAAACGGTGCATCGCTTCGCGTGCCGGTCTGAAACAAGAGGGGCGACGCATCCCGCCCGTCCAGCTCAAGGCCGCCGGGAACGGGCACGCGGGCGAGCGCAAGAAGGGTCGGAAACACGTCCAGGGTGCTCGCCACGGCTGAGCACACCGCCGGCGGAATTCGCCCCGGCCACCACGCAATCGCCGGTACCCTCATGCCCCCTTCCCACGTGCTTCCTTTGCCTTCCCGCAAGGGACCTGCACTGCCACCTTGAGCGCCTTGGGTGAGCCACGGGCCGTTGTCGCTGCTAAAAATCACGAGGGTGTTCTCCGCCAATCCCTTTTCCCGAAGATGCCGCAGAATCCGACCGACGCTGTCATCGAGCTCCTCGACGGTGTCGCCATAAATCCCGGCGCGGCTCCGGCCACGAAAGGAGGTCGAGGCAAACAGGGGCACGTGAGGGAAGGTATGCGCGAGATAAATGAGGAAGGGGCGACCCGCCGCTCCGTCGATCACCCGCAGCGCCTCGCGCGTGTAACGATCGGTCAGCGTGGTCTGGTCAACGGGCTGCTCCTCGACCACTCCGTTGCGCAGCAAGGGGACGCTCCATCCATCCGGCGGAGGCGTCGGGGACGCCGCCGCCCCCCTCGGCAGCCCGGGTCACGCGTCCATGTCATTCGAATACGGCAGCCCCACGCTGAGCTCAAAACCTTGATCGTTCGGCCGCGACCCAGCGTGCACGCCCAAGTGCCACTTGCCGATGTGCGCGGTCACGTAACCGCGTTCACGCAACGCCTCCGCGAAGGTCACTTCCTCGGGGGGCAACCCACCCGCCGACTCGGGGAAGAGCACGCGTCGTCCCCCCGCCATCCCGCTCCGCACGGGGTAGCGGCCCGTCAGCAACGCGGCCCGCGAGGGCGTGCAGACTTCACCCGCGGAGTAGAAATCCGTGAAGCGCATGCCCTCCGCCGCCATCCGATCCAACGCCGGGGTTCGGATCGTGGGCGATCCATAGCACCCGAGGTCACCATAACCGAGGTCATCCGCATAAATGATCACGATGTTCGGCGGCGGCGGAGTCGCCGCCGAGCGACGCCCCATTGCCAACAGGAGTGGCACGCCGAGCGCGACCGCGAGAAACAGGAAGCGAGTCAAGGTGCGGAGGGACGAGAAAAGAGGCATGGGGCGAACTGCAAAATGTGGCAACGAGTCCGGTGATCTAGGAGCCGGACCGGCTGCCGCCGAGGCGATCTCCTGAGCGCACCCTTTGAGGGGGCGGATCGAGCAAGGCCCGCGAGCGAGTCATGCGCAACGCAAAGAGGCATCGGCCAGACGCCACACAACCTCGGAGGCGGGCGTCGGAAAAATCACCGATTGTCCACACGCCAAATCCCGCTACGGTGCCAACTCCCCCTTCCCCCAGCGATCCCCGCCGCCGGAACTCATGAATCTTCCCCATCCCCGTCCCCATGTGCCGGACACCGTCCGCGATGCGGCCACGCATCCCGAGACCTACGGGCTCCGCCAGTGGTCCGGATGGATCCTCGGACCGGGCTGCCTCCTCTTCACGTTGCTCACTGCACCCCCGGAGGGCCTCAGCGCCGCCGGCTGGTACACCGCCGGCGCGGCCCTGCTCATGGCGGTCTGGTGGATCACCGAGTCCGTTCCCATTCCCGTCACCGCGTTGCTGCCCCTCGTGCTTTTTCCCGCCCTGCACCTCGGCGACATCCGCGAGAGCGCCGCGCCGTTCGCGAATCCGATCATCTTCCTCTTTCTCGGCGGCTTCATGCTCGCGCTCGCGATGCAACGCTGGGGCCTGCACCGCCGCGTCGCCCTCGGCCTCATCGGGATGATGGGCACGCGACCGTCCCGCGTTATCGCCGGCTTCCTCCTCGCCTCCGCCTTCGTCAGCCTCTGGGTGAGCAACACGGCGACCGCGATGATGATGCTGCCCATCGCGCTCTCCGTCAGCCAGCTCGTGCCCGCCTCCGCGGGAAAGACGCAGCGTTCGTTCTCCACCGCGCTCCTGCTCTCGGTCGCCTACGGCGCCACCGCGGGAGGAATGGGCACACTGATCGGCACCCCGCCGAACGCGCTGCTCGCGGCGTACGTCCAGAAGGTCTACGGCATCGAACTGGGCTTCGGCCAGTGGATGCTCCTCGGCCTGCCCGTGGTCGCCCTGACCCTGCCCGCCGTGCATTTCGTGCTCACCAAGGTGTCGTTCAAGCTCGACGACACCGAGATCCCGGGCATGGCCGACCTCATCCGTTCCGAGAAGGCCCGCCTCGGGCCAGCGTCCCGCGGAGAGGTGCTCGTGACGTTGATTTTCACGCTCACCGCCGCCGGCTGGGTGTTCCAGCCGTTGCTCGCACGGCACTTCGCGCTGGTGACCGACACGACGATCGCAATGACGGGCGCCCTGCTGCTGTTTCTCATTCCGGCCAATCCGCGCCGCGGTGAATTCCTGATGCGCTGGGAGGACACCAAGGGTCTGCCGTGGGACGTGCTCCTGCTCTTCGGCGGCGGCCTCAGCCTCGCCGGCAACATCGAGAAGCACGGCCTCGCGCGGTTTCTCGGCGACCTGAGCCAGGCCCTCGATGGCTGGCCGATGCTGCTCACGCTCTGCGTGCTGACCTTCGGGATTCTCATGCTCACCGAGCTCACGAGCAACACCGCCACCGCCGCCACGTTCCTGCCCATCGCCGGCGCAATTGCACTCAGCCTCGGCCAGAACCCGCTCCTGTTCCTGATCCCGACCGCACTCGCCGCCAACTGCTCGTTCATGATGCCGGTCGGCACGCCACCCAACGCCATCGTCTTCGGGAGCGGCCAGGTCACGCTCCCACAAATGGCCAAGGCCGGCATGATCCTCAATCTGGTCGTCCTGCCGATCATCCTCGGGCTCGTGATCCTGCTCGGACCTTGGATCTTCGACGTGCGCCTGGACGAAATCCCCGCGTGGGCCAAGTGAGCCGCGAGGCACGCCACGCCACGCCGCCTTCAAGTGCCCGGAGCCGGACTCGAACCGGCACTTCCTCACGGAAATTCGATTTTAAGTCGAAAGCGTCTACCATTCCGCCATCCGGGCGACCTGTGCTGCTCCGTCCTAGCCCGCCACGATGCGAGGAGGCGAGCCGGAACTCAGTCGACGCCGTAGGGCAACGCCATCTGGCATCCGCGGCGCGCACGTCCCGGACCGACGCGACGTTCAGGGGGTCAGGATGACCTTCAGGTAGCGCCCGCCGTCCTTGGCGCTAAGCCGCGAAAACCACGCGGCCCCTTCGGCGAGCGGGGCCACCGCCGTCATCATCGGCTCCACGCGCACCACACCGCGGTTCATCAAGTCGAGGCAGAGGGGATATTCACCGGCGGATCCGCAGGTGCCGATGAGAGTCAGCTCGCGCGTCACCACCGCCTGGAGGGGAAAATCCGTCTTCGGGGCGAGGTTGCCGACCAGCACCGCCGTGCCGCCGCGTCGCAGCGCACCCAGCGCGAGTTGCAGGGTGGGCGAGATTCCGACCACCTCGAAAGCATAGTCGGCGCCGCGCCCGTGGGTCAGCGCCGCCACCGCCGCCACCGCATCCTGACGGCCAGAATTCACCACGTCCGTCGCCCCCAACTCCTTCGCCACCGCAAGACGCGGGTCCTCCAAGTCGACCGCGATGATGCGCTCCACGCCCGCCCAGCGCAGCGCCTGGATCACGAGCATGCCGATCATCCCACTGCCCACCACGACCGCGCTCGCCGGCCCGCCCAGCGCCGAGGTCCGCACCCCCGGTTCACCCGCATCCGGCATCGCCCGGCGCACCGCATGCACCGCGATCGACACCGGTTCAATCATCGCCGCCCGTTCATAGCTCAGGCCATCCGGCAAGGCACAGAGAATCCGCTCCGGCAGCGCGACGTACTCCGCGAACGCCCCGTGCTGCCGATACTCCGCGGGCGCGACGCCGACCACGCGGCGCTGCTCGCAGAGGTTGGGCTGCGCCGAGCGGCAGAACGCGCACTCCCCGCAATAAATCGTCGAATCGAAGGTCACGCGGTCCCCCACTCGCCAGCGGGTCACGCCGGGCCCCACCCGCGCGATCTCTCCCGACGCCTCATGGCCCATGATGAGGGGCGGGGTGCGTCGTCCACTCGATCCATCCCAGCCATGGATGTCGCTGCCGCAGATGCCGCACGCGCGCACGCGCACCAGCACGTCACTGGTCTCGATCTGCGGCTCAGGGACATCCGTGAAGGTCAGCGTCGAGGGCGCCGTGAGCAGGAGGGCGTTCATGGAGGACCGGAGCGTGGGGACGAAGTCAGACGTGGACGTGGAATGCCGCGCACCCGCTCCTTGATGGACAGGATGGGAAGCACGGTCCCGAGGATCTCGGGACACGAAGGAGTTAGCCCGCCGGCGCGGCACCCGCAACGCTCTTTCTTCTGCGGCCGAGACGGGCGCGAGCCCGCTCTCCACGCGCCCGCGTCCGGTCCCGGCGGCCCGTCAGGCTTCCGCGGCAACGCGCATCGCCTCCAGCTCTTCCCAACGCGCAAACGCCGTGGCGTGTTCCTGATCAAGCTCCATCACGCGCGCCTTCGCCGCCGACACCACCGCCGGCGTCTCGCGCTGGTAGAAACGCGGATCCGCCAGCTGCGCCGCGACGGTCTGCTGCTCGGCTTCGATCGTTTCGATGCGTCCCGGCAACGCCGCCAGCTCCTTCTGCTCCCGCGCATTCAGGCTCCGCCCGCGCGGGGCACGGGCCGCGGACGCCGCCGCCTTCTCCACCACGGCCGAGGCCGCGACAGCCGCCGCCGCTGACGCCGCCGCCGCCCGGGCCGCCGCTTTCTCGCGTTCCCGGAGCCAGTCCGAATAGCCGCCGACGTACTCTTCGATGTGCCCGTCGCCTTCGAACACCAGCGAGCTGGTCACGACGTTGTCGAGGAAGTCGCGGTCATGGCTGACCACGATGAGCGTGCCCTTGTACTCCACGAGGAGTTCCTCGAGCAGGTCGAGCGTCTCGGCATCGAGGTCGTTGGTCGGCTCGTCCATCACGAGCACGTTCGCCGGCTTGGTGAAGAGCCGGGCGAGAAGGAGGCGATTGCGCTCCCCTCCCGAGAGCACGCGCGCCGGCGTGCGCGCCCGGTCCGGTGAGAACAAAAAGTCCTGCAGGTAGCTGATGACGTGGCGCGACCGTCCTTCCACCGTCACGGTCGTCGCCCCGCCCGCAATGTTGTCGGCCACCGTCTTGTTGTCGTCGATCTGCCCGCGGAATTGGTCGAAGTACACGACCTCCAGGTTGGTGCCGTGCTTGAGGGTGCCGGAGCTGGGCGCGAGCTCCCCGAGGAGCAACCGCACGAGCGTGGTCTTGCCGGAGCCGTTGGGTCCGATCAGGCCGATCTTGTCGCCGCGGGTGATCAGCGTCGAAAAATCCTTCACGAGAACGCGGCCGTCGGGGTAGGCGAAGCTGATCTTCTCGGCCTCGACCACTTTCACGCCCGAGCGCTCCGCCTCCGCGAGCCGGAGCGTGGCCTGCCCGACGCGGTCCCGACGCGCCGCGCGTTCCGCGCGCATCTGCATGAGGGCGTGGATGCGCCCCTGCGCGCGCGAGCGCTGCGCCTTCACGCCGCGCCGGATCCACACCTCCTCCTGCGCGAGCTTCTTGTCGAAGAGCGCCTGCTGCCGCTCCTCCGCCTCCAGCACCTCCTGCTTGCGCACGAGGTAGGTATCATAGTTGCACGCCCAACTCGCCAGACGCCCGCGGTCAAGGTCGACGATCCGCGTCGCCAGACGCCGCAGGAAGGCGCGGTCGTGGGTGACGAAAAACAGCGTCAGTCGTTCCGCGAGGAGGAATTCCTCGAGCCAGAGGATCGATTCGATGTCGAGGTGGTTGGTCGGCTCATCAAGGAGCAGCAGGTCCGGCTGCCCTGCCAACGCCCGCGCGAGGAGGGCGCGACGCTTGAGCCCTCCCGAGAGCTGCGCGAAGTCGGCCTCACCGGGCAGCTGCAGGCGCTCGATCAACGAATCCACCCGCACGTCCCGCTCCCATTCCTCCTCGTGCTCGCCCTGCGGACGCAGCCCGCCCGCGATGAGGTCGCGGACGACGCCGCCCGCATCCGCCGGGATCTCTTGGATGAGGCGGCAAAAAACTGCCCCGGGCTGGCGGAAGACCTGGCCGGAGTCGGGCTTGGTCTCGCCAGCGATGATCTTCATCAGGGTCGACTTGCCCGCGCCGTTGCGCCCGAGCAGGCAGACGCGCTCCCCGGGATCGACCTGGAAGTTGGCCTTTTCCAAAATGTACGGGCCACCGAAGCTGAGGGAGACGTCGAGCAGGCTGAAAAGCGACATGGACTCCCCAGCCAACCGCAGCGCGCCCGGTGGGGCGAGGGATTTCTGCGGGGAGGGGTGCGGCGCAGGGCGAACACACGCGCCCTTGCTCCGCCCCGCAGTTTGCCCCAAAAGCCAGAAACCACCCCCGCCTCCCCGCCCGGCATGGCCAAGACCTACTTCTACTACTCCGCGATGAACGCGGGCAAATCGACGGTCCTGCTCCAGTCGAGCTACAACTACCGCGAGCGCGGCATGCACACGCTGCTCTTCACCCCTGCGCTCGACACCCGCGGCGGCCCCGGGCGGATTGCCTCCCGCATCGGACTCAGCGCCGATGCCGTGCCGTTCAGCGCCGGCGACGACCTCGACGCCCTCATCCGCGCCGAGTGCGCCCGCCAGCCAGTCGCCTGCGTGCTGGTCGACGAGGCCCAGTTCCTCACCCGCACCCAGGTGCGGCAACTCACCGATGTCGCCGATCTGCTCGACATCCCCGTACTGTGCTACGGTCTGCGCACCGACTTCCAAGGTCAGCTCTTTGAGGGAAGCGCCGCGCTCCTCGCCTGGGCCGACGACCTGAACGAGATCAAGACGATCTGCCACTGCGGCCGCAAGGCGACGATGGTGCTGCGCACCGACCCGTCCGGCCGGGTGCTGCGCGAGGGCGCCCAAGTGGAAATCGGGGGCAACGAGCGCTACGTATCCGTCTGTCGCTTACACTTTAAGCGAGGCGAGGCCCAGTCCTCCGCCGCTCCGCCGCCCGCAGCCGGGGGCGGTTGACAGGGCGCAGCTCCGGACCAACGCTCTTCCGAGCCCCGCGCCTCCCCGCCCCCCCGCTTTTCGCCATGGCCCGCATCCCCGTTTCCCTGCAACTCTGGTCGGTGCGCGACGCGACCGCCGCCGACTTCGCCGGCACCGTCGCCCAAGTCGCCCGCATGGGCTACGACGGCGTCGAGTTGGCCGGCTGCGGCAACCTCGACGCCGCCGCGGCCGCGGCGGCGGTCCAGGCCGCCGGGCTGCGGGTGTCCGGCATGCACGTCGGAATCGCCGCGCTGCGCGCCGATCTCAGCCGCGTCGCCTGCGAGGCACTGCTCTTCGGGACGCGGCACGTGATTTGCCCGTACTATCCGCGCGAGCTCTTCCGCTCCGGCGCCGCCTGCGCGGCCATCGGCGAGGAACTCAACGCGATCGGCGCCCGGCTCCGGGCCCACGGCCTGCGGTTCAGCTACCACAACCACGATTTCGAGCTCGCGACCGTCGACGGACGCCGCGGTTTCGACTGGCTGCTGGATGCCGCTGAACCGCGCAACGTCGGCTGCGAAGCCGACGTCTACTGGATCCACGTCGGCGGCAAGGATCCCGCCACCTTCATCCGCGAGCAGGGCCGCCGGATCGAACTGCTCCACCTGAAGGACGAGGCCGAGCTCGGCGGGGGCCCGGTCGATTTTCCCGCCGTCTTCCGCGCCGCCGACGCGATCGGCTCGGTCGAATGGTACGTCGTCGAGGTCGAAAAGTACCACCACGCCCCGCTCGAATCCGTCCGCCTCTCCTTTGAACAACTCCGGGCGTGGGGCCGCGCCTGAGGTCGGAGCCGCGACGCGCTACACCCTCTCGCCTTTCTCACTCCCCTCCGGCGCAACCCCACTTATCCTCTCGGACCTTACGTCGAAGCCTAGCCGATTTTCCCGGCGGGCCAACGACATGCGCAGCTTCGCCGGGTCTGCATGACACGCGGTTGACAACCCAACCGAAGTCATGAGCCCGCCCATTGTTCTCACCAACGGACAACACGAAATCACAATCTACATGGTCCAGAATCGCGGCCGTGCGGTTTTCAACTCTCGTTCTACGAAGGCGGTCATCGTCACGCCATGCGCCTGACCGATGCCAAGATGTATGCCCGCGTCCTCGCCGGCGACGCCGCCTATAACGGCCGCTTCTTCACCGGCGTGCTCACGACCGGCATCTATTGCCTACCGTCCTGCAAAGCCCGGAAACCCCTCCGCGTCAATGTGCGCTTCTTTCCCACCTGCGAAGCCGCCCGCGCGGCCGGCCTTCGCTCCTGCAAGAAATGCCACCCCGACGACTACTCCCGGGGTGCCGATCCCGTCCTCGCCGCCATCGAGGCCCTTGTGACCGAGGTCCGCGAGCGTCCCGCCGAGTTTGCCGATGCACGCGCGATCGTGCGCCGTTCCGGGTTCGGCTTCAGCCGGGCGTTCGAACTCATCCGCGAGCACTATCATTCGACCCCGGCCGACTTGCTCACCCGCGCGCGGCTCGATGCCGCCAAGCCACTTCTGCTCACCACCAAAGCCGGCTTGACCGACATCGCCGGCGAAGTCGGCTTTGAATCTTTGTCGGTTTTCCACGCCCAGTTCCGGCTACGCAACGGCCTCACGCCTGTCGCGTTTCGCGAGCTCTCCACCACCCGTTCTTTCACTCTTTCCCTGCCCGCCGCCCACCCGTTCGGCTACCTTCGCCGCGCGCTCGGTCGCGATCCGGACAGCGTCACGGAGAAGCTCAACGGCGACACTTATTCCGCCGGCGTGCAGCTCTCGTCCGGCCCTGCGTTGCTGACTCTCGAACTCGCGTCGGACAAAGTGCGGGTGGAAATCTCCTTGGGGTCGGCGGCCGAAGCCCATGCCGTCGCCATCGGCCTGCTCGGCCTCGGCGAGGACACCGCCAGGTTCATCCGCCTAGCTCGAAAACTTGGCCTGACGAGACTCATCAACGGCCGCGACGGCCTGCGGATCAGCCAGACGCCCTCGGTGTTCGACGGCGTGCTGTGGTCCATCATAGGCCAACAGATCAATTTGCCCTTCGCGTGCCTTCTACGGCGGCGCTTGATCCTCCTCACGGGCACCACACTGCGCGACGGTCTCTACGCTCCGCCTACGCCGGCCGCTGTCGCCGCCCTCGATCCCGCCGACTTGTTGCCCCTCCAGTTCTCGCGCCAGAAGGCCGACTATGTAGTCGCCACGTCCAGACTGATTGCGACCGGCCAACTCGATCTGCCGACCTTGCAGTCAATGTCTGCCACCCGCGCCGAACGCACGCTACTCGCCGTGCGCGGCCTTGGTCCGTGGTCCGTCAACTATCTCCTGATGCGAGCACTCGGGTTCGCCGACTGCGTGCCCTATGGGGACACCGGCGTGACCAGCGGCCTCCAAGCGCTCCTCGACTTGGACGAACGCCCCGACATCGACGCCACCCGCCGGCTCATGGCCGTCTTCTCCCCCTATCGCAGCCTCGCGACCAATCACCTCTGGCAGTTCAGCCAACCCGTGCCCACATGACTTTGTTCTTCGCCACCTTCCCGACTCCCGAAGGACTTTTCTCCGTCGCCGTAAACCCAGAGGGCGCGATCGTCGCCACCGCCTTCGGGCCGCTGGCCCGCCTTCGCGGCCGCGCTCCCGACGCATCTCAATTCATCGAAAAGCAGCCTCGTCGCTCCCCACGCCCCGCCGTCACCCGCCCGAAAGAGCTGTTTTTGCTCGTGGGGGACTAAGGGGGTACCTTGGTTCGCCTCCGCCCCTCCCCCTAACCCCCTCCCGACCCCAACCCCTCAAGATCCAGTTTCCTATCGGTAACCGATCTGATCCAACACAAAACGCTCCACCCGCCGGTTCTCGCCGACCGCAGGATAATCGTGGATGTGAAGCGCCGGATTGAAGTTTAGCTCCAAGATCGAATACGCCGCGTCCTCCCGCGCATCTGTCGCGTCGGGGATGATCATGTCCAATCCGCAGATGTTCGCCCCCGCCGCCGCTGTCGCCCGCTCCGCCAGACGCTGATACACCGCCGGCATCGTGTCCGTGAAATCGATGCTGTCGCCTCCCGTGCTGATATTGGAGTTCTTGCGCAAGTAAACCCGCTCGCCCGCCGCCGGCACGCTCGCCGCCGTGAGCCCTTGGCCGGCCAGAAAAGCCGTCTCCACCTCGCCCAGCCGGATTTTCTCCAGCGGCTTCCGATAACCTTCCCCGCGTTTCGGATCGCGGTTTTTATCCGCCACCAGCGCGGTGATATCGCTCACCCCGTCTCCCGTGACGTTGGCCGGCACGCGGTGCAACACCGCCCGCGTCGCCCCGCCGATCACGAGAAACCGAAACTCCCGCCCCTCCACGAACTCCTCCACCAGCACCGTGCGGTCCAACGCAAAAGCCGCCGTCACCGCCGCCCGATACTCCGCCTCGCCGGCATCGGCGCCGAGCAGGGCCACGCCTTCGCCGAAATTCGTCGCGTTGGGCTTTACGACGATCCGCCGCCCCGCGTGCCGCGCATAATCCCCCACCGCCTCCGTCTCGTGGTTGTAACGCGCACCGCCGGGCGCGCGCAGCCCCGCCGCCGTCAGCACGAGCTTCGTCACCGCTTTGTTCTCCATCAGCAACGCGCTCACATAGGTATCGGCCGAGGTCCGCGTCGCCTGCTTCACATACTCCGTGCGGCCGTCGCGCCGCAGCGCGATGAAGTTGTCCGCAGCGTCCAGCACCTCAACCTCCACCCCGCGCCGCTGCGCTTCCGCGATCAATGCCTGCGTGGACAGTTCCAAATTCGATGTATCCATAAAGATCGTCATTCCGCTCCGCGCGCCGCCGGCGCGTCCGCCGCCGCCTGTGCGCGGGCCAGCGCGAGCCCGGCCGCCAGCGCTCCGCCGGGCGTCGCCGCCACCAATCTCCGCCACCGGTCCAGCGGCCGGTCTCGCCGCCCCGCCCAACGCTCCCGCGCCGCCGCCACCGCCGCCGCATACCCGGGCGGCAATTGCGCCGCGATCTCCGCCATGAATTCCAACAGCGGCGAAATCTCCCGCTCGCCCGCCGCCCCCGGCGATGGCCGGCACTCGCACCACCGGCCGCCGCACAGCGTGGACCACCGCCAACGCTCCGCCAGCTCCGCCCGCTCCCCGGCCCCGATCGACTCCGCCGGCCGCAACAAACTCGCCAGCACCAGCACATGAAAAAATCGCAACGCCTCCAACCCCACGCCGTTCGCCTCGAAGGGATCGAGGTCAAACACCCGAAACTCCAAATAATCCACGCCTTCCCGCGCCAGCCGCCGCAACGACGCGCCCGCCTCATTCTTCTCTTCGCCCGCGTCGCCCGCGACCGTCTTCGGCCGCACCGGGCTGTAGAATTCGCGCTCATGCGCCAGCACTCCGCCGCTCCGCACCGCCGCCCCGAGCCGCTCCACGTAGCCCCCCAACGAAGAGAAATCCACCCCCAGCGCATCCGCCACTGCCGGAGCCAGCCCGTAGCCGAGCGGACTCAGCCGCACGCTTGAAATGACGCCCGCGCACCGGTCCGCCTCCGCCCGGACTTCCCCGCCCGCCGCCGCGCGCAAGTCTTGCCAAAACGCCTCGTCCTCCGGCGGGCTCATGCCCCACAGCGCGTTGCACAGATGCTGATGCCGCAGAAAATTCCGCATCACCCCGAAGTAGATCCTATCGCGCCACTCCCGCTCCGGCCCGGTCGCTCCGTCCGCCCGCCGCAGCGCCGCCAACAGCTCCGCATCAAACGAGAAATTATAGTGCACCCCGCTGATCGCCTGCCGCGCCCGCCCATGTCGCCGCAACAACTCCGCCCGATACGCCCGCGCCGCCGCATACTCCGGCCTCCCGCCAAACTCCGCCGGCCGCAACCGCTCCGGCTCATCCCAACGCCCGGGTAAACTCAGCGGCCACAAGAGCTCTGCACCCAGCCGCGCCCGCAGTCGCCGATGGGCCTCGCCCAGCTCCGCCCATGCCGCTTCCGGCGAGACGCACGGGGCCGTGATCAACTCCGCCTGCGCTTCCGCAAAATCCACCGTGATCGCCCGCTCCTCGGGCCCGAAGGGATGCGGGGTCAACGCCGGCCGCCCGTCCGCTTCCACCCGCAGGCCTTCGCGCTCCAAACCCCACCGGCCCCGCGCCAATCCCACCCGCCCACCGGCCGCGATCAACGCCGTCAGCCGCGCGCGCGCCTCCGTCAACGGAAACACGCGGGGCGCCTCGGCCACTCCCGCGCCGGCCTCGGCCCGTTCGATGATCGTCTCAGCCGTGATGCTCGGCGCCATGCTCAAGGTTGCACCGAAGGCGGGCGCGGCGCGACCGGAGCCACCGCGCAGAACATCTTCATGGATCGAAACCCGAGCCGCATGTTTCTCCGGATTTTCATATGAATGGAGTAGGATCTAACGGAGCACCTTCTCGCGTCCGCGTTAAGCGCAAATAAAGATACCGCGAAGACTGACTCGATCTCCCTTTTGACGATGGCGGATGCCATCAATCTTCTCCGAGGGGTAACATGGCGCACGCGCATTCTAATCTGCACCGAGCTCGGTGGTTCCACACGGTCAACACCCCGCACGCAAAAAACTCCCCGCGTCTTTATGCCGGCTTAACGGCGCGCGCCCAGGATCAGCGGCGATGAACCCGCTCGCTTATCCTCGTTCCGGTTACGATTCCGTCGGCGGTCTGGTTTTCCTGCCGCGCCTGCTCGACAAAGCGCGCCTGCACGCGGCGGGGCGCTTGGCCGGCGACTACAACCTCGGCACGGGCTACGATGCGCGCCTATGCCGGCTGCTCGGCCTCGCTTACGACGATCTCGCGGCGAAAGCCCGGGAAGAAGCCGACGACGCGGCCGTGCTCGCCTGGTGCTACGAGAAAGGCCGGCGTCCTTCGGACGACGAGATCCACTACTTCAACGCCTTCATGACCAAACGCGGCTGGCGCGACGAAGGCTCGGAGAAGATGAAGGCCTCGAAGGAAAAACGCGGGATCGCCGCGCGAGACGACGTCCAGACGCATTTCGATTTGTATGATTTCGACGAGGGTCGGAAGTGAGCGGCGACGGTCGGCATGAAGCGCATCGTCATTCTGGGTTGCAGTGGCGCCGGCAAGTCGACGCTGGCGCGCGAACTCGGCGCGCGGCTGGGCTTGCCGGTGGTCCATCTCGACCGAGAGTTTTGGCTGCCCGGCTGGGTGGAGCCGGACAAGGCGGAGTGGAAAACGCGGGCGAATCAGCTGGCTGAGGCTGAGAGCTGGATCATGGACGGAAACTTCACCTCCGCGTGGGACCAGCGGCTCGCCGCGTGCGACGCGGTGGTATTTCTGGATGTCGGTCGCTGGACCTGTCTCGCGCGGGTGCTACGACGCAGCCTGCGTCATTTTGGTCGCACGCGACCGGACATGCGTGAGGGCTGCCCGGAGCGGCTGCCGGACCGAGTTTTTTTGCGCTACATCTGGACGTGGCGCGACCTGAAGCGGCCCATCGCGCTGGCAGAGATTGATCGGGCCCGCGCCCGCGGAAAATCGACGTATGTGCTGCGCGGGCGCTCCGAAGTGAGACAGTTCTTGGCCGGCCTTCCCCGAACTCGCGCGGCGGAAGTTTCGCCGAGCCCGCTCGAACGATAAAACAGCGACCGCACTCAATCGAAACGCCGCGCCTACTGATTCGTCGCAGGGAAGCGGACGATGCCGAAGGCCTGAAGGAGGCAATCGACTCAAGCCTCGATCATCTCCGGCGCTGGATGCCGCGGGCGCATCACGAGCCCGAGTCGCTTGAGCTGAAACGGGATCGCTTCGCCGATCAGTGCGCCGAGTGCTTAGCGGGAGAACAGCTCCATCTCGGGATCTTCTCAAGCGAAGGAACTCGCGTGTTGGGGAGCGTGAGCATCCGCAATGATTCCGCAGCGAGGATCGCCAACTTTGGTGATTGGCTGCGGGCCGACGAAACTCGGCGGGGATACCCTGGCGATGGGGAGTCCTTTTCAGGTGAGCCGGCTGGCGAGCGCGTGCCGGGCGGACCCCGGAGCGGGGGCCCCGTGGCTGCGGGCCAGCATGAGCGGAGGGATACGCCAGAAGTGATCGCTTCGCCGGTCGCAAGGGCGGGCTTGCAGCCGCCGCGGCCCGCCGTAGCGGCCCGCCATGAGTCAACTGCACCGAATCACCTTCAACCCGAACCAGTGCGGCGGGCGACCGTGCATCCGGGGGATGCGCATTCGCGTCAAGGATGTGCTCGACATGCTAGCAGCCGGAGAATCCGGGCAGACGATTCTGGAGGATTTCCCGGACGTGGAAGCCGGAGACATCCGGGCGTGCCTAGGATACGCGGCCACCCAGGTTGATCACGCCGTTCTCTCGCTGGCGAAATGAGGGTCCTCGTTGATGCCCGACTGCCGCCAGCTTTGGCGGTCTGGCTGCGGGAACAAGGTCATGAAGCGCAGGCGGTGCGGGAAGCAGGCTTGAGAGAAGCTGGGGACGGCGCGATTTGGGCGTACGCGCTGCAAACGAGCGCGGTGATCTTGACCAAGGACGAGGACTTTGCGGAGCGATCCCAGCAGACGAGCGACGGCCCTGCGGTCGTCTGGCTGCGCGTGGGCAATGCTTCGAACCGGGCGCTGCGGGCGTGGCTCGAACCGCGCCTGGCCGGAATTGTGCCGTTGCTCGGCCAAGGCAGCCGTCGGGTGGAAGTCGTCTGACGGCGACCTGATCAAGGGCAGGGCGCTACTTGGTCGTACAGCCCTCGGACTTGCAGGCAGGACCGCCGCATGACAACGGCATGACACCAGATTTCAATTACGCGCTTGAACGTTCAGTCGCCCGCGATAGCTGTCAGCACGCAACTGAAGCCGGACCGCGTGTTTGCGAACCCAGCGGAAAAGCGCGGCTCAGGTCGCTCGTCAGCCGTCCTGCCTCTCTCCCACGCCGCCATGCCCAAGGATACCTTCAACATCGCCGTGATCGGTGCCGGTGGCATCGGCGCGGACCACATCCAGTCCTTCCAGCAGCACCCCGCCGCCCGCGTGGTCGCCATCGCGGAGGTCAACGCCGAGCGCGGCGAGGAGGCGGCGGAGAAGTTCGGCGTGCCGACGCTCGTCGCGGACTACCGCGACTTGCTCAAGCGTCCGGACATCGACGTGGTCTCGATCGCCCTGCCAAACTACCTGCACGCCCCGGTCGCGCTCGCGGCCCTCAAGGCAGGAAAGCACGTGATGCTCGACAAGCCCATCGCGACGAACGCCGCCGATGCCGCCAAGGTCGTGAACGAGGCCCGCAAGCAAGGCCTGCTCTTCATGGTCGGCCAGAATGGCCGATTCATCGTGGAGACGCAGACCGCCAAGCAGCTCATCGCCCAAGGCGTGCTCGGTGACGTCTACCACGCCAAGACGGCCTGGACGCGGCGCAGCGGGATCCCGCGGATCGGTTCTTGGTTCACGCAGCGCAAGTTCGCCGGCGGGGGCGTCACCTACGACATCGGGGTGCATGCGCTCGACCGCTGCCTTTATCTCATGGGTGAGTTCGACGCCGCCGCCGTCAGCGGCAAGACCTACGCCCAGTTCGGCCCGCGGGGGCTCGGCGACGGCTCCTGGGGCCGCGGCGAAATCGATCCACGCAAGCCGTTCGATGTCGATGATCTCTGCGTCGCCCTGATCAAGCTGAAGAGCGGCCGCACGGTCCTGCTCGAAGCCTCGTGGGCCGCTCACCAGCCGGAGGCGGACTACAATGGCACGCAGCTGTTCGGTACCGAGGCAGGGCTCATGTTCCCGCCGCTGCGGCTCTTCCGCCACACGGAGAATGGCTATGCGGACGAGCAGGTCAGCGACCTGCCACCGCTCGTGAATACCAATCGGATGGTGCACTTCATCGACGCGCTGCTCGGCAAGGCCGAGCCGTTCGTCAAACCAGCCGAGTCGCTCGCGGTGCAGAAAATCCTCGACGCCATCTACCTCTCCTCCAAGACGGGGAAGGAAGTGCGCATCCGCTGAGTCACGCCTTCCGTCACGGGGCACCGTGACACACCGCCGAGGGACCGCTCCGCCGTGCGGTCCAACGGCCGGTTTTTTTCCGCCTCACTCATCTGACGGTTTGCGGTCGGGCCTGCGGGTACCCCAGTCTGTCCGCCCCCGCCCGTCTTTATGCCTTTACGAGTCGCCCTGCTCCGCCCCGTTCTCGCCGTCTTCTTCGCCCTGCTGGCGCTCCCCACCGCGCGCTCCACTCCGCGGGCCTCCGACGCACTCGCGCTTCGGTCCGGCGATCGGGTCGTGCTGCTCGGCGATACGCTCATCGAGCGGGAGCAGTTCTCGGGCTGGGTCGAGTTGATGCTGACCAGCCGCTTCCCGGCAGCCGATGTCCGTTTCCGCAATCTTGGCTGGAGCGCCGACACGCCCGCCGGCGCATCGCGCACCGGCCTGAGCCTGCGCCAAGCCGGACGTGAGGATCCAGACGAAGGCTGGGATCTCCTCCGCGGTCAATTGCGCGACACCGCGCCGTCCGTCGTGCTCGTCGGTTACGGCATGGCCAGTTCGTTCGACGGTGCGGACGGGCTGCCACGCTTCCTGTCCGAGTACCGCCGCCTCCTCGATACGCTCGCGACCGATTTCCCTGAGGCCCGCGTCGTTCTCCTCACTCCGATTCGGCACGAGCGCCTCGGCGCACCGTGGCCTGATCCCGCGCCGCACCAGGAGAACCTCGACCGCTACGCGGCGGCGATCGTCACCGTGGCCGGCGAACGCAACCTCCCCATCCTGCCCCTGCACACGCTGCTCGCCGGGTCCGAACCGGGAGCGTTGACGGAAAATGGCATCCATCTGAGCGAGGTCGGCTATCGCCGGCTCGCCGAGCGGATCGAGGACTTCACCTTCGGTTCCGCCGGCGCGTGGCGGACCCAATCCGCCGAGCGGATCGACGCGCTCCGCCAAGCCATCCTGCGCAAGAACGAGTGGTTCTTCCACCGCTCGCGGCCGGCGAACATGGCCTACATCTTCGGCTTCCGCCGGAAGGAGCAGGGCCAGAACGCCGTCGAAATCACCCAGTTTGATCCGCTCATCGCCGCGGAGGAGGCACGGATCGCGCAGTTGCGCACCTTCCCCCGGGAAGCCGCGCCCGCCACCCCGCGCCGCGTCGGCAATCTGACCGCCCGTTCCACGCCTCAGCCCGCCCCGAAATTCGAGGTCGCCGAGGGCCTGGAGGTCACGCTCTGGGCTCAGAATCCCCTGCTCGAGAAACCGATCCAGATGAACTTCGACTCGCAGGGGCGGCTCTGGGTCGCGTCTTCCGGGATGTACCCACAGATCGAGCCCGGCCAGGCGCTGACTGATCGCATCATTGTCCTCGAGGACAGCACGGGCAGCGGCCGCGCCGATCGGGCCACGGTGTTCGCCGACGGGCTGCTCATCCCGACGGGGGTGATTCCCGGCGACGACGGGTGCTACGTGACGCAGAGTACGGAATTGCTCCACTTCCGCGACACCGACGGCGACGGCCGTGCGGATTCGCGGCGGATCGTGCTCAGCAGCTTCGGCACCGAGGACACGCACCACAATCTCCACACGCCCCGCTGGGGTCCGGATGGCCGACTTTACCTCAACCAGTCGATCTACACTCGCTCTCATGTGGAAACGCCACACGGGGTCCTGCGTCATCGCGGCGGCGGGGTCTTCCGCCTCGATCCACGCGACCTCCGGATGGAGGTCGTCTACCGCGGCTGGGTCAACGCGTGGGGGCATCAGTTCGACGCCTTCGGCCAGTCGTTCATGACCGACGGGGCGGGCAACGATGGCATCCACTGGGGCATCCCGGGAGCCTCCTACCTCGCGGCCGTTCCGTCCCGACGCCTGCTCGGCGGCGTCAGCCCAGGCCAGTACCCGAAGTTTTCCGGCATCGAATTCGTCCGCAGCCCGCTCTTCCCCGCTGACTGGCAGGGCAACGTCATCACCGGTGACTTCCGCGCGCATCGCGTGGTCCGCTTCGCCATCGAGGACCAAGGCGCCGGCTACGTGACGCGCGAGCTGCCGGACATCCTGCGCAGCGTGGATTCGTCCTTCCGTCCGATCGATGTCGCGATGGGGCCCGACGGCGCGATCTACATCGCGGACTGGAGCAATCCGATCATTCAGCACGGGGAGGTCGATTTCCGCGATCCGCGGCGCGACAAGGAGCACGGCCGCATCTGGCGCGTCGCCCCGAAGGGCAGCACCGCGCTCGCACGCGAGAACCTGCCGTCGCTTGCCACCCAGGACCTGCTCGATCGCCTGAATTCAAGCGCGAGCTACACCCAAACCTACGCGCGCCGCGTGCTCATCGAGCGGGGCGCGCCCAGCGTGGCCCCGGAACTGAGCGCTTGGCTGCAACGCCATCCCGACGATGCGTCCGCGCTGCAGGGTCTCTGGCTGTCCCAGGCGTTCAACCTGCCGCTCGATCCGCTGCTGGATCGCCTGCTGCGTTCCGCCGCACCGGAAATCCGCGCCGCCGCCGTGCGCGCCCGGCCAGATACCCGTCCGCTCGCCGAACTCGCCACGCTCGCCGCCGATCCGCACCCGCGCGTCCGCGTGGAAGCAGTGCGCGCCCTCGGCCGCACCAGCTCCGCGGAAGGCGCGGCGCTCGCGCTCGGCGTGCTCACGCAACCGATGGACCGGTTCCTCGACTACGCACTCTGGCTAACCCTCAACGAACTGGCCGAACCGTGGCTCACCGCCCTGCGCTCCGGCACGTGGTCCCCGGAGGGACGCGACGCCCAGCTGACCTTCGGGCTCAGCGCCATCGAGCCGTCCTTGGCCGCGCCCGCGCTCACGGATGTCCTCCGCACGCGCGGTCTGCCGGCCGACGGTTCGGGGCCGTGGATCGAATTGATCGGCAGCGTCGGCGACGCGGACGCCGCCGCGCGGCTGCTCGCCCTCGTCGCCGATCCGTCCACCACCGACGCCGTGCGGCTCCGCGGACTGGTCGCGCTCGCCGCCCTCGCCCGTGAGCGACGGGTTTCCGCGGCGGCCGGACCGGAGCGCATCGTCCCGCTGCTGCAAAGCGCCGACGTCCCCGTCCGCCTCGCCACCACCCGCGTTTTGGGAGTCTGGCGAACCACCGCCGCAGTTGCTCCGCTCCTCGCCCTCGCGGCCCAGGAGGGCGCGACCGACGAGGAACGCACGGCGCGCTGGACCGCACTGCAGACGATCGGGGGCGACGCGGTGATCACCGGGCTGTCCCAACTCGTCCGGTCCGCCACCAGCCCACGCCAGCGTCGCGAGGCCGTGCTCGCGCTCGCCGCGACGGATCTGGAACGCGCGCTGCCCGACGTCGCGAGCGCGCTGCAAAGCTTGAGCGATCCAGCGGACGTGGAAGCGGCCTGGCGCGCCCTGCTCGGCATCACCGGAGCCAGCGATAAACTCGCTGCGTCCCTCACGAGCGCCACCCTCAACGCCGCCACCGCCAAGCAAGCTCTCCGCTTCGCCCGCGAGGGCGGGCGCCACCCCGCCCTCGTGCAGACCCTGATGCAGATCGCCGGGGTGTCCTCCACGACGGAGGTGCTGTCCGGCGCGGAACTCATCGCTCTCGCCACCGAGTCCATGGAGCGCGGCGATGCCGCCCGGGGCGAGCGCATCTACCGGCAGCCCCAACTCGCCTGCCTCGCCTGCCACGCGATCGGCGGCGTCGGCGGGCGCGTCGGCCCCGACCTCACCAGCATCGGCGCCAGCGCCCCGGCCGACTACCTGCTCGAATCCCTGCTCTACCCGCAGGCCAAGACGAAGGAAGGCTACCACGCCGTCGCCCTGACCACCCGTGACGGGCGCGACTACAGCGGCGTCATTGTCCGCGAGAACGATCGCGAGGTCGTGCTGCGCGGCGCCGACAACCAACTCGTCACGCTATCTCCGCGCGAGCTGACCAAGCGCACGGATTTCGGCTCGCTCATGCCCGCCGGCTTGGTCGACAGCCTCACGCCTGCGGAGCTGCGCGATCTCGTCCGCTTCCTCTCGCAGCTCGGCCGACCGGGCGACTTCGACGCTGCCCGCGGCGGCGTCGCGCGTCTCTGGCGCAGCTACGTGGCCAACCCGGTCAACCAGCCCATCGGGATGGAACCCGTCGTGCGGGGCGACTTCACGCTCAGCGACTGGCGCCTGCTGCCAAGTCTCACCGACGGCTCAGTCGACCGCGGTCTGCTGACTGATATCCTCCGGATCGAGGAGTGGGCGCGCGAACTCTACGTGGCCACGGCCTTCAACGCGCCGCGGTCGGGCCGCGCCACGTTCCGCCTGCAGGGCCCCGTCCTCCGCGCCTGGCTCAACGGCCAACCCATCACTCCGGAAGCCTCGTTCTCCGCCGAACTCGCCGCCGGCGACCACGTGCTGGTGTTCGAACTCAACAAGCGCGATCTCTCCACCAAGCTGACGCTCCGGTCCGACGACGTCTCCTTCGCGAACGAGTGAGGCGAGGCGCCCCGCCGCCGCCTGAACTCTGAGGGCCGCCACACACACCACTCCACCCCGGCGAGGACGGCACGCCGGCGACCCCGCAATCAGCGGCCGCCGGAAAGTGTGGCTCAGGACGTGACCCTTCGCGTCGCGCCCTGATCGACGCCAGTGCGCCCACTCTGCCGGCTCAGCGCACGCTGGCGGCGATCTCGTCGCGCGCCTTGGCGATGATCTCGTGCAGCGGCACCGCCGCGCCACCGCGACGCTTGCTCTCGTCGGCTCCCTCCATGAAGGCGTAAAGCTCGACCATCTCCTGGCGGCTGACCGGCGCTCTGCCGGTCCGAAACATCTCCACGATCGCGACCAGCAGCGGGTCATAGCCGTCGTAGCCGCCGATGCGACGTTCACCCCGCTCGCCGACCGCCACGCCGCCGTAGCCTCTCCGATCTTTGCCGTTCTCCGGCCGAAAGATACCGGTGCGGTTGCCGTCCCACTCGCCGACGACCTCGACCAACCCGTTCGGACCGTCAACCCGGCGGACGGAGCGGCAGCCGGTACCCATGACGGTGAACAGGCTCTCGCAACCGTGCACGCCGTACCAGTACAGGTCCGGATGGTTGGGTTCAACACTAGCGGGGCTGAAGGTCTCGGCCTGCAGGATCCGCCCGATCGCCCCGCGTGCGACCGCCTGGGTTTCCGCCGAGAAACGGAGGGCGGACGAGCAAAAGAGCGGCACCTCGGCCGCCGCAGCGGCGTCGAGGATGCGCAGCACGTCGGTGAACGAACCGGCCAGCGGCTTGTCGACGAAGACGGGCTTACGCGCGCGCAGGACCGGCAGGACTTGCTCAAGGTGCACCCGGCCGTCATTGGATTCCAGCAGGACCGCGTCGACCCGCGCGAGCAGGGCGTCGATCGAATCGACGATCTCCACCCCCATGGCCTTCACCTCGGCGGTGTACTCAGGGACACGACGCGTGCTGCTCTCGATGTCGCGGCTGCCCTGCGGGTACGCGGCGACGACTCGGACGCCGGCAAGCCGGGGAGCATCGGCCGGATTCTTCGGGCCCCGGTTCAGCGACTCCGTGAACGCAGTCACATGGGAGGTGTCGAGACCGATGATGCCCACGCGGATCGCCGGCTGGGCGTCCGCGCTGGCGGCGGACAAGGGGGAGAGACTGAGCATGAAAACGGCCGCGAAGGCGGAGAGAACGGACTTCATGGGAGCCCGCATTCTGCAGCTGGACGGAGCCGCGAGGCAAGAGCACTCCCACCACCCCGACGCCGGATCTCTCCCGACTACGGGCTAAGCTCGCCCCGCTCCGGGCCGATACTACGGAGTCCATGCTGTCCGTCGCTCCGCTCCGGATCCTTCTTCCCGTCCTCGCGAGTGCCGGGCTGGCCTTGCTGGCCAACGGGTTGCTCACCGGTGAACCCCTGACGCGGATGCGCGAGCTCGATCCACTCCGATGGGGCGGGGCCCAGACGGCCGGGAGCATCATCTTGTTGCTGGCGGTGGCCGCCGCCGCCTGGGCCTTTGGCCGCGGTGACGACTATCCCCACGCGGTCGGATCGGCGCCGGACCCGAAGAAGAAGGCCGGGCGCGGCTCGCCCCCGACGGGATCGATCCAGCCCTTCGTGCCACGGTGGACTGCCTTTCTTCCCGCCGCCGCGCTGTGGTTGGCGTCCAGCGTGCTTTTTGCCACGGCCGGTGAGACCGCCCTCGTGCGCTGGTTGTGGCTCGGCAGCATCGTCGCCTTCGCGCTCCCTTTCCTGCGCGACCGCTCGCCCGTCCATGGAAGCGCACCGATGTCGTTCGGCGAGCTCGCGCTCCTCGGTGCCATCGTGGCCGGTGCGGCCTTGGTGCGCGGAATCGACCTCACGAGCCTGCCGCGGCAGGTCGACAATGACGTCTCGCTGATGGGGCTCTTCTCCCGCCGGCTGGTCGAGATGGATTCGTGGCGGCTCATCGGTATGGCGCCCACCCGTCATCCCTACTCGGAGCACCAGTTCATTGGCCTGGGCATGCGGCTGTTCGGGCATGACCACTTTGGACTGGCCATGCACAGCGTGATCGCCGGTACGGCGTCGTGCGTGGTGCTGCACCTGATCGGCCGCCTCGTGTTCAACCGCTGGGTCGGACTGATCGCGGCAGCGCTGCTGGCGGCGAATTGGACGCACCTGCATTTTTCGCGTCTGCTCTTCGGGCCCATCGCGACCCTGTTTGTGCTGCTGGCTTCGTGGCTGTTGCTCCGGGGATTGCGCTACGGTCGGGCGCGGGATTTCGCGCTCGGTGGCGCCTGCGTGTCCCTCGCCGCCATGGACTACTACTCCGGCCGGATCGGACCCGTGCTGGCGGTTGGACTCGCCGGGCTGTGGTTCTGGCAGCGTCACCAGTTTCCACACGTGCGGTTCAAGCTGTGGTGGATCGGGTTCGGCGGCGCTCTGGTCGTCTTCGGCCCGAACCTCGCCTACCTGGTCGACGAATTTCAGCGTTTCAGCGGTCGGGGCAATCACGTGCTGATCTGGACCGAGGAGGCGTGGCGGCACCTTTCCCTCAAGTACCAGAGCGGCGGCAGTGTCTGGATCGTGCTCAAGGAGCAAATCCTCCGTGCCGCGCTGGCCCCATTCTACTTTCCTGACGAGAGCACGATCTGCTACCTGCGCCGCCCGATGCTGGGCGCCGTGGCGGCCGCCGGCCTCATGCTCGGTCTCGGCTTCTGTGTCCGACGCTGGCGCCAGCCGGCCTGCGCCTTTCCCGTCTTCTCCGCCATCGCAGTACTCCTGCTCGGAGGAGTCCTGACCATCGACCCGCCTTACTGGCCCCATCTGAACATCGCGATCCCGGCCCTCTGCTTGATCGCCGCCATCGGCATCGAACGGCTCGCACGGCGGGTCCACGAAGCCCTGCCCCCGCGAGCATCCTCGGCGGTCCCGAGCCTCGTGGTGTTCTGCTTGCTCGCCACGGCCGTGCACGAGTGGGAGGTCTATGAGGAGTTCGCCCGACGTCACGCGGGGGGTCGGATCAACGCGGTCCGGGAGATCCAGCAGTTGCCCGCCGGCAGCCGGGTCTACCTGGTCAGCAACGCCGTCCGCGCCGACCAAGAGTCGTTCAGATTCCTCACGCCCCATGTGAGCGTCCGCAACGTGTCCCCCGAGGATCTGCGCCAAAAGCCGCCCCGGCTCGACGCGCCGCTGGCGTTCTTCGTCTTCGACGACGCACCCGCCGAGGTGCGGGGATTGCTCGAGCGGGCCTACCCGGGATGCCGCATCGAGGGTTTCCTTGATGGGTGGAATTTACCGGTGTTCACCGCGTTCTACGCCCATCCGCCCGGACTCGAGGTTCACCCGCAGACGTGGGCCGCGCCCTCCCGGCGACTCTCCGAAACGCCCGGAGGCTGGATCGCGATCCTGACCGGATTCGCGCTGATCTTCCTCTTCGTGCACCGGTTCCGCAGGTCCCGCATCCCCACGGCGAAGTAAGGACTCGGCGAAAACGCCGCGCTCGCTGCTTGCGCCGCAGCGGGCGAGTGGTCGAAACTCCCACTCTCCGATGATGCCCGGCTCCAGCTCCTCCGACGAACATCGTGCCCTCCTGTGGGTGCGCGGCTATCCGCTGTTCGCCACCCACGTCATCGTGCTCGTGCTGGTGCTGTCGATGATCGCCTCGACGGCGCTGATGGCTTTCGGCGGCTCGGCCGTGCTGGAAGCACTCGGCTTCGCCAGCGCCCGGGTGCTCGGCGGCGAGGTCTGGCGCGTGCTCTCCTACGGGCTCGTCAATCCCCCGAGCCTCTGGTTCGCGATCGACATGGTCCTGATCGTCTGGTTCGGCCGCGAACTCGAACGCGAACTGGGACGCCGCAACTTTCTCTGGCTCTGCCTCGGTCTCTACCTCGCTCCCGTCCTGCTCCTCACCCTCGCCGCCGGCTTCGGGCTGAACACGTCTCTCTCCGGCCAGGGCGGCGGCTTCGGTCTGTTCATCGCCTTCGCGACCCTCTACCCGGGCGCGCTCATGCTCTTCAACCTGCAGGCCAGGTGGGTCGCCTTGATCCTCGTCGGGATCTACACGCTGATCGGGCTCGGCCAGCGCGACGTGGCCGGTCTGCTCTCCCTCGGCGCCACCGCGGGTTTCGCCTACCTGTGCGTGCTGCAGTTGCGCGGCAAGCCGCTGTTTCCTTGGTGGCCCACCCCACGCACGCCCAAGGCCACGGCCGGATCCACTCGGCCATCCGCCAAGGTGATCCCGTTCCCGGACTCCCCCGCCAAGCCGGTCGCACGCGCCGTTGCCACCGCCACCGCCCCCCGCCCCGTCGCGCCCCGGGTGCCGGTCGCCGACATGGCGGAGATCGATGCCTTGCTCGACAAGATCGCCCACTCCGGAATCGCGAGTCTCACCGCCGCCGAACGCGCCCGGCTCGACGCGGCTCACCAGTCGCTGAAGCGCCGTTCGTCCTCCGATCCTTCCTAGGGACCCGGATCTTCCACGACGTCGTTCGTCACGTCCCGCCCGCCACTCTCAAGTCGCGCGGCATTCTTGCGCGCGGGCAGGCTGCGTCCATGAGAGTCCGCGCCCGCCGTGAAGCGCAGCTTCCCGAGGCCCGCCACACGCACCGCCCTGCCGCCCGGCTGGAGCAAGTCACCGCCCGTAATCCGCGCATCCGCCACCTCACCCACGACCAGCATCGCCGTCGCCGCGTCATAGGCCGCGAGATCTCCCACGTAGGCCGGACCCTCCAGCACGACGCCAGGGGCATAAAGGCCGGTCACGCCGCGCGCGGCAAAGAAACCCACGTTCGCCGCCCGCACGCCTCCGAAGCGGCCGTCATCGCTCGCCAAGGCCACCGAGGCCACGTCCGCCCAGCCGTCATACGCGACGTCCGCCCGGAAGAGCGCCGCATTCACGGCATTCGCCCGACCGACGCTGAAGATCGAGAGGTGCGTCGTAGCCCGCGCACCGACCAGCACCACCCGCGCATGGCCGCGCCGATAGGCCACTGACTGGACGTACAATCGCGGCAACGCCGGTCCCGAAGCCGCGTCAAGGCTCAGCGAAAGGCTACCGGGACCACTGAACTCAACCTGCACGATGTCGTCGTTCAGGTCCACGAACGAGAGGCGCGTCACCTGCCCAGGATCCGCCGTCACCGTCGCCGCCAAGCCCGTCAGCAGGAACTGGTCATACACGTTCCCATTGGGGTGCACGAGGTCCGATGCGACTTCGACCGCCTCGCCCCACACCTTCGTCCCCAGCCTCAGGCCCAGCACCACGGGCGCACTGTCCACCACTCCACCCGGTCCACTCACGCGAACGTGATAAAGGCCCACATCCGCCGATCCCACGGCGTCACGTACAAGGGTCGGTGCGGAATCCGGCAGGATCGCGCCGTCGCGGCTCCACTGATACACGAAAGGCCCCGTTCCCGCCGCTTCCACCGTCAGGGTCGCGCGAGTACCCGGCGCGACCCGCTGCGCTTCAGGCGCCCGACTAATGAGCGGGGCCACCACTGCACCCGCGTCGTCCAAGCGCAGGCCGACAAGGATGGGATCATGATCCGAGCTGCGGTAGGGCGTATCCGCCGCCAGCGCGAGCCGCCCGGCCGATTTCTGCCCGGCCGAGCTCACGAAGGGATTGAGCTCAAGATTGTAGTCGATCGCCACCGGCTCCTCCGCATTGATCGCCCAGATCCCGGCGCCAGCGACCTGCGCCGCAAGGCCGGGACTGGCCAGCGCATGATCCAGGTGCCCGGAGGCCGCATCGAACACGTACGAGACCCGCGGCGCGGGCGCGAAGCGTTCCAGCAGGTCCACGTATCCCGCCGCCCGCAAAACGTCGATCGGGTCCTCCTCCGCGTTCGCGTTCAAGTCACCGATCACGAGGACATCCGACTCGCCCAATGCCGTCTTCTGCGCCTCCAGAAACACCACGAGACGCTGCGCCTGCAGGCGGCGCGAGGCATTCGAGGCTCCCTGACCGTCCTTCTGGTCGGCATCCACCCCGCTGCCACTGCCCTTCGACTTGAGGTGATTCACGCACACGATCACCCGTGAGCCGTCAGCCACCCGGGCAAAGAGCTGCGCCAGCGGAGGACGCTGGAAGATCGGATCCGGGTCAGCCACCGCCCGACCCACCGGGGTCACGCGCGCGGGGCGATAGATGAAGGCCGTGCGGATGTAATCCGTGCCCCGCCCCTGAGGCGCGTCCTCCAGCGCCGCGTACTGCGCGCCCGCCGCCACACCGGCGTTCAGCGCCGCCAGCAAATCCGCCAGCGCCGCACCGGGGTCAAATCCAGAGAGGTCCGCACGGTTCTGCAGTTCAATCAGACCGACGATGTCGGCATCCAAGCCGCGCAACGCCGCGACGATCTTCGTCCGCTGCCGCGCGAGTTCAGCGGCGTTGTCCGCGCCGCGGTCGTTCGCGCCGCCGAAGGTGACGAAGTAGTTGAGGACGTTGAAACTGGCCACCCGAAGGGTCCCACCGACAGGCGGAGGGCTCAGGGGTCGCGGGTTGGCGGCGACGAGATCAACCGGGCCCACCGGCTGGAGGCGGTAACGGCCAAACCCCTCCGACAGGATCCCCACGAAATCGGTCACGGTGTCACCGACCCGTCGCGTCGCCGTCACCGGGTCGGATCCCGAGAGGTGCGGCAAGGGATCCGGGTACGCCCGCGACGATCCGTCATCCAGCACGATGCGACGCCGCGCATCGGCCGCGAGCTGGGCGGTGATGGCCGCGACTTCCGTGCCGCCGGTGGAGCGCGTGCCCGTCGCCGGAGCATCGTTCGGGTCGAGCGTGTTGGTGGGCGTCTGCACGCGACCGCCGGAACTGAGCTGCAATTCGCCGTAGCGCCCGAGGTCATCGCTCCCGGAAACGGTCAGGGTCTCCGGGATCGATACCCGCATTCCTTCGAATCGCTCCCACGCCGTCGCGGTCGTGGCCGGGAAGGTCAGGATCGCCGCCGTGGGCAACGGGCGGGCCGAGCCCAGGCGCACGACCTCGGCCGTCGCGACGCCTTCCGCGGTCAGCTCGGTCAGGCCGCTGTATTCAATCACCTTGCCGACCACGCGCACCTCATCACCAAGCGCCAAAGCCTCAACCACCGCCGTCAGCGCGGGGGTGCTGCCGGTGTACACGAATAGTCCCTCGGAGGTCGACGGGTCGCCATCGACGTCGGTGTCTTCCTCCTGCAGGAAGAAGCCGTCACGACGACCGCTCGCTCCGGTCACAAAACCCGTCACGATCGCGGACACGGTGACCGTGGCATTGAGCCGCGCTGCGGTGGTGCCGGATCCTTGAATGCGCGAGATGCGCTCCACCTCTCCGGCGGAAGGCTGCGCGTGGCTGACCAGAGTCGCCACAACGAGGTTTACGCAGGCAAGAACGCAGCCGAGGAGACGAGTGAACACCAGGGGCCACGCTGGCGTCCGCACCCCGCGGGGTCAAAGCCAACCCCTGCCGGCCCGGCGCGACGAAGGACCACGCGACCGCCCCCCGAGTCCGGTCCACGCTCGCGGTCGCGCTCAACGGTCCGACCCTGCGCGGTGCGCGGCACGTTGGCGCGCTGCGTCAGCCGAAGGACCGAGCAGAACTCGGCCGCGGCTAGTCCTTGAACTCGTCCATCGGTACCTTCGCGGGCGACGCCTCGGCTTCGCCCATCGAGGCGGCTCCCGAACCAAGACCGCCGATTTGGAATTCCCGGTAGCGCCGCTCCAATTCGCGCAGTTCCTCTTCGCGCTGCTCGAGTTCGACCTCGCGCTCGATCTGAGCCTGCGTGGTCTCCATGAGCTTGGCCTCGCTCTGCGACAAAAACTCCTCGCGCTCGCTGAGGCTGGCACGGGTCTCGCGGAGCAAGAGCTCGAGACGCTCGCGCTCCCCCTGCAACTCCGCCATGGCGGCGAGGTCCTTGACCGACAGTCCCGCGGCGGCCGGATCCAGATTCACCGCCGCCGCGGCGATCGCAGCCGTTGCGGCGCTCGCGCTCGCCCCACTGGAGGGCCGATAAACAATGCGGCCGTTGGCGCTGCGCTTCGCCGCCGTCGCCGTCGCAGCCGCCGTCGCCGTCGCAGCCGCGGCGCTTGCCGTCGCGGCCGCAGCGGGCTTCGACGCGGGCCTGGGCGCCAGAAGCGGAGCCAGTTCCGCCGCCACGACCTCGGGCGAGGCCTGGATCTCCACGCGATCCGCCTTCCACTCGTGCAACCGTCCTGTCTCCAGCATGATCTCCGTCTCGGAGACGATCTGCTCAAAGCGATCCGGTTGAATCTTCTCCGCCGCCGCCGTGCGGAACCCCTGCCACATCTTCTCGCGGTAGCTGCTCACGCCGTAGTTGCCGGAGAAGTTGGCCAGACGGCATTCGGCCTTGATCGCGGAAAAGACGCGCGGGAGTTGCTCCTCGGCCTCGGAGGAAAGCGCGCGCACGATCTTCAGCGCCTCCAACGGGGGCAAATCGAGGATGCCAAACGCCAGCCGACGCCAGTTGCGCTCGGCTTGACGCTGCAACGTCGGCGGCTTTCCCCGCCGCAGGCTCTGGGCGTCCGCGATCCGGTTCAGAAACGCGATTTCTTCCTGGATGAGCGCCGCCGCCTGCATCGTCTCTTCCAAGACGCGTCGGCCCTCGGGGTGCGAGCCACAGGACTCATCCTGCGGAAACGCCTCCAGCAGCGCTGGCAACCGGTTGAGCGAACCCAGATAACGCTCCACCGCCGAGCTGTAACGAGCGAGCATCGCGTCCCAGTCGTCCACGAACCGCGCCGCCGCCAGGCCCGTCACGTACTCCGGGTCCATCTCGCGCAGGTAGTTCTCCACGCTCCGTCCCACGCACGCGATCAGCTGCGGCATCGTCTCACCCAGTTTTTCAAGCGCGGTCTGCAGGAGAGTCACGCCTTCCTCCGCCTCCTCAATCCGCGATTGGTGAGCCCGTCTCGCTTCCTTACGGACAAAACCCAGACGCGGCCGCTCGACCTGAATCTCCGCCAACTCCTCTCGAACGACCGCCAACGCCTCTTCCAGCCGCCGTCGGCTCAACTGAAAGACGGCCTCACGCAGCAGCAGGTCCTGCAACGTAGGCGGCAGGAACATGTTCGGTAACAACTTGGAGTCGACGAGCATCGAAGTCACAGCACTCGGCCGGTAATCGGACCCATCGACACCGCACCGCGCCCCGTCCCGGAAACAGGACAAGCGCGGAGAGGGCGAGAAAGGGACGGATCGGCTCGGCGCATGGCAGGGGTGACAGCTGACCAGTTATCGACCGAAACACGGGGAAATTTCGTGAAGATTCCGTTCAAAGCTCCGTCACCGAACTACATCCTGCCAGCCGCTGACCGCGACGGGCGAAGCGGGCCTCCGACCGGCGGGCACTCCGCCGGATCAGGGCTTGGCCGGAGGCTCGGCCGCGGACGGCGGAGCGCTGGGCTGCGGCTCACCGCCAGCCGGGCGGGCCGCGGCCCCCGACGAGGGCTTGGCCGACGTCGTCGGCAGCCCCAGGGCGCGGGTCGCCGTGTCGCGCACAGCCTGCACGGCCGGGGAATTCTTCAACATGTCGAAAGGCACTTCGCTCTGCGTATCCTTGCCGATGTGCTCGCTCGCCACGGTCGCCAGCAGAGGCATCGCACTTTCCAGCCGGGCATTCACGCCCGGGACGCCCACGCGGACATCCCAGACTTCCTCCGACTCCGTCTGCAGGACGGTGCGGGCGAGGTTCCGCCGCGCCACCAACCGGAGGTGAACTTCATTGCCGTACTGCACTTCGCGGGGCAGCGCGTTGCGCCCATACGTCACTTCGATGAAGAGATCCGGCACCGCGGTGGGCTGGGCCTCGAACAAGCCGCGCCCCGCCAGCGCCGCATTCACGCACGCCACGATCGCCGGCAGGCTCGCCTGCTGCCCCGCCACCATCGCCCGCTGCGCCGTCAGATGGTACGACGGCCCCGCCTCCCGCAGCACCTCCGGCGGCGCAGTGATCGCGTCCACATACACGCGCTGCTTCGACGCCAATATACCCGATTCACATCCCGAGAGGAACGGCAGGAGCAGGCCCAGGGCCCAAAAAACGGCCCGGCGTGGCCCACGAAAAAGGTCCAATGGCCTCATGAAGGTAACAGGAAAGCTCCTCCACCATGCCGACCTGCCGCCAGAACTCAACAAGGGACATTCAGCCTGCAGCAGGGAGTTGCCTTTTCCCGCCGGTTGATCGACGGTCTTCCCGCTCCTAGTCCCCTTTCAACCCCGTGAAAGCACTCGCTCCCCTGCTTTCGTTCGCACTCGGCAGCGTGTCGGCTGTCTGGCTCGCCGGATGCGCCGGCAGCTACCAGGTGAAGGTGGACGCCCTCTCCAAGCCCGAGGCGGAAAAGGCGGTCGCCTATCGTCTCCAAACCAACGCCGCCGACATCGATCCGAAGAGTCTGCGCAACCAAGAGGCCGAGCGGTTCGTCCGCACCGCCTTGTCCGGTCGCGGTCTCTACGAGGCCCCCAAACCGGAACTCGCCGAGATCGTCGTCAATCTGGACTACGGGGTGAGCGAGCCGAAGCTGGTTCGCGAGATGCGCACCGAGCCGATCTACCGCACGCTGCCCGGCCGCGTCTTCTCCGTCGTGGTCCAGGTCGGCGTCGACAAGAACGGCAACCCGATTTTCGCGACCCAGACTTACCAGGAACCGCCCAGCACCGAGTACATCGGCGATCGTGAATACATGGTGACCGTCGTGAAGTACGAGAAGTACCTCCGGCTCTCCGCCCGCGAGAACCAGCCAGCCGGCGACAACGCCCCACCCGCCGAACTGTGGACTGTCGACGTGAGCTCCGACGGCGAGAGCCGCGATCTGCGCAAACATCTGCCGGTGCTCGCCGCCGCCACGATCGACTTCGTCGGCAAGGACACGCGCGGCCAGAAGAGCATCCGGCTGAAGGAGGAAAAGGAGGGTGCCGTCGCCTTCGTGAAGAAGGGCATGGATCCCGCCCCCGACGCCAAGTCCGAGGGCGCTGCGGCTCCCGCGCCCGCACCCGCCCCCGACGCCGCCACACCGGCCCCGCCGGCTCCAAGCCCGAAGGGCTGATCCAAGCCCTGCTCGATCGGGTCATCGGCCGGCGCACGCTCGCCGAATGCCGCATCACTGCCGCAAGAGACGCTCCCCTCACTCTTCCATCGTCACTCTCCCTTGAACACTCCCGATTCCCCTCCCTCACCCGACCGCGTCGTCGTGGTCGGCGCCGAAGCCGGCCCGAATGTCGATCCGTGGAGCCAGATCGTCCGCTTGGAACACGGCGGCGATGGTTCGTTCGCCGCGATCATCCGCGAACAGGTCGGCCGCACGCCGGTCGCCGGTCTGGCAAAGTTGGAGGCGCAACTGCTCCGCGCCCTCGCGGACCCGGCCGTAACCGCCGCAGGGCGCGACTTACTCTGCAGCCAGTTGGCGCTCGTCGGCTCCGCCGCCGCCGTGCCCGTACTGGGACGCTTGCTCGCCGCGGAGGCCTCCGCCGACGCCGCACGCGTGGCACTGGAGCGCATCCCGGGCCCGGAAGCGGACGCCGCTCTCCTCGCCGGCCTGTCCTCCCTCTCGGGTCGGGCGAGGATCGGATTGGTCGGCTCCATCGGCGCCCGCCGGAGCCCCGGCGCTCGCGAAACGCTCTCGCGTCTCGCCGGCGATGCCGGCGAGCACGCTGAAATCCGCGCGATCGCCACGCGCGCCCTCGCCCTGCTCCGTCCCGCCTCCACCGGTCCCGCCGCATGAACCCTCCCTCTTCCCTTCCCGCGTCCACCATGGGCCGCCGCCGGTTTCTGCAGCTCGGCTCACTCGCCGCCGCCGCACCGCTCATCTTGCCCGCGAAGCTGCGCGGCGCCACCGCGCCGTCGAATCTCATTCACGTGGCCATCATCGGCACCGGAAACATCGCCGAGGGCCACCTCAAGACGCTGCTCGGTTACCCCGAGCGCGTTCGGATCGTCGCCGTCTGCGATGTCGACCGCGAACGCCGCGACCGCGCGGCCGCCCTCGTCGACGCCGCTTACGGTTCCCGGGGCTGCTCTTCGGTCAACGATTTCCGGGAGGTCACCCGCCGCGCCGATGTCGATGCGGTCTGGGTCTGCACGCCCGACCACTGGCACGCGTTGATCGCGCTCGACGCCGTCCGCCACGGCAAGGACGCCTACGTGGAGAAGCCGCTGACCTTCACCATCGAGGAGGGCCGCACCCTCGTCTCCGCCGCCCGCGAGCACGGGCGCGTCGTCCAGCACGGCACCCAACACCGCTCAATGAAGCGTTTCTTCGACGCCGCCGGCTATGTCCGCAGCGGCGGTCTCGGCAAGCTGGAGCGCATCGAGGTCGCCATTCCGCCCAACAATCGTTTCATCGGGTCCTCCTGGACGCCCGAGCCCGTCCCCGCCACCCTCGACTGGGACCTCTGGCTCGGCCCCACTCCGTGGCGCCCGTACCACTCCGCCGGCTGCCACTACAACTTCCGCTTCATCGCCGACTGCGCCAACGGCCAGGTGGCCAACTGGGGCGCTCACTATCTCGACATCGGCCAGTGGGCACTCAACGCCGATGACAGCGGTCCGATCGCCGTCGAGGGCCACGGCCACTTCCCGACGAGCGGGCTCTTCACGTGCGCCACGCACGTGGACTTCACCTGCCACTACGCCAACGGCATTCCGATGAGCTGCCGTACGCGTCAGGAAGGCGGCGGCACGGTCCGCTTCATCGGCGAGCGGGGCTGGATCGACATCGCCCGCAACGCGATGTCCGCCTCGTCCCCCGACTTGCTCCGCGAGATGCAGCGGCCGGGCAAGAGCGTCACGCTCGCCCGCAGCGACAATCACCACGAGAACTTCCTCGATTGCATCCGCTCCCGCGCCCGGCCCATCGCCGATGTCGAAATCGGCCACCGGACGACCACGGTCTGCAATCTCGGCCAGATCGCCATGACGCTCGGGCGGAAGTTGCGCTGGGACCCGGTGACCGAATCGTTCCCCGACGATCCGGTCGCCAATCGTCTCCGCGGCCGCGCCGCCCGCAGTCCGTGGTCGCTCGTCTAGGCGCCCACCCACCCATGCCACGCCACCCGCCCGCCGAGTGCCCCGTCTGCGGCAGGGCGGTTCCGCCGCGCGCCCGCGCCTGCCCGGAATGCGGCGCCGACGAACGCAGTGGCTGGGACGAGGAGGCCGCCTACCTCGATGGGGTGGATCTGCCCGACGACGACTCCGACCGCCACTCGGCGATCCGGAAACGCTCCGCCAGTCCGTCCGGCCTGCGTTGGCGTTGGTGGATCACCGCCGTGCTCGCGCTCGGCGCGCTGCTCGCCGCCGTCTTCCTCGGCCACCCGTGACCCTGCCCGCGCTCAGCGAGCGAGTGCGCGGTCGGCGAAGTCAAGAAAGCGGTCCCAGTCGTACGCCGTGATGTCGTGCTTCCCGGTGCGGACGTGGTACCCCATCGCCGTCGTCGCGATGGGCTGGTCGACCGGAGGCATCGGCGCTGCACCCAGGCTGGGCTGCCCGAGCAAAGCGTAGACCGGGCCCGCCGCGGCGAGGGCAAGGTATTCACCTTTTGGATCCGCCCAGAGGTCCTCGGCGGCGCTCGCAACGTAGACGGGCCGCGGCGCCACCAGCGCAAGGACTTGGTGCTGGTCAAAGGGCAGATCCACCTCGCGATCGTCGTAGCGCCGGAAGCTCCGGGAAAACCAATGCGGAAAGCGGTGGTTGATCAGGCCCACGGTCTCCCCGAGGACGCGCTTGCTCAGCGCCGCTCCGCCGCAGCCGCTGTTGTTTGAAATGAGTCCGGCGAAGCGCTCGTCGGTCGCGGCCGCCCACAACGCTGCCTTGCCGAGCCGGGAATGGCCGTGCACGAGCACGCGGCGCGCATCCACGCGAGGCTCGGTCTCGAGGTAATCCAGCGCACGGGAAAGCCCCCACGCCCACACCGCCACCGCACCCCAGGCATCCGGGGCGCGCCCTTCCGTCGCGCCGGCCGCGGCGAGGGCCGCCACGTTCTGCTCCATGCCTTCCACGCGGTCGGGACACAGGTCGTAGTACCACGCCGTCGCCGTCGCATAGCCGCGGTCAATCACCCGCGCCACCTGCCAGCGCTCACTCTCCGAGCCCCGAGCCTTCAGCTCCAGGGTCTTGCCGCGCGGCCGCGCTCGCGCGGTCTCCGGATAAACCGCGTCCTCCGCCACCGCGACCGCCGGGTCGTCGGTCGTGGTGTGGTTGCCGGTGAAGTTGAGGCCGACGAACGCCGGGCGGGGTCCAGCGACGTGATTCGGAAGATAGACGAGGAGGCGCATGCGGGGCGCATCGGCCGCCCGGCCGAACTGCACCGTCACTTCGCGACGCGTCGCCCGCCCCCCCAGGGCCCGCGGATCCTCAGCGGTCACGACAAAGTGCATTCCCTCCGGACGACCCAGCGGGGTCCGGCCGTACATTTCCCGCGTGGCCAACTCGAGCAGTTCCGCACGGCGCGCCCGCCAGCCCGCGGCATCCGCGACGCGGCGGCCGGCGGAGTCCACCAAGGGATCAGGCAGCACGTACGCCGGCACCTTCGCCTCATCCAGATTCGCCGGCTGCGGAGCGGCCACCACCCCCACCGGCGCAAGGCATCCCAGCGCCATCGCGGTCAACCAGGTCTTCGGGGCCGTCCAGCACGCGGGCGTCATGCGAGAATGCTTCCGCGACGGACCGGCAAGGGCAAGTGCGCAGTCACGTGACGCCACGCACCGCCACCGTGCCGTACCGGCGGCACGGCCGCTCGGCCCCACCTCGCTCCGTCACCTCGGTCTCCCGCACCGCCAGCCACCTCTCCCGCACCTCGCTCAACCCGCACCGCGCCGCGGCGCCGTCGCAGCGCCACGCCAGCACTCCGTCGCGTCGTCGCTCAGCGGGTGCGAACCACGCGCGTCGCACAGAAGTGGTCGTGCAATCCGCGCTTCTCCGGGTCAAAGGCGACCATGAGGTAACCGATGCCCATGAGGAGGCCGCTCAGCGAAACCGCAAAGTGCCGTCCGATGATTCGTCCAATCGTGAGCGGCTCGCCGTCCGCCGTCCGGATCCGCAATCCCATCGCCAGCTTGCCCGGCGTGGCCGACCACCCTTTGAGGAAGATCAGGTCGTAAACGAGTCCCGTCACGAGACTCGAGAAAAACACGATGCCGAACACCGCCAAGAGGGTCGCGAGTTGCTCGCCGCTCGGCTCGGCCCCGGGCTCGATCGAGAACGCCCCCAGCGCATCCGGAATCAACAACGCCACCAGCACTCCACCCACCACCTGACCAGCGACCCAGAGCAGCACGCCGTCGATGAGCCGCGCGGCCACCCGCAGCCAGAAGCCCGCATAGCGGGGAGCCGTACCGGCCTCCGCCACCGCCCGCCCAAAGGTCGCCGCCGTCCCGGTCAAAGCCGGACCCGCCGCACCACCCAGAGCGTCGGTCCGCGCGGGCATCGGCGGCGGCAGCTCTGGCGCGACCTCCGACAAACGCCGCCAGTCCGCCATCCCCGCCGTCCAGACGAGCGAGTCCGGCGCGATCACGCCGCGGCGCACGAGGTCGCCGAATTCCTCGTCGCTCACCGGCCCGCGTCGCTGCCCGCCCATCGCATAGTACCATGCCATGGCGGCACACTTGGGACCAAGGGCGCCCGCGCCGCAAATCCGAAGTGGCGCCCGCCGCGGACGCCACTATCCTTCCGCCCATGCCCGGACTCCGTCCCGCCCGCTCGGCCGCACCCGCCCGCTCGGTCGTCCGTCACTCCACGTCCACCCGCGCCGGAGGTCTGATCACGGCCACTCTGCTCGGCCTCGCCGTCTTACTCGGCATCTCCGGCTGCGGACGCCGCGAGACGCGCGTCGAAGAGGGACGCCGCACCGGCTCGCTCCTCCTCGCAATCAGCGCCGAGCCCCGGGACCTCGATCCGCAGGTGCTCGTCGCGTTCAACGACATGACCGTCGTGCTCGCGTTGTTCGAGGGCCTGACAGCCATCGACGAGGCGACGTCCCAGCCGATCGGCGCCGCGGCGGAACGCTGGGAATCGTCGGCGGACGGCCTGACCTGGACGTTCCATCTGCGGCCGGACTTGCGCTGGTCCGACGGCGCACCGCTCACGGCGGATGACTTCGCCTTCTCGCTCCGCCGGGTCCTTTCCCCGCAGCTGGGATCCGAGTACGCGTACATCCTGTTCCCGATCGCGGGCGCCGAGGATTTCAATGCCGGCCGCACTCGCGATCCGGCGACGCTCGGCATCGAGGCCCGCGACCCGCGGACGCTGGTCCTGCGGCTCGCCCAGCCGACCCCCGCCCTGCCCGCGATCCTCGCCCTGCCCACCGCGTTCCCGGTGCCCCGGCACGTCATCACCCGCCTCGGCGGCGCCGATGACCGCTCGAACCGCTGGACGCTGCCACAGCACTTGGTGGGTAACGGTCCGTTCCGTCTCACCGAGTGGACGCCGAACCAGCGGATCGTCACGGTGCGAAATCCGCACGCCCGCGCGGACCTCACGCCACGCCTCGCCTCGGTGGTCTTTTATCCGTACGAGAGCGCAACCGCGCAGGAGGCGGCGTTCCGCGCCGGCCAGATCCACCTGACCAGCGAGGTCCCGCTGTCGAAGCTCGCGGCGTATCGACAGGGCCCGGACGCGGCGCTGCTGCGCTCCGATCCATTCCTCGAAACCGCCTTCCTCCGACTCAATCTCGGCCGGCCACCCCTCGGCGATACGCGGGTCCGCCGCGCCCTGGCCCACGCACTGGACCGCACGGCGCTCGTCACCCGCGTGGCCCTCGCCGGCCAGACTCCCGCCCACACGCTCACGCCGCCGGACACCGCGGGGTACACGGCCGGACCGGGGATCCCGGACTCCTTCGACGAGGCGCGCCGTCTGCTCGCGGAGGCCGGATTTCCCGGCGGCAAGGGGTTTCCCCGGCTGGAGATCATGAGCTTCACCAATGAGCTCAACCAGCGCCTCCTCGAGGCGATCCAGCAGATGTGGCGGCGCGAACTGGGCCTCGAGGTCACCCTCGCCCTGAAGGAACAGCGGGTGTGGCTCGATGACGAACGTCAGCGCAACTACGCGATTTCCGCCGCCCGCTGGATCGGCGACTACGTCGACCCCAGCACGTTCCTCGAAGTCTTCCTCGCGAACAGCGGCAACAACGCCACCGGCTGGGCGAACCCCGCCTACGATCGTCTCGTGCGCGCCGCCGCCGCGGAGGCCGACGCAGCGCGCCGCAATGCGCTCTACCGGGAGGCCGAGACGATCCTTCTGGACGAGGCTCCAATCGTCCCGCTCTACCACGGCACGCGGACGTTCCTGATCCATCCCGCCGTCGAGGGCTGGACGCCCGCGCTCCTCGGCTTCCATCGTTACCACACGATCGGACTCCGATCCCCCGACTCCGCCACCCGTTGAGCACCCCGGTCCGCCTTTTCCCGATGTCACGTCCCGCCGCCCCCGCCACCCTCCACGCTCCGCGCACCCGGCTCCGCCGCTTCCTGCGCCCCGTCCTGCCGGGACTCGTCGGTCTGCTGCTCGCGCTGGCTCCCATTCCGGCCGGCGCTGCGGCCGCGACCGAGGCGGCCGGCATCGTCCGCATCTGGCCCGGCTACCGCACGGCGGACTCGTTCACGACCGTCGGTGAATTGTTCGGCGGGGGCGAACGCCGCAGCGGGCGGATCCTCCGCCGCACCCAGCCCAACTCCCGCGAGGGGTTCTACTTCCTGACCCGCCTGCGGCTCGCCGAGGCGCGGCCGGGCGCCGAGGTGCGCCTGGAGTTGGTCCTCCCGGCTAGCCCGAACGTGGTCACGCACCGGTTTGCCCTCGACCTCCCTTCCGGCGAACCGGTCCTGCACCTCGGGGTCACTGGCTCCGACTGGCCCGGAGCGGACAGTCGCCCCGTCGCCTGGCGCCTGAGCGTGCGGGCCCGGGACGCCGGACCGGTTCTGGTGCAAAGCCAGAGCGCACTCTGGACCGCCCCCTGAGCCGGCCGCGCCCACTGGCGCCCGCGACTCCGCCGGCGGCGCCCGGCGCCCATGCGGGCGGGACGCCGGTTTTCACTCGTTCCACGCGGCCCGGTGAACTAGAAATTTCAACATGGATAGCCTTTCCTTGCTCGCAGGGGTCGTGATCAGCGGTGCGCTGGGGGCGGCGATCGCAACCGTTTTCTTCATGCTCCGGGCCAGCGCCACCGCCCAGGCGCTCGCCGCGGCGCAGCTCGGCCAACAGGAACTGGAAAGGCTCCGCTCGGAAGCCGGTTCCCTCCGCGCGGATCTGCGCACCGCCGAGCAGAGCACGGTCGCGGCCCAGACGGCCCGCGACTCGGCTGTGGCGCAGGTCACGGAGCTTGGCAAGCAGGTCGCCGACGAGCGGGCGCGCGGTGAGCAGACCTCCCGCGAACTCTCCGCCGTGCAGCAGCAGCTGCGCGAGGCGACGACGCGGGGCACGGAGCGGGAACAGGCGATGGAAAAGGTCCTCACCGAGCGCGAAAAATCGATCACCGACCTCAAGGCGGCGATCGAGCAGTCAAAGACCGCGCTCACCGACACCTTCAAGGCCACCGGCGGCGACCTGCTCAAGCAGAGCGCGCAGGCGCTGTTCCAGCAGGCCAAGGAGCACTTCGAGAATCAGCACAAGCTCTCGCAGCAGGATCTCGAGGCGCGGCAGAAGGCGATCGACGCGACCCTCGCCCCGTTCAAGGAGCAGCTCGAGAAGAGCGAGCGGCTCGTGAAGGAACTCGGCGAAAAGCGCGAAGGCGACGTGAAGACGCTCGGCGAGCAGCTGAAGCAGATCTCCGACCTGCAGCAGAAGGCCTCCGCCGCCGCCCAGACGCTCTCGAGCGCCCTGCGCGACAACCGCCAGCGCGGCCGCTGGGGCGAAATCTCGCTCCGCAACATCGCCGAGATGGCCGGCCTCGTCGACAACGTCGATTTCAGCGAGCAGTCCAGCGTGCAGGGCGACGAAGGCGGGCGGCTGCGCCCCGACATGACGGTGCGGCTGCCGGGCGGGCGCTTCGTGCCGATCGACGCCAAGGTGCCGTTGAGCGCGTACCTCGACTCGCTCGACCCGGCGCTCTCGGATGCCGACCGCGCGGTGCGGCGCACCGCCCACGCGCAGGCCCTGCGCAACCACGTGCGCGCCCTCGCCTCCCGCGAATACGCCAAGGCCCTCGGGGAGGGCGTCGAGATCACCGTGCTCTTCGTGCCGCTCGAGAGCGGCCTGATCGCCGCCCTCGAGGAGGACGGCACGCTCTACCAGGAGGCCCTCGACCAGCGGGTGGTCATCACGACCGCCTCAACGCTGCTGGCGCTGCTCCGCACCTGCGCGCTCCAGTGGCAGCAGGCCAAGCTCAACGAGAACGCCCGCAAGATCGGCGAGAGCGCGAAGGAACTCCTCGGCCGCATCAGCGTCTTCGCCGAGCATCTCGAAAAGGTCGGCAAGGGCCTCGAGACCGCCAGCAAGGGCTACAACAGCGCCGTGGGTTCGTTCAACGGACGCCTCCTCCCGGGCGCCCGCGAGACAGCGGAGTTGGCGGGCGACCTCGAGCGCATCCCCGACGAACTCGAGCCCGCCGCGACGGTCCTGCGCGAGGTCAACGGACGCGCCCTGCCGAGCGGCGGATGAACGCGGTGGAGAAGACGACACCGCCGCCGGGCTGGACGGCCTTTCCGGATCACTTTGCGCCGGACGACCGGACCCTCGCGGAAATCCTCGATGGGGGTCAGGCGTTCCGCTGGCGGGGATCGCCGGCACCCGGGCAACCGACGCGCTGGACGGGCGTGTGGTCGGACATCGTCCTCGAAATCGAGCGGTCGCCCGCGGGCCCGCTGCAGTGGCGCTCCCTGAACCTGCCTCCGGCCGAGGCGGCGGGGCGGGTGACGCGTTACTTCGCGCTGGAGACGCCGTGGGCCGCGATCACGGATGCCCTGCCGTGGCGCAGCGATGCACACCTCGCGCAGACCGTAACGACCTTCCCCGGGCTGCGCCTGCTCCGCCAGCCGTTCGGCGAGACGCTGCTGGGGTTCCTCTGCAGCGCGACGAAGCAGATCGTGCAGATCAAGCAGATGCTCGCCCTCGTGGCGGAGCGGCATGGTGCCTTGATCGCGCCGGGCGTGCACCGCCTGCCGACGTGGGCGGAGCTGGCGATGCTCTCCGAGGCCGACCTGCGGCGCTGCCAACTGGGCTTCCGCGCCCGCTATGTCCACGCCACCGCCCGGCACCTTGCCGCGGAGCCGGGCTGGCTCGAGGCCACGGAGGCCGCACCCTACGCCGAGGCGCACGAGCGGCTCTGCGCACTGCCGGGAGTCGGCGAGAAGGTCGCCGACTGCGTCCTGCTCTTCGGCGCCGGAAAACTCGAGGCCTTTCCCGTCGATGTCTGGATCGCGCGCACGCTCGCCGAGCGCTACGATTTGCGGGACTGGAAGCTGCCCGCGCTCGCCCGCTTCGGCCGCGTCCACTTCGGTGCGGCCGCCGGCTTTGCGCAGCAGTTCCTCTTCGCCTGGGAACGCCGCGCCGCCGGCCGCTGAGCACGGCTCCACCCGCGGCGGCACCGCCACGACCGCACCGCCGCCGTGCGCTCAACCGCCACCGCTCCGACTCCGCGCGGACGGGGCTGCGCACGTCCAGCGGCTCAGCGCGCGCGCTGGATCAGTTCCACCTCGTAGCCCTCCGGGGCGTCAATGAAGCCGATCATCGAGCCGCTGCTCGTCTTCGTCGGGCCATCGCTGAAGGGATGCCCCTTGCCAGCCGACTCACGCGCGAACGCCTCGAGGTCGTCGACTTCGAAGGCGAGGTGCATGAGATCGGGCTGCACCACCACCGCGGGAGCGCCCGCGGGCATCTGGCAGAGTTCGATTTCCTCCTCGCTGTTCGGGGTCTGGAGGAAGATCAGCTGCGCGCCGCGCGGGGAGGTGTGCCGACGCGAGACCTTCAGGCCGATGATCTGCTCGTAGAAACGCACGCTGCGTTCGATGTCGTTCACGCGCATCCGCGTGTGGAGAAGTTTTTTGACGCCCATGCGCCCGACTGTGGCGCCACCTGCGCCCGTCGCAAGCCCGGGCGCGCTCCCGCCGTCCGCGCGGCTGCGGTCCGGGTCACGGTCCCGCCGGCGGCAGGGCGGCCAGCGAGCGGGCCGTGAGCAGCGCGAATTGCCCTCCGTTGCGCCGAGCCAGCGCCGTGAGGTGCTCCACCGGCTCGCGGGGTTGCTCGTTCGGGCCGACGAAGAGGAGCGTATGCACGGCCGCCCGCTCGCGGAGCAGCGCCGCTTGCAGCCGCGCGACGTGCGTGAGTACGTCGGCGAAGGGTACTTTCTCGTGCGGGCTCACGCCCAGTTCCCAGATCGGGTCACCCCGCGCGTCGGTCCACCCGGCCGTATCCAGCACGAGCGTGAAACCCGCCCGCCGGAGTTCCTCCTGAAAGTCCGGCTGGAAGACGCGCTTGGTGTCGCTGACGATGAAGGGCGGCTTCCCCTGCGCGATGCGCTGGCGGTTGATGTCCTCCAACTCGCGCCGCGCCTTCGCCAAGGCTGCCCGCCGCCGTTCACCGACGGTCTCCGGGTCGATGCCGCGGCGCCGCAGCCGCTCCTTCTCCAGGTCGTTGCGCCGCTCCAGGGTCTCCCGCCGCTCGTCGCTGCGCGGCCGCAACGCCGTCGCCGCGCTGCCCGTGACGAGAAAGAGGGTGTCGGGCTCAAGCTCCAACGCCGCCCGCAGGGCCCGCAGCCAGGGCGGAGGCAGCAGCGTCGGGTCCAGGCCCGCGCCGGGCAACTCACGCTCGCGCCACCCGAGGTAGGCCCCGGCCGATCGCGTCCCCAGTTGGTCGGGACGGGCGTTGAGGGTCCGGATCCACGCGACCAGCGCCTCCTTCCGCGCCGCCGTCGCCGGGGTGAGCTCGGCCGCGAAGCGATTGACGTCGCCCGCCGCGCCCCCGAACAGCACCACGCCGAAGCGCGCGGTGGGCGGCAACTGCGTCACGAGCCGGGCAATCTCGCCCCGAATCACCGCGAAAGCCTCAAAGCCACCTTTGCGGATGTCCATGAGGTCGCGGCTGACGTCGACCACGAACACCACGCGGCTCACCCGCGGAGCCGTCAGGCCCAGAAACGTCAGCGACATCAGTCCCCGGCCGCCCGTGCCCGAGGTGCCGAGGGCCGTCGCCAGCCCGGCGCCCGCCCCGATTCCGAGCGCCGCGCCGTTCATTCCGGATCCCAGCAGGCTCCCCGCCAGCCCTGCGGGCGCCGCCGGTTCGGGCAGCGCGAACGCCGCCACCGAGGCCGCCGAGGTGATCCGCGCAAGGCTGGGATTCGAAGCCGCCGCCGCCGCACCGGACGCGCGCCGCGCGATCTGCACGCGGTGCTCCACCGGTCGGGCCGGAGGCGCCGCCGCCGCCGCAAACGCCGGACGGCGGGCCGCGGTGACTTCGCGGACCACGTACAAGCCCGCCAGCCCCAGCACCAGCGCATGCACCGCCACGCTGACGAGCACGGGAAGGCCAACCCGCCAACGGACCCGCTGGCGCAGGGATGCCGTCGACGCGGGGTTCATTCCGGTCCCTCCTCCCCCGCCAGCGAAACGCGCTGGATTCCCGCCGCCGCCAGCGCATCCAGCACGGCAATCGTGCGTTCATAGCGCGACTCCGGATCACTCGCGATCACCACTGCCAGCCCCGCGCCGCCGTCGGGACCGGGCGCGGGATCGAGCGGAGCCAACACGCCGCGCAGTCGCGCCAGCAACGCCCGGAGGCCGGGCAGGTCCGGGGACTCCGGGCCATCGCACCGTTCGTCGTTGAAGCGGATCTCGCCCGCCGAGCCGACACTCACGACGTGTTCCTCGTCCGGCAGTGCCTTCCCGCCCGGCTGCGCGAGTCCCGGCAACCGGAGGGACAGGTCCCGCTCGACCCGGATCTGCGCCGCAAGCGCCATGAAGAACACCAGCACGACGAAGACCACGTCGATCATCGGCGCGATCTGGAATCCCGGATCCCCGTCGCCGGGGGCGCCGGACCGCGCCCGTCGATGGCGTCGGCGCCGCATCATGAACGGAGGGCCGCAAACGTGATTTCCGCAATGCCCGCCGCGGCGGCCGCGGCCACGACCGCCTGGATGTGGCGCACCGGCACCGCACCGTCACCCCGCAGGAGCAGACGCGCATCCACGCCGCGGCGCCGCCGCTCCGCGAGCACCGCCGTGAGCTGCGGCAGCGCGATCTCCTGTTCCTCGAAGCGGACACTCGCACGCGCACGCGCCGGGTCCCACGCCACGTTCACCACACAGCGCGCACGTTCTTCCTCGCGCGGCGCCGCTGCCGGCGCGACGGGCAACTCGATCGCGGGATCATAGCGAGTCAGCGCCGTCGACGCGATGCTCATGAAGAAAATCAGGAGCACCAGCAGCACGTCGATCATCGGTGCGATCTGGAATCCGGGGTCGTCCCCCTCGCCGACTGCGCCAGCCATCGTGCGTCCTCAGGGGTTCGATTCCGCCAGCCCCGCCGCTCGACCATCACCGCCCACCGGGACGCACCGCTCCGCGCCGCGGAAGTCGACACCCTCCCGGCTCGCATAAGGAAATCCGCGGAAGAGTTCATGCACCTCCTCAGCGACCGCGCGCACGGCCAGCGCGACGCGGCTGCGGAGCACGTAGTGCAGCACGAAGGCGGGGATCGCGACGATCAGCCCACCCGCGGTCGCGTGGAGCACGTGCCCGATCGCCCCGGAAAGGCGGGCCGGATCCGCCGCCCCGGGCTGCCCCATCGCCGCAAAGGCATCAATCATCCCGAGCACCGTGCCGGTGAGTCCGACCATCGGGGCAATCACGCCGATCACCGACAGGTAGGCGATCCGCGACTGCAACCGCGCCTGTCCGGCCTCGAGGGCCACCGCCGCGGCGTCCTCGCTGGCCGTCCTTCCCTCCGACGCATGCCGCAGGGCCGCGGCCACGGCGTTCGCGAAGAGGCCGGTCCGCTGCGCGCAGGCATCGTAGCCCGCTTGAAAGTCGCCGCGCCGGAAAGCCGCCCGCACCGCCGCGACCACCGCGCCGGGCAGGAGTTCCCGCCGCGCACTGCGCAGGTACAGGTCCACCACCAGCCACACGATCAGGACGGAACAGGCGACGAGGAACCAGATCGCCGGGAGATTCAGTTCCTGCAGCAGGGTGCGGCCGACCGCCGGCGGCTCGGGCGCGCCGGTCGTCGCGGCGAATGCGGGGCCGGGAAAAACCATCGCGAGCCCACGGGAACCCAGCCGCACTCGGGGTAAGCCCAAGCCGCGATCGCGGCCCAGGGTCATCATGCACCACGTCGTCTTCATGGAAAGCGCTCCGCGAATTCCCGGCGCGCGGTCGCCGTCTCGGGTGCGTCGGGGTAACCATCCGCCAGCGCAAGGAGCGCCCGCTCCTCCCGCCCGCGGTCCTCCAGCCCGGCATACGCGCGCGCACAGCGCAGCAGTACCGCGGCGTGGCAGTCGGTCCGTTCCGGATGGAAAACGGGGATCCGCAGCAACGCGTCCAGCGTCGCAGTCCAGTCACGGCGCTGCAACGCGCGCTCCCCGGCGGCCAGCGCCGCCTCGGCTGCAACTTCCGGTATCGCTGCTGTATCCATTATTTGGAGTATTTCTTCCCCATCGCGCATCGCTCCGGCCGCGGACTCCCCAACGCCGCGCACACCTTCGGGTGCTTGGTTGCGCTCCGGCGCGTCTCCCGCGCCGCGGTCACCGCTCGCGGACGCCGCGAGCGCGAGCCGCACCCGCGCGATCGCGCCCCACTGCCGCGGCTCGCTCCCCGGCGGCAGGAATTCCAGCTCAGCCGCAGCCCGCGCCACGTCAGCCCACTGTCCGAGGCGCGCGCGCGCCCGCACCTCCATCGTACGGCCCGCCAGCCACCACGCACCGGGCCGCGTGCGCCACGCCGCGAACTGCCGCACCACCGTTCCCGCCGCCGTAAGCGCCGCCAGCGCTTGACCACGTGCGAGCGCGTCCCGCGCCTCCGCCAAAGCGGGCGGTTCCGGCCCGTCCAGCGCCGCGATCAGCTCCAGCGGGACCGACCACTCCGCCGCCGCCGCACCGGGCAGCGACACCACCAACCGCCCGCCTCGGATCACCGCCGCGTCCCACGGGATCACCCGCCCATCGGTGAGACGAATCCGAGCCCCCTCCCAACGCGGGAGAGCGTCCGGGGGCCGCGCCGCATCCGCGGTGGGCAATTCCTCCTCGGATGAGCGCACATCCGCCGTCCTCGCCGGCACACCCCAGCCATCTGCGGACGCCACCAGGGCCAGCGCCAGCACCCGGGCGAGAGTCACCGCGCGACGGGGAATCCGGGTGCACCGAGGCCGCCTGCTGAGGGACTCCGCGACGGCGTTCATCGTTCACCTCCGGCGCGGTCCACCAGTCGCGCCAGCCTTGTGCGCAGCTGCGCGGACTCCGGCAACGCGGCCAGGCGCGGGTCTGCCAGAGACTCCCGGTACATGTCCGCCGCCGCCGTCCGTTCGCCCAGCCGCTCGAGGACTTGCCCGCCGCCGAGGACGGCCTGCAGGTGCCAGCCGGTCGCCCGTCGGTGAGCCACTCTCACGCGGTCAAAGCACGCCCGCGCCCGCGCCAACGATGCCGCATCCGTGCCTTCGGCGTGGAGTTCACCCAACAGAACCCAGGCGCGCGCCTTCGTCTCACCGCTCCACGCACGATCCGCCACGCCTTCCTCCAGAGTGGCTCGGGCTTCGTCGCGGCGCCCCAGCATCCGCCACGCCGCCGCCCTCCCGAGCGACGCCTCGGCCAGCCGGGTCGGCGCCCCCGCTCGCAGGGCACGCTCGAACCACGCCAGCGCCGCAGTGCCGTCAGCGTTCGTCAGGGCGAGTTCCCCCAAGCCGACGCATGCCACGTCCTGCAGCCGGGAGGCGGGCACGCGCGCGAGCAGGGCCTCGTAACAGCGGCGGGCACCGTCGCGCTCGCCGCGCAGCCGTCGGCGGTCGCCCTGCCGCGCCAGAAGAGCCGGAGGCAGCGCGTCGAGGGGACACTCGGCCTCAAGTTGATCCAGCAGCGCTTCTGCGGCGTCCACGTCCCCGCGCCGCGCCAGCACATCGGCGTCAACGAAGCGGGCCCGCGCCCGGGCGGTCGGCTGCGTCCGTTGCGCGGGTTCGAGCAGCCACGTCTCCGCCGGGGCCACGGGCTCGCGGTTGGCACGGCCGACGGTCCGCGCGATTTCAGCCAGCACGCGTTCCACGTGCTCCCGCGCGGGGTCGGCAAGGTGCGGGCGCACGAGCTCAGCCATGGCCTCGGCCGCCGCCGTGGCGTCTCCCTCCTGCGAGAGGATCCGGCCGATCCAGTAGGCCGCACTGAGCGTCAGCGGGTCATCGGGATTCGCCGCCGCGAGCCCGCGCCAGCGGCTCACCGCCCGCGCTCCTTCGCCGAGCGCGACTTCAAGGCGCGTGAGTTCGTCGAGCGCGTGCGCGCGGCCCTCCGCTTCCAAGCGTTGCTCCAGGGCCCCGCGATACGCCTCCACCGCCGCCTCGCGCTGGCCGGCGGCGGTCAGGATGTCGCCACGGAGCGACAGGACCTCGCCGCGCTGGAGGTGGTCCGCCGGGTAGCGTTCCAGCCACGCCGCCGTCGCCCGCTCCGCCTCGGCAAGGTCGCCCACGCCGAAACGCGCCGCAGCTCCGCGGTAAGCCGCGTCGGCGCGGAAGCGGCCCTCCGGATACTCGTCGGCATACGCCGCCAGCTCCACCAGCGCGCGCCGCGCCTCTCCTCCGGCCAGGCTGGCCATCGCCTCGAGGTAACGCGCTTCCTCGCGCCACGGGCCGTCCGGCGAGTCCGCCCGCAGGCCACCCGCCGCCTTCCACGCCTCGTCGAACGCTCCCACGCCAATCCACGCCTGCGCCTGCCGCAGGCGCAGCGCGTCGCGGAGGTCGGCCACCGGATCCGCCGCCAGCGCTGCGGCGAGGAGCCGCACCTGACGCGGACCGTCTCCCAGCGCGGCCGCCGCTCCCGCCGCGATCCCGAGGGTCGGGGCGAGCAGGGAACTGCGGGCGTGCCGCGCGGCGAAGGACTCCGCGTCGGCGATCGCCGCCGCCGGACGTCGCGACTCCGCCAACGCGCGCACGCGCCACGCCGCTGCCTCCTCCGCCTCTGGGGACTCGGGCCAGCGCAGGAGGACGCGCCCGGACACCAGAGCGGATTCCCAGACCTGCCCGCGCGCATGGTAGGCCCGCGCGCGCCGCACGAGGAGTTCGGCCTCGAAGTGCACCCGCGCCTCAAGCGCCGCACGCGCCGCCGCCAGCCGGGCGTGCTGCTGCTCGCGCCGCCAGCGGGCCACACTCTCGGCCCCGGCGCCTTCAGCCACGCCCGCGAGATCGCGACGCCTCCGAAGCTCGGCCTCCGCGGTTGCATGCGCCCCGAGCAACTGTGCGCGCGACGGCAGGGCCGCCCCGACCGCCAGGACCAGCTCCCACCTCTGGGACCGCGCCGCCTGATCCATCACGCGCAACCCCAGCAGCCCCGCGGCCGCCGGATTCGCTCCGGCGCCGGACCGGTCGAGCAAGTGCCTCACCGCAGTCCACGCCGCCTCCGGTTCGCCGCGTTCCAATTCGACCTCCGCCCACGCCCAAGCCGCCTCCCCCTTCTCCTCGTCGCCCCCGGCCAACCGCACGCGCTCCGCCAGCAGCGACGCCGCCCGCTCCAACCGCCCCGCGGCCCGCGCGGCCCACGCCCGCAACAGACCCACCCGGTCGCGGAAACGCGCCTCCTCCGCCAACGGCTCCAGCACCCGCTCCGCCTCCGCGGCCCGCTCCAGGCCCAGCAGCGCCAAACCCAGAATCACCCGCGCTTCACCGCGCCACGCCGCCGCCGTCGACGATTCCACGACCCGTCGCGCCTGCGCCTCCGCCACCGCCGGCACTCCCGCCCGCAACGCCCAACCCGCCGCCAGCACCCGCACCTGCTCGATCACCATGCCCGACGGCAGGCGCTCCCCTTGGTCCACCCGCTGCAGCACCCGCTCCGCCAAACCCGCCGCCTCCACCCACCGGCCCGCATCCCGGTGCCCCTCCGCCTCCACCCACAGATGCGTCAAAGGCACCTGCGGAACCTTCACTTGAGCATGGCCGCACGCCAGAAAACCGCCCACACTGCCCACCGCCATCCCCAGCCACGCCCGCGCCCCCAGCCGCCTTCCCCGCCCCAACGGCACGCCTCCCCCTCTCCTCCTCCGGTCCAGCCAAGCCATGTCGCCATCGCCCATAATGCAGTCATATTACATTAATTGACCGCTTAGGCAACGATTTTCGCATCTAGAATGCAATGGAGTCGCTAGTACCTCAATCACATCGGTTTAATCACGAAGCGATGGCGACTGACTTCGCGATTTGGATCGCCGGTACCTCCGGTGAATACGCCCGGCAGGCGGCGGCGGCGGCGTTTCGGGAGCTGGATCGCCTGGAGGCGGAGTTGAGTCGTTACATCGAGACGAGCGACATCGGCCGGGCCAACCGTCTGGCGGAGGGAGAGAGTCTCGTGATCGGCGAGGATGCGTTGCGTTGCCTCACGATCGCCGCGGAGGTGTCTGCCGCGACGGACCGTGCCTTCGATCCCGCCTACGCGTCCGTCGAAGCGGACGAGGCGTTCGCGGACCGGGCATTGTTCGCGTTGGATCCGGACCGGCACGAGATCACTTCCCTCACGCCGCGGCTGCACCTTGACCTCGGCGCGATCGGCAAGGGCTACGCGCTCGACACGATGGCGGGGGTGCTGCGCGACTGGTCGATCGGTCAAGCCTGCCTGCAGAGCGGCGGAAGCAGCGTGCTCGCGCTGGCCGCGCCGGACGACACGCTCGGCTGGCCGGTCGGGCTCGGCGACGATCCCGCCGCGCGGCAGCTCGCCCTGCAGCATCGGGCCCTCAGTGGCTCGGGCATCGCGGTGAAAGGCGAGCACCTGATCGATGTCCGCCACGGTCGCCCGGCGCCGCGCCGCTCCCGCGTCTGGGCGCTCGCGGACGATGCCGCGCACTCCGACGCGCTTTCCACGGCGTTCTTCATCTTCGACGACGCCGCGATCACGCGCTTCTGCGCCGAGAACCCCGGCATCGGCGCCTTCGTGGTGCAGGAGGACGGTTCCGTCCGCGGCTTCGGCGCGATCGGCGACGCGCCGGAGTAGGCGCCGACAACACCGCCTCGCAGGGCGGAAGCCTCAACACCGGGAAACCGGACCAGCATCGACCGGGCCCCCCGAATGCGCGGTCTGATCTTCGGGGTCCACGTCACTCCTTAACGAGCTCCTCAAAAACCCTGAATTTACGCTCGCCGGAAAGACCGTTGCTGACTCGAACGCGGTTTGAACGCAGCAGGGGACCAGCAAACACCCGCGCCAACGCATGCGCGTGCCATTGCTTTCTTGCAATGGGTTGCCCCGAGCCGGGGGGGAGGGGCGCCTGCAAGCAGGCAGCCTACGGGGATTAATCTAAGTTAGCTTACAAGAAGCGATTTAGAGCGCTGCGAAGGTTGCCGGTTTACCACCTCCCGGCACCCGAGGGAGCGGCGCGTTTCAGGATTGATTATTCGCTATTCGCGAATAGCGAATATCGTGGTGACCAAACCTCAAGACGTCGTCGTTGCGCTCAAGCTGTGCCTCTCCGGCGCGGAGCAGTCCTTTGCGGTACTGGCTAGCGGTCTCGGGATGAGCGCTTCGGAAGTGCATGGGGCGTGTTCGCGCCTCATCGAGGCGAGGTTGGTCGATCCAGAGACCCGCCGGCCTCGGCGAAAGGCATTGCAGGAATTTCTCCGTTCCGGCGTGCCCTATGCCTTTCCTGCCCAACTCGGCGAACTCACGCGCGGGGTCCCGACGGCCTGGGCGGCGCCGGCCATGGCCGGCAAAGTGTCGGTCGACGAAGCAGTGATACCGGTCTGGCCCGATCCCGACGGGACCCGCCAAGGGGTGACGGTCGAGCCGCTTTACCGGAGTGTTCCACTCGCCGCGAAAAACGATCCTGAACTCTACGACCTTTTGGCTTTGGTCGACACACTGCGGCTTGGACGCGCGCGTGAGCGGAAGTTCGCCGAACAGGAACTCGAACGCCGGCTGAGTCACGAGCCGGCGGCCAGCTCGCGGCGCGCTGAGAATGGCTGAAGCCCCTGTCGCTGCGATGAAGGCGGTCGCCGAGCGTCTGGACGCGCTCGGATTGGACTACGCTTTCCTCGGCGGCTCGGTCGTTGGCCTGTTGCTCGATCATCCGGAGATGTCGCCCGTGCGAGCGACCGACGATGTCGACGTGGTGATCGGGGTCGTTTCTCAGGCGCGCTACGCGGGCATCGAGGAGAGATTGCGTGCGCTGAAATTCGACCATGACACGCGTCCGGGTGCGCCGCGGTGTCGTTGGGTGCTGGGCACTCTGATCGTGGATATCATGCCAGCAGACGGCGATTTTCTCGGCCTCAACACCGTGTGGTTTCGCGAAGCGCTGGCGTCGGCGATACGGTGCCCGGTTCCCGGCGGCACGTTGCGCGTCGTTTCTCCGGTCGGCTTCATCGCGACAAAGTACGTCGCCTTCCTTGATCGCGGGGCGGGCGACTACTACGCCAGCCATGACTTGGAGGACCTGATTGCCGTGGTCGACGGACGAGAGAGAATTGCCGAGGAAGTGGTGGCCGCTGATCCCGCACTGCGTGACTTTGTAGCCAAAGCGATGGCGAAACTCGCTGATTCGCCCGATTTTTTGGAGGCGTTGCCGGGCCATTTGCCTGCCGACCGCGCGAGCCAGGGCCGCCTGCCCGGCCTTCGCCGAAAGTTGATTGGAATTGCGGAAACACGCGCGTGAGGTGCTTCCCAGCGCGCGAGACGCGCGAAAGTCGGCGCGCCAACGACCGCGCCGGCCCTTGCTTTCTCGTCATTAGTTACCCCGAGCCGGGGGCGGCGGCGGAGGCGGAGGAGGCGGAGGCGAGCGCCCCGCTTTCTGGGGCGGCGGACACCCCTGCCAGAAAACTAACCCAACGGCGGTCCAGATTTGCGGGAGCACGTCACCTTGCACCGCCTTGTGCGTCACGGCCGCCGATATTAGCGTGTTCATCGTGGCCGTGTTGCGAGCAACGGACCAACAACCTACCGCGACAAAGCCCAATGTTCTTTCCGAACACCGTATTCAAATTCGGCCTGCCCAACCGCTTCATCGATAGTTTCGTGGCACGTGTCCGTCATCTCTTTCCCCTCGGCATCATAATGGATGAGATACACGGATGAATCCCCTCCAAATTGTACCAGCCGCAGCGATGCTGCTTTCGGCAAAACGATTCCACCTTGCCTGTGAACTGTGCCCCCCGTTTGCAGGAAGGATGACAAGTTCACTTCTCCTAGTATTTTCTCGTCGCTCATGAGTTCAAGGGCCCGGATCCAAGATGATCTGGACCACCGTGTTTTCAGTTACATCTTCGCCGGTTAGCGACTCAAAGTGAGCGTGATGGTTATTTGGGTTTCGAGTCTCATGCGAGCCGTAGCGGAACTGCCGGGTTCCGTCCGCTGATTTAAACCGACCGGGTGAGACCTCTCGGTAACCCGCACCAAGATAGCTTTCCACCTGATTAATCAGTTGGGTTTCAGTCAAGACACCACCGGGGAATTCGGCGGCTCGACCCGCACGCAAACCGGGCCCCACGTTTGGCAGCGGTCCCAATCCAAGGATGATACTGCCCACAGCAATCATCCTATCGCGACCACTTGAGTTCGGATTCAGGATGGTAATGCCATCCATAATGTCGCCGATGACGAACCCCAGCGCCGCATCCTTGACCTGCCCCGCGAACACCGGATCGCCCGGGAAGCTTGGACTTGTACCGACCATGTGGGTGCGTCCGGTGATCGTGGACGTGGCGTATCCAGGCTGCCGGAGGATTCCTGTGTTGTTTGGGGCGAAAACCGTCACCTCTCCAAAGTCCCCAAATTTAACCGGGCTGCCGTCGGGATAGTAATTTCCATCGTCGGTCCTACTCGCAATCGCCTCCAATTGCGTCCGCGTCATCACTAAATCAAATCCATCGTGGTCTGACACCTCTTCCAACGAGCGCCCTGGGTGGCTGTGTGTAATCGAATCACCAATACCGAGGAATAGATGCATCCCATGATTTATCTCCATCGCGAGGATTTCCCGGGCCCGCTCTGGGGTGACCATCCCCAAATAGTCCCACGTCTTGACCGGATTATTCCCGACAAATCCATACAGGTTGGAGCCGCCGGCTTCGCCGAGGGGATCGCGGCCGAGGAAGCGCCCCGTCCGGGGCTCGTAGTAGCGGTGGCCGTAGTAGACGAGCCCGGTCTCGGCGTCGGTGTACTTCGTGGAATACCGGAACGGGTTGCGGTCGATAAACCCGCCCAGCGCCGTGTCCGCCGCGAGCTTTTCGCCGAAGGGGCCGTACGCGTAGCTCGCGACGAGGGTCGCCTGGCCGGCGCTTTCCCGGACGAGCCCAGTCACGTTGTGACTCGGGTCGTACACCGCGTGGTACCCGACCCCGCCTTCCTCCATCCGGAGGAGACCGCCGACGCCGCCCGCCCCGCCGAGGGTTTCCGAGGCGTCCAGCCCCCACGTGAAGGTCCGCAGCACCGTGTCCGGCGCCGCTCCGTTCACGTCCGCGATCAGGGTCCAGCCGTCGTAGACGTACTTCACGTGCTGCGTGAGCGTCGTCGTCGTGCCGGCGGTCGTAAAGACCTTCTTCTCGATCCAGCGTCCGAG